>NZ_JAPEMB010000001.1:0-632500 GCF_026343125.1 Streptomyces sp. NBC_00094 | reverse complement strand
GGCGTCGTCGCAGATGGCGGCGATGTCGGAGAGGTCGTGGCTGGTGAGCAGCACGGTCGTGCCGAGTTCGGCGTTGGCCCGGTTGACCAGGGTGCGGACGGCCTCCTTCAGGACCATGTCGAGGCCGATGGTGGGCTCGTCCCAGAAGACGACCTTCGGGTCGTGCAGCAGGCTCGCCGCGATCTCGGCGCGCATCCGCTGCCCGAGGCTCAACTGGCGTACGGGGGTGGTGCCCAGGGCGTCGATGTCGAGGAGGTCGCGGTAGAGGGCGAGGTTGCGCCGGTAGACCGCGTCCGGGATCTCGTAGATCCTGCGCAGGATCTGGAAGGAGTCCGGGACGGAGAGGTCCCACCAGAGCTGGCTGCGCTGGCCGAAGACCACGCCGATGTTGCGGGCGTTGAGCCGGCGCTGCCGGTACGGCTCGACGCCGTCGACCAGGCACCGGCCCGAGGTCGGGGTCATGATGCCGGTGAGCATCTTGATGGTGGTGGACTTCCCGGCGCCGTTCGCGCCGATGTACGCGGTCTTGGAGCCTGCGCGGACGTGGAACGAGATGCCGTCCACGGCGTGCACCGTGCGGTAGTCGCGCGTGAACAGGGTGGAGAGGCTGCCGAGGAGTCCCGGCCGCCGCTCGACCAGGCGGAAGTCCTTGGTGAGGTTCTCGGCGACGATCACTCGGGCACCTGCTCGACGGCGAGCTCGATGGCCCGTTCGAGGAGCCGTACGCCCTCGTCGAGGAGTGCCTCGTCCATCGTGAACGGGGGCGCGAGCCGGATGATGTGGCCGCCGACCGAGGTGCGCAGGCCCAGGTCGAGCGCGGTGGTGTACACCGCGCGGGCGATCTCCGGGGCGGGGGTGCGGGAGGAGCCGTCGCGGACGAACTCCAGGCCGTGCAGCAGACCGATGCCGCGCACGTCGCCGAGGACGTCGAACCGGGCTTGCAGCGCGGCGAGTTGCTCGGAGAGCCGCTCCCCGAGGACCCGGACCCGGTCGATGAGGTGGTCGCGGGCGACGACTTCGAGCGTCGCCCGGGCGGCGGCGATCCCGAGGGGGTTCCCCGCGTACGTGGAGGCGTAGGCCCCCGCAGGGGAGGCGGCGGGCGCGCGGAGCAGTTCGTCGCGGCCGGCGAGGACGGCGAAGGGGAAACCGTTCGCCATGCCCTTGGACATCGCGACGAGATCGGGTTCGGCGCCGACGAGCTCGGAGGCGAGGAAGGCGCCGGTACGGCCGCCGCCGGTCAGCACCTCGTCGGCGACGAGGACGACCCCGTTCTCCCGGCAGGCCTCCGACACGCGCTCCCAGTAGCCGGCGGGCGGCACGATGACGCCCGCCGCGCCGAGGACGGGCTCGAAGACGAGGGCCGAGACGTTCGGCTTCTGCGCGATGTGCCGGGTGACGAGGGTCGCGCAGCGCAGATCGCAGGAGGGGTAGGTGAGTTCGAGGGGACAGCGGTAGCAGTACGGCGAGTAGCCGAGGATGCTGTTGCCGGAGAAGGCCTGGTGGCCGACGTCCCAGTGGACCAGCATGCGGGCGCCCATGGTCTTGCCGTGGAAGCCGTGGCGCAGGGCCCCGACGCGGTTGCGGCCGGGCTCGGCGGTCGACTGGACGACGCGCAGGGCCGCTTCCACGACCTCGGCGCCGGTGGAGAACAGGGCGTAGGTGTTGAGGTGTTCGGGCAGCAGGCGGGCCAACAGCTCGAAGAACTCGGCCCGTTCGGGTGTCGAGCTGTCGTGCACGTTCCACAGAAGTCCGGCCTGGCGCGTCAGCGCCGCCACGACCTCGGGATGCCCGTGGCCCAGGGACTGGGTGAGCGTGCCCGCGGCGAAGTCCACGTACTGGTTGCCGTCCAGGTCGGTGAGGACCGCACCGCGCCCTTCGGCGAAGACCCGGCCGCCGAGCGCTGCTTCCTCGGAGGCGCCGGGAGCCAGATGCCGCGCCTCTCTGACCAGCTGTTGTTGCTGGTGACCTGCCACCGGTGCCCCCATGGAGTGGTCGAACTGAAGTGGATATCCGGTCAGTTGATCGTTCGAGTGATCGATTCGAGGTGAGAGTGAAGCACCCCGACGGGACCCCTAGCAAGAGATTGCAGAAACTTTCAGAGACGTCTTGCGGTGCCTCGTCAGGCTCTGCTTGAGTCGGCGGGTACGACCGCAGACATATGCCTCGATCACGAGGAGGGACTGTGCACAGACACCCCCGGACCGCGCTCGAACGAAGGCAGTCGATGTGAAAGCCCTGGTCCTGGCCGGCGGAACCGGCAGCCGACTCCGCCCGTTCACCCACACCGGGACCAAGCAGCTCCTGCCGATCGCCAACAAACCCGTGCTCTTCTACGGCTTGGAGGCCATCGCGGCAGCCGGCATCCACGACGTGGGACTCATCGTCGGCGAGTACGGCGAGGACATCCGCCGCGCGGTCGGCGACGGCGCGTCCTTCGGGCTCCGCATCACCTACGTACGACAGGAGCGGCCCCTCGGCCTCGCCCACGCGGTGCTCGTGGCACGGGAGTTCCTCGCCGACGACGACTTCCTCGTCTACCTCGGCGACAACTACCTCCAGGACGGCATCGCGGAGTTCGTCCGCCGCGCCGCCGACGAGCCCGCCGCCGCCCGCCTCCTCGTCACCCCCGTCCCCGACCCGACCGCCTTCGGCGTGGCCGAAGTGGACGGCGCCGGCCTCGTCGTCCGCGTGGAGGAGAAGCCCCCGTGCCCGCGCGGCGACCTCGCGCTCATCGGCGTGTACGCCTTCACCCCCGCCCTGCACGAGGCCGTGCGCGCCATCCGGCCCTCGGCCCGCGGGGAGTTGGAGATCACCACCGCGATCCAGTGGCTGATCGACCACGGGCTCGACGTACGGGCCGAGAACACGACCTCCGTCTGGCGCGACACCGGCAGCGTCGACGACATGCTGGAGGTGAACCGCCACGTCCTGGACGGTCTCACCGGACGCCTCGACGGCAAGGTCGACCAGGACAGCGCCGTCGTGGGCCGCGTGAGCCTCGCCGAGGGCGCCGTCGTCCGCGGGTCGCGGATCGTCGGCCCCGTGATCATCGGGCCCGGCAGCGTCATCAGCAACGCCGTCATCGGCCCGTACACCTCCATCGGCGCCAACTGCCGGGTACGCGACAGCTCCATCGAGGCGTCGGTCCTCCTCGACGGCGCGGACGTGGAGCACGCCGGCCGCATCGAGCGGTCCTTCATCGGGCGCGACGCCGTCGTCGCCGCCCCGCCGTTCCCCTACGCCCACCGACTCGTCCTCGGCGACCACAGCAAGGTGCACCTGAACCCATGACGCGACGGATCCTCATCACCGGCGGCGCCGGCTTCATCGGCTCGGCGTACGTCCTCCACCTGCTCTCACCGGCCGGGCCGCCGGACGTAGCGGTGACCGTCCTGGACAAGCTCACCTACGCGGGCCGCCTCGACCACCTGGACCCGGTGGCCGGCCACCCGGCGTTCCGCTTCGTCCACGGCGCGGTCGACGACCCGCTCCTCGTCGACCGGATCGTGCGGGGCCACGACGAGATCGTGCACTTCGCGGCGGAGTCCCACGTCGACCGGTCCATCGAGGACGGCTCGCCGTTCGTCCGCACCAACGTCCTCGGCACCCAGACCCTGCTCGACTCCGCCCTGCGGCACGGCGTGTCGACGTACGTCCAGATCTCCACCGACGAGGTCTACGGCTCGATCGCCACCGGCGCCGCGAGCGAGGAGGCCCCGCTCCGGCCCACCTCCCCGTACGCGGCCTCCAAGGCGGCCGCCGACCTCATGGCCCTGGCCTACCACCGCACCCACGGGCTCGACGTCCGCGTCACCCGGTGCTCCAACAACTTCGGGCCGCGCCAGTACCCCGAGAAGCTCGTCCCGCGCTTCGTGACCGCCCTGCTCACCGGGGGCGACGTGCCGCTGTACGGCGACGGCTCCCAGGTCCGCGACTGGCTCCACGTCGACGACCACGTGACCGCGATCGAACTCGTCAGGACCGGCGGCCGCGCGGGCCGGGTCTACAACATCGGCGGCGGCACCGCCCTGACCAACCTCCAACTGACCGAACGCCTCCTCGCGTTGTGCGGAGCCGGGCCCGAGCGCGTCGCACCGGCGACGGACCGCAAGGGGCACGACCAGCGGTACGCCGTCGACGACACCCGCATCCGGCGGGAGCTCGGATACCGGCCCCGTACCGACTTCGACCGGGCGCTCTCCGACACGGTCCGCTGGTACGCGGACCGCCTTCCCGTCACCCACTGACACATCAGAGGAACAGCTCACCAGTGACCGGACACCCCCGGCGCGCCGCCCTCTCCCTCGCGGTCGCCCTGCTGTCGACGGCCTTCATCGGCACACCGTCGACGGCCTCCACCACACCCCTGCCCGCGCCACCCGCGCCCCCGTCCGACCGGGCGCTCGCGGCCGAGCCCGCCCGCCACGACCTCACGCGAGAGCAGTTCTACCTCCTCCTGCCGGACCGTTTCGCCAACGGCGACACCGCCAACGACCGCGGCGGCCTCACCGGCGACCGCCTGGAGACCGGCTTCGACCCCACCGACAAACGGTTCTTCCACGGCGGCGACCTCAAGGGCCTGACCCGGCGACTCGACTACATCAAGGGCCTCGGGACCACCGCGATCTGGATGGCCCCGGTCTTCAAGAACCTTCCCGTGCAGGCCCGTGAATCCGGCAAGGACCCCAGCGCCGGCTACCACGGTTACTGGATCACCGACTTCACCCGGGTCGACCCGCACTTCGGCACCAACGAGGACCTGCGGACGCTCGTCGACACCGCCCACGCCAAGGGCATGAAGGTCTTCTTCGACGTCATCACCAACCACACCGCCGACACCGTCGACTACGCGGAGAAGGAGTACGGCTACCGTCCCAAGGGCTCCCACCCCTATCTGGACAGCACGGGCCGCCCCTTCGACGACACGGCCGTGATGCCCCCGGTCGACGCCGACTCCTTCCCGTACACCCCCGTCGTGAAGGCCGGCAGCAAGGTCCCCGCCTGGCTCAACGACCCGACGATGTACCACAACCGGGGCGACTCGACCTTCGTCGGGGAGAGCGGCCTGTACGGGGACTTCTTCGGCCACGACGACCTGTGGACCGAGCGCCCCGAGGTCGTCGAGGGCATGAAGCGGATCTACGAGACATGGGTCGACGACTTCGCCATCGACGGCTTCCGCGTCGACACGGCCAAGAACGTGAACATGGAGTTCTGGACGGAGTGGGCCACCGCCCTCGACGCGCACGCCGCGAAGCGGGGCCGCGAGGACTTCTTCCTGTTCGCCGAGGCGTTCTCGGCGGACGCGTCGATCACCGCGCCCTACGTGACCCGGGGACGGCTCGACTCCACCCTCGACTTCCCCCTCCAGGCGGCGGTACGGAACTACGTGTCCCGCGGCGGCCCCGCGGGCGACCTCGCGCACGTCCTCGCCCAGGACCACCGCTACACCACCGACAAGGCCAACGCCTACGAGCAGGTCACCTTCCTCGGCAGCCACGACATGGGCCGGATCGGCACCTTCCTCCGGCAGGACAACCCCGAGGCGACCGACACCGAACTGCTCCGACGCGACCGGCTCGCCCACGAACTGCTGCTCCTCGGCCGGGGGAACCCGGTGGTGTACGCCGGGGACGAGCAGGGCTTCACCGGCGCGGGAGCCGACGCCGACGCGCGGCAGCCCCTCTTCGCCACCGAGGTCGCCGACTACCTCGACGACGACCAGCTCGGCACCGACCGCACCCACGCCACCGACGCGTACGACACGGAACATCCCCTCTACCGGGCCATCGCCGGGCTCTCGCGGATCACCCGACGGCACCCGGCGCTCCGCGACGGCGTGCAGATCGAGCGCCACGTCGCCCCGGGCCAAGGGGTGTACGCCTTCTCGCGCATCGACGCCGAGGACCGCACCGAGTACCTGGTCGCCGTCAACAACGCCCGCGAGCCCGCCACGGCGGAGGTGCCGACCGGCGCCCCCGGCCGGCAGTTCCTGCCGCTGTACGGCACCGGGCGCGCGCTCACGAGCGGACCGACGGGCACCGTGAACGTCACCGTGCCGCCCCTGTCGGCCGTCGTCCTGAAGGCCCGCGAGGCCCTGCCCGTCCCCGCCGCCGCACCGACCGTCACGCTCACCGTCCCGCCCGCCGGAGCACGCGGCACCGTCGAGATCACGGCCGCCACGGGCGGAGACCCCCTGAACCGCGTGGTGTTCGCCGCGCGGACCGGCAACGGCCCCTGGGAGGTGCTCGGTTCGGCCGACCACGCCCCGTACAAGGTCACCCACCAGCTTCCCGCGACCCTCCCCGCCGGCACGGACGTCCACTACAAGGCGGTCGTCGTCGACGGCGCCGGCCGCACCGCGAGCGCCCTCGGCGACACCACGACCGGTGAGGTCCCGCGCCCCGCGAAGCCGACCGCCGACCGGCGCCACGCCGTCGTGCACCACCAGCGGCCCGACGGCGACTACGAGGGCCTGGTTCTGCGCTCCGGCGAGGTGACCGCGGAGTTCGCCGGCCGGGACGCCTACGGCGCCTTCGCCTGGCTGCCGGTTCCGGAGGGCGGCGGCACACAGCTCCGCTTCACCGTGGAGAAGGCGGGGACGACCGACGGCCCCGAGCGCGTCCTCGACACCGCCGCCACGGGCGAGGTCTGGACCCGACAGGGCTCCACCCTCGTCGACGCGACCCGGCCCGACGCCGCCTACGCCCCGGAGGACCCCACGAAGGCCGTCCTGCACTACCACCGCCCCGACGGCGACTACGAGGGCTGGGGCCTGCACGCCTGGACCGGAGCGGCCCACCCGCCCGAGTGGAACGACCCCATCAGGCCGGTCCGCACCGACGCCTTCGGCCTGGTCTTCGAAGTCCCCCTGAGAGAGGGCGCGGGGTCCCTCAGCTACATCCTCCACAAGAAGGAGGAGAAGGACGTCCCCGGCGACGAGGCACTCGACTTCCGCCTCCACGGGCGGGAGGTCTGGCGACTGGCCGGCGACCCGGCGTATCTGTCGCCGTCCCTCGGCGGCGCCTTCCCCCGCGACCTCGGCCGCACCGACGCCGCCTGGATCGACGAGACGACGGTCGTGTGGCGGGGAGCGGGCACCGGAGTCGCCAGCCAGCAACTCGTGTACACGCCCGGCGACATCACCCTCATCGAAGGCTCCCTCTCCGACGAGGGACGGTGGCTCCGCCTCCTGCCGACCCGCCTCACCCCCGCGCAGCTCGCGCTCCACCCCGAGCTCGAAGGCCGGTCCGCCTTCACCGTCGACCCCCGCGACCTCGACCGTGCCGCCGAGGCACGGCGGGGCCGGGTCATCGCCACCCAGCGCGCCGCCGACGGCGCCCTGCTCGGGGCGACCGGCGTCGCCCTGTGGCCGTAGGGGGCGTCTTTCCGACCAGACCCCGCTCCCTGATCCGGCCTGATCGACAAGGCACCCCCTGGACACCCTCTAGTCCACCTCGTACCGACACACCACCCCCTCGGGAAGGGACCCCAGCAGTGAACGAAGCACACGCCCCCGCACGGCCTGTGCGCCCCCGCGGACGTCACGGAGCCCGGCTCGCCGTCGCCGTCACCGTCGCGCTCATGGCGACCACGGTGACCGCGCAGCTCCCCGCCTCGGCCACCCACCGGACACCGCCGCCCCCGTCGGACCAGGCGCTCGCGGCCCAGCCCGCCCGGCACGACCTGACCCGCGAGCAGTTCTACTTCGTCCTGCCGGACCGTTTCGCCAACGGCGACACCTCCAACGACCGCGGCGGCCTCACCGGCAGCCGTACGCAGACCGGCTTCGACCCCACGGACAAGGGCTTCTACCAGGGCGGCGACCTCAAGGGCCTGACGCAGAAGCTCGACTACATCAAGGGCCTCGGCACCACCGCCATCTGGATGGCGCCGATCTTCAAGAACAAGCCCGTGCAGGGCGTCGGCAAGGACGCCTCGGCCGGCTACCACGGCTACTGGATCACCGACTTCACCCAGGTCGACCCGCACTTCGGCACCAACGACGACCTGAAGAAGCTCATCGCCGCCGCCCACGCCAAGGGCATGAAGGTCTTCTTCGACGTCATCACCAACCACACCGCCGACGTCATCCGGAGCGCCGAGAACCGCTACGTCTACCGGGGCAAGGGCGCCTACCCCTACCTCGACAGCACGGGCCGCCCCTTCGACGACGCGACCCGGACGGCCGAGGTCGACGCCGACGGACTCGCCTACACCCCCCTGGTCCCCCCGGCGGAGAAGGACGTCAAGAAGCCCGCCTGGCTCAACGACCCCACGATGTACCACAACCGCGGCGACTCGACCTTCGTCGGCGAGAGCGGACTGTACGGCGACCACACCGGCCTCGACGACCTCTGGACCGAGCGCCCCGAGGTCGTCGAGGGACTCGCCGAGATCTACCGGCGCTGGGTCGAGGACTTCGCCATCGACGGCTTCCGCGTCGACACCGTCAAGAACGTCGACATGGAGTTCTGGACGCAGTGGGCGACGGCCCTCGACGCCTACGCCGCGAAGCGGGGCCGCGAGGACTTCCTCATCTTCGGCGAGGTCCTCTCCTCCGACCCCTCCGTCACCGCCCCCTACGTCACCCGCGGCCGGCTCGACGCCACCCTCGACTTCCCGATCCAGCAGGCCGTCCGCGGCTTCGCCTCGCTGAACGGCCCCGCGTCCGCCCTCGGGAACGTCTTCGCCCAGGACTACCGCTACACCACCGACAAGGCCAACGCCTACGAACAGGTCACCTTCCTCGGCAACCACGACATGGGCCGCATGGGCGGCTTCCTCGTCAAGGACAACCCGTCGGCCGACGGCGCCGAACTCCTCGACCGGGCACGCCTCGCCAACGAGGTGATGTTCCTGTCCCGGGGCAACGTCGTGGTCTACGCGGGCGACGAGCAGGGCTTCACCGGCGCCGGCGGCGACAAGGACGCCCGCCAGACGCTGTTCGCCTCCAAGGTCGCCGACTACCTCGACGACGACCAGCTCGGCACCGACCGCACCCACGCCACCGACGCCTACGACACCACGCACCCGCTGTACCGATCCATCGCCCGGCTGTCGCGCCTGACGAAGGAGCACCCCGCGCTCCGCGACGGCGTCCAGATCGAGCGGTACGCGGACCAGGGAACCGGCGTGTACGCCTTCTCCCGCATCGAGCGGCGGAAGGGCACCGAGTACCTGGTCGCCGTCAACAACGCCGACGCGCCGAGGACCGTCACCCTGCGCACCGGCACCGCCCGGACGACGTTCGCCCCCCTCTACGGGAACACGGCGTCGGTACGCAGCGACCGCACCGGACAGGTCACCGTCACCGTCCCGGCGCGCGCGGCCGTCGTCCTGGAGTCCCGCCGACCGCAGGAGCACCCCCGGACGGCCCCCGCCGTCACCGCGGTCGCCCCGGCGGCCGGGGCCACCGGCGACGTGGAGATCTCGGCGAACGTGGACGCCGTCGCGGGCGCCGGCGAGCTGAGCCGTGTGGTCTTCGCCGCACAGGTCGGCAACGGCCCCTGGAAGGTGCTCGGTTCGGCCGACCACGCCCCGTACAAGGTCACCCAGCACCTGCCCGCCGGCCTGACGGAGGGCACGCCGCTGCGGTACAAGGCCGTGGTCGTGGACGCCCGGGGGCGGACCGCGAGCGACCTCGCCTCGACCACCGCCGGGCGCCCCGCCGTCCCCGGCCGGCCCAGCGCCGTCGAGCGGGACTACGCGGTCGTGCACTACCGGCGCCCCGACGGCGACTACACGGGCTGGCGGATCACGTCCGGTGCGACGACGGCGGAGTTCACCGGCCGGGACGCCTTCGGCGCGTTCGCGTGGGTGGCGGTGGACCGGACGGCGACCGGCGTGCCGTACACCGTCGAGAAGGCCGGAGTGGCGGACGGGCCGCAGCGCACCGTGGAACTCGCCCGCACCGGCGAGGTGTGGATCGAGCAGGGCGGTGCCGGTCAGTCCGAGTCGGTCCCGGCCGGGGTCTACCCGCCGCAGGACGAGCGGAAGGCCGTCATCCACTACTACCGGCCCGACGGCGACTACACGGGCTGGGGGCTGCACACCTGGACCGGCGCCGCCGCCCCGACCGACTGGGCGAAGCCGCTCACGCCCGTCCGCACGGACGCGTTCGGCGCGGTGTACGAGGTACCCCTCTCGGAGGGGGCGACCTCGCTCAGCTACATCGTCCACCGGGGCGACGAGAAGGACCTTCCCAGCGACCGGTCGCTGGAGTTCGGGGCGTACGGCAAGGAGGTGTGGCTGATCGGCGGCGCCACCGGCTACCTGCTGCCCGGCACCAGGACCACCCCGGACCTGGACCTCTCCCGCTCCGAGGCGACCTGGCTCGACGCCACCACGGTCGTCTGGGACGTCAAGCCGACCGACTCCACCAGCCAGCAGCTCGTGTACGCCCCCACCGGGAGCATCACGATCGAGGACGGCGCCCTGTCGGACGAGGGCCGGTGGCTGCGACTCCTCCCGGTCGCGCCGACCGAGGAGCAACTGGCCGCCCACCCCGAGCTGGCGGGACGCCAGATGTTCGCCGTGGACCCCCGGGACCGTGACCGCGTGCCGGAGGCCCGGCTCGGCCAGCTCGTCGCCACGCAGCGGAACACCGCCGGCGCGCTCCTGGCGGCGACGGGCGTGAGCGCGGCGGACGCGCGCTGACCCACCCGTACGGCACAGTGCCCCTCGAACCCGGGAAACGGTTCGAGGGGCACAGTGCTGTACGGGGGAGTCAGCGGCCGACGCGCAGCTCCTCGCCGCGGCGGCGGACGAGGTGCGGCGCCCGCAGCTCCCGCGCGAGCAGGCGCGCGGCCAGGTCGTCGCGGGGTCCCTCGTCACGCGGCCGGTCCGCCGTCAGCGCGCGCACGGCGGTGATCAGACCGACGACCGAGGCCTCGTCGAGGGCCCCCGCCCCGGCGAGGAGCCGGTCGAGCTCGTCGTCGCCGGCCCCGTCGGGGCCTTCGAGGCGGAGGAGCGCCGCGGCCGCCGCCGGGAGCAGTTCCGCGTACGCCGCCAGCTCCTCGTCCGGTGCGACGAGCAGGACGTGCTTCGCCAGGAGGGCCGACTCCGGGAAGGGCTCGCGGACCGCGAGGGGCGCGAGCGTCGCCGCCGGGAGCCCGAGCACACAGCCCGCGTGCAGCAGGATCTGACGGATGCGGTCGGCGGCCGGACCCGCGGGCAGCAGCGCGCCCGTCCGGGAGAGGAACCCGGCGACGACGCCGAGCGCCGCTCCGGTGTCCAGGGCGTCGCCGCCGCGGAAGTACCGGCCGAGGTAGCCGTGCCACCACGCGAGCTGCACGCCGTAGAGCTCCGCCACCACCTGCTCGTACGCGCTCCGCTCCACCAGTCCCTGGTCCGTGAGCTCGCGCAGCAGCGGGACGAGCTCGCGGTAGACCAGCCGCAGCCAGGTGTGCGGCGAGCGCTGCACGTTCCAGCACTGCTCCCGTACGTGGTCGGCGAGGAGCTCCTCGACGCCGAGCTCACCGGCGACGAGGTCCGTGCGGACGCCGGACGCGGTGACGTCGAAGCGGTACAGGTGGTCCTCGGACAGCGGAGCGCGCGGCACCGGCAGCTTGTCGTCGACGAACCGCTCCAGCGCCGCGAACTCCCGCAGCAGCGCCTCGGCGGGCACCGTGATCCGGGGGTGGAGCGGATCGACGAACCGCCCCTTGAACTTGGCGATCTCCTCGGACAGGGCCTGGTAGAGGAAGACCTTGTCGAAGCGGTAGCTGAAGGACAGTCCGATGTACGGGAAGACGGTGCAGCCCCGGCACTCCGGCCGGAAGCCGACCTCCTCGTCGCGGACGCGCAGGAACTCCTCGTCCTGGACCACCTCCGCGAGGTTCCGGTCCCACGGCACCGAGTTGTCGAAGGCGTGGTAGCAGGGGAGGACGAGCCGGCCGTCCGGCCCGACGGTGAGGATGCGCTTGTTGGCGTAGCAGTGTGTCGGAGCGGTCGGGTCCTGGGCCTCCACGTACTTGCGGAAGTGCAGGTTGATCAGGGAGAAGGGCTCGTAGAGCAGGCCGAGGAGGAGGTCGGGTATGGACGGCCCGTCGGACGTTCCCGGCGTCTCGGTCTCCGCGGGGGCGGCTCCGCAGGCGGGCGCGCCCCCCACCGGCTTGCCGTTCTGCTCGATCACCTTGAGCTTCCGTGCCGTGCGGCGGACGTCGCGCACGGTGTCCTGCTCGTCGAAGTACGCGAACATGGTGGAGAAGTAGACCGTCACCCGGCTCTCCTGGGCGAAGGCCAGCAGGTCCGCCACCTCGTCCACGTTCTCGCGGGTCACCACGCAGATGAGCTTGAGGTTGCCCGCGCCGGAGGCGACGACGCCCCGGATGACGTCCAGCGCCCGGTCGAGCGTGGGCACGCCGCGGATCGCCCGGTACCGCTCGGGGCGGAGGGTGTCCAGGGAGACGTTCATGGTGTCGACGTGCGGGACGATCGCGTCGATGTGCTTGGCGAAGCGGATCCCGTTGCTGGTGATCTCGACGGTCATGCCCAGGGACTTCGCGTACTGGACGATGCCGTCGATGTGCGGGTGCAGGACGGGCTCGCCGCCGGTGAAGTCGACGTATCGCACGCCCAGCGCGTGGAGTTCGTCGAGGATCTGCCGGCCGCGTTCGAGGGTGAGTTCCTCGTACCCCTTGAACTTGTCGTCCTGCCAGACGTTGCAGTAGCCGCAGAGCGAGTTGCAGCGGAAGGTGATGTAGAACCGGGCGGACTCGAAGGAGCCCGCCACGGTCGCCACGGTCGTGGCGGTGGGGGTCACGGGGTGTCTCCGTCCTGAGGAGCGGGGGTGCGGGTGGTGCGGGCGGTGCGGGCGGTGCGCATGTTGCGGGTGCTGCGGGGGAGCGAGGTCACGGCAGCGGGGCTCCTCGCGCGGCGGTCCACAGCTCGTACCACTCCTCGTGGCTGAGCTCGGGCGTCCGTGCCACGGCGTCGCGGCAGGCCCGGATGCGCGCGGGGCGGGTGGTCCCGATGACCGGGGCGATGCCGGCGGGGTGCCTCTGGAGCCACCACAGCACGACGGTCTCCGGGCTGGTGCCCTTGCGCGCGGCGAGCTCGGCGACGAGCCGGCCGGCCGGCGTCGCCTCGGAGTCGGCGAACCGTCCGCCGGCGAGCGCCCCCCAGGCCTGGAGACGGATGCCGTGGGCCAGGCAGTACTCGGTCGTGCCGGCGGGGTAGCCGACGCCGGCCCCGGCCGACGTGTTCACGAGCACGCCCTCCTCGACCCAGTCGCGGCGGTGCAGGCTCATCTCCAGCTGGTTCACCGTCAGGGGGAGTTCCAGATGGGCCTGGAGGCGCGCGATCTGCGGCGCGCTCATGTTGGACACGCCGAAGCGGCGCACCAGGCCCTGGCGGTGCAGGGAGGTGAGCGTCGCGGCGATCTCCGCGGGGTCGGCGAGCGGATCGGGGCGGTGCAGCAGCAGGACGTCGAGGACGTCGGTACGCAGCCGGGCGAGGCTCTCCTCGACGCGGCGGGCGATGGTCGGTCCCCGCAGGTCGTACAGGCCGGGGCGGCCGTCCTCCGGGAGGCGGATGCCGCACTTGGTCTGGAGGGTGATCCGCTCGCGCAGCCCGGCGGCCCGGGACAGCACCTCGCCGAAGACGGCCTCGGACTTGCCGTACCGGTAGATGTCGGCGTGGTCGAAGGCGGTGATGCCCGTGTCGAGGGCCGCTTCGACCGCCGCCTCCGCGTGGGCGATGTCGGCGGGGCCGTACGGGGTGGTGTCCCAGCCGCCGCCGAGCCCCATGCAGCCGTAGAGCGGCGTGCCGTCGGCGGTGTTCGTTCGCGCGCTCATGCGACGGCCTCCGTCGCGATCGCGTCCGCCAGGAGCTCGGCGAGGGCGAGGACCGGGAGCTGTGTGTTGGCCGCCGGGACGGTCGGCAGGACGGAGGCGTCGGCCACCCGCAGGTTCGCCACGCCGTGGACGCGGCCCCCGCCGTCCACCACCGCCGCCGGATCGCCCTCGGGGCCCATCGCGCACGTCCCGACGGGATGCCAGTAGGTGCCGAGCCGGGCCCGGAGCTCCGCCTCGGGCAGCTCGTGCGCGGGCGTGCCCGGGGGAAGCGCGGCCAGCCCGTGGAAGGCCTTGGCCTCGGCCATCCTGCGGGCGGTCGCGAGGCCGGACCGGAGCACGGCCAGGTCGTGCCCGCCGGGATCCGACAGGAATCCCGGGTCGATGTCCGGCGGGACGGTGTGGTCGGCCGACCGCAGCCGCACACCGCCACGGGAGACGGGCTTCAGGAGGAAGGCGGAGATCCCGGCCTCGTACCTCCCCGGCGGCAGCGAACCGAAGAGCGGATCGCCCGCGGAGGGCAGCACGTGCACGTCCCAGGCGCCCTCGGGACACCGCTCGCTCGCCACCCGGACGAGCATCCGGCTGACGTACAGCTCGCCCCGCTCGTCCTGGGCCGCGAGGGCCGCGTCGAGCTCCGGCGTGGGGACCAGGGGCAGGAAGACGCCGGGCTGGTCGCTGAGGTTGGCGCCCACGCCGGGGAGGTCCAGCACGGGGGAGACCCCGGACTCCCGCAGGTGGTCGGCGGGGCCGATGCCGCTGCGCATCAGGAGCGCGGGCGAGCCGAAGGTGCCGCAGGCCACCACGTACAGACCCGCGTCCAGGGTGCGCGGGCCGCCGTCGCCGTGGACGACCACGCCGTCCACCCGGCCGTCGTGGAGGACCAGCCGGTCGGCGACGGCGTGGTCCAGGACCGTGAGGTTCGGACGGGCCCGGGTCTCGGCGTCGAGGTAGGCGAAGGCGGCGTTCCAGCGGCGGCCGTCCACCGCGTTGAGCAGCGGTGTGCCGTAGCCGGGGGCGCCGGGGAGCGCCATGTCGACCTCGGCGTAACCGAGTTCGCGGGCCGCTTCGAGCGCCGCACCGCTCCAGGCCGACAGCTCGTTGTCGGGCACCTCGCGCAGCCCCATCCGGCGGACGGCTCGCTCGCGGTACGGCTCCATGGCGGCGGCGGTCCAGCGGGGGCCGCCCGCGCGGGACCACTCGTCGTGGTCGGCCGTCGAACCCCAGGTGTTCCAGCAGCCGTTGACGCAGGACGAGCCGCCGAGGACACGGCCCCGGATGCGGTGGACGGGCGCGTGCCGCTCCCAGACGTCGTCGCGGGCGAGCGCGCGGGCGTCGAGCACCTTGCGGGGCCAGTCGTCGGGAAGAGGGCCGTAGTCGGGACCCGCCTCGACGAGGCACACGGAGCGCCCGGCGTCCTCGCTGAGGCGCGAGGCCAGCACACAGCCGGCCACGCCGCCGCCGAGGACGACGACGTCGTACGAGCCGCCGGACGGGACGGCGGGTGGGACCCTGTGGGGGGCGGACGTCATCGGGCCTCCTCCACCGGGCCGTCGGCACCGCTGCCCGCCGCGCCGCCGGGCGCCGTCAGCTCGGCCACCTCCCGGAGGAGCCCGGCACGGTCGATGGCGTCGCTCCCGGTCGCCGGTACGGTGCAGGCGTAGGCGCCGGCCACCGCCCCGTACAGGGCGCAGCGGTCCAGGTCCTCGCCGGTCAGCCGGCCGTAGAGGAAACCGGAGGCGAAGGCGTCGCCCGCGCCGTTGGAGTCGACCACCGGTGCGCGCGGCGTGACGGTCGGGACGTGCACGAGCCCGTCGGCGGTGAGCAGGTACGCGCCCTCGGCCCCGGCGGTCGCGACCACGACCTCGGCCCGGCCCCGCTCCAGGATCCGGCGCATGGTCTTCTCCTTGTCCACCAGGGCCGTGGTGGAGACGAAGACGATGTCCGCGCCGTAGGCGAAGGGCTCGTGGTACGGGTTCTCGCCGTCCCAGTTGTGCAGGTCCGTGGAGATGGTGAGGCCCGCCGCGCGCAGCTGGGGCAGGGTGAAGGCGCACGGGTAGGTGATGGAGACGTGTGCGTGCCGGCTCGCCGCGGCCAGGGAGCCGACGAGCTCCTCGGGCAGCCGGTCGGACTCCCGGGAGCGGCTGTCGTCGTAGAGCGAGAGGCGGCGGCCGTCGGGGCCGACGAGGTTGACGGCCCGCTTCGTGCCGCCGGGCAGGGGCACTTCGGTGAACCCGATGCCCCGGTCGCGGTGGAAGGCGCGGAGGAGGTCGCCGGAGGGGTCGTCGCCGATCATGTCGAGGTGGTGCGTCCGCAGGCCCAGGGAGCTGAGTCCCAGCGCGACGAAGTCACCGGTCTGCCCTGCCCGGGTCTCGATGCCCGGCCGGATCATGTAGCTGTCGGCGTACGGCAGGGGGAGCTCGGGGACGTACACGATCGTGTCGACGCCCGACCCTCCTAGGACGAGGACGTCGTACTCGCTGGTCATCGCTGTTCCTCTCGCCGGGATCGCGGTGGTCGGACAACTTCCGCTGATCGGACGTGAGTTAAGCAGCCGGTGACGGGCAGGGCAAGATCTTGCAGAATGTTTCAGCAAGTCGTTGCGGGCGGGGGGAACGGAGAAGCGCGCGGAGCCCCCTGTGCTCCGCGCGCTTCGTGTGGGTGGACGGCCGTCGCCGTCAGAGGCCGAGGAGGCGGACGGCGTTCTCCTTGAGGATCAGAGGGCGGACCTCGGGCTTGATGTCGAGGGCCTCGAAGTCGGCCAGCCAGCGGTCGGGCGTCACCACGGGGAAGTCCGAGCCGAACAGCACCTTGTGCCGGAGGAAGGAGCCGGCCGCCCGCACGAGTTGCGGCGGGAAGTGCTTCGGCGCCCAGCCCGACAGGTCGATGTGGACGTTGGCCTTGTGCGTGGCGATGGAGATCGCCTCGTCCTGCCACGGCACCGACGGGTGCGCGAGGATGATCGTCAGACCGGGGAAGTCGGCGGCCACGTCGTCCAGGAGCATCGGGTCCGAGTAGCGCAGCTTGATGCCCCGCCCGCCGGGCAGGCCCGCGCCGATCCCGGTCTGGCCGGTGTGGAACAGCGCGGGGACGCCCAGCTCCTGGAGCGCCGCGTAGAGCGGGTAGTGCTCGGGCGCGTTCGGCGCGAACGCCTGGAGGCTCGGGTGGAACTTGAAGCCGCGGACGCCGTGGTCGAGCACGAGTGAGCGGGCCCGGTCGACGGCGTCGGGCCGGTGCGGGTCGACGGAGCCGAACGGGATGAGGACATCGGGGTGGTCGGCCGCCGCGCGGGCGATCTCCTCGCTGGACAGGGCCGGGTGGCCCAGGCCCGTCGTGGCGTCCACCGTGAAGATCACGGCGGCCATCCTGCGCTCGCGGTAGTAGGCCGCGAGTCGTTCGACGGTCGGCGTGCGGTCCTGGCCGGACTTGAAGTAGGCGGCGGAGGCGTCCATCAGCTCCGCGTCGAGCGCGAGGTGGCCGTGGGCGTCCTGCTCCACATGGACATGGAAGTCGATCGCGGTCAGATCGGCGGGGTTCATCGGGGTGCTCATCGGGATGCTCACAGGTGGTCGGTCCGGTTCTTCGCGTCGAGCAGGAGGGTCAGGAGGGCGTCGCGCGCGGCGACGACATCGGCCTCGGCGGTCCCGCCCAGCTCGTCGGCGACGCCCTGGGTGATCTTCCGCGTCAGCTCGGGCGTGAGGCTCGGCGTGCCGAGGTCGGCCCACCACTCCTCCATGGGCGGGCCCAGGTGCTCCAGGACGTGCGCGATGCCGCCGGCCCCGCCCGAGAGGTGCTGGTTGAGGAACGGCCCGAGCAGCGCCCAGCGCAGACCGGGGCCGTGGGCGATGGCCGTGTCGATGTCGGCGACGCTCGCCGCGCCCCGGTCGACGAGCGAGTACGCCTCGCGCCACAGCGCCGCCTGCAGCCGGTTCGCGACGTGCCCGGGCAGCTCCTGGCGCAGCCGGATCGGCTGCCGGCCGAGACCGCGGTAGAACGCCATGGCCTTCTCGACGGCGGCCTCGCCGGTCCGCTCGCCCGGCACGACCTCGACCAGCGGGATGAGGTGGGGCGGGTTGAACGGATGCCCCACGAGGACCCGTTCGGGATGGGCCGCGCAGGCCTGCTGGATCCGGGACGGGAGCAGCCCGGAGGAGCTGCTCGCCAGGACCGTCCCCGGCGGGGCGGCGGCGTCGAGGACGGCGAAGACCTCGTCCTTCAGCTCGGGCCGCTCGGGGCCGTTCTCCTGGACGAAGCCGGCGTCGCCGACGGCCTCCGCGAGGTCCGTGGTGAACGTCAGCCGGGCCTGGTCGGCGGTGACGGCGGCCCGGAGCCGGGCCTCCGCGCCGGGCGCGGGGTCGGTCGCGACGACCTCGTGTCCGTACGACAGGAAGAGCGTGGTCCAGGAGGCGCCGATGACGCCGGTCCCGACGACGGCGATCCTCATGACCCGCTCCCGTGCCTCGTGGCGTCGCGCGTGTCACCGCTGTCCGCGGCGGCGCCGCGCGTGGCGGCGTACGCGACGAAGGCGTCCAGCGAGCGGGGGTCGGCGAGGACGTCGGTGCTCGCCACCGCCTCGGGCGCCGCGCCGAGCAGGATCCGCTTGACCGGGACCTCCAGCTTCTTGCCGGTGCGGTTGCGCGGGATGGCCGGCACCCGCTCGATGACGTCCGGGACGTGCCGCGGAGACAGCGCGGACCGCAGCACCCGGGCGATCCTCGTACGGAGGGCGTCGTCGAGCTCGACCGAGCCGGAGACGAAGAGCAGCAGCTCGCCGTTGCCGCCCTCGGGGTCCTCGATGTGGACGACCAGGCTGTCCTCGACCTCGGGCAGGTCCTCGACGACGGCGTAGAACTCCGCGGTGCCGAGCCGGACCCCGCCCCGGTTGAGGGTCGCGTCGGAACGCCCGGCGACCACGCAGTGGCCCTCGGGCGCGAACCGCACCCAGTCGCCGTGCCGCCACACGCCCGGGAACTCCTCGAAGTAGGCGGCCCGGTAGCGGGAGCCGTCGGTGTCGCCCCAGAAGCCGACCGGCATCGACGGCATCGGCTCGGTGATCACCAGCTCGCCCAGCTCGCCGACGACCCGCTCGCCCGCGCTGTCGAAGGCGTACGCGGCGACGCCGAGGCACGGGCCGGAGATCTCCCCCGCGCGTACCGTCTGCAGCGGGCCGCCCTGCAGGATGCCGGTGCACACGTCGGTGCCTCCGCAACCGACGTTCAGGAGCACCCGGTCGCCGAACTGCTCGGCCACCCAGCGGAACCCGTCGGCGGCGAGCGGGCTGCCCGCAGCGCCGAGCTGCCGCAGCCGTGACAGGTCGAACTCCTCGGCCGGCCGGATACCCGCCTTGCGGCAGGCCATCAGATAGCCGGGGCTCACGCCCATGAGCGTCGCCCCCGTCTCCTCGGCGATCCGCCACTGCGCCCGCAGGTCCGGGTGGACCGGGTTGCCGTCGATCATGACGATCGACGCGCGGACGAGGAGTGCCGAGACGAGGGTGTTCCACAGCATCCAGGCGGTCGTGCTGAACCAGAGCATCCGGTCGCCCGGCTTCAGGTCCCAGCTCAGCGCGTTGTTCTTGAGGTGTTCCAGGAGGATGCCGCCGTGCCGGTGGACGATCGCCTTGGGGATGCCGGTGGTGCCGGAGGAGAACAGCACGAACAGCGGGTGGTCGAACGGCACGGGCTCGAAGGCCGGTTCGGCCGGCTCGGCGAGCAGTTCCTCCCAGCCCAGCGCGTCGGGCAGGACGTTCGGGCCGTACGGGACGTGGACGACCCGCTCCACGGTGGGCAGCTTGGAGGCGATCTCCGCCACCTCGGCGCGACGGTCGACGTCCCGCTCCCCGTACCGGTAGCCGGCCACCGTGAGCAGCACCTTCGGTTCGAGCTGGGCGAACCGGTCGACCACGCTGCGCGCGCCGAACTCCGGCGCGCACGCCGCCCAGACCGCCCCGATGCTCGCGGTGGCGAGGAAGGCCACCAGTGTCTCGGGGACGTTCGGCAGATAGGCGACGACCCGGTCGCCCTTGCCGACCCCGAGACGGAGAAGCCCCGCGCGGGCCCGCGCGACCTGATCGCGAAGCTCGCCGAAGGTCAGCTCGACCGGTGCCCGCGTCTGGGAGTGGGCGATGACCGCGACGGCGTCGTCGTCGGCGGACCCCTCGCGCCGGAGGGCGTGCTCGGCGTAGTTGAGGGTCGAGCCGGGGAACCACTCGGTGTCCGGCATCGACCTGCGGCCCAGGGCGGCGGTGGGCGGCGTGTGCGGGCGGACGTCGAAGAACTCCCAGATCGAGGACCAGAAGCCCGACAGGTCCGTGACGGACCACTGCCACAGGCTCTCGTAGTCCGGGAAGGACAGCTGCCGCTCCGACTCCAGCCAGCGGAGGTAGCGCCCGATCTCCGACGCGTCGCGGACCTCGGGCCCCGGGGCGCTGAGGATCTCGCTCATCGGGTGACCTTTCCGGCGCGGCCGTCCAGGAACGCCCGCATCCTCGCCTGGGCGTCGTCGCTGCCGGCGGCGACGGCCGCCATGAGGGACTCCATCAGGAAGCCGCCGGCGGGCGAGGCCTCGGCGATCCGGGGGAGTGCCTGGAGTACGGCGAAGTTGGTCAGCGGTGCGTTGGCCGAGATCCGCTCCGCGAGTTCCAGGGCCTTGGCCCGCGCCCCGCCCTCGTCGGTCAGGTAGTGCGAGAGGCCGACGGCCTGGCCCTCGGCGGCGTCGAGGACGCGGCCGGTGAGCATCATGTCGGCCATCCGGTGCGCGCCGATCAGCCGGGGGATCCGGACCGAGCCGCCGCCACCGACGAAGAGCCCGCGCTGCCCCTCCGGCAGCGCGTAGAACGCCGACGGCTCGGCCACGCGGATATGCGCGGAGGCCGCCAGCTCCAGGCCGCCGCCGATGACCGCGCCCTTCAGCGCGGCGACGACGGGAACCCGGCCGCCCTCGATCGTGTCGAAGACGCGGTGCCACATGAGCGAGTGCTCCAGGGCCTCCTCGGTGGACCGCTCGGTCAGCTCGCCGAGGTCGAGTCCGGCCGAGAAGTGGTCGCCCTCGGCGTCCAGGACGACGGCCCGGACGTCGGGCCCCGGCTTCCGGAAGAACTCCTCGATGCGCAGCACGGTGGCGTCGTCGAGGGCGTTGCGCTTGGCCGCCCGGCAGAGCGTCAGGACCGCCACTCCGTCGCGGCGGTCGATCGAAAGCGTGCTCAAGAAGGACTCCTCAATCATCAGGAATCCTGAGTATCGGAGGATGCCCCGTCGCCGGGCAAGGGGTTGCGCTAGAATTTTCGACAGGATTCCTGATGATGGAGAGGGGGAGGGGACATGACGGACATCGCGCCGCCGTCTCTGCTGTACTCGGTGAAGCAGGTGGAACTGGCGACCAGGGCCCGCCTCGACGAGCTGCTCAAGCCGTCCGGCGTCACCGCCCTCCAGTACACGGCGCTGACCGTGCTCGAACGCCGCGACGGCATGTCCTCGGCCGAGCTCGCCCGCAACTCCTTCGTCACGCCCCAGTCGATGTCCGACCTGGTCGGCGCGCTGGAGCGGCGCGGCCTCATCGCCAGGTCCCCGGATCCGGCCAGCCGCCGCCGCCACGTGATCAGCCTCACCGGCGAGGGCCGCGCCCTCCTCGCCCTCCACGCCCAGGCCGTCAAGGAACTGGAGGACGAGATGCTCACGGGCTTCACGGCCCGTGAACGCACCGCCTTCCGCGACTTCCTCAACCGCTCCCGCGCGGCGCTGGGCTGACGCCGGACAGGCCCTGGACGGAAGGTGGGGCCCCCTGACGCCAGGCCCCTGTCCGGCGGATGATGGTCGGACCGGCCCTAGCTGATGGGCTCGACCACGAAGACCGGGATCTCGCGGTCCGTCTTCCGCTGGTAGTCCGCGTAGTCGGCGAAGGCCTCGACGGCCCGCTCCCACCACGCCTGCCGCTCCTCGCCCATGACCAGCCGGGCCTTCATGTCCCAGGTCCGCGTTCCGTCGCGCAGTTCGACCAGGGGAGTGGCGACCAGGTTGTGGTACCAGACGGGGTGCTTCACCGCCCCGCCGTTCGACGCCACGAGCGCGTACGCGCCCTCGTGCTCCACGCGCATCAGCGGCGTCTTGCGGAGCTTGCCGCTGCGCGCGCCGAGGTTCGTCACCAGGACCACGGGCAGGCCCCGCATCGTGGTGCCCTTCGTGCCGCCGGACGACTCGTACAGCTCGACCTGGTTGCGCACCCACGTCGACGGGCTGGGCTCGTACTCACCTTCGAGGGGCATGACTGTCCTTTCGTCTGTGCCGTCTGCGGCGGCGGCCGGCGTCAGGACACCGGCTCCGCTCGCCCCGCGACGCTATCCGACGCCCCGCCGTTTGCGCCCCTCCTACAGCGGTCGCGGCGCGGGATCTCCCGGCAGGTGTTCGAGCGCCGCGGCGACGTCCGTGTGGCGGGCGACCTCGATGAGCGCCCGGGCCATGACCGAGCCGGGCTCCCGGGCGACGGTCACCAGGCCGACCGGCACCGTGCGCGCGGGCTCGACCAGCGGCACCGCCCGCATCCCGTGCGGCACACCGAAGACGTGCAGCCAGGTGTGCGGCACGATGCTCGCCCACCGGCCCGTGCGGACGTGGGCGAAAAGGGCCGCCACCGAATCGGTCTCGACCCGTGGCGAAGGCCGCACCCCGACCTCCGTGAACACCTCGTCGAGCACCTGACGCCCCTGCATGGCCTCGGTCAGCAGACATATCGGCAGCCGCGAGGCCTCCGCCCAGGTCGCCGTCGTCCGGTGGACGAGGCTGTCGGCGGCGTCGGTCAGCAGCACGTACCGCTCCTCGTACAGCGGGATCGACCGGAAGCCCTCGGAGAGCCCCTTGTGGAGGTAGGTGATCCCGGCGTCGATCTCGAAGGACCGCAACTGCCGGAGCACGTCCTCCGACTGGAGGTCCGCTCTCACCTCCACCGTGACCAGCGGATGCGCCAGGCAGAACGGGGCGGTCAGCTGGGCGACCGCCCCGGACGCGGTCGGCACCGCGCCGATCCGGATCCTGCCGCCGAGCCCGCCGCGCAGGGCGCCGACCTCGCTCGTGAGGGCGTCGCGGTCGGCGAGGATCCGCCGCGCCCACACCACGATCCGCTCGCCCTCGGGCGTGAGGCCCTCGTACGTACGGCCGCGCAGGACCAGCGGGACGTCCAGCTCCTCCTCCAGCTTCCGTACGGCCTCGGAGAGCGCGGGCTGGGAGACGTGGCAGGCCTGGGCGGCGCGCGCGAAGTGACGCTCCCTGGAGAGGGCCACCAGGTATTCGAGTTGACGGAACAGCACCTCACGGGTGTACCCGACCGCCCGCCGGAACGCCAATCGGCGTCACCGGCCCGGCGGAACCCCGGTCAGGTCACGGGTACGAGGCCAAGGCGCCCGGCCGGTTCCCCTCCCCGGAGCGCGGCCCGGCGGGCTCAAGGCGGATCAGCACGCCTTTGGACGTGGGGCAGTTGCTGATGTCGGCGACGCTGTCCAGCGGCACCAGGACGTTCGTCTCGGGGTAGTAGGCCGCGGCCGAACCGCGGCTCGCGGGGTACGCGACGACCCGGAAGCCCTCCGCGCGGCGCTCCCTCCCGTCGTGCCAGACGCTCACCAGATCCACCGTGTCACGGTCGGCGAGGCCGAGGGCGGCCAGATCGGCCGGATTGACCATGACGACGCGGCGCGCGTCGTGGATGCCCCGGTAGCGGTCGTTCGGCGCGTACCAGACGGTGTTCCACTGGTCGTGCGAGCGCAGGGTCTGCAACAGCAGGTGCCCCTCCGGGACGTGCGGCATCGTGAACGCGTTGCGGGTGAAGACCGCCTTGCCGCTCGGGGTGGGGAAGACCCGTGCGTTCACCGGGTTGGGCAGCGTGAAGCCGCCGGGTACGGCCACCCGGGCGTTGAAGTCCTCGAACCCCGGCACGACACGGGATATCCGATCGCGGATGGTGCCGTAGTCGGCCTCGAACTCCTCCCAGGGCATGGACGGTTCGTCGCCCAGCGTCAGCCGGGCCAGCCGGCTGACGATCGCGACCTCGCTGAGGAGGTGGGGAGAGGCGGGCGGCAGCTTCCCCCGGGAGGCGTGGACGTCGCTCATGGAGTCCTCGACGGTCACGAACTGCTCGCCGCCCGCCTGCACGTCCCGGTCGCTGCGGCCCAGGGTGGGCAGGATGAGGGCCGTGTCGCCGCAGACGGTGTGGGAGCGGTTGAGCTTGGTGGACACGTGCGCCGTGAGCCGGCACTTCCGCATCGCCTCCTCGGTCACCGCGCTGTCGGGCGTGGCCCGGACGAAGTTCCCGGCGACGCCGAGGAAGAGCCGGGCCCGGCCCTCGTGCATGGCACGGATGCCGTTCACCGCGTCGAGCCCGTGCCGGGTGGGCGGGGTGAAGCCGAACTCGCGGCCCAGGGCGTCGAGGAACTCCTGCGGCATCCGCTCCCACACGCCCATGGTGCGGTCACCCTGGACGTTGCTGTGGCCGCGCACGGGGCACACGCCGGCGCCCGGCCTGCCGATGTTGCCGCGCGCCAGAAGGAAGTTGACGACCTCACGGATGGTGGGGACCCCGTGCTTGTGCTGGGTGAGCCCCATCGCCCAGCACACGATGATCCGCTCGCTCCGCAGGACCCGCTCGTGCACCTCCTCGATCTCCCCGCGGGGCAGCCCGGTCGCCCGTAGGACGTCCTCCCAGGACGTCTTCCGCGCGTGCTCGGCGAACTCGTCGAAGCCGGTGGTGTGGGCCTGTATGAAGTCGTGGTCGAGTGCGGTGCCCGGCGCGGCGTCCTCCGCCTCCAGGAGCAGGAGGTTGAGCGCCTGGAAGAGCGCGAGGTCGCCGCCGGCGCGGATGTGCAGGAACTGGTCGGCGATCGGCGTGCCCCGGCCGATGATCCCCCGGGCCTTCTGCGGGTGCTTGAAGCGCAGGAGTCCGGCCTCGGGCAGTGTGTTCACGGCCACGACCTGCCCGCCGTTGCGCTTGGTCTCCTCGAGGGCGGAGAGCATGCGCGGGTGGTTGGTGCCCGGGTTCTGGCCCACGACGAAGACCAGGTCGGCGTGGTGGATGTCGTCCAGCGAGACGCTGCCCTTGCCGATGCCGAGCGTCTCCGACATCGCGGAACCGCTCGACTCGTGGCACATGTTGGAGCAGTCCGGCAGGTTGTTGGTGCCGTACGCGCGGGCGAGGAGCTGGAGGAGGAACGCGGCTTCGTTGTTGAGCCGGCCGGAGACGTAGAAGAGGGCCTCGTCGGGGGAGGCCAGCGCCCTGAGCTCCGCGGCGAGCAGCCCGAGCGCCTCGTCCCAGCCGATCGGCTCGTAGTGCGTCGCGCCGGGGCGCTTCACCATCGGTTCGGTCAGCCGGCCTTGCTGGTTGAGCCAGTAGTCGGACTTCCGGTCCAGCTCGGCGATCGAGTGCTCGCGGAAGAACTCCCGGGTGACGCGCCGCGAGGTGGCCTCGTCGTTGATGTGCTTGGCGCCGTTCTCGCAGTACTCGTTCCGGTGCCGCTCGCCCGGCGCGGGCTCCGGCCATGCACAGCCCGGACAGTCGATGCCCTTCGGCTGGTTGATGTTCAGCAGGGTCAGTGCGGTGCGGCGCGGGGACGTCTGGCCGAGGGAGTACTCCAGGGCGTGCGTCACGGCGGGCAGACCCGTAGCCCAGGTCTTGGGCGCGGTGACCTTCAGATCGTCGCTCGGGTCCTCGATGTCACTCATGTTCCGCTCCGCCTCTTTCCGAATTTCCGGCTCGCGCTGCGGAGGAAGCCTCGTGGGATTTCCCGGGGAATGTCAAAGAGGTGTTTCCGATGAGGTGACAGGCCCTGCCTATCGATGTGTCGCACGGCTTTGTACAGCGGGTATGTGGTCGGATAGGCGCCGCCGATGACGTCATCGAGAATCCCTCTTTGACTTCCTGAGGAAATGCGCCGAAGGTGATCGGCGGTGATTGTTCCGGTTTCGTCGACGGTCGGGAATGGCGGTGAGTTCCGGCACCGGGACATCGGCGGCTGACGCACGAGGACAGGACCCGAGGAGATGGGGAGCCGGATGTATCGGATGCGTCAATGGATCGCCGAGGCCGAGGCCGAACTGGACCGGGAACTCGCCCTCGAAAGGCTGCGCGGCTCGACCACCGCGCGGGTACCGGCGAGGCCCTCGCCCGCGTCGCCCTCGCCCGCGTCGACCGCCTCGCCCGCGTCGACCACCGCGCCCGCGTCCACACCCGAGGACGCACGCACGGCCGCTTCGGTGCCCGACGTACCGAGCCCCGCGACAGGGAAGCGACCCCAAGGTGGGCCGGCGGGGCACGCCGTGACATGGGAAGAGGCCCGTGCCCGTGCCCGTGACAGTGCCGGACAGCCGCTGCCCGTCGTCACCCGCGAGCTCGACGCGGCCCTCGGCCACGCCCTCTCCGGACCGCTGACGGCCCTCACCGACCTGCCGCCGTTCGACACCTCCGCCATGGACGGCTGGGCCGTCGCCGGACCCGGGCCGTGGCGGCTGCTGGACGGTCGCGTGCTCGCCGGCGAGCAGCCCGAACTCCTGCGCCACGGCGCCGCCGTCGCGATCGCCACCGGCGCCCGCCTGCCGGCGGGAGCGAGCGCCGTACTGCGCAGGGAGCACGGGGAGTTCGAAGCGGGCGGTGCCATGCTGCGCGAGCGCTCAGGAGACCCGGGAGGCGGCGGCGTGAGCGGGGACCCCGGCTCCGCCGCGGGGCACCCCGGCCGGGACGTCCGCGCGCGGGGGCAGGAGTGCCGTGCGGGTGAGGTTCTCCTTCCCACCGGGACGGACGTGACCCCGGGCGTCGTCGGCCTGGCGGCCGCGACCGGTTACGACCGGCTGGCCGTGCACCGTCGCCCCCGGGTGGAACTCCTCGTCCTCGGCGACGAGTTGCTGACATCCGGCGCGCCCCGCGAGGGTCGCGTCCGCGACGCGCTCGGCCCGCTCCTTCCGCCGTGGCTGGCCCGCCACGGCGCGGAGGTGACCGGCCGCCGTCTCGTGGCGGACGACCTCGCACGGCTGCGGGACGCCCTGCGCGACTCCACCGCCGACGTCGTCCTCACCACCGGCAGTACGGCCGCCGGGCCCGTGGACCATCTGCACGCCGCTCTCCGCGAGTCGGGCGCCCGGCTCCTGGTCGACTCCGTCGCCGTACGGCCCGGACACCCCATGCTCCTCGCCGAACTGCCGCCGTCCCCCGACGGCCGCCCCCGCCTCCTGGTCGGTCTGCCCGGCAACCCGCTGGCCGCCGTCGCCGGCACGGTCACCCTCGCCGTACCCCTGCTGCGCCGCCTGGGCGGCCACGCGGACCCGGAGCCGTACCGGACGACCGCCGTCGCGGCCCTGCCCGGGCACCCGCACGACACCCGGCTCCTCCCGGTGCGGCGCGTGGCGCACGGGGTCGCGCCGCTCCCGTTCGACGGACCGGCGATGCTGCGCGGTCTCGCGGTCGCGGACGGTCTCGCGGTCGTCCCGCCCGGCGGTGTGCCGGCCGGGGCCGACGCCGAGGTCCTGGAGGTACCGGGGCCGTGAGCGTCAGCAGACACACCGTGGCGGAGACCCCGATGACGTCCCACCTCGTCGACCCCGACCACCCCGCGGCCGCAGTCGGCGCGGAGGAGCGGGTCGGCGCGTGCTGAACGGCCTGCGGCGTACGGCGGCCCGTGCGCGGAGCGCGCTCTCCCCGCGCGGGGCGCTCGCCCTGCAGAGCGTGGACGGCGCCCTGTCCTTCGCGCTGCGGGCCGCCCTCGCCATGGCGCTGCCCGCGCTGCCGATGGCCCTGGCGGGGAGGGCGGATCAGGCCGTCTACGCCATGCTGGGCTCCTTCACCACCACGTTCGGCCGCAATCTGCCGTACGCGCGGCGCGCCCGCGTGCTCGCCCTGGTCGCGGTGGCCATGACCGCGTGTGTGGGCGGCGGTTCGGCGCTCGCCGCGTGGGCCGATCCGACCGGCGGGGGAGCGGGCGCCGCCGTGGTGGTCGCGGCGACGGCCGTCGTGGCCGGGCCGGCCAAGTTCGCCTGTGACGCGGCGCGCCTGAGCGGCCTCGGCGCGGTGCTGCTGCTCTTCTCCTTCGCCGTGGCGGCCAACGGCTCCTCGACCACGGCCGACGTCCTTCCCCACACCGCCCTGGCCGCGTCGGGCGCGGCCGTGGCCTGGGTCCTCGCCGTGGCCGGATGGTTCGTCCACCCGGACCGGCCGCAGCGCCTCGCCGTGGCCGCGGCCCTCCGCGAGCTCGCGGACCTCCTGGACGTCGAGGAGGGAACCGGCACGGCGTACGGAGGAGGGCTCCCGCGCCACCGCGCGACCGCCGCCGTCCTCCAGGCGTACCGGACACTGGGCCGAGTGCCCCCGACGGCCGCCCGTGCCGCGGACGGCGACCGGGGCGGCACCTGCGTGCGCCTCGCCGACCTCGCCTGGTCGCTGCTCATCGGCCTCGCCCGCCGCCCGCCCGAGGAGCCCGCCGACCTGGCTCGCGCCCTCCGCGCCCAGGTCCGCCTGCTCGTGAGCCGCCGTCGACGGGTCCCCCGGCTCCTGCCCGAACTCGCGCTGCTGTCCGCCCTGGCACGGGACGACACCGCCCCCGACCCGGCGCCGCCCGACCCCACCACCCGCCGCGCGGCCGAACTCCGCGCGGCGGACCTGCTGACGGGCGGCGCCTCCACGCACACCTCGGTCCTGCTCGTCCCCGCCCTGCGGATGGTCCTCGGCACCGGGCTCGCGGGCGGCGCGGCCCTGCTGCTCGGCCTCGGTCACGGCTACTGGGCGGCCGTGTCCGCCGCCGCGGTCCTGCACTCGGTCAACGTCCGTACGGCGACACAGCGCGCGGTCCAGCGCACCCTGGGCACGGTCGTCGGCCTGGCGCTCGCCCTCGGCGTGCTCGCCGCGCACCCCGAACCCGTGGTGCTCGTCCTGGTGATCGTGCTCCTGGAGTTCCTGCTCGAGTACGTCGTCGCCCGCAACTACGGGCTCGGCGTCGTCTTCCTGACCCCGCTCGCCCTGCTGCTGACCGACCTGGCCGCCGACTCCCCGGCCGAAGCGCTCGTCCGGGACCGTGCGCTGAGCAGCGTCCTCGGGATGGGTATCGCCCTGGTCTGTGCGCTGCTCGTCGTCCACGACCGGGCGGCGGTCCGGGCACAGCGCGCGCTGGCCGCGTGCACGGCGGCCGCCGACCGGGCCGAACGGGCCGTGGCCGGCGGCCGGGAGGCGTCGTTCCCGCTCGTACAGGCACGTCTCGGGGCGGCCGTCGTGGAGCTGCGCGAGGCCGACGACGCCGCGGCGGGCGAGCTCTGGCCGGCGGAGATGGACCCCACCGAACTCGCCGCCGCGGAGCAGCGCGCGTACCGGCTCCTGGAACGGCTGGTCAGGCCGCCGGAGTGATGGTGACCTTGACGTGCTTCATGATCGGCTGGTCGCTCTGGGTGCTGTAGTCGCCGAGCGCGCACAGTACGTTCATCTCCGGCATGTAGCCGGCCGCGCAGCCCCGGGGGATGTCGTACGGGATGGCGAGGTAGCCGTTGAGGAACCTCTGGCTGCCGTCCTTCGCGGTGCTCGTGATGTCGACGGGGCCGAGGTCGGGGATGCCGCGTTCGCGCATGTCGGCCCGGTTCATGAAGACGAGCGTGCGGAGGTTCTTGACGCCCCGGTAGCGGTCGTTGTCGGAGTAGATCGTGGTGTTCCACTGGTCGTGCGACCGCATGGTGCCCAGGGCGAGCGTGCCGGCGGCGGGGACGACGTCGGGCAGGGCGGCCGAGGAGAACTCGGCGCGCCCGGACGGGGTGAGGAAGACCAGCTCGCGGGCCGGCTGCTTGATGCGGAAGCCGAGAGGAAGCCGGACCCGCCGGTTGAAGTCCTCGAAGCCGTCGAGAGCCCGGGACATGGTGTCGCGGATCCGGTCGTAGTCCTCGATGTACCACTCCCAGGGCGTCTCGCTGTCGGGCAGCGCCGCGCGCGCCATGCCCGCGACGACGGCCGGCTCGGAGAGCAGGTGCGGCGACGCGGGGCGCTTCATGCCGACGGACAGGTGGACCATGCTCATCGAGTCCTCGACGGACGTGCTCTGGACGCCCTTGCGCTGATGGTCCTTCTCGGTCCGGCCGAGGCAGGGCAGGATCAGGGCGTTCCGGCCGTGGACGACGTGGCTGCGGTTCAGCTTGGTGCTCACCTGCACGGTGAGGTCGCAGTTGCCCAGTGCGGCGTACGTGTACGGGGTGTCCGGCGCCGCGAGGGCGAAGTTGCCGCCCATGCCGACGAACACCTTGATGTCGCCGCTGTGCATCGCCGGGATCGTCCGGACGGTGTCCAGGCCGTGTTCGCGGGGAGGGTCGATCTTGCACGCCTCGGCCAGACGGTCAAGGAACGCGTCGCTCGGACGGTGGTCGATCCCGCAGGTGCGGTTGCCCTGGACGTTGCTGTGCCCGCGTACGGGGGAGGGGCCCGCTCCCTCGCGCCCCAGATTGCCGCGCAGCAGCAGGAGGTTGACGATCTCCCGGACGGTGTCGACGCCGTGCTCGTGCTGGGTCACGCCCAGGCACCAGCTGACGATGGAGCGGTCGGCCTCTCCGTACACGCGCGCCGCCGCGAGGATGTCGGCGCGGCTCAGCCCGGACTGCCGTTCCAGCTCCTCCCACGGCGTGGCCTCGCACAGCGCGCGGTACTCGTCGAAGCCGCTCGTGTGACGCTCGATGAACTCGCGGTCCAGCGCCTTGGGATCGGTCTCCGACTGCTCCAGGATCGCCTTGGACATGCCGCGCAGCAGCGCCATGTCGCCGCCGATGCGCGGCTGGACGTTCAGGGTGCTCGTTCTCGTCGTCTTGAAGAGGGCCATGTCGAGGAAGTCGTGGGGCACGATCGTGCGGGTGGCCGCCGCCTCGATGAGTGGATTGACGTGCACGATCTGCGCGCCGCGGTGGTACGCCTCCGCGAGGGCGGTCAGCATCCGGGGAGCGTTCGAGGCGGCGTTGACCCCCAGGATGAAGAGCGCGTCGGCGCTCTCCCAGTCCTTGAGGTCGACGGTCCCCTTTCCTGTGCCCAGGGACGCCTGGAGGGCGCGGCCGCTCGCCTCGTGGCACATGTTGGAGCAGTCCGGCAGGTTGTTCGTGCCGAGTTCGCGGGCCATCAACTGGTAGAGGAACGTGGCCTCGTTCCCGAGCCGGCCGGAGGTGTAGAAGGACGCCTGATGCGGGCTCTCCAGCTCGCGCAGCGCGCGGCCGACCACCTCGAAGGCGTCCTTCCAACTGATCGGGACGTAGTGGTCCGTCCCGGGGTCGTAGACCATCGGCTCGGTGAGGCGGCCCTGGTTCTCCAGGTCGTAGTCGGTCCACCCGGCCAGCTCGGTCACCGAGTGGGCGGCGAAGAACTCACGCCCGACCCGCTTGCTCGTCATCTCCCAGGTGACGTGCTTGATGCCGTTCTCGCAGATGTCGAGGTGCAGGCCCTTGGTGTCGTCGGGCCACGCGCAGCCGGGGCAGTCGAACCCGGTGTTCTCGTGGTTCATCTTCATGATCGCGCGGGGGCCGTCCACCAGCGCGCCCTCGGCGACGAGGAAGCGCGTCACGCTCTTGGCCGCGCCCCAGCCCGCCGCAGGGTGGTGGTAGGGGTGGAACTCCGGTTCACCCTCGGGGGTGGGACCCACACGCCCCACACGTGCCTCCGGGTGCTCCGGCTGCTTCGGGCGTTCCTGGTCGTCGCTGTCGGCGTTCACGACTCTCCACCCTTCAGGCATGCGTGCACAGGCAGGGGAAACGGCTCTCTTCCGCAGGCTAGGTCCGGTGAGGAAGGCCTGCCACTCGATCCCGCCCGGCCTCCCGGGAGGCCGGGCGGGATCCTCCGCGCGCGGATACGCTGACGCCGCCCCATTAATCCGTTTTGTGCGGTTCCTCTCGACGGGAGTCCCATGGTCGTCGCCCAGCCCGTCCTCACGCCCCCCTCCCCGGCGGCCGTCTTCCTGGTGGCCACCGTGGCCCCCGGTGGAGAGGCGGCCGTACGGGAGGCGCTCCAGGACCTGGCGGGGCTGACCCGCTCGGTGGCGTTCCGTTCCCCCGACTCCGGGCTCGGCTGCGTCGTCGGACTGGGCGCGGAGGCCTGGGACCGGCTCGTCGGTGGTCCCCGCCCGCGCGACCTGCACCCGTTCACACCCCTGCGCGGCCCCCGCCACCTCGCGCCGGCCACCCCGGGCGACCTGCTGTTCCATCTGCGCGCCCGGCGCATGGACCTCTGTTTCGAGCTGGCCCGGCTGATCCTGGACCGGCTGGGCGGCGCGGTGACGGTCGTCGACGAGGTCCACGGCTTCACGTACTTCGACGAGCGCGACCTGCTCGGCTTCGTCGACGGCAGTGAGAACCCCACGGGCACGGCCGCCGCCGACGCCGTGCACATCGGCGACGAGGACCCGGGCTTCCGGGGCGGCAGCTACGTCGTCGTGCAGAAGTACGTGCACGACATGACCGCCTGGGACTCCCTCACCGTCGAGGAGCAGGAACACGTCATCGGCCGCACCAAGCAGGCCAACGTCGAACTGCCCGACGGCGTCAAGCCGGCGAACTCGCATGTCGCGCTCAACACGATCGTCGACGACGACGGCGTCGAGCAGAAGATCGTGCGCGCGAACATGCCGTTCGGACAGGTCGGCAGCGGCGAGTTCGGCACGTACTTCATCGGATACGCCCGCACGCCCGCCGTCACCGAACGGATGCTCCGCCACATGTTCCTCGGAGATCCCCCGGGCACCACGGACCGCATCCTCGACTTCTCCCGCGCCGTCACCGGCGGCCTCTTCTTCGTCCCGAGCGCCGACCTGCTCGCCGACCTCCCCGCCGCCCCGGCCGAGACCGCCGCCCCGGCCGGCGCCCCGTCCCCGGCCGCCGCCCCGTCCCCGCCCCCGGGCGCCGCGAGCCCCGGGGAGTCCCTGGGCATCGGCAGTCTGAAAGGAGCCCCAGCGTCATGACGACTCCCGACGTGTCGAACAACCTGCACCGCGAACTCGCCCCCATCACCCCCGCGGCCTGGGCGGAGATCGAGGAGGAGGCCCGCCGGACCTTCCGGCGCCACGTCGCGGGCCGCCGCGTCGTCGACGTCCCCGACCCGGCCGGCCCCGGCCTCGCCGCGGTCGGCGTCGGCCACCTCACCGACATCGAGCCCCCGGCGGCCGGCGTCTCGGCCCGGCTGCGCCAGGCGGCCCCGATCGTCGAGCTGCGCGTGCCGTTCACCGTCTCCCGGGCCGCCGTGGACGACGTGGAGCGCGGCTCCAAGGACTCCGACTGGCAGCCCGTCAAGGACGCGGCGCGCACGATGGCGTACGCCGAGGACCGGACGATCTTCGACGGGTACGGTGCCGCCGGCGTCGACGGACTGCGCGCCCGGTCCTCCAACCCGGTGTTGCGCCTGCCGACCGAGCCGCGCGAGTACCCCGACGCGATCAGCCGGGCCCTGACGGCGCTGCGGCTCGTCGGCGTCGACGGGCCGTACGCGCTGCTGCTCGGGGCCGACCAGTACCGGGCGGTCAGCGAGACCTCCGACCACGGCTACCCGATCGCCGCCCACCTGGGCCGGATGCTCGACGGCGCGCCGATCTGGGCGCCGGCCCTCAGCGGCGGCTTCGTCGTCTCCACCCGTGGCGGCGACTTCGCGCTGCTGCTCGGCCAGGACGTGGCGATCGGCTACACGAGTCACGACGCGCACGGCATCGACCTGTACTTCCACGAGACGCTGACCTTCCGCACGTACACCGACGAGGCCGTGGTGGTCCTGGAGGCCTGAGCCGTGAATCGCCGGTTGGTCGACGCCGTTCCGCGGCTCGTCGGGGCGACGCTCGTCGGAGCGGTGGCGGGCGTGGTCGTCGGCGCACTGGCGGGCGCGCCGATGGGCGCCCTCGCCGGCATCGCCACGGCGGAGACGCTCTTCGTCGTCACGGGCTGGTTCGTGCTCTGGCCCATGGACGCGGCCACCACCCACCGCAACGTCCGGCGGGAGGAGTTCCGCCCCGCCGTCGAGGAGCTCGTCGTCGTCGGAACCGCCGTGTGCGGCCTCGTCGGCATCATCGTGATGCTCCTGGTCGGCCACTCGGGCCTGGGGCACGCCGCGGCCGCGACGGCCCTCTGCGGCGTCTTCATGTCCTGGGCGGCGCTCCACCTCATGTACGCGGCCCGCTACGCGTACGACTACTACGCCCTGAGCCCCGGCGGCGGGATCGACTTCAACTCCGACGATCCGCCCCGGTACAGCGACTTCCTCTACTTCAGCTTCAACCTCGGCATGACCTACCAGGTCTCCGACACGAACGTCTCGAAGTCGTCGATCCGCGCGATCGTGCTCCGGCACTGCCTGCTGTCGTACGTCTTCGGGGCCAGCATCCTGGCCACCACCATCAACCTGGTGGCCGGCATCGTCACCGGCTGACCCGGAAGGGGCGGCTCCTCAACCGCGCCACCACGGTTCGCGGACGTAGCGGCTCTCGTCGCTCGTACAGCCGAGGCCGTTGGAGACCTCCTCGGAGTCGAGGTTCCAGCCGACGACGCCGTCGCCCTTGCGGCCCAGCTCGATCAGCCGGTCGTTCCCTGTCTCCGTGCCGTTCGTGACCCGGCACTCGACGATCGAGGTCCAGGCCTGCCCGTCGAGCGCCGAGACGAAGGCCAGGCACGGCAGGACGAGCACGGTCAGGGACAGCGCCACCCACTGCTCGACGGCGGCGGCCCGGCGCAGCCAGGAGGGCGGTCGGTAGCCCGCGTCCCGGTGGGGGGTCCCACCGGGCTCCTCGTCACGGTCGTGCTCGTGCGTGCGCTGGTGGCCGCGGCGCGACCGGCGGCGGCCCGTGCGGTACTCCACGACGACGCCCTGCCGCAGCGCGAACGCGACGAGTCCGGTGGCCAGCCCCCACCAGGGGCCGAAGAAGCAGGCGTCGATCACCGCCACGGCGAGCGGGTTGACGATCGTCAGCGCGGCCCGCCGGGCCGTTCCGGCGAACCCGCCGCCCAACGGCACCGCGCCGCGCGCGGCGAACAGGGCGAACACCACACGGGAGATGACGACGGCGAGTACGGATCCGAGCAGGGGATCGGTGATCACCATGCCCAGCAGGACGTCCGGCCAGTTCTGGGGCTCCATGCCGACGAGCACGTCACGGACCGCGTCGCCGCCCCCGACCGTGTAGGCCACCTTCGTGATGGGCACGGCGAGGGCGAGGGCGACCAGGACGGTGTGCCCCGGACCGCCCTTGCGGTCGGCCTCCGCCGCCTGCTGCTCTATGACGCGTCGCCCTGGCCGTCGCGGGTGCCGAGCGACACCACGGCCGCGGTCGTCCGGCCCTCGGGCGTGTCGTACGTGACGGTGTCGCCGGCCCGGTGACCGAGCAGTGCGGCGCCGAGCGGGCTGTCGGCGGTGACCATGGTCGCGTCGAGGACCTCGGCGACCTCGGCGATCTGGACGGTCTCCTCGGTGGCGTCCGCGAACCGTACGGTCACGGTGCTGCCGACGCCGACCGTGTCGGTGCTCGGCGGCCCCGCGACGGCCCCTTCGCGCAGCCGCCCCTCGATCTCGGCGATGCGGGAGTCCAGGCGCTGGAGTTCCGTGACGCGCTGCAGTTCGTCGGCCTGGTCGGCCCGGTCGCCCGGCTGGTCGCCACCGCCTTCCCGCAAGGTCACGGCGACGGCTTCGCGTTCGGTGCGCAGGTCGACGAGTTCGCGGGTGAAGGCCTCGCGGCCGACGGCGCTGAGGGGCTCGGGTCCACCGGTCATGTCTGATCCCGTCGAGCGGGCGGCACGGATGCGTGTCGCTGATCCATTACGGCATTCCGAACATATCAGTCGGATCCGGACATGAAGCCCCCCTTCCGACGTGCCGTCAGTCCGTGGGTGTTTTCTGCGGGTTCGACGGGAGTTCGATTGCGGCAGTGTGGCAGATGCATGACAAGACCCCAACTCCCTTGAGCTACGCCCGTAGACCGGACAGTCTGCTGATCACGCCGGATCGCCCCACACGGCTCCCGGCCGTGCGTGTGACCACACGCGCCCCCCACTGTCGCGCCGCCCCCACACGAGGCGCGACGCCGAAGAGGAGGACTCCCTCGCATGGCACTCCCGCAGCACACCAAGGCCCGTCTCGCGCTGACCGTGTCCGCCGCGACCGCGGCCGCCCTGCTCGGCACCTTCGCCGCCGTCCCCGCCCAGGCGGCCCCCGCCGAGGGGGTGGTCCTCGCGGCCGGCTCGCCCGACGCGGTGCCCGGCAGCTACGTCGTCACCCTGAAGCAGGGCGCGGGCTTCAAGGCCGCCTCCGCCAAGGGCCGGAGCCTGATAGCCGGTTACGGCGGCACGGTCCGCAAGACCTTCGGCTCCGCGCTCAACGGGTACACGGCCACCCTCGGCGAGGAGGAGGCCCGCCGCCTCGCCGCCGACCCGGCCGTCGCCTCCGTCGAGCAGAACCGCATATTCCGCGCCGACGCGACGCAGACCAACGCCCCCTGGGGCCTGGACCGCATCGACCAGGCGAACCTCCCGCTCTCCGGCACGTACACGTACCCCGACACCGCCGGCGCCGGCGTCACCGCGTACGTGATCGACACCGGAGTCCGCATCAGTCACGCCCAGCTCGCCGGGCGGGCCGTGAACGGGTACGACGCCGTGGAGGGTGACACGGTCGCCCAGGACGGCAACGGGCACGGCACGCACGTCGCCACCACCATCGCGGGATCGACGTACGGCGTGGCCAAGGCCGCGAAGATCGTCGCCGTCCGCGTCCTCGACAACGCCGGCTCCGGCACCACCGCCGGGGTCATCGCGGGCATCGACTGGGTCACCTCCCACCACGCGGCGGGGGCCCCGGCCGTCGCCAACCTGTCCCTCGGGGGTGGCGCCTCCACCGCGCTCGACAACGCGGTGAAGAACTCCATCGCGGACGGCGTCACCTACGCCGTCGCCGCGGGCAACTCCGGTGTCAACGCCTCCTCCACGTCGCCCGCCCGGGTCGCCGCCGCCATCACCGTCGGCGCCACGAGCAACACCGACGCCAAGGCGAGCTGGTCCAACTACGGCTCCGTGCTGGACCTCTTCGCCCCCGGTGTGTCGATCACCGCGGGCTGGAACACGAGTGACACGGCCACCAACACGATCTCTGGCACCTCGATGGCCACCCCGCACGTCGCGGGCGCCGCCGCCGTCTACCTCGCCGGCCACACCTCCGCCACTCCGGCGCAGGTCGCGACCGCTCTGGTGAACGGAGCCACCGTGAACAAGGTGACCAGCCCGGGCAGCGGCTCGCCCAACCGCCTCCTGCGGATCGTCCCGTAACCACCGCGCGATCGGTCGGGGGTCTTGCGCAGGCCCCCGGCCCGCTCTACTCTCCGGGCTCATTGGTTAGGAACACTTCCTAACCAATGGGCCTTCAGAGAGAGGGAGTTGTCATGCGACGACGAAGCGCCTCGCTTCTCGGACTCGCCGGCCTGTTGGTGCTGCCCCTGACATCCGTTCCGACGGCGTACGCCCAACCACCGGCGCAGGCACGGGTGCAGGAGGCGGCGGCCGCCGCCGACGCCCTCGTGTCCGCCGGAAAGCCGGCGACGGCCTCGTCCGTCGAGGCGGCCGGGTACGAACCGGGCCGTGCGGTCGACGGCAGTGCCACCACCCGCTGGGCCAGCCTGGAGGGAGTCGACCCGCAGTGGGTCCGCGTGGACCTCGGCGCGACGCACACCGTCTCCCGGGTGAAGCTCACCTGGGAGGCCGCCTACGGCAAGGCGTACCGGATACAGACCTCGGCCGACGGGTCGACCTGGACCGACGTCTACTCCACCACCACCGGTGACGGCGGCGTCGACGACCTCACGCTCTCCGGCACCGGTCGGTACCTCCGCATGTACGGGACCACGCGCGGCACGCCGTACGGCTACTCCCTCTGGGAGTTCGAGGTCTACGGGACCCCGAGCGGCGGCGGTGGAGGCGGGACGGCCGTCCCCTTCGGCAGCCACCTCAGGCCGTACACCGCCGGAACGCTGAAGCCCTCCGGCGCGCAGGCCACGCTCGACCAGAAGGTCGTCGAGTACTACAACAAGTGGAAGGCCGCCTTCGTCCGCCAGAACTGCGGCAACGGCTGGTACCAGATCATCTCGCCCGACGCCGACCACCCGTACGTCGCCGAGGCCCAGGGGTACGGCATGGTCGTCGCCGCGACCATGGCGGGCGCCGACCCCGACGCGAAGAAGATCTTCGACGGTCTGGTGAAGTGGAAGATCGACCACCCGTCCTCCATCAACCCGAACCTCCTCGCGGCCGAGCAGGACACCGCCTGCAAGAGCGTCAACGGCGGTGACGGTGCCACCGACGGCGACATGGACGTGGCCTACGGTCTGCTCCTCGCCGACAAGCAGTGGGGGAGTGCGGGCACCTACAACTACAAGGACCTCGCGCTCAAGCACATCGCCGCGATCAAGAAGGACGAACTCAACCCGACGACCAAGCTCCTGAAGCTGGGCGACTGGAGCAGCTCAGGCGACCAGTACTACTACATCAGCCGCACCTCCGACTGGATGGTCGACCACTTCCGCGCCTTCCGTACGGCCTCCGGCGACACCACCTGGGACGCCGTGCGCACCGCGCACCAGACCCAGATCTCCCGCCTCCAGTCGACCTACGCCTCCGGTACGGGACTGCTTCCCGACTTCGTCGTCGACACCAACACCACGCCCAAGCCCGCCCCGGGCCAGGTCCTGGAGGACCCCAACGACGGCGCGTACTGGTGGAACGCCTGTCGTACCCCGTGGCGCATCGCCGACGACGCCGTGACCAGCGGGGACGCCACGTCGCTCGCCGCCGCACGGAAGCTGAACACCTGGATCAAGACGAAGACCGGCGGCGACCCGAACAAGATCGCCATCGGCTACAAGCTCAACGGCACCCAGATCTCGGCGGGCAGCGAGGCGGCCTTCTTCGCCCCGTTCGCCGTGGCGGCCATGACGGACCCGGGCAGCCAGGCATGGCTGGACGCCCTCTGGAACAAGATGCTGGCCACGCCGGTCGACACGAGCAGCTACTTCTCGGCCAGCATCCAGCTCCAGGTCATGATCACGGCCTCCGGGAACCACTGGGTCCCGTAAGCGCGCCGATCAGTGGTGGAAGAGCCTCAGCCCGGTGCGCGCGAGCGTGATCCCGTGCTCGCGGCAGGCGTCCTCCACGTCGGTGGAGCGGATCGACCCGCCGGGTTCGGCGACGGCGGTGACGCCGTGCCGGCGCGCGTGGTCGACGTTGTCCCGGAAGGGCAGCGCGCCGTCCGAGGCGAACGCCACCCCGGTCAGCTCCGCGAGCCACTCGGTGCGCTGCCGGTCGGTGAGGTCGGGGGCGGGCACGGACAGGGCCCCGGACAGGCGCTCGCGCTCGTCCGGGGTGAGGTCGCCCTCGACGAACCGGATCTGCCAGTTGATCCGGTCCTGGCGGCGGACACCGGGCCGGAAGGCGAGCGCGCGGACGGCGGGGTGGCGGCGCAGCCACCACGTGTCGGTCTTCGCGCCCGCCAGCCGGGTGCAGTCCACCCGGGACTGCTGCCCGGCGCCGATCCCGAGCGTCGCCCCGCCGCGTACGTAACAGACCGAGTTGGACTGGGTGTAGCGCAGCACCGCCAGTCCGAGCAGGAGGTCCTCCGAGGCCGCCGTCGTGAGCTCACCGCACACGACGTCGTCCAGGAGCGCGGGGGAGAGCGGTACGTCGTCGCGCTGCTGCGTCAGCCGCACACCGAACACCTCCCGGGCCTCCTGGCCCGGCGGGGTGAAGGTCTCGTCGGCTTCCATGACCAGGAAGCGGCCGCTCTTCTTCCGGCTGAGGGTCTCGACGGTGCCGGGAGCGTAGCCGGGGGCGATGACACCGTCGCAGACCACCCGGGTCAGCAGCTCGGCGAGTTCGGCGTCGACCGGGTGCGAGACGGCGGCGAAGTCGCCGTACGAGGACTTCGGATCGGCGTCACGGGCCCGGAGATAGGCGCTGGTGAGCGCACCGACACGGTCGCGGTCGACGCCGTACAGCTCGGCGGTCACCTCGTCGACGGGGCCGGCCACCGCCGCCCCGGCCGGCGAGACGTGCTTGAAGGAGGCGGCGGCCGGCCGTCCGAGGACGGCGCTCGCCTCCCGTACCAGCTGCCAACTGTTCAGCGCGTCCAGCAGGTTGATGTAGGACGGGCTGCCGTTCACCACCCTGACCGGCAGGTTCCCGGGCACCACCGGCGCGGTGGTCGCCACCAGCTGCTGGGGATTGATGCCGTAACGCAGTTCCATCTCAAGACCTCCTGGGTCAGCGGGACATCACTGACGCAGGCGCCCAGGCGGTCGACGCTCACGCGGGAACAGCGGGATCAACTGCCGCTCCCCGGTGGTGATCCACCTTCGCCAGTCGCGGCGGGCACGATGCTACCCGCACGACGGAAACGCCGCGCGCCGCACCTCCCGTACGGGACGTGCGGCGCGCGGTCGTGCGGTGGTGAGCTCGGGAATCCCGAGGATCAGACCGCCGGGACCGGGAAGGTCGGGTACTCCACGCCGGAGACGTGCTGGACGACCCGGATGACCTGGCACGAGTAGCCGAACTCGTTGTCGTACCACAGGTAGAGGATCGCGTTGTCGCCGTCGACCTTGGTCGCGCCGGCGTCCACGATCGACGCGTGGCGCGAGCCGACGAAGTCCATCGAGACGGCGTCGGGGGCCGTGGTGAAGTCGATCTGGCGCTTCAGCGGCGAGTGCAGCGAGACGTCGCGGAGGTACTCCAGGACCTCCTCGCGGGTGGTCTCGCGGCCGAGGCGCAGGCTCAGGATCGCGATCGAGACGTCCGGAACCGGCACGCGGATGGAGCTGCCGGTGATCGGGGCCTTGAGGTCCGGCAGGGCCTTGGCGACGGCCGAGGCGGCACCGGTCTCGGTGATCACCATGTTCAGCGGCGCGGAACGGCCACGGCGGTCGGCCTTGTGGTAGTTGTCCAGGAGGTTCTGGTCGTTCGTGAACGAGTGGACCGTCTCCACGTGGCCGCGCAGCACGCCGTACTCGTCGTCCATGGCCTTCAGCGGCGGGACGATCGCGTTGGTGGTGCAGGAGGCGCAGGACAGGATCTTCTCGTCCGGCTTGACCGTCTCGTGGTTGACGCCGTGCACGATGTTCGGCACGTCACCCTTGCCGGGCGCGGTCAGGACGACCTTGTCGATGCCGGGGCGCAGGTGCTTGGAGAGGCCCTCGCGGTCCCGCCACTTGCCGGTGTTGTCGATCAGGATGGCGTTGTCGATGCCGTACGCCGTGTAGTCGACCTCGGACGGGTCGTTGGCGTAGATCACCTTGATCGTGTTGCCGTTGGCGACGATCGTGCTGCTCGCCTCGTCGACCGTGATCGTGCCCTGGAACTGACCGTGGATGGAGTCGCGGCGCAGCAGCGAGGCGCGCTTCACGAGGTCCTGCTCGCCACCGCCACGGACGACGATCGCGCGGAGGCGCAGACCGTTGCCGGAACCGGCCTTCTCGATGAGGAGGCGGGCGACGAGGCGGCCGATGCGGCCGAAGCCGTACAGGACGACGTCGCGGCCGTCACGGCGCTCGATCTTGTTCTCGCCGGTGGCGCCGGCGACGGCCTCGGCGGTGAACTCGGCCACGGAGAGACCGCGGTCGTCGGTCTTGTAGTCCGCGGCCAGCACGCCGATGTCGATCTGGCACGGGCCCAGGTCGAGCGTCGTGAGCGTCTGGAGGAACGGAAGCGTCTCGGTGACCGAGAGCTCCTCGCCGTCGATCTGCCGGGCGAAGCGGTGGGTCTTGAGGATGCTGACCACCGACTTGTTCACCAGGGAGCGGCTGTGGACCAGGACGGTGACGTCCTGCTCCCGGTGCAGCTTCCCGATGATCGGGATCATCGACTCCGCGATCTCCTCGCGGTTCTTCCAGCTGGTGAACGAGTCGTCATTGACAGTCACAAGTTTATCTTTCGAGCTAGGCGGCGCTCATATGGTAACCCCCGGCCGCTTTGATCAATCAAGGGGGGGCCGAACCGTACGATGGACGGCGCCGGGATCCGCCGCAGGGCGGGCCCGTCTACCGGATGCGGGGGCATGGTGGTGAAGTTCGGACTGCTCGGTTCGCTCGTGGTCCACGACGGTACGGAACCGCGACCCGTGACCGGCCCCAAGGTCCGCGTCCTCCTCGCCGCCCTGCTCCTCGGCGCCGGGCACACCGTCCCGAAGGACACCCTCAAAGCGGCGCTCTGGGGCGACTCGCTACCGGCCAGCGCCGACGCCTCCCTCGCCAACCACCTCACCCGGCTGCGCAGGGTCCTCGCCACCGTGGACGGGCCCCCGGCCGGAGCCGCCCCCACCGACGCCGGGACCGGAGGGCGCCTGCTCACCGTGGCCCCCGGCTACCGGCTGCTCGTCCACGAGGGCGAGCTCGACGCGGACGTCTTCGAGACCCGGATACGGGCCGCGGGCCACGCCCACGAGCAGGAGGACTGGGAGGGCGTCCTCCGGGAGACCGCCGGGGCGATGAGCCTGTGGCGCGGTACGCCCCTGGCGGACCTGGCGCCCTTCTCCGAGACCGGTGGACCCGCGCTCCGCGTCCACCAGCTCGTGGAAGCGCGCCTCCAGGCCCTGGAGTGGGGCTGCGACGCCGAGCTCCACCTGGGACGGCACCAGGACCTGATCCCGCGGCTGACCTCCCTGGCGGCCGAGCACCCGCTGCGCGAGGGGTTCCACCAGCGGCTCATGCTGGCCCTGCACAGAGCCGGCCGGCAGGCCGAGGCCTTCGCCGTCTTCCACCGACTGCGCCGGAACCTGGTCGACGAGCTCGGTACGGAGCCGGGGGCCGCCGTCCAGCAGGCCCACCAGGAGGTACTGGCGGGAGCCCCGCACCCCCGCACCCGCCCCCGTCCGCGCCCCCGCCCGGAACCGGCGCGTCCACCCTTCCAACTGCCCCACGAGGGAGATTCCTTCACCGGCAGGGAGTCCGAGGTGGCGACCCTGCGAGCGCTGCTCGACGCGACGGCGGGCACCGGGGGCGCCCGGCCCGGCCCCGCCGGCAGACCGCGCCACATCAGGCCCGTCGTCATCTCCGGCATGGGGGGCGTGGGCAAGACCGCTCTCGCCGTCCACGTCGCCCACCGCGCCCGCGAGGCCTTCCCCGACGGTGTCCTCTACGCCGACCTGCGCGGCTACAGCGTCGGCGGCGCGCGCACGGCGCACGAGCTGCTCGCCCGGTTCCTGTCGGACCTCGGCATGCGCCACGACAGCCTCCCCGACGACACGGACGACCGGGCGCTCCTCCTCCGCGACGCGCTCACCGAGCGCCGCGTGCTGCTCGTCCTCGACAACGTGCGCGACGCCGCCCACGTCGCCCCCCTCCTCCCGGCCGGCGGCCGAAGCGCCGCCCTGATCACCAGCAGGCAGCTGCTCGCCGATCTGCCCGGCGCCGTCAAGGTCCCGCTGTCCCCGCTCGCCGAGTCCGACCAGCACGCGCTCCTCGCCAGGCTCTGCGGCGCGGCGCGCGTACGGAGCGAGCCCGAGGCCCTCGCCGACATCATGGCCGCGTGCGGCGGCCTTCCCCTGGCCCTGCACATCGTCGGCGGCCGGCTGGCGTCCCGGCCCTCGTGGCCGCTCGCCCTCCTCGCCAAGCGGCTCACCCCGCACCAGGGCCGTCTGGAGACCCTCGCGATGGGCACCGTCGACGTCCAGCGCACCTTCGCGATGAGCTACCTGGCCGTGCGCGACAGCCACCTGTCCCTGGAGCGCGAGGCGGCGAGGGCCTTCCGGCTCCTCGGCCGGCTCTGGTCGGGCCTCCCGGTCACCCCGCAGTCCGCCGCCGCGCTCCTGGACGTCACGGAGGGCCGCGCCGCCGCCGTACTCGACGTCCTGGCCGACGCCCACCTCCTCCTCAACCCCGAACCCGACCGGTACGCCTTCCACGACCTGCTCGGCGAGTACGCGGCGCAGCGCGGCGAGGAGGAGGAGACCCCGGAGGACCGGAAGGCCGCCCTCCTGCGCCTGCTCACCTGGTACGTCGAGGCCGTCGGCGCCGCGTCACGCGCCGCCACCCGCGAGTCGCAGTCCCCGCCGCCGCTCGACGAAGGGCCCCCGGGCGGCGGGCCCGCGCTGTCGCTGCCGGAGTTCGCCGACGACGAGGAGGCGATCCGCTGGAGCGCGCGGGAGCTTCCCGCGCTCCAGCAGGCGGTGACCGTCGCCGGGGAGCTGGGGCGTTCCGACATGGCCTGGCGGCTCGCCGTGGGTCTCTTCGGCTACGCCTCCACCCACTGGTGGACGGGGGTGTGGGACGCCTGTCTGGAGCAGGCGATGGTCATCGCGCGCGCCCGGGACGACCGGCTCGGGCAGGCCTGGCTGCACCGGCGGCTGGCCGTCGCGCACGGCATGGCGTTCCGCAACGAAGCCTGTCTGGAGCACCTGCGGACGGCCCTGGAACTGTTCACGGAGCGGGGCGACCTCGCGGCCCGGGCCTCGATCCTCGGCAATATGTCGGCGCTGTACCTGCAGATGGGGGACGCCGAGCAGGGGCTCGTCCACGCCGAGCTCTCCCGCGACCTGTACCGCGCCTCGGGGAACGCCCGGGGCGAGGCGCTGCTCCTGAGCCGGTTCGCGGACACCCGCAGACTGACCGGTGAACTCGACCTGGCGGCCGCGGACTACCGGCAGGTCATCGACCTGCTGCGGGGCGGCAGCCACGGGGTGTTCCTGGCCACCGCCCTCACCAACTACGGCGACGTCCTGCGCGGGCTGGGGCGCCGGGACGAGGCGTTCGGGGCCCTGGAGGAGGCCCTCGGGATCCGGCATCGGATGGGCGACCACGGAGGTACCGCCGACTGCCTCGTCTTCACGGCCCGTGCCCACCACCACTTCGGGGAGTGGGCGGCCGCAGGGGCGACCTGGCGGACATGCCTGGAGCTCGCGCACAAGCACCACCTGACCCAGCGGATCGAGGAGTGCCGCGCAGGCCTGGCCGCACTCCCGAAGGACCAGGGGGCCGGTAGGGCCTGTCCGGCGGCCGCTACCGGCCGCCCGGGTCCGGCGGGCGTGCGGTAGCGCCTGTCCGACCGGGCGCCCCGGCCCGCTACGGGCGCTCCGCCGCCCCGCGCCGCTCCCGGACGCCGGTCAGGCGCCGCTCCAGGGCCGCGCGGCGTTCGGGCCACTCCTCGGCGATGATCGAGAAGACGGCGGAGTCACGGAGGCGGCCCTCCTCGCCCGGGGCCCAGGAGACGGACCAGTTCCGCAGCACGCCCTCGAAGCTCGCGCCCACGCGCTCGATCGCCGCCCGTGAGCGGGCGTTGCGCGCGTCCGTCTTGAGGTCCACCCGTGCCACGTCCCAGCTCTCGAAGGCGTGCCGGAAGAGCAGGTACTTGGCCTCGGCGTTCACGCCCGTGCCCTGGGCCGAGGCCGCGAGCCAGGTGAAGCCGATCTCGACCGCGCACAGGCGCCCGCCGGAAGGGAGATAACGCGGGTCCCAGAAGGAGGTCGCGCCGACGACCCGCCCCGTCGCCGCGTCCACCTGCGCGTACGGGGCGAGCCTGCCGTCGGCGGCGCGGCCGAGCTGGGTGTCGACGTACGCCCCCATCTCCTCCCGCCCCGGCACCCAGGTGAACCCGTACGAGCCCCGGTTCTCGTCCGCGGCCGCGGCGAGACCGGCGGCGTGGTGGTGTCCCAGCGGCTCCAGGCGCACGAACGCGCCCTCCAGGACCGGCCCTTCCAGTATCGAACCCATCGCTCTGCACTCCGTGTACGTGTCGGGATCGTCGAAGATCGTCCCATCGGAGTGCAGGTTGTCAGAGCCCGGGCGGCCGGGCACCTCGATATTCCGGGGCGTCAGGGGAAGGCGAGCGTCCGGAACACGTCACGCACCCGGGCCAGCGGGCCGGGGTCGCGGGTGACGTACAGCCGGTTCGTGAGCAGGACCGCCCAGCGGCCGCGCGACGGCGAGACCCACAGGCCCGTACCGGTGAAGCCGAAGTGCGCCCAGACGTCGTCCACCGGGTCCGTGCCCGGCGCCGGGTGCCAGAAGAGGCCGCGCGGCGGCCGGAGCGCGCCGGTACGGACGCGCAGCGAGGCCGCCGTCCACTCGGCGGAGAAGGTGCCGGGGACCGGGGCGAGGACATGCCGCAGGAAGCGGCCGATGTCGCCCGCGGTGGTGAAGACGCCCGCGATCCCGCAGGCACCGCCGAGGAGCCGGGCCGAGAAGTCGTGGACGGTGCCCTGGAGCGGTGCGCCGCTCTCCTCGTCGTACTCGGTGGGCGCGCAGCGCTCCCGGACCGCGGCGGGCAGCGGACCGTACCGGGTCGCCGTCATGCCGAGGGGCGTCCACACCCGCTCCCGCGCGAGCACGGCGAGCGGCTGCCGGGTGAGGTGCTCGGCGAGGTAGCCGAGGATCAGCGCCGCCCTGTCGGTGTACGCGACGGCTTCCCCGGGCCGGTGCCGCAGGGGCTCGGCGAGGACCCCGTCCCGGACGTCCTGCGGGTCGGAGCCGTAGAGGTGCCGCAGATTGGCGCGGAGCGGCAGCCCTGCGGTGTGGGTGAGGAGATCGAGGGCGGTCGCCCCGGCGAGGGGCCGGCCGGCGGCCTCCGGCCAGTACGTGCCGAGCGGCGCGGCCGGGTCCAGCTTCCCGGCGTCGACGAGGGTGCCGATCACCGACCACACCGCGAGGATCTTGGTCAGGCTGGCGACGTCGAAGAGCGTCTCCCGGAGCATCGGCCCGTCCGGCCGGGCGGGATCGAGCGGTCCGACGGCTCCGTCGGAGAGGGTCGTCCGGGCGTCGCCCACGGCCCACACGGCTCCGGGGTACACGCCCGCGCGCACCCCGTCGCCGAGGAGCCGCTCGAAGGGGTCGCTGCACAGGACCAAGGCGTGCCTCCGGCGGGTCGGGGCGGACCCGTCCGCGAACGGACGGGGCGGACCCGTCCGGGTACCGACGGGGCGGGCCCGTCCACTCCCTGACCTGACGGGCCGCGCTCCGAAGTCATGCCCCCGCCGTGCGGGAAGACACCCTTCCGTCAGCCCCTGTCCCAGGAGTTCACTTGCAGGTGACCTCGTCACGCGGGGTGTAGTGGGTCTTGAAGGTCTCCCGCTTCACCTCGGCGCCGCCGTCCTTGAAGACCCGGTCCACCGAGATGTCGAAGCCCTCCAGAGGCGGCTGCGGCACGCAGGCCTCGCCGGTGCCCTCGCGCTTCGAGGGCTCCTTGAGGTTGGTGCGCTGGCCGGAAACGGCCTCCACGGAGTCGTACTTCTTCGTCCCGAGGAAGCTCACGGTGACCGAGGAGTCCGTCGCGCCCGCCTTGATGTAGATCGGCTTGCCCGAGTCGTTGCGGAACTGCAGGTCCAGGCTGCCCCAGGCGACGGTGGCCTCCCGGCCGGCCGGGTAGCGCTCGATGTAGAAGGAGTGGGCGCCGTATTCGACGGGCTTCACCCCGGCGAAGAACATCGCGTTGAAGACGGTGGTGGCCATGGCCGACACGCCGCCGCCCGGCGCGGAGCGGTACTGGCCGTCGAGGATCATCGTGCCGTCGACGAAGCCGTTGTCCGCGGTGCGCTCGCCGACCGTCTTGTTGAAGCTCCACACCTCGCCGGGCTGCACGATCGAGCCGTTGATGAGCTCGGCTGCCCGGCCGATGTTCGTCGTCCGGTAGGGAGCGGTGGGGAAGTCCACGGTGAAGGTCGACATCTGCTCGGTGATGCCGAGGCGCGCCAGCGAGTCGGCGGTCAGCTCGGGCTGGGTGACCGTGGTGGCCACCGCGGCCGTACGGGCCGTGGCGCCCGTCTGGGTGAGCAGCGGGCTCACGGCCTCGCCGAGGGCCTTCGCGGTGACCTCGTGCCCGGGCCTGCCCTCCGACTCGACGACGACCTTGCCGTCCCGGACGCCGAGGGTCGCCTCCACCGGCGCGCCCGTCATCGAGGCGAGGGGCTGCGCGACGTCGGGGTCGCGGAGGAGGGCGTCGGCGTCGAGAGCGGCGCTGAGCCTGCCGTTGTCGGCCTTCACGGCGAGGTGGTCGCCGAGCGTCGAGGGGGAGATCCGCAGCCGCTCGGCACCGGCGGTGAGCGTCACGGGGCCGGAGACGGCGGGCTTCGCGTACGTGTCGAGGAAGCGGGAGACCTCGGAGTCGCCCAGCTTCGGCTCGGTCACCGTGACGGCGAGGTTCACGGGCGAGGCGCCCGACGCCACGGGGTAGGCCGCACGCAGGGTCTCCACAGCCCGCCCGGTGTCCAGCTTCTGTCCGGTCACGGCCCGGGTGGCGACGGCCTCGCCGTCACGGAAGGCGACGGAGCCCTCGCGGACCTTCCGGTCGTTCTTCTCGGCCAGTTCGGCGACGGCGGCCCGCGCCTTGGCCTCGTCGTAGGCGAACACCGGCCGGATCTCGCGCTCACCGGAGGAGAAGAGCCGGCCGATGACGGTGACGGGGTCGCGGGACGGGTCGGCCGCCAGGTCGGCGGTCTTCTCCACGTCCACGGTCAGTCCGGCGGCGGCCGGGGAGACGGTCGTCGTGCGGTCGCCGACCTTCACGGGGATGGGGGCGCTCCACGCCGCCGGGGCCCCGGCCGCGAGCTTCGCCCCGGCCTCGGCGCGGCTCATGCCGCCCACGTCCACGCCGGCGACGCTCGTGCCGGCGGATATGTCCTCGCCGGTGGTGAGCAGTCCCGCGACGTACAGCCCGCCCGCGGCGACGGCGACCACACCCGTCGCGATCGCCGCCGTCCGGAGGCGCGGACTGCGCCCCCTGGGGGGCGTCGGGGCATGGTCGGTCGTGGAGCGGGGCACACGCTCTCCCGGTGCGTCGAGGAAGGGGATCTCCACGACGGTACGCCGAAAGAGTGTCAAATGCACATAAAGCTGCGATGACCTGCGGGGATACGGAGCGGGACGAGGGCGGTACGGAGCGCTACGCGGACCGGCCGGGAGCGGCGGCCTCACACGGCAGGGGCGGACGCGCGGACCAGCCGGGACCGGCGCCTCAAGCGGCCGGGGCCGACGCGCAAAGTGGCCGGGGCCGACGCCCGGAGCGGCCGCGGGCGGCCGCGGGCGGCGCCTAAAATGGGGCGATGCCCGCCGTACCGAGCCCCAGCCTCAGCCCCGGACCCCAGTCCGTCGACCGGGCGCTCGCCGTGCTCGACGCCGTCGCCGATGCCGACCGGCCCGTCGGCGCGAAGGCCCTGGCGCGGCGCCTCGGATGCGCCCTCTCGACCGTCTACCACGTCACAGGGCCCCTCCTCGCGCGCGGCTATCTCGTCCGGACCGCCGAGGGGTACGCGCCCGGGCCCCGCGTCCCCGCCCTGCACCGCTCCCACCAGCGCCACCACGGCCTCGGCGCGGGCACCGGCGAGCTCCTCGGCCGGCTGCGGCGGGCCACCGGGGCGGAGGCGTACCACACCGCCTACCGCGGCGGCCTGATCACCGTCGTCGACACCACCGCCCCGGTGACCGACGCCACCCACCCCTTCACGCCGGGCCCCGAGGACCGCGCGCACGCCACCGCCCACGGCAAGGCCCTGCTGGCCGCGCTCCCGCGCCCGCTGCGCCGCCGCTATCTCGCGGAGCACGGCATGGCCCGCTTCACCGAGCGGACGATCACCAGCGCCGAGCGCTTCGAGGCGGAGGCCGCCCGGGTGCGCGACCAGGGCTTCGCCGTGTCGGTGGGCGAGGCGGACCTCGCGTACACCTGCCTGGCCGTGGCCCTGCCGGAGTGCGGCGACGGTATCGTCCACGCCCTCTCCGTCTCGCTGCCCACCGCCGGCTTCGAGCGGCGGCAGGGGGAGATCCGGGCGGCGCTCGCCCGCGCCGTCCCCGAGTTTCCGGCCCTGTCGGAATCCTGACCCGCCCGGCTGGTCCCGCCGGGCGGGGCGGCGCAGGCTGGACGCATGATCTTCATCGCCGTCCGGTTCACCGCCCGCCCCGACCACGCCGACCACTGGCTCGACCTGGTCGCCGACTTCACCCGCGCCACCCGCGAGGAGCCCGGCAACCTCTTCTTCGACTGGTCCCGCAGCGTCGACGACCCGAACGTCTTCGTCCTCCTGGAGGCCTTCGCCGACGCCGAGGCCGGCGCCGCCCACGTCGCCTCCGCGCACTTCACGGCCGGCCTCGCCGCCATGGCCGGAGCGATCGCCTCCACCCCCGAGATCATCAACGTCGAGGTCCCGCAGCAGGGCTGGGGCGCCATGGCCGAGCTCGCCCCGACCGGCGCCTGACCCGTCTCCGTACCCCCGGGCCCGTACGCCGCTGGGGCCGCCGTCCCGCCTGATAGGTTCGCGGGAAACGCAGGCGGGGCGGCGGGCCCGAGGGGAGAAGCGGCACATGGCGGCGAGCGGACGGCAGACCGGCAGGCCCACCCTGGAGGAGGTCGCGGCGAGGGCCGGAGTGGGCCGCGGCACGGTCTCCCGGGTCATCAACGGCTCCCCGAAGGTGAGCGAACAGGCCAAGGCCGCCGTCGAACGGGCCGTCGCCGACCTCGGTTACGTCCCCAACCGGGCCGCCCGCGCACTCGCCGGCAGCCGGACCGACGCCGTCGCCCTGGTGATCCCCGAGACCGAGGCCCGGCTCTTCGCCGAGCCGTACTTCCTCGACATCATCCGCGGGGTCAGCACCGAACTGGCCGACGCCGACAAGCAGTTGCTGCTGACCCTGATCCGCAGTGACCGGGAACGGCTGCGCTTCGAGCAGTACCTTGCCGCCCAGCGCGTCGACGGCGTCCTCCTCGTCTCCGTACACGGGGACGACCCGCTGCCCGACCAGGTCCGCGCCCTCGGCCTGCCGGCCGTCCTCAACGGCCGCCGCCGCGAGGACGAGAGCGTCGCGTTCGTCGACTCCGACAACACCGGCGCGGGCCGGGCCGCCGTCGCCCACCTCGCCGCCCGTGGCAGGCGCGGGATCGCCACCATCACCGGCCCCCTCGACATGTACGTGGCCCGCTGCCGGCTCGACGGCTACCGCGAGGGCCTGACGGAGGCCGGGCTCGCCCCCGACGAGGACCTCGTCGCCAACGGCGACTTCACCGAGGAGGGCGGCCGGCGCGCCATGCGGGAGCTCCTGGACCGCAGGCCCGACCTGGACGCGGTCTTCGCCGCCTCGGACGTGATGGCGGCCGGGGCGCGCGGAGCGCTCCGCGAGGCAGGCCGCCGGGTTCCCGAGGACGTCGCGCTCGTCGGCGTCGACGACTCGGCCGTCGCCCGGCACATGGACCCGCCGCTGACCAGCGTCCGGCAGCCCATCGAGGAGATGGGCCGCACGATGGCGCGCCTCCTGCTCCAGGAGATCGCCTCGCCGAGCGAACCGGACGAGCAGCCCCGCCAGATGCTGCCCACCGAACTGATCGTCCGCGCCTCCTCCTGACGCGGCGACCGACGCGCCTCCGCCCGGCGGACCTCCTCCCGGCCCGGCTCCTCCTGAGACGCCTCCTGACGCGGCGCCCCGCCCGGCCGAGATGCAGCCGTCTCCGGGCCCCCGGAGAATGGACTCCGTACGGGGTTCGTATCCGCGATCAGGGCGCTCCCCTCGGCGTCCGTCCGACCCGGCAAGGTGGCGGTCGACGATGGCGTTGCGTCAGCCCATCCGGTCACACAGCGTGTCCCGCTCGCTCCGCACATGGATGCTGGTCTACCTCGTGACCATGACCCTGCTGACCGTCGCGTACCTGCAGTTCCCCGCCCGCCACACCATCTTCTGGGCACTCATAGGCCTCGGCGGCGTCGTCGCCATCCTCGTCGGCGTCCATCTGCACCGGCCCGCCCGGCGCTGGCCCTGGCTCGTCCTCGCCGCCGCCAACCTCGCCTTCGTCGCCGGAGACACCGCCTACAACGCCCTTGAGGCCTTCTTCGGGCAGACCAGACCCTTCCCCTCCGTCGCAGACGCCCTGTACCTCGCCACGTACCCGCTGTTCGCCATCGGCCTGTTCGGCTTCATCCGCTACCGGGCCGCCGGCCGCGACCTCGCGGTCGTCCTCGACGCGCTGATCCTCACCTCGGGACTCGCGCTGCTCTCCTGGGTCAACCTCATCACCCCGCTGGCCAGAAGCGAGGACATGACCTGGACCGAGAAGGCCATCTCCATCGCCTATCCCCTCGGCGACGTGCTGATGCTCGCGATGCTCGCCCGGCTGCTCGTCCCCGGCGACCTGCGCTCCCGGTCGGTCCAGCTCCTCACCCTCGGCACCTGCGGCATGCTCGCCTCCGACGTCATCTACGGCACCCTCCAGATCAAGGGCACCTGGCAGGTCGGCACGCCCCTCGACATCGGCTGGGTCGTGTTCTTCACCGCCTGGGGCCTCGCCGCCCTCCACCCCTCGATGACCGGGCTCACCGAGCGAGCCCCCGAACCGGCCCCGCGCATGGCCGAGAGACGCCTCGCGCTCCTCGCCGGCGCCTCGCTCATCGCCCCCGCCCTGCTCCTCCTCCAGTCGCTGCGCCACGACCAGGACCAGGACATCGCCGTCATCGCGATCTTCTCGGCCATCATGTTCCTGCTGGTCCTCGGCCGGCTCTGGGGCATGATGAACGACCACGGCAAGGCCGAGGCGCGCGAGCGCAGCCTCCGGGTCGCCGCCGCCTCCCTCGTCGCCGCCCTCAGCCCGCGCGAGGTCGCCGGAGCGGTCGAGACGGCCTCCGCCACCCTCTTCGGACCCGGCACCGACCACCGGGTCCTGCTCTTCACCCGGGACCGGCGGGGCGGCCTCAACGCCGTGGCCACCGTGGTCCACCCCTGGAGCTGCCACACCGACCAGTTGACCCGTCCTCCCGCGACGGCCTGGCCCGACCTCGTCGCCCACGGCACCCGGCTCCTCCCCGTGACCCGGCTCGACCCCGCCGTCGCCGCGGAGGTGGCACCCGACTCCTCCCACGCCCTGCTCTGCCCCCTGGAGCTCCAGACCCCGGCCGGACGCGAACCGCTGCTCGGCGTCCTGCTCCTCGCGGGCCCCGACGAGAAGAAGCTCTCCGAGATCGCGGGCTCCGCCCAGTCCCTCGCCTCCCAGGCGGCCCTGGCCCTGGAACGCTTCGGACTCAGCGAGGAGGTCAACCGCAGGACGAGCGAGGCCTACTTCCGCACCCTGGTGCACAACACCTCGGACGTCATCCTCATCGTCGACGACGACGACACCGTCCGGTACGCGAGCCCGTCCGCCGAGTCCGTGTTCGGCCACTCCCTGCTCCCGGGCACCCCGCTCACCGAGCTGCTCGCCCCCGCCGACAAGGCCAGTGCCCTACGCGTCCTCGCCGACGCCCGCTCACGCGACGTGGTCGACGCCCGGGACGACTGGAAGCTGCTCCACGGCGGCTCGGGCGGCTCGGGTGACCTCCAGGTCGAGGTCCGGTGCAGCAATCTCCGGGACGAAAGCACCGTGCACGGTCTCGTCCTCACGCTCCGGGACGTCACCGAACAGCGGAAGCTGGAACGGGAGCTCACCCACCGGGCCTTCCACGACTCCCTCACCGGCCTCCCCAACCGCGTCCTGCTGCTCGAACGGATCGAGCGCGCCCTGCTCCGCGGCCGCCGCGAGTCCACCCTGACCTGCATGCTCTTCGTCGACCTCGACGACTTCAAGGTCGTCAACGACACCATGGGGCACTCCGTCGGCGACGAACTCCTCGTCGCCGTGGCCCGCCGCCTCACCTCCGTACTGCGGCTCACCGACACGGCGGCCCGGCTCGGCGGCGACGAGTTCGCCGTCCTCATCGAAGGGGCCAGGGAACCCAGCGACGCCGAGACCCTCGCCGCCGAGATCGTGCACACTCTCAGCCAACCCTTCCACCTCACCGACGGAGCCGTCTCCGTCTCCACGAGCGTCGGCATCGCGACCGTCCTCGACAGCGCACACGCCGAGGAGCTCCTCGGCCACGCCGACCTCGCCCTGTACGCGGCGAAGGCGGCCGGCAAGAAGCGGTGGCGGCTCTTCCACCCCGAGCTCCACTCCCGGCTCGTCGCCCGCCACGAACTCCAGGCGGGCATGGACACGGCCATCGCCGACCACGCCTTCGCCCTGCGCTACCAGCCCATCGTGGAGGTCGCCGACGGCGCCCCCGCCGGCATGGAAGCGCTCGTCCGCTGGCCGCACGCCCGACGCGGGATGGTGCCGCCCGACCAGTTCATCACCCTGGCCGAGGAGAGCGGCCACATCATGCCGCTCGGCGCCTGGGTTCTCGAACACGCGGCGCTCGACATCGCCCGCTGGCAGCGCTCCCGCCCGCGCCGGCCGCCCCTGTACGCCAACGTCAACGTCTCCGCCCGTCAGTTCCGCGACCCGGGGTTCCTCGAAGGGGTACGGAGCACCCTCCGCTCGTCCGGGCTCGCTCCCGGCTCGCTCGTCCTGGAACTCACCGAGACCGTCCTCATGCGCCAGGACGCCCAGATCAGCACGACCATGGCGGCCCTGAAGGACCTCGGGGTCTCCATCGCCATCGACGACTTCGGCACCGGTTTCTCCTCGCTCAGCTATCTCCGCGAGTTCCCGATCGACATCCTCAAGGTCGACAAGTCGTTCATCGACGAGATCACGACCGACCCCCAGCAGGTCGCCCTCGTGGAGGGCATCGTGCGCATCGCCGACGTCCTCGGCCTGATGGTCGTCGCCGAGGGCATCGAGCACGAGGAGCAGCGGGAGCTCCTCGCCGAGATGGGCTGCCGCTACGGGCAGGGCTTCCTCTTCGCCCGGCCGATGACCGCCCACCAGGCCCAGTCGTACCTGCACCGCGCCCCGCCCCCGAGCGCCCACCCCGCCGTCCGCCCCGCCCCACCCGACTCCCCGGCCACCAACGTGACCCCCTCCGCGACCGCCTCAGTCGCCGTGACCCCCTCCGGGACCGCCTCAGTCGCCGTGACTCCCTCCGCGACCGCCCCGGCCGCCGTGACTCCCTCCGCGACCGCCCCGGCCGCCGGCACCCCCTCCGTCACCGCCGCCGGCGTGGTCCCCGCCCACGCACGCGGCGGCCGGCCGCCGCGCCCCTCCCGCTGGCGCGACCTGGAGCACCTCCAGCGGACCAGCCTCATGTGCGACGCCGTCATCGACGAGGTCGACGGCCGCCGCATCCGGGTCGGCGAGGACTGGCTCGTCGACTTCGCCTCCTGCAACTACCTCGGCTTCGACCTCGACCCCACGATCATGGCCTCGATCGAACCGGAGGTCAGACGGTGGGGCACCCACCCCAGCTGGTCCCGGCTCATCGGCAGTCCCCGGCTCTACCCGCGCATCGAGGAGCGGCTCACCGAGCTCCTCGGCGCCCCCGACACCCTCCTGCTGCCCACGATCACGCTCATCCACCAGTCCGTCATCCCGCTCCTCGCCGGCACCGGCCAGGTCTTCGTCGAGGCGCAGGCCCACCGCACCGTGTACGACGGCTGCGTCGTCGCCCGCGGCCAGGGCGCCGAGATCCACCGCTTCCGCGCCGAACGGCCCGAGGAACTGGCGATGCTGCTCCGCGGCGCGCCCGGCGACGCGGGCCGGCTCGTCTGCATGGACGGCGTCAACAGCATGACCGGCAACTTCCCGGACCTGCCCGCCCTGGCCGGGATCTGCCGGGAGAACGGCGCCCTGCTGTACGTCGACGACGCCCACGGTTTCGGCGTCATCGGGGAGCGCGGCCCGGACGAGACCAGCCCGTACGGCTCGCGGGGCAACAGCATCGTCCGCCACCTCGGCGAGACCTACGACGACCTGATCCTGGTCGGCGGCTTCTCCAAGGCGTTCTCCTCGCTGCTCGCCTTCCTCGCCGTCCCGAAGTGGCTCAAGGACCACCTGAAGGTGGCGGCGGCCCCGTACCTCTACTCCGGGCCCTCGCCGACGGCCTCGCTCGCCACCGCCCTCGCCGGTCTCGACGTCAACGAGGAGCGCGGCGACGAGATCCGGGCCGATCTCCACCGGAAGACCGCCCGCGTCCTCGCCCACGTCCGGGGCCTCGGCCTCGCCACCCCGAACACGGACGGCCTCCCCATCATCGAGATCCCGCTCGCCGACGCGGCCGACCTCGACGCCGTCGCCGCCTTCCTCTGGGAGCACGGGATCTACGTGACGCTCGCCTCCTACCCGCTCGTGCCGCGCGACCGGGTCGGCTTCCGCATCCAGGTCACCGCGGCCAACACCGACGAGGAGATCGACCAGCTGTGCGAGGCCCTCACGGCGCTCGCCGAGCGGTTCACGCTCCAGCACGGCGAGGCACCGCACCCCGGCGCCGTCACGGCCGGCCGCCGGCCGCCGGAGAGGTGATGGACACGACCGGGCGCTTCGTTCCGCCGCTTCCGCAGGACCGGGAGGCGGGGCCGCGCCGCAACCGGGACGCCGACTGGAACGACTGGCCCGTCGCCGACTACCTCGCCGAGAACTACCGAAGGCTCCACCCCTGCGACGTCGGCGTCATCCGCCACCACGCCGCCGTCTACCGGGGCATCGCCCCCGGCAGCCTCTCCCGCACCCTCGAACTGGGCGCGGGCCCCAACCTCTACCCCCTCATGCTGGCGGGCGCCGCCAGCCGACGCGTCGACGCCCTGGAACCGAGCGCCGCCAACGTCCGCTATCTGCGGCAACAGCTCGACGACGGCCCGGACAGCAGCTGGCAGCCCTTCTACACCCTCTGCCGCAGCCTCGACCCCGCGCTCCCGGAGAGCTGCGCGGAGGCGCTCCGCCGGGTCCGGGTCGTCCACGGCGCCGCGAAGGACCTGGCCGACGGCACGTACGCCCTCGCGTCGATGAACTTCGTCGCCGAGAGCGTCACCGAGGACTTCGACGAGTTCACCGCCGTCTGCTCGGCCTTCGTCCGGGCGGTCCGCCCCGGCGGACGGCTCGTCGCCTCCTTCATGGAACGCATGCCGAGCTACCGCATCGGTACGGGACCGGTCTGGCCGGCCTGCCCGGTCGACGGGGCCGCGCTGCGGGCCGTCTTCGCGCCCCGTACCACCGGCCTGCGGATCGAGGGGCTCGCGAAGGACCGCACCCTGCCCGAGTACGGCGACACCGGCGTCCTGCTCCTGACGGCGCTGCGGCGTCACGAGGAGGCGCCGCCGACCGAAGGGTGACGCCGCCGATCGAAGGGTGACGCCTCGCCGCTCGACGGGTGGCGCCTTTCCGATCGGGGGTGACGCCTCAGGGATGCCGCCTGATCGTCTCCGCGTACTCCGCGAGCGAGGAGCCCGGCGTGCCGTCGTAGAGCTGCCAGTCGAAGGCCCACATCATGCCCTCAAGACCGCAGGAGGCCATCTGCTCGTACGCGGTCTCCGTCACCCCCGGCCGGTATCCGGCCACCTGGGGACCCGCGCTCTCCCCGGTCAGCTTGGTGAACCCCGCGCTCCGGGCCACGGCCACCACCCACCGGGACGACGACCAGTCCCGCACCACGGCGTCGTCGGGGTTCCGTACGTCCATCCGCGCGTCACCGGGCGCGCAGCCGTTGTCGTCGGGGTCGCCGGTGCCGTCGACCAGGGCGGTCGTGACGATCCGCACCTCGTCCCGGTGCTCGATCAGGCCGAGCGTCACGAAGAAGCCGGCGGCGCGCCCGACCAGCCGGATCGACGGGGAGTCCACGAGCCGCGCGTCGAGCGCGGCCCGCAGGTCCGACGGGTAGAAGCCGGCTCCCGGCACGAGGACCTTGAGCGGGCCCCGGTGACCGAGCGAGGCGTACAGGTCGAGCTGCCAGTTCACGGCCCCGGCCAGCGCCCCGGCGTACCAGTCGTACCAGCGCGCCACCTGTGCCCGGGTGAACGGCTTCCCCTCGTACGTGCGCTCTCCCGGCCGCCACCCCGGGAACGGGGCGCTCTCCTGGGCGTGGCGGTCGTAGGCCCAGAACTCGCCCCGGCCGCCGCCCTCCGACAGCGGCGCCGGATACGCGAACTCGCCGCTCTCGTTGACGCCGACCCGGATCGCCCAGATGTTCTCCAGACCGACGAGCCGGTCCACGGCCCGTACGTAGTCGGCGACCTGCTCCCGTACGGGCTCGCTGAACACGATGTTCGGCGTGGACTCGGACCGCTCGCCGAACTGGTTCTCGAAGACCGACTCGGGGAAGGCGTCCGGCAGCCAGGACGGCGGATGGTTGAGGCCGAGCCCCGCCTCGACCCGCAGCCCCGCGTCGAGGAAGACCTTCAGGCGGTCCGCGACCTCCCGCGCGTACTCCTCGTCGTACACGCCCTGCTCGGGCTCGAACCTGCCCCAGTCGATCTGCAGGTGGGCCACCCGGATGCCGTGCTCGTACTCGGTGCGCGCCTTGTCCGGATCGGTCTGGAGCGTGCCGTACCAGTACGGCCCGGGGACCGGTTCGGGATCGTCCCGGCGGACCCCGCCGAGCGCGCCCGTGAGCAGCGCGAGCAGACAGCCGACGACGAGGACGGCGAGGGCCGCGAGCACGCCTGCCCGCCGGATGCCGGTCATGACAGGAGCTCCTGGTAGAGCGCCGCGTACCGGGCGGCGAACCGTTCGGGACCGAAGCGGTCCTCGACGAGCCTCCGTCCCCGCTCCGCGAGCATGTCCCAGGAGCGCGGCTGGTCGAGCAGCCACGCCAGCTGCTGCCCGGTGCGCCGCGCGTCGCCCGTGGGGGCGCGCAGTACGGCGTGGCCGAAGTCCGCGAACTGCGGCAGGTCACTGAGGATCGCCGGCCGCCCCGAGGCCAGCGACTGGAGCACGGTGAGCGGGATGTCGGCCTTGCCGCCGAGCACCACCGGCGGGAACAGCAGCACGTGGACCGAGGCGATCAGGGCCCGCATGTCCTCGACGTAGCCGCGGACCTCGACGTCGGGGAGTCCCGCCGCGCCGGCCCGCTCGCGCAGCGCCTCGTCCAGGAGGTCGGCGTGCTGCCCGGGCCGCGCGCGCATGGCGAGCACCAGCCGGAACCTGGCCCCCTCCTGCCACGCCGTCGCCGCCGCGTCGATCGCCGTCTCCGCCCCGCCCCGCGGATCGTGGTGCCCGGCGTAGAGGACCACCGGATACCCCTTCGGGCGCGGCAGGTACGGCCACGCGTCGAGGTCGATCATGGGCGGGATCACCCGTACGTCGCCGAAGTCCGCGGCCCGCAGCCGGCGCGCCATCGACTCCGAAAGAGCAACCGTCGTCCCCAGCGGCCTGGTGTGCGACAGGAACCGCGAGTCCATGACTCCGGGCACGGTGTGGACGACCGGCCGCCCTCCGAGGAGCAGCGGACGGAGCCAGGAGAACGCCGGGAAGGTGCGGCCTACGGTCAGGAAGGCGTGCACCAGGTCGACCCGCCGGGCGAGGACGGCCCCGGCGAGCGCGGCCTGCACCCGCTGCGGGACATGGGGAACCCCGTCCCGGGAGAGGATGCGGACCGGGCGCCCGCGCCGCGGCCGCTCCTGCCGGTGGCAGGGCCACTGGCGGAACCAGACGAAGTCCACGTCGGGCAGGGCGTCGAGGACGTCGGAGGCGAGCCGCATGTCCGAGCCCTCCGCCCCGTCCAGCGGGCTGCTGGTGAGGAGCAGGACCCGGGGCCGCGTACGGGGCCGCGCGGGGGGCCGTTCACGGCGGGCCATCACGCACCTCCGCCGCCCCCGACGGCGCCGGACCCACCGGGCCGGGGGCCGGGAGCACGGGTCCCGTCGCGGGCACCGCCGACCGGGCGATGTCCGGTCCGGGCAGTGGCGACGGCAGCCGGTACAGCGCCAGCGTGCCGTACGTGGGCCCGTGGAACGTGAACAGGGGCCGCAGCCCGTCCGTCAGCTCCCGCACCTCCGCGAGGGAGGAGCGCCCGTACCCCTGCTCGATGACCCGCCACGGCACGATCAGATACGTGGCGTTCTGCGCGGCCCGCGCCTCGGGCGTCGTCCAGTTACCGAGCCGGTAGGTGTCGTCGAGGGCCCAGTTCGTCACGCCGCGCGTCCGCTGCCCGTCCACCGTGACGATCCCGCTGCCCGCCGGCACGTGCGTCAGGAGGTACGTCCGCAGCCGGTCGAAGCCGTCGTCGGCCGTCCACCGGTCCTGCGCGTACACCACGGCGGGCATCACGAGCACCGCTGCCAGGGCACCGGCGAACGCCGCCCGCAGCCAGCGCCGCGAAGCCCGCGGCACCGGCACGGTGACGGCGAGGGCCACCAGGTTCGGTACGAACAGCAGGTACAGCGCCTGCTCCTCCAGCGTTCCGACGCCCAGCGCGTACCCCAGGGTGACGATCGCCGAGGCGTGGAAGAGCGCGAGCAGCCGGTAGACCGGCTCCTTGCGGCGGAGCAGCAGCACCAACGCCACCGGCGTCAGCGCGAGCAGCAGATAGGTCGTCCCGTACCCCGGCAGTTCGTCGAGGAGCCGCCCCGCGAGCGAGGGCGTGCCCGGGGCGTTGAAGCCGGTCTCCTGCACGAGGCCGAGCAGTCGCCGTACGCCGTGCGTCTTCGCGTCCCAGAAGGCGTCGAAGTGCCCGAACCCGGCGATCAGTGACACGTACACGCCGTACATGACGACGATCGTCCCGAGTGCCAGGGCCACGAGCCGCCGGGGCGGACCCCAGCCGAGGAGGAGGGCGGCGAGCAGCGGCAGCACGGTGATGAGCGCCGCGTGGTCCTTCGTCAGGACCGCGAGGCCGAGGAACAGCCCGGCGAGCAGGGCTCGGCCCCGGGCCCACGGGGGCGGATCGGGCCGGGTGAGCCCGACCAGGACCAGGAAGCCCGCGAGGACCCACACCATCGTGCCGGTCTCCAGGAGCACCCGGTTGTTCTGCCGGATGCAGAACTGGTCCAGGGCGAACACGAGTCCGGCGGCCAGGCCCGCGCCGCGCGAGCGGACCCGGGCGACGAGGAAGACGACGAGGGCCGCCGTGACCCCGGCGAGGAGCGCGTTGAGGACCCGCATCGAGTGCACGCCCGCGATCACGTCCTGGTGGTCCCCGACGAGCCGTATCCAGCCGGCCTCCATGTAGAAGTGGCCGGGCGGGTGGAGGAAGAACAGACCCTCGTCGGTACGCGGGAAGCCGCCCTGGCCGGCACTGACGCCCAGCTGCCGGTAGATCGTCTCGTCGACGAACAGGTCGCCCGCGCGCCCGATCCGCACCAGGCGCAGGGTCGTCGCGACGACGGCGGCGAGGGCCGCCCAGACGACGGTCGGCACCGGCATGCGTACGGTGCGGGGGCGCGGTTCCCGGGGCATCGTCGCCGGCCGTGTCGCGTCGGTGGTGGCGGAGGGGATCGTCCGCGGGATCGTCACGACACACCTCCGGCGGTACGAGCCCGGCGGGCATCCTCCGGGGCGGCGTCACGTGCGGACCTGTAAGCGGCCGGTTCCGTACCGGCCGCCTCCGCGTCGCCCGGTGCCGTACCGCCCGGTTCCGCGTCGCCCGGATCCGCGGCCGCTTCGGGATCGGTCTCGGGCAGCATGTACACCTCGGCCACGCACGGGATCCGCCCCTCGGGGAACAGGGCGTCGGCCTGCGTCCGGTAGCCCCGGATCAACTCGGCCTTCCGGTCGAGGCCCCGCTCCCAGGCACGGGCCACGAGCCGGTGACGCCCGGTGAATCCGGCGTCGGCGGCGGCGTACTGGTTGTACGGGAAGTCGCTGTAGTACACGACCCGGCGGCCGCTCCGCTCCGCGGCGGTACGGACGAGGACGTGGTCGGCGTGTCCGCCGACGCCCAGCGGCGCCAGGACCACGCCGCCGGAGCGCGCGGGCAGCAGCGCCTCGACGGTCTCGCCGACCGCGCGCAGGGTGTCGGCGTCGCGCGGGGAGACCCGGCCCCGGGACAGGTGGAGCCGGTACGTCGGGTACACATGGGCCAGTTCGGGCAGCAGCCGGGCGAGCCGCTCCGTACCGGCGCGGGGGCGCGAAAGGCGGCGGAACAGCCCGTCGACGAGGCCGACGTGGAGCGATCCGACGTCGAGCAGAGCCAGGACGCGCCGGTCCTCGGCCCGCCGGTCGGCGAACAGCTCCTCCGCGTCCACGGCCCCCGTCTGCTTCAGGTACTGCCGGGCCGAGAGGGTGTACGGCGGTGGCGCGGCCTCCGTGAACAGCGTGGCGACCGTCACCGGCGCCCGCCGTCCCGCCCAGCCGAGCAGCGCGCCGCAGGAGAGTACGGCGTCGTCCAGGTGCGGAGAGAGGACGAGCAGCGGGGCGCCGGATCCGACGACGGTCCGGACGAAGCCGGTCAGCGGGTCGTCTGCCATGACGTACCCCTCTTCCTCGGCCGCCGCGCGGGGGCCGGTGTGTCCAGGAGCCGGTGGGCCAGGGCCAGATAGCGGCCCGTCATCTCGTCCCACGTGTAGTGCTTGGCGGCGAGCGCGGAGCGCCGTCCCAGGCCGCGGCGGAGTGCCTCGTCGCGGGCCAGCTCGTCCATGCGCTCGCCGAGGGCCGCCACGTCGAACGGCGGGACGGCCACGTCGCCGCCGTCGCGCATCCAGCGCAGGGCGGGCAGGTCGAAGTGGAGGACGGGCTTGCCGTACGACATGCCTTCGAGGGCCACGAGCCCGAACGTCTCGTGTCGGGAGGGAACCACGAGGAAGGCGCTGTCGCGCAGCAGTTGCCGCTTGCGCTCCTCCTCGGCGTACCCCACCCAGTGGATCCGGGGCTCGCGCCCGCGGGTGCGGGCGGCGACGAGCGCCGCGAGCCGGCGTTCCTCGGCCGGCGTGCCACTGCCCGCGAGCAGCAGCTCCAGCGGGGGCCTGGCCCGGTCGTAGGCGTCGAGGAGCAGGTCGAGGCCCTTGACCCAGGTGTCGATCCGTCCCAGGAAGAGGATGAACTGCCCGTTGCCGAGCCGGGACTCGTCGAGGAGCCGCGGCTCCACGCCGTTGGCGATGACCTGGACGTCGGCACGGGGGCTGAGCCGCCGGATCACCGAGCCGTCGGCCGCGTTCATCGCCACGATGTGCCGGTAGCAGCGCAGCCCGAGCCGCTCGACCAGGAAGAACGGCAGGTGGTAGCGGCGCCACAACGCCTCGGCGCTGCGGCCCTGGTCGATGCCGACGACGGGGGCGCGGGTCGCCAGGGGCAGGAAGCTGGTCGAGAACGGGGGAGTGAAGCTCTCCAGCCACAGGTCGTGCGGGATGCGGCGGGCCACGAACGGCAGCAGCGTCAGGAACACCAGTTGCCCGGCGCGCGGGCCCGCCCGGCACACCGGCAGCCGTACGTAGCGGATGCCGTCGCGGTACTCGGTCCCGGCGCGGCGGCCCGCCGTCACGACCGTCACGCGGAAGTCGTCCGCGAGCCTGCGGGCGACCTTGCCGACGACCAGGGCACCGCCGCCCCGGTAGTCGGGGTTGTCGGCGTCGTCGTAGATCGACACGACCACGTGCGGTCGCGCGTCGGTTCCGCGCTCCGGGCCTCCGCCGGCCTCCTCCCCCATCCCGTCACTCGCCGTCCGCTCCCGCACCACGTCGAGGATCTGGTCCAGGGTGGTGGCCGCGACGAGCGACGGGGCCCGCTCGCCGTCGACGCGCGCCACCCGAGGCAGCCGTACGGACCAGGCCCGGTAGCGGGCCCACCAGGCGGCGGGGGAGCCGGCGCCCTCCTCCCAGCCGCGCCCGAGGAGCGTGTCGGGCCCGGTCTCCACGAGGACCGTCAGACCGTAGCGGCCGGCGATCCGGCGGAAGGTGCCCGCCGCCGCCGACGACACGGGGAGGTCGAACTTCACCAGCCCGTCCAGCGGCCCCCGGTCGGTCACGACCACGGCCTGCCGGCCGCGGGCCCGCGCGGTCGCCGCCAGCCGGGCCGCCGCGATCCGGACCGCCAGTTCGGTGGCGTCGAGGAACGCGTGGGCACGGCGAGGCAGGGATCCCCGGCGCTCGGGATCCGCGGCCCGCCGTGCCCACCGCTCACCGTGTTCTCCTTCTTCCCCCACCCGTGGCGGAACCGGGAACCTGCGGCACAGGAAGCAGCCGTAGCAGTGCGTGGTGACGACCGGGATCCCCCGCTCGCCGAGCAGCGTCGCGAGCCTGCGGACGAGCGAGGACTTGCCCGCGCCGTCCGGACCGGACACCGCGACGAGCAGGACGCTTCGTGAGGTCGTCACGGCACCCGCCTCCTCAGCTTCTTGGCCACCACGAGCGGTACCCGCAGTGACGCCTCGCGGGTCGCGGCGCGGAGCCGGCCCTCGACGAGGAGATGACCGGAGTGTTCGGCGCCGACCCGCAGTGAGGTCGCCACCGGAAGGGGCAGCGGCAGCGGGACGGACTCGCCCCTGTCGAGCCGTGCCATCGCCGCGACGGCGGTGTCGAGCGCCCGTCGGCCGCCCGCGCTCCAGCCCTCGCGGAGGGTCTCGCGGCGCGCCTCCGCCAGGACGTCGGGGCGCAGCAGCGACCGCAGCGCGAGCAGTTCGGAGAGGTCGAGCGTCAGGTTCTGGAACAGCGCGTGCGCCAGCCAGATGCGCAGCCGGTCGGACGGGCACGGTGTCAGCCACGCGTGGCCGTCGGAGGAGCCGGGGTCATCGGGGTGCTCGGCCCGGGCGAAGAGCCGCTCGGTGGGCACCACCGGCACCCCGAACCAGCAGACCGCGCCGTGCAGATGCGCCGCGGGGCCGCTCGGCGGTTCGAGGAGCACCTTCGTCGTCCGCTCCAGCCAGTACGTCGACCGCTGGACGTACCAGCCGTCGAGCGCGTCCTGAGCCGCCCGCAGCCGTCCCGGCGGCACCACCAGGTCGAAGTTGCCGTACACGTAGTCGCCGTCGAGATCGGCCTTGATCAGGACGGTGGGGATGCCCGCCGCCCGCAGCCGACCCGTGGACTCGACGAGGTTCCGGCGGAAGAGGGCGGTCGCGCTCTCCACCTCGGCGACCGTCGCCGCGAGCTGCCGGGGGTACGCGCGGGCCAGCCGGCCCTCGACCTGGTTGCGCCGGGCCGCGGCCAGCGCGTCGCGCAGCTCCTCGTCACCGGCGGGCCGGACCAGGCCCCGCCATACGGTGTCGACGAGGAGCCGCACGGCGTGCTCGTCGTGGACCGCGGCCCGGGCCCCCGGCTCGTACGGCACGGAACCCGCGAGCGGAGCGGGGGGCGCCCCGCCGGGCTCTCCGGCCTGGACCGGGTCGCCCCGCCGGCCGAAGAACCGCCACAGCGCGACGCCCGTGACCGCGACCGCGGCGGCCAGCCAGACCAGGGTGTACGGACGGATCAGCACGAGCGCTCCGGCGAGCGCGAGCATCGGCACCACCACGCGGCCGAACGGCCGCTCCGCGATCCCGAAACCGTGCCGTCGGGCGTGCCGTACGGCGATCAGTACGAGGGTGGCGACCGTCCCGCACAGTCCGCCGATCGCCATGCCGAGCACACCGCCGACGGCCCAGCCGGTCACCAGCGCGGTCACGTACAGGACCAGCCCGGCGAGCAGCGTCCGCAGACACCCGTAGTCGTTCACGGCCTGGGCGAAGGTCACGAGGAGGGCGAGCGCGCCGAGCGCGAGACCCGCCGTCGCCGTGCAGGCCATGAGGGTGGAGACTGTCGTGTAGCCGGCCGGGAACACCGCCGTCAGGAGCGCCCCGGGCGCCGTCGCGGCCACCACCGTCAGGGGCAGCGCCACCGTGAGGTACATCCGCAGCGCGGCGGCGGTCAGGGGGTCGCCCGCCCGCCGCCGCGAGAGCGCGGGCAGGAAGGCGATCGAGACGGCACCCGCGAGGAAGAGCGGGATCCGGCCGAGCATCACCGCCGCCTGGTAACTGGCCGCCGCCGCACGGTCGGTGGGGAGCATCGCGACGAGGACGATGTCCACGGCCGCGAGCAGCGCCACCACACCCTGGAGCGAGGCGATCCCGACCGCCCGCCGCCACAGCTCCCGGTCGACGGTCACCGACCGCCAGGGGCGCCGCGGTGCCCCGCGGAACCGGTGCGGCAGGAAGAACGCGAACGGCAGGACGGCGATGCCGAAGGCCGCGAGCGCGCCCGCCTCGCCGAGGTCCAGGGCCACGACGAAGAACAGCCCCACACCGAACTTGAGGCAGGCCTCGGTGGTGTTGAGGACCGCGAGGGTCCGCATCCGCTCGGTGCCCTGAAGCCATCCGGCGCTCACCCTGGTCACGTAGACGGCGAAGGTGGCGCACGCGACGACGAGGGTCGTCACCGGGCCGGCGAACTCCTGTGCCACGCAGGCCACCACGACCGCAGCCAGGGCGCCGCCCGCGACCGACGTGATCACGGCGAAGCGCACCGCCTCGGCGCGCTCGGTGTCCGAACCCGCCCGGGCGAGCGCCTGCGCCAGCATCCACGGCACGGTGACGACGGCGATGGCCGCGGTGCACACCAGGAGTCCCTGACCCGCGGCGAACGTGGCGTACTCGGAGACGTCCAGGAGCCGTGTGAGGACCAGCGCGTACGCGTAGTTGAGCGCGCCGACCGCGACGGCGGCGGTGGCGATCCAGCGCGCGCCGTGGACGGCCCTGACCTCGTCCTGGTGGACGGGCGGGCGCGACGCCACACGGCCGACGGAGGTCACGACGGCCCCCGGGGAGGTGCCGTGCCGGTCGGGCCGGGCTGAGGGGAGCGGGTTGTGCCGGGCTGTGTCGTGCCGGTCGGGCCGGGCCGGGAGGAGTGGGTCGTGCCGGTCTCCGCCGAACCCACCAGGACGTCGTGGCCGCTCGCCAGGGTGACGTCGGCCTCCGCGACGTCCAGTCGGCGCAGCGCGCCGAGCGCCCGCACCTCGTCGCAGCCGTGGAGCAGGACGCGGAAGACGTTCCCGTCGCGGCTCCAGGCGTCCGTCTGACGCAGGGAGTTCCGCACCGCCCGCTCCGTGGCGTCGGGGTCGGGGGAGGAGAAACGGGTCACGACCGACAGGTCGTTCACGGAGCGCCGGGAGCGACGGTGCCGGTGGATGCGCTGGAGGTCCTCCAGGACGACCTGGGCGAGCCGTTCCGCGCTGTGGTCCCAGGAGAAGGCCGCGGCCCAGGCACGGCAGCGAGCCGCCGCGAGCCGCCGCGCCTCCGGCGCGGACAGCTCGTCGAGGGCGCCGGCGATCCCGTCCGCGAGCTCCGCGTCCGGGTCGAGCAGCCAGCCGTTGACGCCCGGCCTGATCGCGTCGCGCAGCCCCGGCACGTCGAAGGCGAGGGCGGGGGTGCCGACGGTGTTCGCCTCGATGACGGCGAGCCCCCAGCCCTCCGCCACGGACGGCACGACCGTCAGCCACGCGTGGTGGAACAGCTCCTGCTTGCGCTCCTCCGTCACGTGCCCGTGGAAGACGACGGCCGAGGCGATGCCGAGACCGGCGGCGAGCTTCCGCAGCGCCTCCGCCTCCGGGCCGTCCCCGCAGATGTCGACGCGCAGCTCCGGCCGTCGCCGCAGCAGCGCGGGCACGGCCCGCAGGATCAGGTCGACCCGCTTCTGCGGGACGAGCCGGCTGACGACGGTGACCGCGGGGCCGTCGGACCGCCGCCCGGCGGGGGCCGAGGCCGCCGCCCCCGGGCGGCCGTTGGGCACGATGTGGAGGGGGTTGCCGAAGCCGAGTTCGCGCCGGGCGCCCTCGCGGGTCGAGGGCGAGACGACGACCACCGGCCGTCCCCGGTAGACCCGCCGGCTGACCTGCTTCTCCAGGACCCGGCCCACGGCGTTCATCGGCCAGTGGAACCGTGTGTCGAACTGGTGCTGGTGGACGTGGTGGATGACGCAGATGTCCGCGGTCCAGCGGGGCGTGAAGAGCGGGGAGAAGAACGGGATGCCGTTCTGGAAGTCGATCACGGCGTCGTACGCGTGCCGGTTCCGCAGCAGGTGCGCCGCGGCCGCCGCGTACACGCCGAACGTCCCGCCGCCGCGCACGATGCGGATCCCGTCGCGGTACTCCAGGGCGCGCGAGCCGGGGTACCGCGACGAGACGAGGGTGACGTGGGCGCCGGCCGCGGCGAACCGCCGGGCGATCTCCCAGCAGTACGCCTCGGCCCCGCCCGCGTCGGGGTGCGCCGGGTCACGCCAGTTGAGGAAGGCGAGGTCGGTGCGGGCGAGCCGGTCGAGTGCGGTCGCGGGAGTCGGTGCGGTCACGGGAATCACCGGGCCAGGGATATCCGGAGGAGGTCGGCCATCGAGCGCAGTCCGTCGCGCCGTGCCGAGAACGTCGACCCCGGTACGTCGTGCCAGACGACCGGCACCTCCACGACGTCGCGCCCGGCGCGCACGACCTGGGCGAGGAGTTCGACGTCGAAGGCGAAGCCGTCGATGTGGCACCGGGGCGCGATCGCGCGGGCGAGCGGGCCGTTGAAGAACTTGAAGCCGCACTGGGTGTCGGCGACGCCGGGCAGCGACAGGTGCGCCAGTGTCCGGAAGAGCAGGCCGCCGCCGCGCCGCAGCGCCGACTGCTCCACGTCGAGCCGGGCGCCGGGCATGTGGCGCGAGGCGATGACGGCACCGTGGCCGGCCCGCAGCAGGAGCATCACCCGGTCCAGGGTGTCCACGGGCGTGGCGTTGTCGGCGTCGGCGAAGCCGATGAAGCGGGCCGAGGAGGTCTCGATGCCGCGCCGGACGGCCGCGCCTTTGCCCTGGTCGCTGCAGCCGATGGCGTGGACGGGCACGGGGGAGTCGGCGAAGCGGTCGAGGACGTCGAGCGTGCCGTCGGCGCTGTTGTTGTCGACGACGACGACCGCCGAGGACCAGGGCCGTTCGCTCAGGTAGTCGACGGTGGCGCTGACCGTGGACGGCAGGCGGCGCTGTTCGTTGAAGGCGGGGATGAGCAGTTCCAGTTCCACCGGCGGGCGGACGAGCCGGCGGGGGAGCGGTTCGTGGGTGCGCGAGGTCGCCATCACGCCTCGCCTCCTCGGGGGAAGGCGCGGCGCGCGGGTCGCGCGGTCGGGCGGGGGATCAGGGCGGGGGCGGCGGGTCGGCCGAGGAGACGGCTGCTGCCGTGGGCCGGGGCGGGCGGGCCGCCGGACCCGTCAGGGCCGGCCGGCCTGCGTGGGCCGTCGGACCCGGAGGGATCGCCGGACTCCGAGGGATCGCCGGATCCCGTTGGGCCGCCGGAACCGTCGCGGCGCGGGGCGTGCGTCCTGACCGTACGAGCGCGTCGGCGGCGGGCGGCGCCCCGGGGCCTGCACGCCCTGCTGAGGGGTGTGGGGGCGCCGGCGCGGAGCCGGTCGGAGACCCGGCGAGCCGGGTGAGCGGTCGGGCGGTGGGGGGCGCGGCAGGCCGGACGGCGCCGGGCCTCGGCGAGGGGCCAGTCGGTCACCCGCCGCAGGGGATGCGGAGCGAGTGCCGCCGGCGCGCGGTTGATGTGGAGTGAGGTCACGACGAGCCTCTTCCGGCAACCGACCCAACCGAGGGTCTGCTCTGGGATGAAATGATGCTGTTTCCACCCTTAGCCTCTCGGGTGTGATTCGTCAACCGGAGGAGGGCCGGGGTAGCCGTGGGGGCGCCGTCAGCGACCGTGGGCGAATCGGGACAGGGCGTTGTGCGGCCGCTCTTCGAGGAGCGTGCCGAGGATGCGGGCGCCGTCGCGGACCGTGCGCGGGTGCGACGGGCCATGGAGGCGCGGCAGTTCGCGACTGGGCACCTCGGCGACGCGCAGCCCGTAGTGCAGGGCGTGGGTCACGAGCTCGGCTCCGAGTTCGACGCCGTCCTCGCGCAGATCGAGGAGGTCGACGAAGCCCCGCCGGAAGGCGCAGAACCCGTACCAGAGATCGGTGAGCTGCTGGCCGTACAGCCGGCGTGCGACGCGCAGCAGGGCTCGGTGGCCGAGGCGTCGTGCGAGCGGATAGTCGGCGACGTCCCCGCCCGCGATGAAACGGGAACCCTTCACGAAATCGAATCCGCTTTCCAGGTAATGCAGGTAGTGCGGGATCTCGTGCGGCGACATGCTGCCGTCGGCGTTCATCAGCACGATCAGATCCCCGGTGGCCGCGCGCAGTCCCGCGTGCGGGATGTCACCCCGCGTGAAGTCCCAGGCCCCGAGCGTCCGGACGGTCATGCCGTCCCGCGCGGGTCCCACGCCCGTCGCTCCGCCGATCAGGACCACGTCCCGCACGTCCTCCGGAACCTGGTCGAGCAGCAGGTCGAGGGCGTGTCCCGGGTCCCGTCCGTCGGGGCGGACCGTCAGGACGAGACTCACGGTGCGCGTGCCGGAACCGGGCGCCCGGTCTGTCGACCGGCGGAGAGGGTGCGCGTCACTGCTCATGGGTGCGGCTTTCCGCGCGGCGAACCGCGCATTGCGGCGAACCCGCGCACTTCAGAATCCTGCGCGGAAGGCGACGCCGTCAAGGAAAAGGGAAGAATATGCGGCGCACCGCGAAAGCATGCCCTGCCTCATTTCTGCGCGAGAATTCTGAACGGCATACAATCCGGTCATGGCAGGGCGAATCGAGGACTACGCCCTCGTCGGAGACCTGGAGACGGCTGCGCTCATCGGGACCGACGGGTCCGTCGACTGGTGGTGCGCGCCTCGCTTCGACTCGCCTGCCTGTCTCGCGGCCCTCCTCGGCGATCCCGGTCACGGCCGGTGGATCCTCGCCCCCGTCGGCAACACCCGTTGCACACGCAGGAGTTATCGGGGCGACACGCTCGTCCTCGACACGCTCTGGGAGTCCGTCGGCGGCACCGTGCGGGTCACCGACTTCATGCCCCCGCGCTTCCCGGCCTCCCCGCGCGAGAGCGCGCCCAGAATCGTCCGCGTGGTCGAGGGGATCGCCGGACGGGTGGCCATGCGGGGCGAGTTGAGACTCCGGTTCCACCACGGCAGCATCGTGCCCTGGACCCGCGCGGTGGACCGGCGGACCGTCGCCTCCGTCGCCGGACCCGACGCCGTGTACCTCTCCTGCGGCCCGGGCGCCGACCCGGTCGTCACCCTGGACCGTACGACCGTCGAGTTCACCGTCACCGCCGGGAGCAGCGTCGCGTTCGTCCTCGACTGGCGCCCCTCGCACACCGCGGTGCCCCCCACCGCCTCGCCCGCCGAGATCGACGCCACCCTCCTGCGCACCCTCGCCTTCTGGAACGACTGGGCGTCCGGGCTCCGTTACGAAGGGCCGGCCAGGGAGGCCGTCCTCCGCTCCCTCCTCACCCTCAAGGCCCTCACCTACGCCCCCACCGGCGGCGTCGTCGCGGCCGCCACGGCCTCCCTTCCCGAGAGCGTCGGCGGACAGCGCAACTGGGACTACCGCTTCTGCTGGTTGCGCGACTCCACCTTCACCCTCTCCTGTCTGCTGCGCGGCGGATTCCGCCGGGAGGCACTGGCCTGGACGGACTGGCTGCTCCGGGCCGTCGCGGGCGATCCCGCAGACCTCCAGCCCCTCTACGGGGTCGAGGGACAGCGCCGGCTCCCCGAGACGTACGCCGACTGGCTTCCCGGCTACGAGAACTCACGCCCCGTCAGGTTCGGCAACGCGGCCGTCGACCAGTTCCAGCTCGACATCTACGGCGAGGTGCTCAACACCGTCTACTCGGCGGTACGGGCCGGAGTCGCCCTCGATCCGCCGGCCTGGGCCCTGGTGGCCGCGCTCCTGGAGTACGTCGGCAAGCGCTGGCGGGAACCCGACGAGGGGATCTGGGAAGTCCGGGGCTCACGCCGCCACTTCGTCCACTCCAAGGTGATGTCCTGGGTCGCCGCCGACCGCGCCGTCCGCCTCGCCCGCGTCGCCGGTCTGCGCGGTTCCGTACGCCGCTGGCAGGCGCTGCGCGGCGACATACGCGCGGAGATCTGCGCCCGCGGCTGGAGCGAGGAACAGCAGTCCTTCACGCAGTACTACGGAAGCCACCAGGTCGACGCCACCGCCCTGTTGATCCCCCGGCTCGGCTTCCTCCCCGCCGACGACCCCCGGGTCCTCGGCACCGTGGCGGCGATGGGGCGGCTCGACGAGCGCGGATTCCTCCGCCGGTACGGTGACGTCCGGGACGGCGGGAGACACCGCCTCGACGACCTGGGCGGAACCGAAGGGGCCTTCGTCGCCTGCACGTGCTGGTACGCCGACGCCCTCGCCGCGACCGGCCGCCGCGACCAGGCCCGTGCCGTCTTCGAGCGGGTGCTCGCCATCCGCAACGACGTCGGACTGCTGTCCGAGGAATGGGACCCGGTGGCCGGCCGCCAGCTCGGCAACACGCCGCAGGCACTCAGCCACGTGGCCCTCGTGAACACGGCCTTCACTCTGTACGGCACGCGCCGCCACGACCGTACGGCCCCCCGCCGTCTCACCGCGGCCTGATCGACGAGACACGTCCCTCCCCCTCCGGAGAAGACGTGCGCGGGCCCGGGCAGGCGCACGCCCCGCCAGGGCGGTTCCCGCCTTCGGCGTGTCGTTCGGGTGAGCCCAGCGGGCGAGGTGGCCGCGCGTGGGTTCGAATCGGGGCATGGCTTCCTACGACAGGCTCCGCGCCGGCGGCTCCCCGAGGCCGCTGGAGACCGGTGACACCTGGTGGTACGCCGCCGTGGCCGGCGAGGCCGCCGGCTCCTTCAGCACCAGGGTCCGCGCCCGGACCCGGCGTGCCTGCCTCGGGTCCGTCCTCCTCCTCACGGTCGTCTACGCGGGCCTCGTGCTCACCGCGACCGGCCGCCGGTGGGGCGACGCCGCCCTCACCGGGCGGCGCGCCGACACCGCCGCCGCCACCGTGCTCCGCGAGCACCCCTCGCTCGCCGGCCTCACCACGCTCTCCCTGGTCCTCGGCTGCGTCCTGCTGCTCGCCGTCGGCCTGCTGCGCAAGCGGTACGCGCTCACCGGCGCCGTCGCGGGCGCCGTCGTCACCTCCCTCGCGCTGACGGGACTCCTCCAGCGGTACGCGCCCCGCCCCCGTCTCCTCGACGCCGGCGGCGCACTCCTCCAGAGCGGCTTCCCCAGCGCGCAGACCACCCTCGCCCTCGGTACCGCCTTCGGCCTCGTGCTCGTCGTCCCGTACCGGTTGCGCGGACTCACCGTCCTCGCCGGCACCGTCTGGGCCGGAGCCGTCGGCGCGTACACCGTCGCGGCGGGTGACCACCGCCCGGGCGACCTCATCGCCGCCGCCCTCGTCGTCCTCGCCGTCTTCTGCGGCCTGCTCGCCGTCCTCGCCCGCAAGGGCAAGGTCCGCCCCGCCCCCCGCGGCCCGCTCCCGCGCGCCCTCCTCGCGACCGTCCCGCTCGCCGCCCTCGCGGCCGCCGGGCTCGCCGCCGGCCTCTGGCTCCTCGGCGACACCCTCGCCCTGCCCGCCACCGCCCCCTACGACCCGGCCGAGCTCCGGCTCGCCCACCGCTGCGGACAGGCCCTCGCCGCAGGCGTCACCGCAGCCGCCGGACTGATCCTGCTCGCCCTGCTCCGCCGCGTCGACGTGGACGGAGCCCCCACCCCGTACCGGCTCGGCGGCCCCTTCGTGGAGGCTTCCGGGGTCCCGCACGACGACGTCCCCGTGGGGCCCTTTACGGAGGACCGCGATCACGAGATATCTTGATGTCGAGCAATCTCGCATACGCAGACGTGGAGCTGGAGAACCCTGGTGACTGACTCGACCATCATCTACACCCACACTGACGAGGCGCCCGCCCTGGCGACGTACTCGTTCCTGCCCGTGATCCAGGCGTATGCCTCGCAGGCCGGCGTCACGGTCGAGACGCGGGACATCTCCCTCGCGGGCCGCATCATCGCCGTCTTCCCCGAGTTCCTGGAGGAGGGCCAGCGCATCGCCGACGCCCTCGCCGAGCTCGGCGCGCTCGCCAAGACGCCCGGCGCCAACATCATCAAGCTGCCGAACGTCTCGGCGTCCATCCCGCAGCTGAAGGCCGCGATCGCCGAGCTCCAGGCGCAGGGCTACGCCCTCCCGGACTACCCGGACGACCCGCAGACGGACCAGGACAAGGACGTCCGCGCCCGCTACGACAAGATCAAGGGCTCGGCCGTCAACCCGGTCCTGCGCGAGGGCAACTCCGACCGTCGCGCCCCCGCCTCGGTCAAGAACTACGCCAAGGCCCACCCGCACCGCATGGGCGCCTGGACCCCCGAGTCCAAGACGAACGTCGCCACGATGAGCGAGAACGACTTCGCCTCCACGGAGAAGTCCGCCGTCATCGCGCAGGACGACACCCTCCGGTTCGAGTTCACGGCCGCCGACGGCACCGTCTCCGAGCTCCGCGAGCCGCTGAAGGTCATCGCCGGCGAGGTCGTCGACGCCGCCGTCATGCGCGCCGCCGCGCTGCGCACCTTCCTCAGCGAGCAGGTCGCCCGCGCCAAGGCCGAGGGCGTGCTCTTCTCCGTGCACCTCAAGGCCACGATGATGAAGGTCTCCGACCCGATCGTCTTCGGCCACGTCGTCCGCGCCTTCTTCCCGGCGACGTTCGCCAAGTACGGCGAGGTCCTCGCCGGAGCCGGTCTCACCCCGAACGACGGCCTCGGCGGCGTCCTCAAGGGCCTGGAGTCCCTCCCGCACGGTCTCGGCGAGGAGATCAAGGCCTCCTTCGACGCCGAGCTCGCCGCCGGCCCCGCCCTGGCGATGGTCGACTCCGACAAGGGCATCACCAACCTGCACGTGCCGTCCGACGTCATCGTCGACGCCTCGATGCCGGCCATGATCCGCACCTCGGGTCACATGTGGGGCCCGGACGGCCAGGAGGCCGACACCCTCGCGGTCCTCCCGGACCACAGCTACTCGGGCGTCTACCAGGTCGTCCTCGACGACTGCCGCGCCCACGGCGCCTTCGACCCGTCGACCATGGGCTCCGTCCCGAACGTCGGCCTCATGGCGCAGAAGGCCGAGGAGTACGGCTCCCACGACAAGACCTTCGAGATCGCCGAGGCCGGCACCGTCCGCCTCGTCGACTCCGCGGGCAACGTCGTCCTGGAGCAGGAAGTCGCCGAGGGCGACCTCTTCCGCGCCTGCCAGACCAAGGACCTGCCCATCCAGGACTGGGTCAAGCTCGCCGTCACCCGCGCCCGCGCCACCGGCTCCCCGGCCGTCTTCTGGCTGGACGCCGCGCGCGCCCACGACGCCCAGCTGATCGCCAAGGTCGAGCAGTACCTGCCGCAGCACGACACCGAGGGCCTGGACATCAAGGTCCTCTCCCCGGTCGAGGCCACCAAGTTCTCGCTGGAGCGCATCCGCCGCGGCGAGGACACCATCTCGGTCACCGGCAACGTCCTCCGCGACTACCTGACCGACCTCTTCCCGATCCTGGAGCTGGGCACCAGCGCCAAGATGCTGTCGGTCGTCCCGCTGATGGCGGGCGGCGGCCTCTTCGAGACCGGCGCCGGCGGCTCCGCCCCGAAGCACGTCCAGCAGCTCGTCAAGGAGAACTACCTCCGCTGGGACAGCCTCGGCGAGTTCTTCGCCCTGGCCGCCAGCTTCGAGCACCTCGCGACCACCACGGGCAACTCCCGCGCCCAGGTCCTCGCCGACACCCTCGACCGCGCCACCGGCACCTTCCTCAACGAGGACAAGTCGCCGACCCGTCGCCTCGGCGGTATCGACAACCGCGGCAGCCACTTCTACCTCGGCCTGTACTGGGCCCAGGAGCTGGCCGCCCAGACCGAGGACGCGGAGCTGGCCAAGGCCTTCGGCCCGCTCGCCGAGACGCTGGCCGCCAACGAGCAGAAGATCGTCGACGAGCTCGTCGCCGTCCAGGGCTCCCCGGCCGAGATCGGCGGCTACTACCAGCCCGACCCGGCCAAGGCCGAGGCCGTGATGCGCCCGTCCGCCACCCTGAACGAGGCCCTCGCGTCCCTCGCCTGATCCGGCGCGCGACACACGGCCCCGCTCGGGCGGCGCCGCGTACCGCCCCGGCCGGAACGATTCCGGCCGGGGTGGTCCCGTCGGTGGCGCATATGACGTCCGGGTGTGAACCTGGATGGATGAGCTGGGCATCTTGGACGACCGCCGGTGTCTACACCGGGCGAGGTGGGGTGCTGACCGACGAGGGCGGTGTCGTCACGGGCGATCTGACCGTGCACACGACCTGGGCCGAGTCCGAGGCACGCGTGGCCGTGCAGTACAGCGGCGCATCCGACTGGTTCACCATGTCGGGTAGTCCCGTTCCGTGTACGACGGAGGAGGATAGCCGCGAGCTCCACGAGGCGGTGGTGGAGGCCGTACGGAAGGGGAACGGGGCCACGGTCCCGTCGCTGCCCCGACCACCGGTGTAGCGGCGACCACCGGTGTAGCGGTGACGCCGGCGGCCACCGACGCAGGGGCTTCCGGCACGGCGGCCACCGGCACGGCGGCCACCGGCACGGCCCGCGACGGCCGCGGGCCGCCGGTCCGACAAAGAAGTGTTATCCCTCCCGCTCCCAGGGATCTCCGAACGACGGGGGACTCCGACCACGGTTGAGGGAGCAGACTCATGCACAGCGACGAGCGCCGCACCACGGCACTGGTGGAGGCGGCCAGGTCCGGTGACGCGCGCGCCAGGGACGAGCTGGTGCGCGCCTACCTGCCCCTCGTCCACAACGTCGTCGGCCGCGCCCTCGACGGCCACGCCGACACCGACGACATCGTCCAGGAGACGATGGTCCGCGCCCTCGACGGCCTCGCCGGTCTCCGCGACCCGGCCCGGTTCCGCTCGTGGGTCGTCGCCATCGCCATGAACGGGATACGCCGCCGCTGGCACGAACGGCGACAGGCTCCCGTGCCCGGCCTCGACCGGGCCGCGGAACTCGCCGACCCGTCGGGTGACTTCACCGAGCTCACCATCCTCCGCCTCGGCCTCTCGGGACAGCGGCGCGACGTGGCCCGCGCCACCCGCTGGCTCGACGACGAGGACCGCGAGCTCCTCTCCCTGTGGTGGCTGGAGGCCGCCGGCGAACTGACCCGCGCCGAACTCGCCGAGGGCCTCGGCGTCTCCCCGCAGCACGCCGCCGTCCGCGTCCAGCGGATGAAGGAGCGCCTGGAGACCGGCCGGGCCGTGGTCGGCGCCCTCGACGCCGACCCGCCGTGCCCCGAACTCGCCGGGACCCTGTCCTCCTGGGACGGCCGGCCCTCGCCGCTCTGGCGCAAACGGGCCGCCCGCCACCTGCGCGCCTGTGCCGCCTGCACGGGCCACGCGGCCGGGCGTCGCGGACCGGTCCCCGTCGAGGGCCTGCTCGTCGGCATCGGCCTCGTACCGCCGCTCGCGGCGACGGTCGCCGCCGGCCGGAGCGCGGAACCCTTCGCCGCCGAGCCCGTGGGCCGCTGGACCCCGGTACGCCGTGCCTGCCTCGCCGGCGCCGCGACCGTCGCCGTCCTCGGCGCGCTCACCCTCCTCGTACCGGAGGCGCCGGAGGTACGGGTGACACCCGACCGTCCCCACGCCGCGCCCCCGGCGCCCGTGTCACCGGCGGCCGTACCCGCGACGACCGAGGCCGCCCCGGCCACCCGGCCCGCCACGACCCCGGCCGCGGCGCCCACGACCCGTACCCCGACACCCCGCCCCACCGCGTCCCCCACCGCCGTGACCACCACCGGGGAACGCGTGACCGCACAGGTCAACAGGCTCCGCGCGACGGCGGGTTGCGCCCCGCTGCGGACCGATCCCCGGCTCGTCGCGGCGGCCCGCGGTTACGCCCGCGACATGGCGGCGCGCGGCTACTACGGGCACAGCAGCCCGGAGGGCGAGTTCGCGGACGCCCGGATCACCGCCGCCGGGTACGACTGGAGCGCCTGGGCCGAGAACCTGGCCCAGGGCGCGAAGGACCCGACGGCGGTCGTCGAGGACTGGACCGACGGGGCGATGCACGAGGAGAACATGCTGGACTGCCGGTACCGGGACACCGGTGTGGCGTCGGCGCCCGGTCCCGGCGGCACGATCTGGGTGCAGAAGCTGGCGGCCCCCGCCTCCTGAACCCGGACGGGCGGGGCTCAGCGCTTGGCGCCGAAGTTCTGCACCCACCAGGGGCCGTTGGCGGTGAGGGTCACCCCGACACCGATGTCCTTGAACGAGCAGTTGAGGATGTTCTCGCGGTGGCCGGGGCTGTCCATCCAGTCCTCCATCGCCCGGGCCGGGGTCTTCGGCCCGCGATGGATGTTCTCCCCCCACGTCGACCACGTGTACCCGGCGCCGGTGATCCGGTCGCCCGCGTCACGGCCCTCCGGGCTGTCGTGCTCGTAGTAGTCGCGCTCGGCCATGTCGTCGGCGTGGCCCTGGGCGGCGGTCCGCAGATGGCCCTCCGAGCGCAGCGGACCGCAACCGGCCTTCCGGCGCTCGGCGTTGGCGAGGGCGACGACCTCCTGGACGAACTCCGAGCCCTTCCCGGCAGCCGCGTCGGTGTCGGTGGTCTCGCCGGTCCGCCGCTCGGTCTGCTTCTCCGGTGCGGGTGCGGGTGCGGGTGCGGGTGCGGAGACGGACTCCGGCTTCGCATCCGGCGCCGACACGGATTCCGGCTGCGATCCGGCCTTCGTCGCCGGAGCCGGGGGAGCGGCCACGACCTCCCGGCGCTGACCGGCCGGGACGGACGTGGACCCGGCGGACGTGGACCCGGCGGACGTGGACCCGGCGGACGCGGATCCGGCGGGGGCGGGGGCAGCGGCAGCGGCAGTGGCGGCGACGGTCGACGGGCCGGCGGCCGGGGCGGGCGACGCCACGTACACCCCGGCCGCCACGGTCAGGACGACGGCCACGGCCCCGGCGACGCTGACAGCGGTACGGAAGCCCGGCCGGCGCGGAGCGCGCCGCCGCGCCCCGGGGCTCTTGCGGTGCCGCCCGCCGTCCCGCGCAGGGTGATCGGGCTGCTCACGATGGCCGACAAGGTCGAGGTGGTCGACGCGTTCAGGTTCGTCGGGATGGCCGGGGTGGTCGTGGTGCCGCATGGAGCTCCGCTCTCTCGCCGAGGTCGCCGGACGGTCCGGCGCTGGGGAGAGCCACCGGGGCGACGGCGGTAACACTTTCCGGCTCAGGCCGCCCCGACACTCCTCGTCAATCCGGCGCGTCAATCCACGGAGGAGCTTTTCAGCCCTGCGGGATCACCGCCACCGGGCAGGGCGCGAGATGGAGCGCCGCGTGCGCCACGGAACCGATCCGCGGACCGACGGCGCCGCGCCTGGCCCGCCGGCCGACCACCAGGAGCCGGGCGGCCCCCGCGGCGGAGAGCAGCACCTGCCCCGCACTGCCCAGTTCGACGTGCTCGGTCACCGGCACCTCCGGGTACCGCTCCCGCCAGGGCGCCAACGCCTCGCGCAGCGCCTTCTCCTCGTACGGGACGAGCCCGCCGGCCTCGTCGGCGAGCCGCATCGACGCCGGGCTGTACGCGTAGAGGGGCGGCAGACTCCAGGCACGGACGGCCCGCACCGACGCCCCGCGCGCGGCGGCGGTCGCGAAGGCGAAGCCGAGTGCCGCGGCGCTGTCCTCCGGGCTGCCGAGCTGCCCGACGAGGACGTCACCCACCGGCGGCTCGGAGGGCCGGCCGTCGCGGGACCTGACGGCCACCACGGGCCCGGTGGCGGCGGCGATGATCTGCTGTCCGTACGAGCCGAGCAGGAAACCGGCCACGGCCCCGTGACCGCGCGAGCCGATGACGAGCATCTCGGCGCGTTCCTCGGTGCCCAGCAGCGCCGCGACCGGGGTGTCGCGGATGACCTCGGCGGTGAGGGTCACGTCCGGATGGCTCCGCGCGATCGTCGCCTCGGCCTCCCGCAGGACCTCGTCGGCGGCCCGTTCCTGACTCGCCCGGTCCTGGACCAGGGGGATGTCGAGGGGTTCCCAGCGCCACGCGTGGGCGAGCCGCAGCGGGAGCCCCCGGTGGAGGGCCTCGCGCGCGGCCCAGTCGGCCGCGGCGATGCTCTCCGGGGAACCGTCCACTCCTGCGACGATCTCACGACTCATCGGACTGCCTCCGTCAGTAGCGTGCCGGGCCCGCCGACGCGGCCGGGCCCTCCTCCCACCAGCTTGGGCCCAAGGGGGGCCCGAGGAGAGGGACGGACGTCCCGACATGCCGGACCGTCGGTCCCTTCTGCGGCGCCGTCAGGCCGCCAAGCCGTCAGGCCATCTGCCGTCGGTGGTCTGTGGCCGGTGGTCCGTGGCCGGTCGTCTTCCCCGGTCGGCCGCCGTCGTGCCGTCGACGTCAGGCCGGCAGGGTGAGCCGCGCGTGCGTGCCGTTCAGGTAGTGGTCGCCGATGTCGCGGAGCCGGAGGGCCGGCTGTGTCGGGGCGGTGAGCGCGCGGGCGTTGCGCCAGAAGCGGTCGAAGCCCGGTCCGCCCCCCTGGGCGTCGGCGCCCTCCGCGCCGTCGACGAGTTCGAGGACGCGGGTGGTGATGCGTACGGCGGCACGGCCGGTGAGCGTCTCCGCCGCGGCGACGAGCACGGCGATGTCGGCCCGTTCCTCCGGGCCCAGCGCGGGTCCGGCGAGCAGCCCGCGGGCCAGGGCGTCCGTGGCCCGCTCCACGACCGCCGACGCGGCGTGCGCGGCCGTGGCCAGCTCTCCGTACGCGAGGAGGAGGTACGGGTCGTCGCCCGGCCCCACGGGATCGGCGCCGGCGACGGACGAACCGTCGCGCTCCAGGGGGACCGGGACCGGCCCGGCCTGGCCGGCGCGGCTGACGTCCCGGGCTTCGGCGAGGGCCCCTTCGGCGATGCCGAGTCCGACCTGGACGAGGAGCAGGCGCAGGGCGAGCGGGGCGAGGGTCGCGAAGGGGGCGACGGCGTGTTCGTCGTACGGGAGCAGGCCGAGCACGTGCTCGGCGGGGATCGGGACGTGGTCGAAGGTGACGGTGCCGGCGCCGGAGAGCCGTTGTCCGACCCGTTCCGTACCGGGGTCGGTGAACACCCCGGGATGCGCCGGGTCCACCAGGACGACCAGCCAGTCGCCGGTGCCGCCGGGCCGGGCGCCGACGACCAGCCGGTCGGCCACGGCGACGCCGGAGGTGAACGCGCGGCGCCCGTCGAGGATCCAGCCGCCCGTGGCGGGGGTGAGCGTGAGCCCGGGGTCGGTCCCGGTGCGGGGCGGCTCGACGCCGCCGGCGAGCAGCCAGTGCTCCTGGGCCGTCCGCGCGTCGAGCGCGGGCACGGAGCCGGTGTCCGGCGCGGGGCCGAAGAAGCGGCTGCTCCAGGACAGGACGTAGTGGTGGGCGAGGAGTTCGCCGACGGAGCTGTCGGCGGCGGAGATCTCCCGGACGACGGCGGAGGCGGCCCGCCAGTCCGCGCCCCGCCGGTCGGCGCGCGGCGCCGTGAGGAGAGCGGGCAGCCCGGCCTCCTGGAGCCGGGCGACCTCGTCGAAGGGGGCCTTGCCGGCCCGGTCCCTGGCGGGTGCGTCGACGGCGAGGTCGTCGGCGACCTCCCGGGTGACGCGGGGCCAGATCGCGTCGTCCGCAGGCCGGTCGGCCGGTGCGGAGGTGGCGCGTATCGCGGTTCTCCTCGGCGATTTCCTCGGCGTAGTCACGTCACCTCATCCGATCCCTAGTATTCCCACTGGAACGATAGGGATAGTGGCAGACGTCATCCCTCAGCCCCAAGAGGCGTCCGCAGGCTGGACATGCGTGTCTTGGTGAGTGAGACCTGAAGGGGCGAGGGAGTGAGGGGTGAGGGGGGTGGGGGTGAGGGAGGGTCAAGTCGACGGGTGCCGCGGAGTCTTGACCACGGACCCGGGCGGGCGCGTGGCCGATCAGGGGTGGTCAGGGGCCGGTCAGCGGTGGGTCAGGGGTGGGTCAGGGGCCGGTCAGGGGTTGGTCCAGGCCTCCGGGTCGGCCGCGAGCGCGGTGATGCCGGCCGGCAGCTCGGCCGCCGCGACCTCCGCGAGCGACACCCCGAGCACGGCGCGCACGCTGGCCCGGAGCGCGATCCACAGCGGGAGCAGGGACTCGGCGGGCCCCGTGTACGACAGGTCCGGCGGTCGCTCCCCGCGTACGGAGACCAGGGGGCCCTCCACGCACCGGATCACGTCCGCGACGGAGATCGACTCCGCCGGTCTGGCCAGCCAGTATCCGCCGTTGCCGCCGCGCTGGCTCTGGACGAGACCCCCCTTGCGCATGTCGCCGAGGATCCCCTCCAGGAACTTGTGCGAGATGCCCTGGACTTCGGCGATCGCCTCGGCCTTCAACGGCCCGGAGTCCCGGGCGGCGGCGAGCTGCAGGGCGGCCCGCACCGCGTAGTCGGCCTTGGCTGAAATGCGCATGCGCGCATTATTCCGCACGGGCCCCACGGGATCCGTACGTCCGGCAGGTGGCGCGTCCCGCACCCTTGACGGCGCGGCCGACCGGTCGGAGACTCATGGACGGGAATTCCGAGTGGACGGGTAGGGAACCATGGGGTGCACCGGCCGGCGAGACAGCTCGCACGCCGCACCCCTCCCTCGCCCCCTGCCGCTCACCTCCCGCCGCCACATCGATCTGCTGCGGGTCTGCAGCGCCGCGAGTCGCCGTTCCCGCCGGGGTGTCCACCCCGTCCGCTGAACCGGCCGGCCCACCCGTACCGCTCCCGTCCCGCCCCGTACCGCCGCGTTCCGGCGCACGGGACCGGGCACGGCCGCAGCGCGTACCGCCCGTCTCCTCCTTCCCGTACCCCTGCCGCCTCCGGGCCCCGCGCGGTGGCCGCCGCGGTCGCGTCCTCGCGACCGTCGCCGCCGCGCGCCGCCCCGACCCGGCACCGAGCACCCTCCAGGGAGAAGCATGTCCGTCGTCGTCCCCTCCTCGCTCCTGCCCGCCTCCGCCGTGCCCGCCTTCCGCGGCCGGATCGGCCGTGACGAGCACAGCGGCCACTACGCGGTACCGCACCGCTACCGCCTCCATCTGGCACCGTCCAGTCCCGGCTGTCTGGGCATCGCCCTGACCCACGGCCTCCTGGGCCTCGACGACACGCTGCCGCTGACCGTGCTCCCCGAGACCCCCGACACCCCCGACGGCGGGTACGAGGCGCTCCGTCCGCTGTACGAGGCGAGCGCCCACCTGTACGACGGGCCGGCCGCCGCGCCCGTACTCAGTGACGGGTGGACCGGGCGCATCGTCAGCACCCATGTTCCCGACATCCTGCGGGACCTCGCCCTGCGCTTCCGCGGCGAAGGGCCCGACCTGCTGCCCGAGGAACACCGGGCCGAGATCGACGCCGTCGCCGACCTCTGCGAGCGGAGTGTCAACCGGGCCGCCCAGCGCGCCGGCGAGCTCGGCCTCGACGGCGAGGCCGCCCACCGCGACCCGCTGACCGTCCTCTTCGCGGCGCTCGGTTCCCTGGAGCGCCGACTCACCGGCCGCCCGTACGTCCTCGGTGACGCGCCGACCGCCGCCGACGTGCACGTCTGGGTCACCCTCGTCCAGCTCGACACCGTCCATCGCTGGCACCTGGACGCCGCCGCGATGGACCGGGTCGCCGGACACCCGCAGCTCTGGGCGTACGCCCAACGGCTCGCCTCCCGGCCCGAGTTCGCCCGCCACCTCGACATCGATGCCGTACTGCGCCGCCATCGCTCCCACTGCCGGGGCCGCGAGGCCGCGGGCGCCGGGATACGTATCGTCGACTGGCCGTCCGCCACGCGCTGAGGCACCGGGGCCGACGCCCTGTCATCGAGGGGTCCGCCCCGGCCGGGTCAGCCGACGCGGTGGCCCGCCAAGGGGGCCGTGTCCTCGCCCGCGCCCGTGCGGACCCCGCGGAGGAACGCCTCCAGGGCCTCCAGCGAGGTCATCGACGGCTCCCACTCCAGCTCCCGCCGGGCCCGCTCGGTGGCGAGCAGCGGCATCTGCCGCAAGGCGTCGAAGAGGTCGGGGGAGGCCGGTGCGAGGCGCAGCCGCCAGGCCGCCGACAGGGCGCCGCGCACCGCGCCGGCCGGGACCTTCACCGGCCGGGCGTGCAGGAGCCGGCCGAGGGTCTCGGCGTCGATGACCGGTTCGGCGGCGAGGTTGAACGCGCCGCGGACGTCCCTGAGGAGCGCCCTCCGGTAGGCGTCCGCGGCGTCCTCCGTGTGCAGGACCTGGAAGCGGAGTCCCGTGAACTCCGGCAGCAGGGGCAGCAGGTCGGGCCGCACCAGCTGCCCGGGGAAGAACCGTCCGGCGAAGATCCGCCGTTGCCCGCTCGCCGACTCCTCCTTGAAGAGGAAGGCCGGGCGCATCCGGACCACCCGGGTCAGCGGATGGTCGCGTTCGAAGGTGTCGAGGACCCGCTCCAGGTACGCCTTCTCCCGGGTGTACGCGGCGCCCGGCCAGCCGTGCGTCGGCCAGGACTCGGACACCGGCGCTCCGCCGGGCGGGCCGGGGGAGTACGCCCCCACCGAGGAGGCGTGCACGAGGACCGGCACCCGCGCCGCCGCGACCGCGTCGAAGACGCGCACCGCGCCCAGCACGTTGGTCCGCCAGGTCTCCACCGGATCGTGGGTCGGCCCGAACCGCCAGGCCAGGTGGACGACCGCGTCCGCCTCCGCCACGTACTGGGCGAGGCGCGGCTCGTCGCCCTCCAGGGACAGGTCGACCTCGGCCCACTCCACACCGGGCAGCTCCAGACCGGGCCTGCGGCGGGCGAGGCCGAGGACGGAACCGACCCGTGGCTCACGGGCCAGCGCCCGCACCAGGCTCGTACCGACATTGCCGGTGGCGCCGGTGACCACCACCCGCTGTCGCGTGCTCGGGTTCATGTCTTCGACCCTCCGCCATGGGCGACGGAACCGCACTCCGGAGCCCGCTCCGTCACGGAGCGTGCCCGCGCGGGTCGCGAGCGTGGGCGACGACCGGGAGGATGGAGCGACTCGGGAGACAGGTGACAGGAGAGCGCGATGCTGCTGCCCGACAGGAACACGGTCGACCGGCTGTTGCGGCACTACCGCACGCAGGAGCGGTCCGTGCTCGCCAGGCCGTGCGACCTGTCGGTCCGCCGGCGCTTCGAGGACACGGCGTACACCCTGTGCGTCCTGATGGGAGAGCGCACCGCCCACGAGGCGGTCCGCGCCGCCGAGCGGTACGTCTCCCACGGCCGGCCCGCGTCCCGGCAGGCCCTGGAAGGACTGCAAGGGGCCTGACCTCTGCGGACGGGGCGGGAGGCGGCCGATCGATCAGGAATCGAGAAGCGTGGCCATCGGGCCCCGGATAGCGTGGCGGGGCGTGGGCATCGCGATTCTCCCGACGTCGGAGACGGCGCGATGCGATGATCACGCATTCACACCCCCGTCCGACAGAGGAGACACGATGAGCCAGGCCCCGAGGACGGGCGAGCAGTCCGCCGCGCCGCACGCCGCCGACCGCCACGACACGATCCGGGTACTCGGCGCGCGCGGGAACAACCTCAAGGACATCAGCATCGAGATCCCGAAGCGCCGGCTCACGGTCTTCACGGGCGTCTCCGGCTCGGGCAAGAGCTCCCTGGTGTTCGACACGATCGCCGCCGAGTCGCAGCGGCTGATCAACGAGACGTACAGCGCCTTCGTCCAGGGCTTCATGCCCTCCCTCGCGCGACCGGAGGTCGACGTCCTCGAAGGACTGACGACCGCGATCATCGTCGACCAGCAGCGGATGGGGGCCGACCCGCGCTCCACGGTCGGCACGGCCACCGACGCCAACGCGATGCTGCGCATCCTCTTCAGCCGCCTCGGAAAGCCGCACATCGGCCCGCCCAGCGCCTACGCCTTCAACGTCCCCTCGGTCCGGGCGAGCGGCGCGATCACCGTCGAGCGCGGCGCCAAGAAGGCCGTGAAGGCGACCTTCGAGCGCACCGGCGGCATGTGTACGCGCTGCGAGGGCCGCGGCTCGGTCTCCGACATCGACCTCACCCAGCTCTACGACGACTCCAAGTCGCTCTCCGAGGGCGCCCTCACCATCCCCGGCTACACGCCGGGCGGCTGGAACTACCGGCTCTACAGCGAGTCCGGCTTCTTCGACCCCGAGAAGCCGATCCGCAAGTACACCAAGAAGGAACTCCACGACTTCCTCCACCTCGAACCCACGCGGATGAAGATCGCGGGCATCAACATGACCTACGAGGGGTTGATCCCGAGGATCCAGAAGTCCTTCCTGGCCAAGGACAAGGAGGGCATGCAGCCGCACATCCGGGCGTTCGTCGACCGGGCGGTCACCTTCACGACGTGCCCCGAGTGCGACGGGACCCGGCTCAGCGAGGGCGCCCGGGCATCGAAGATCGAGAAGGTCAGCATCGCCGACGCCTGCGCCATGCAGATCAGCGACCTGGCCGTCTGGGTCCGAGGCCTCGACGAACCGTCGGTGGCGCCCCTGCTCGACGCCCTCCGGGACACTCTCGACTCGTTCGTGGAGATCGGCCTCGGCTACCTCTCGCTCGACCGGCCCGCGGGCACGCTGTCGGGCGGCGAGGCGCAGCGCGTCAAGATGATCCGCCACCTCGGCTCCTCGCTGACCGACGTCACCTACGTCTTCGACGAGCCCACCATCGGCCTGCACCCGCACGACATCCAGCGGATGAACGACCTGCTGCTGCGCCTGCGCGACAAGGGCAACACCGTGCTCGTCGTGGAGCACAAGCCGGAGACGATCGTGATCGCCGACCACGTCGTCGACCTCGGCCCCGGTGCCGGTACGCAGGGCGGCACCGTCTGCTTCGAGGGCACCGTCGAGGCGCTGCGGGCCGGCGACACCATCACCGGCCGCCACCTGGACGACCGGGCCTCCGTCAAGGAGTCCGTGCGGAAGCCCGACGGCGTGCTGGAGATCCGCGGAGCGTCGACCCACAACCTCCGGGACGTCGACGTCGACATCCCGCTCGGGGTGCTCGCCGTGATCACCGGTGTCGCCGGTTCCGGCAAGAGCTCGCTCGTGCACGGGTCGATCCCGGTCGGCGAGGACGTCGTCTCCGTCGACCAGAGCGCGATCCGCGGCTCACGCCGGAGCAACCCCGCCACGTACACCGGACTGCTCGAACCGATCCGCAAGGCGTTCGCCAAGGTCAACGGCGTGAAGCCGGCACTGTTCAGCGCCAACTCCGAAGGCGCCTGCCCCACCTGCAACGGCGCGGGCGTCATCTACACCGACCTCGCGATGATGACCGGCGTCGCGTCGACGTGCGAGGACTGCGAGGGCAAGCGGTTCCAGGCCTCGGTGCTGGAGTACCACCTCGGCGGCCGCGACATCAGCGAGGTGCTCGCGATGTCGGTGACCGAGGCCGAGGCCTTCTTCGGCGCCGGAGAGGCCCGTACGCCCGCCGCGCACAAGATCCTGGAGCGGCTCGCCGACGTCGGCCTCGGCTACCTCAGCCTCGGCCAGCCGCTCACCACCCTCTCGGGCGGCGAGCGGCAACGCCTCAAGCTGGCCACGCACATGAACGAGAAGGGCGGCGTCTACATCCTCGACGAGCCGACCACCGGCCTCCACCTCGCCGACGTCGAGCAGCTCCTCGGCCTCCTGGACCGGCTCGTCGACTCCGGGAAGTCCGTCATCGTCGTCGAGCACCACCAGGCGGTCATGGCCCACGCCGACTGGATCATCGACCTCGGCCCGGGCGCCGGCCATGACGGCGGCAAGGTCGTCTTCGAGGGCACCCCCGCCGACCTCGTCGCCGCCCGCTCGACCCTCACGGGCGAGCACCTCGCGGAGTACGTGGGGGCCTGACACGGGGTGCCCGGGGGGGGGCCGGCGTTCCGCGTCGGGCCCCGGGGCGTTCCGCGCGTCGGCCCTCGGCTGGCCCCTGCGTTCCGCGTCGGGCACCGGGGCGTTCCGCGTCGGCCCCCGGGCGTGCTGCGTCGGCCCGGCCCCTGCGTTCCGCGGCGGGCCCCCGACGCGGTGAGCCGACCGTGCGGCGCGCCCACCGGGCGGTCGCCGACACGACCGTCCGATGTCTCCAGTGGCGCCGCACGACCGGCGGTCCTCGCCCCCCGCTCCCGCGTGTTCCGCCCCCGCGGGCCCGGTGCGGTCAGGGCCGTTGGGCCGCCCTGCGGCGCCATCCCCACAGCGCGAGAGCCGCCGCGCAGGCCGAGCCGACCAGGGCCAGCGGCAGCCCCGCCGAGGGACCCGACGGCGCCTCCTCGCCCGCGGAGCTTCCACGGGGCGCGGCCGCCGCCTCCGCCCCGGCTCGGGGAGCCCTGCCGGCCGCCCCGGCCGCGGCCACCGCCACGTCGCCGTCCCGACCCGCCGACCGGGCCCGGCCGCCCGCCTCGGCCGCGCCCTGGGTCCGGCCCGGCAGCAGCGAGCCCACCGGCTGGACCCGCCCCGCCGCCTCGAAGCCCCAGTCGAGGAGCGAGCGCGCCTCCTCGTACACGGTGAGACCGCCGCCGCCCTGCGGGTTCATCACCGAGACGACCAGCGTCCGGCCGCCCCGGCGCGCGGCGGAGATCAGGGTGTTGCCCGCGTTGGTCGTGTAGCCGTTCTTGATGCCGAGGAGCCCCGGGTAGCGGGCCACCCCGTCCGCGCCCGTGAGGAGACGGTTGGTGTTGGCGATGCCGTACGACCAGGAACCCGCGGGGAAGTCCGCGTACGGAGTGGAGCAGTACCGCGTGAACGCCGGATCCTGGAGCCCGGCCCGCCCGAAGACCGCCAGGTCGAACGCCGAGGACACCTGCCCCGGCGCGTCGTACCCGTCGGGGGAGACCACATGGGTGTCCCGGGCGCCGAGGGACCTGGCCTTCTCCTGCATCTGCCGGGACATCGACTCCCAGCCGCCGTTCATCGCGGCAAGGACGTGCACGGCGTCGTTGCCCGAGCTGAGGAAGACCCCGTTCCACAGGTCCGACACCTTGTACGTGTACCCCTCCTTGACCCCGACCAGGCTGCTGCCCGCCCCGATCCCGGTCAGCTCGGAATCGGCCACGGTGTGCTGCTCGGAGGGGTCCTGGTGGGGGAGCGCGGTGAGGGCGAACAGGGCCTTGAGGGTGCTGGCCGGCGGCAGCTTCCGGTGCGCGTTCCGCGCCGCGAGCACCTCGCCCGAGGACGCGTCCGCCACCACCCAGGACAGCGCCGAGAGCGACGGCACGGCGGGCGCACCCGGCAGTCGCTGCACCTGCGTGCCGTGCCGGTCGAGCCGGGCCGGGTCGACGAACCGCCGCGCGGGAGGAGTCGGCTCGTCGACGGAGGAGGCGACTGGCGAGGCGACTGGCGAGGCGACGGAGAGGGGAGAGGCGGGGGAGGCCGTGGCCGCCGGAACGGGCAGCACGAACAGCAGCGCCGCGGTACCGGCGGCAGCATGACGGACAGCTGACGTGACGATCATTCAGTCACCGTAGGAAGAAGGAGGGGTGCGCGCAGGGCGGAGTGCGCCGACCGGCGTAGCGACGTGCGGCGTACGGGGGCGCGTCGTGCGTCCGCCCGGGGGAGGGGCCGGGCGACGAGCGGGGCGCAACGGCCGCCGCACGCGGTGTCGGTGGCACAGGGCATGCTGGTGACGTGCCCTCACACCCCCACCAGAGCAACGCCGTTCCGCCCGAGAGCGCGGGAGCGCCTCCCGCAGAGCCGGCATCCCGGCCGGTGCCCGGTCCCGCGCGGGCCCCGGGGAGTCCGCCCGGCGGCGCACCGAGCGGCCCGCCGTCGGCGCCCCCGGCCGGCGGGTCCTTCGCCGGTCCCTTCGCCGCGCCCGCCTTCCGGACCGAGCGACAGCCCCGTACGGCTCCCGCCGGGCACATGATCGTCTGCGGGGGCGACGCCCTCGCCCATCGCCTCGCGGGCGAACTGCACGGGGTGTACGGGGAGCGGGTCACCCTCCTCGTACCGGCGCGGCCCGACGCGCCCCGCACGCCCCTCGCCCGCACCGGCCGGGCGCTCGCCCTGTTCGGCCGCGTCACCGCCGCCGTCACGCGGACCACCACGGCGGCCGGAGCCGGGGCGACGCCGACGGCCGGGACCGCGCGGGCCTCCGGCACCGACGCGGACGCCGGCGAGCCCGCGGGCTCCCTGCGGATCGTCGAGTCCCCGGAGGCCGACGACCGGGCCCTGGTGGACGCGGGGGTGGAGCGCGCCGCCGCGCTCGCCCTCGTCCACGAGGACGACGAGACCAACATCCGGGCCGCGCTCACCGCCCGCCGCCTCAACCCCCGGCTGCGCCTCGTCATCCGGCTCTACAACCGCAAGCTCGGCCAGCACCTCGAAACCCTCCTCGACCAGGCCGCGGCCGTCGCCGAACCCGGCCTCGACCCCGAGAAGCTCGACGCCGCCACCACGGTCCTCTCCGACGCCGACACGGCCGCCCCCGGGCTCGCCGCGGCGGCGGTCGCGGGCACCAGCAAGGTGGTCCAGGCGGGCGGACTGCTGCTGCACGCCGTCGAGCGGACCCCGCCCGCCGCGGGCCAGGCCCCCGACCCCGGCCTCTGCACCCTCGCGCTGCTCTCCGCCACGGCCGGCGACCCGGCGGGCTGCGAGGGCTCCGAGCGCAGCGGCGAGGAGGGCCCCCGCCTCCTGCCGGACGACCGTACGGTGGCCGCCGCCACCGGCCGGGCCTCGGTCACCCTCGAAGCGGTCACCCCGGCCGGACCGGGTCTCCCGGCAGGCCGCTTCGGCGGCTCCGGACTGCCCGTCGCCTCGCTCTTCTCCCGGCGCCTGCGCTGGTCCCTCGCCGGAGCGGCCGCCGCCGTCCTCGCCCTGGCCCTCGCCTCCACCTTCACCACCGGCGACCATCCCCTGCACGCCGCCTATGTGACGCTCCTCGACATCTTCGCCATCGGCGACCCGGCCGTCGGCGAGCCGACCAGCCGTCAGGTCCTGCAGATCCTCGCCGGGTTCGTCGGGCTGCTCCTGCTGCCCGTGATCGTCGCCGCCCTCCTCGAAGGCCTCGGTACGTTCCGTACGGCGACGACCCTGCGCCGGCCGCCGCGCGGGCTCTCCGGCCATGTCGTCCTCCTCGGCCTGGGGAAGGTCGGCACCCGGGTCCTCGCCCGGCTGCGCAGGATGGACATCCCCGTCGTATGCGTCGAGTCCGACCCGGAGGCGCGCGGCGTCGCCGTGGCGCGGCGGCTCCGCGTCCCCACGGTCATCGGCGACGTCACGGAGGAAGGCGTCCTGGAAGCCGCCCGCATCCACCGGGCCAGCGCCCTCCTCGCCCTGACCAGCGTCGACATCACCAACCTGGAGGCCGCGCTCTCCGCCCGGTCCGTCACCCCCGACCTGCGGGTCGTGCTCCGGCTGTACGACGACGACTTCGCCACCGCCGTCTACCGCACCCTGCGGACCGCGCACCCCGCCGCCCTCACCCGCAGCCGCAGCGTCTCCCACCTGGCGGCGCCCGCCTTCGCCGGGGCCATGATGGGTCGCCAGGTCCTCGGGGCGGTACCCGTCGAGCGCCGGGTCCTGCTCTTCGCCGCGGTCGACGTCGCGGACCACTCGCTGCTGCAGGACCGCACGGTCGCCGAGGCCTTCCGGCCCGGATCCTGGCGGGTCATCGCCCTGGACCGGAGCAGCACCGCGTACGGCGCGTACGGCGTCCCGGACGGTTCCGCTTCCGCTTCCGCTTCCGCTTCCGCTTCCGCTTCCGGCGCGGCGGCCCGGGGGCAGGGCTGGCGCCTCGAACCCGGGAGGGTCCTCCGCGCGGGCGACCGGGTGATCGTGGCCGCCACCCGCCGCGGCCTGGCGGAACTCCTCGGCCGCGGGCACACGACGGGCCCCCGCGGCGCCGAGGGCCATGCCTCCGCCAACACCGCACAACCAGGCACGGGTTGATCTCCTAGGATCTGACCGCCCGCCGCATCGCCCCCGCCACACCCCCCCCGCCGTAGTCAGGAGTGCCTTCCGTGAACACCGAGCACAGCGCCGCCCCCGGCAGGCCGCCGCACCGCATGGACTCGGCCGGCGGCTGCCCGCACGCGGCCAACGCCCGGCTCCTCGCCGAGGGTGCCGTGACCTCCGTGGTCCTGCCCGGCGAGATCGAGGGCATGGCGGTCCTCGGCCACGACGCCCTGCGCGAGTTCCTCTCCGACCCCGATGTCGCCAAGGGCGCCCAGCACTTCACGGCCCTCACCGAGGGCCGGATACCCGACGGCTGGCCGCTGCGGACCTTCGCCACCGTGCCGGGCATGACCACGGCGGACGGCGCCGACCACCGCCGACTGCGCGCCCTGGTCAGCAGCGCGTTCACGGCCCGACGGGTGGAGGAGCTCCGGCCGCGCGTCGAGGCCCTCACCGCCGCGCTCCTCGACGGACTGGCCGAGGCGGCCCGCTCCGGCGGAGGCGTGGCCGACCTGCGCCGCCACTACGCCCTGCCGCTGCCACTCGGGGTCATCTGCGAACTCCTCGGCGTCGACCCGGCCCACCAGGGCCGGCTCCACCACCTCTCCAGCGTCGTCGTCGCCACCGACACCGAACCCGCGCAGGCCGTCGCCGCCAACCGCGAACTCGTCGAGCTCCTCGCCTCCATCGCCGGGGACAAGACCCGTGAGCCGGGCGACGACCTCACCAGCGCGCTCATCGCCGCCCGGGACGAGGGCGGCGACAGGCTGAGCCAGCCCGAGCTGATCGGCACGCTTCTCCTGATGATCATCGCGGGTCACGAGACGACCCTGAACCTCGTCACCAACGCCGTACGGGCACTCTGCGGCCACCGCGAACAGCTCGCCCTCGTCCTCGAAGGCCGGGCCTCCTGGGCGGACGTGGTGGAGGAGACCCTGCGCTGGGACAGCCCGGTCAGCTACTTCCCGTTCCGCTACCCCACGCGCGACCTCACGGTCGACGGCACCCTCATCCCCAAGGGCACCCCCGTCCTCGCCGGATACTCGGCGGCGGGCCGCGACGAGAAGGCACACGGCCCGGACGCCGACCGCTTCGACATCACCCGCGGCAGCCGCGCGACGGCGACGAAGCACCTCTCCCTGGGCCACGGCCCCCACTACTGCCTGGGCGCCCCGCTCGCCCGCATGGAGGCCGCGATCGCCCTGGAGGCCCTCTTCACCCGCTTCCCCGACCTGGACCTGGCGATCCCGGAGCCCGAGCTGACCCGCCACTCCGGTTTCGTCGGCAACAGCGTCAGAACACTCCCCGTCCGCACCCACCCCGCCTCCTAACCACCCCGCCTCCTCACCGCTCCCCCTCCTAACCACTCCGCCCCCAGGCGCTCGCGGGGGAGGCCCGCAGGGAGGAGACGAGGCGCAGCAGCCGGTCCTCGTTCCCCGAGAGCCCCGCCGCACGGAGCGCCTCGTCGGCCTCCGCCATCGGATGCGTGAGCATCAGCCCCGCGTACGGGGCGAGCTGCGGGTCGGTCAGCACGGCCTGAGTGGATTCGAGCAGGCGCAGGTACGCCTGCGCCGCCGCACGCTCACTGGCGGTCATCGTGATCATGTCGGGCTCCCTCTCGACAGTTCGGCGCTCACCACCCTCTCGCATGGGTCTGACATTGATGCTCGTAGCGGGTCTCGGCGGTCGTGGCCCAGGGTCTGACCGACGTCCTGCCGGGCTGTCCTGCGACTGTTCGGTCCGGCCGCCGGGATCCGTTCTCCATGGCTCCGGCCAGGTGGAACACGACCTGATAAGAGCCTGGCCAGAGGCCCCCTCAATCTCCTGTCCGACTCACCAGGCCGGCGTCACCTCCAGCCTGGAAGGCAGCTGACAGGATGACCGTGACGACCACGCCCGCCACCGAACGGCATGCCGCGCGGCGCCCTCCTGGAGCCGTCACCGCTGCCCTCCCCGACACCCCGGCGCCCGACGGCGCCGCACTTGTCACGACCAGCGCGCCCCGGAGCCGCGCCGGACCCGCCGGCCGGGCCGGATACGCGCCGAGGGCCGCTCGGTCCTGATCGAGCTGCGGGCGAAGGCCGGGGCGACGCCGCGCGTCCACCGCATCGACGACGTGGACGAGGCAGCGGCCACCGCATTCGCCGACGGGGTCAACGCGATCCTGGCGAACCGGACGGACAGCGACGACGTCGACGGGGCCCCGTTCGCCGTGGTCCGCTCGCTCGCCCCCACCTGGCGGACGAGGTTCCACCGCCGGATCCTGCGGGGCACGCTGTGGCACCTGCTGGCGCTCGTCGTCCTCTGCGTGGTGGCCGGCTCGCTGGGAAAGTGGGACCTGGTGCTCCTCACGGTCCCGATCGGCGGCTTCGCCTGGCTGGGCCTGTACGGGGTGATCCGCGCGCGGCGGGAACGCCTGCTGTACCGGCACGGCGTCATGGTGACCGCCACCCGGGCCACGATGTCCCGCGGGGCGTACATCTACCCGGGACGCGACCGGGACGTACCGCGGCTTCCTGCACGGCGAGGCCGGACCCACGATCACCGTGGCCCACCCCCGGAGGACCCAGCGGACGTGCTAGGGGGCGTCTTGCCGATCACGCACCTGGCGAACACCTACGCGGGCGCCGTCCTGGTCTTCTGCTGCAGCGCCGTGATCGTCCTCCACGCCGTGATGGCGGTGGACTTCCTCCTCGACGGCTGACCATGCACGAGGTCGTTACCCAAGCGGGCGATCGCCCAGGAGATCTGCAAGCTGGAAGTGGCCCCGGATCAGCGGTGCTGACCACCCTTCTTGAAGGACTGCGGCCGGTAACGACCGTGTGGGCGCAGCCGCCTGCGGCGACGGACATCGACTGCCACGCGGCTTCGCCCTGATGTTCTGGCGGTTCGGCCCCCTTTGAGGCGGGTACTGGCGGCGGGTCGGTGCGGGTGCCGGCGGCGGGAATGGCCGCGGCCGATGCGGCGGGTGAGATCGGCTGGGACATCTCGGTCGACTCCACGATCGTGCTTCGACCGCTCGGTCACGGTGTGGTCGCGGGTGGGGACCAGGGTTCCGTCCACGATGAGCACGGTGTCCTTACGGAACCGCCTGCGGGGCCTGAGCGCGGGCAGGGGACCGAGGTGGCTGATGATCCGGTCAGCTGCGGACTTTGAGACGCCGAACAGCGGCGCGAGCTGCCGCACGTCAAGTTGGTGCGCCAGTACGCCGTGACCAGCAGCACCCGGTCCTCCAGCGGCAGGCTCCACGGCCGGCCTCTGCGGACCGCGTCAGCTCCTTCGTGCCGCAGCTGTGTCACCAACGTGCCGAAACGGCGGGGGCTCAACCCGGTGAACGGGGCTATCCAGGACGGCTGCGACGCCGTGATCACACCAGCCACGGCGGGAGCCTCACACGGTTCCCGCCGTGGCTGGTGTGCTGATCACTTGCTGGACAGGCGGAGATCTCCGGACCAGGTCTCACACCGGACACGGCCAGAGGCGAAGGAGATCTCCAGTGCGAGCCGCCCGCTGTCCGGGGCACCCTCTTCGCTGACTGCCAGTACCGTCTCGCCGAGGTGATCCGCGAACGGGGTCTCGCCGCTGATCGGCGCCACCTCGACGCGACCTGACTCCGCCATGTCGTATCCCGCGGAGGGGGTCGACGTCTCCACGATCAGGCACCAGTCCGAACCGGTCGTGATGTGCGTGGCGACCGCCTCACTGTCGATCAGCCACACGTCCAGCGGGCCGGACGGAGCCTCCGAGCCGTACAGATGCCACGAAGCCACCACTTGCTCAAGCCGCCGCCCGACCAGGTAATCAGGACGCACACCGACCCCGTGCAACGGGCACTCGCTCACTCTCATCGACTCCACCCGACGACCGTACCGTCAGGCAGAGCCCCAGCTCACACCCTTATACGGGACAAGCCTTAGAGGATGTCTCACGTGGTGCTTCGGTGGTGCGGCATGATGCTGCACCGTGAGGGTTGATCTGTCGCGTCGGTTGGTTCCCGACGAACTGTGGGAGCTGGCAGCTCCGTTGATGCCGAGGTTCACGTCCCGTCCGCAGGGCGGTGGTACTGCTCCGGTGGATGAACGGGCGGTGTTCGCGGCCGTGGTGTACGTGCTGACGAGCGGGTGTGCGTGGCGGTATCTGCCGGAGTCGTTCGGTGTCTCGCCGGCCACCGCGCACCGTCGGTTCACCGCGTGGACCGAGGTCGGGCTGTGGCGCAGGCTGCACCTGGCGGTGCTGGACGAGCTCGGCGCCAGGGGTGAGCTGGACTGGACGTCCGCGATCGTCGATGCCGCGTCGGTGCGGGCGAAAAGGGGGGTTCGCTGACCGGGCCGAATCCGGTCGATCGCGGCAAGAAGGGCAGCAAACTGCACGTGCTGTCCGAGGCCCAGGGCCTGCCGCTGGCCGTCGCGGTGTCCGGCGCCAACGTGCACGACAGCCAGGCGTTCAAGCCGTTGATTCTCGGCATCCCCGCCGTCCGGTCCTGGCGGGGACCACGTCGGAGGAAGCCGGTGAAGGTCCGCGCCGACAAGGCGTACTACTCGGCAGAGCACCTCCGCTGGCTCCGCAGCCGGAACCTCGTCGCGCGGATCGCCCGTCCCGGTATCGAGTCAGGCGAGCGGCTCGGTCGGTACCGCTGGAAGATCGAGCGTTCGATCTCCTGGCTCTTCGGCTACCGCCGCCTCACCGTCCGGTACGAACGAAAGGGCAGCCACTTCCTCGCCTTCCTCGGCCTCGCCGCAGCCCTGACCTGCTACAAGAGACTGGCGAAGCTCGCCACGTGAGACATCCTCTTAGCGTCGCTGACTGTCGCCCATGGTCGGAAGAGAACTGTGTGCCGCACGTGAGTTGAAGGAGACACGGGAGCGATGTGCTCGCTGCCGAGCCTCTTCTTCGATGAGGAGGCCGTCGACGGTGTCGGGGCGATTGTTCCCGCGTCTCAAGATGACAGCAATGAGACCAGCAGCAATCGCACCGAATATTCCGAACAGCACCAACAACGCTGTCACTGCTACCCCCTGGATCAACTCTTGGCAGGTGTCGCCTTGCCGCTCCTGCAGGAAGGCTATCGGCGCCAGGGCTGGACCGCATTGCCCGTCTCCGGCAGACCTGGCACCCACAGATTTCCCGTTGAAGGGCCTTCTCAGTCAGAGGGGCTGTGAACACAGGGACCACGCGTCCCCGACCAAGCTACATCGGCTGGACCCTGGATCGGCCGGACAAGTCCTAGAAGAATGTCATGTCCCAGTCGCCCGAGATCAGGGCCCGCACGGCTTCCTCGTACCCGTGCGCGACCCGCTGAACTCCTGCGTCACCACCGAGGACGATGTCACCGTTCTCTGCGAGCAGAACCATCTCCTCGGTCGAGAAGGCGATGCCCACCGGCAGGGCGGACATGCCGAGACGCTTCTCGAAGTACCGCACGTTCGGCGCGAATGCCTCCGCGGCCGAGATCGTCAGCGACGTCTCGTTCCCGGTGACATGCGATGGCCAGAAGACCGCCGTCTCGCCGTACTTTCCCAGGAACTCAACGAGTTCGTCGGTGACGTCGAATCCCGCCTCCTGGTAGACCAGGCGGGCCGCCTCGACGTCCACGGGACCGCACTCGACGCGCAGGGCACCGGCGAATGCCCTGCGGAGGGACTCCTCCCTCGCGCTGCTCTGCTCGTCACTCATCCGGTGTGCACCTCTCTGGGAATGCCTGGCACCCATGCCCCGCAGCTCTTGCATACGGGGAACCTCTTGCCCTTGTGATTGCCGATCACGATAGCGAGGTTCTTCAGATCGGTATCGCCGTTCAGAGCGTTCGTGCACATCTCGGGCCCGCCGCACATGCCCACCGGCCGGCCGTTGGGCATGCGGGATTGGCATGGTCCCCTCCTCTGCCGTGCATCTGCACGCACCTCGTTGTCGCCCGCTACGGGGCCTACCGGGACCCCCTCAAGCCCTTCACGGCCTACGAACGCCTCTGACCCGCCCACCGCAATCCCGCCCGGCGCTCCGGGAACCACCACTTGGCGGCGGCCGACAGTCACTGCCGTCCTTCGGCTTTCGTCAACACCCCCTAGCCGCGGAGGTGCTCGGCCAGCCGTTCCAGGAACACCCGCTGCCCGACGACGAGCAACGGAGCGGCCGCTTCCGGGGTGAACCAGCCGACCCGGTCGATCTCCGGGAACTCCTGCCGGACGCCGGACCGGGGCGGCCACTCCATGGTGAAGGTGCCGGGTACGACGGCGGTCGGGTCGATCTCCCCCTCGACCGCCCAGACGGTGACGAGCTTTCCGCTGCGCTGCCGAGCCTCACCGAGGTCGATCCACGCGCCGTCGGGAGCGGGCAGCCCCAGCTCCTCCAGGAACTCCCGTCGCGCGGCGGCCTCGGGAGCCTCGTCCGGCGCGTACTCCCCCTTGGGAATCGACCAGGCCTCCTGCTCCCGGGAGGCCCAGATGGGCCCGCCCATATGCCCGATGAGGACCTCGACACCCCCGCCCGTCGTACGACGGAAGACCAGAAGACCCGCGCTGCGTTTGTCCGACATGCACCCAGTCTGGCCGATCGGCTCCAGGTTCCGTCGTGACATGTCACGCTCTGGAGCAACTTCTCGGGGGTGTCTTGTCGATCAGGCCAGACCCCGCGAGCCCGGTCTGATAGGCAAGACACCCCCTAGGGTGTTTCTTCCGCGCCGACCAGCACCGGCCCGCCCGCGAGGTCGATGCCGCTGGTCCACTCGGGTCCGAGCCGTACCGATCGCCAGGGCGCGAGCTCCCCGCGCAGTCGCTCTCGCCGCAGGGGGGTGCCGTCCTGGGTGAGGGTCAGGACCGGTCGGATCAGCCGTCGGTCCGGACGGAGGAGCAAGGGCGCCGCCGTGGGGCCGAGGAGACCCGGCGTCACCCACCGCAGCGGTCCCGTCGTCGTCACCGGCACCCCGGCGGCCGGCCGGGGGCGCCCCGCCAGGAGGTCGAGGACGGCGGCGGCGACCGCGCGCCCCTCGGCGGCGGCCACCTGCGTCGGTTCCACCCCGCGCAGCAGATTGCCGACGGCGAAGACCCCGGGCGCGGCCGTGCGGTACGCGCCGTCCGTCGCGGGTCCGCGCGTGCCCGGCGCAGGGGGCAGGCCGCGGGTTCGGGACAGTTCGTGGTCGGGGATCCAGTCGCCGGTGAACACCACCGTGTCGCAGCGCAGTACGGACGTCCGGCCGTCGCGCGCCCGGACCGCGACACCCGTCAGCCGGCCCCGTCCGAGCAGCTCGGTCACCACCGTGCGCGTCAGGACGGGTACGGCCCCGACGTGGGGAGCCGCTCGCGGCAGCTCGGTCACGACCGCCGCCACCTCCACGCCCGCCGCGCGCAGCGTCCGCACCGCGTGGCCGGCCACCGGATCGCCGCCGACCACGACCGCCCGCCGCCCGACGCGCTCGCGCGCGGCAGCGTCGGGCGGGCCGAACAGCCGGACCGTCTGCTGGAGTTCGCCGGTCGTCAGGACCCCGGCGGGGCGCGTGCCCGGCACCAGCCGGGCGCTGCGCGGACGTTCGCGTGCGCCCGTCGCCAGAACCACGGCGCGGGCCCTGATCCGTTCGAGCCCGGTCGGGGCCGTGACGTCGAGCGTGAGCGGTCCGGCCCAGCCGGTGGCGGAGACCCCGGTGCGGACGACCGCTCCGGCTCGGAGCGCCGACCGTACCGCGCGGCGCGCGTAGGCGGGGCCGTCCAGTGGTCGTCCCCGGTGGTCCGCGCCGAACCCGGGATGGTCGCAGTGCCGTGGTACGCCCCCGGCCGCGCGCTCCCGCTCCAGGACCTCGACCCGGCCCGCGCCCGCCGCCGCGAGCCGCGCGGCGGCCGCGAGGCCCGCGGGGCCCGCGCCCACGACGAGGACGTCGACCGTACGGTTCACCGGGCCCCCTTCCCGTACTCCTCGCTCAACGCCCGTACCTCCGCGCCGCAGAAGTGGCCCTGGCACCGGCCGCCCCGGGCGCGCGTGCGCCGGCGCAGCCCGTCGGGGCCCGCCGGGGGGATGGCCGAGGCGAAGGCGGCCCGGATCTCGCCTCGGGTCACCCGCTCGCAGTGGCAGGCGATCGTGCCGAACTCGGGGTCCCGGGCGATGAGTTCGGCGTCCCGGTACGGGCGGGGGAAGGCCTCGCCGAGATTCGGCATGCGGACCGGGGCGAGCGGACGTTCCGGCCCGGGATCGAGGCCGCAGTCGGCGAGGAGCCCGAGCACGTGGTCGGCGATCGCCAGCGACGCGGTGAGCCCGGTGGAGCGGATCCCGCCCACCGTCACGTACCGCAGGCCGGGGTGGGCCGTGCACCGGTAGTCCTCCTGCCCGGTGGCGGCCCGCAGCCCCGCGTAGACGGCTGTGACCTCCTCGTCGAGCAGCGTGGGAAGGATCCGACCGCCCTGCTCGCGCAGGCCCGTGAGCCCCTCCGCCGTCGTGCCGGTGGCGGTCTTGTCGTCGAGGTCCTCGGCGGTGGGCCCGAGCATGACGTTCCCGTACACCGTGGGCGAGATGAGCACGCCCTTGCCGAGCGGCCCCGGGACGGGGAGCAGGATGTGTCGGACCAGGTCGCGGGCGAACTTGTCGAAGACGAGGAGCTGGCCCCTGCGCGGGGTCACGGTGAAGTCGCGGCGGTCCAGGAGCGCGTCGAAGGCGTCGGCGTGGAGGCCGCACGCGTTGACGAGGAGGCGGGTCCGCAGCACTCCGCGCCGGGTCACGAGCCGGTGCCACGGATCACCCGTCCGCACCTTCTCCACCCGGCAGTCGAGATGCAGGTCGACCCCGGAGCGGACGGCCTGCGTCGCGTACGCGAGGGTGGTCGTCCACGGGCAGATCACCGACTCGCCCGGCACCTCCAGCGCGGCGAGCGCGCCCTCCCCCAAGTGGGGTTCGCGGGAGCGGAGTTCGTCGGCGGTGAGCAGTCGGGTCGTGCGGTGCCCGTTGCGCTCCGCCTTCTCCGCGAGGCGGGGGAGCGTGGCGCGCTGCTCCTCGTCCCAGGCGACGAGGAGCGCGCCGAGCGGCTCGACGGGGATGCCGGCCTCCCGGGCGTACGCGCCGAGCTGCCGGTGCCCGTCGCGGACGAGCCGTGCTTCCAGGGTGCCGGGCGCGGCGTCGAAACCGGTGTGCAGGATGGCGGTGTTGGCCTTCGACGTACCGTCGCCGACGTCGTTCGCGGCCTCCACGAGCGCGACCCGCAGGGGGTGGCGGGCCAGGGCCCGGGCGACGGCACAGCCGACGACACCCGCGCCGACGACCGCGACGTCGTACTCCGCCTCCTCGCCGACGGGCAACGGTCCCGTACGCGTGACACTCATCCGAGGCCGCCCGCGCCACCCGCGCCCATGCCACCCGCGCCCATGCCACCCGCGCCCATGCCACCCGCGCCCATGCCACCCGTGCCCGCGCCACCCGCGCCCATGCCACCCGTGCCCGCGCCACCCGTGCCCGCGCCATCCGTGCCCGCGCCATCCGCGCCCGCGCCATCCGCGCTCATGCCACTCGCTCCGCCCGCGCCCGCTCCGCCCGTGTCGCCGCCGGACGCCTCCCCGCGGTCGAGCAGTGCCGACACCTCCGTACGGAACCGGGCGAGGCGCGCGGCCGCCTCGTCGCCCGAGATCCGGGGCTCGTACACCGCCGAAGGCTTCCAGTCGGGCACGGCCTCGCGGAGCGAGAGCCCCGGGTGCCGCCCCAGGCGGGCCACCGCGCCCACGCCGAGGGCCGTGGCGTCCGGCAACGACGAGACCTCCACGGGGAGTTGCAGCAGGTCGGCCTGGGTCTGCATGAGCAACGCGGACCGGGTCAGGCCCCCGTCCGCGCGGAGTGAGGTGAGGGGGGCGCCCCGGTCCGCCTCCGCCGCCGCGGCGAGTTCCACGACCTGGGCGGCGATGCCCTCGCACAGCGCGCGGACCAGATGGCCGGGGCCGGTGTCCAGGCCGAGTCCGGTGAGCGAGCCCCGCACGTCGCCCCGCCACCACGGCGCCGCGAGTCCGGCGAGCGCGGGGACGAAGGTGACCCCGCCGGCGTCCGGCACGCCCCCGCCGACCGCGTCGATCTCCCCGGCCCCCGAGAGGACGCCGAGATCGGTGAGCCAGCGGACGGCCGAGGCCACCGTGAACACCTGGCCGTCCAGGCAGTGCGCCACGCGCCCGCCGAGCCGCCAGGCGACGCAGCTCACCAGGCCGGTGGTGGAGCGCCGGGGCGCGGGCCCCGTCTGCGCGAGGAGGAAGGCGCCCGTGCCGTACGTGCACTTGGCGGCGGCCGGGTCGCTCGCGCTCTGCGCGAGCAGCGCCGCCTGCTGGTCGACCAGGAGGCCGGTGAGCGGGAGCGGCGGCCCGAACACTGTCGTGGTGCCGACCGGCGTGTCGCAGTCCACCACACGGGGCAGCCGTTCGCCGCCCAGGCCGTACAGGTCGAGGGCCGTGTCCGACCAGGCGACCGAGTCGAGATCGAGCAGTCCCGTACGGCCGGCGGTCGCCGCGTCGGTGACGAAGGCGCCCGTCAGCCGGTGGACGAGCCAGGAGTCGCTCGTGGTGACGACTCCGGCGCCGGTGGCGTGACGGCGGATCCAGGCCATCTTGGGCGCGGCGAAATAGGGGTCCACCGGCAGGCCCGTCAGCCGGCGCAGCAGCTCGGCGTGCTCGTCGAGTCCGTCGCAGACGGAGGCGGCCCGGCGGTCCTGCCAGACGAGCGCGTCCGTGAGCGGTTCGCCGGTGGCGGGGTCCCAGGCGAGCACGGTCTCGCCCTGGTTGGCGAGGCCCACCGCCTCGACCGGGGTGCCCGCCTGGGCCAGCGCCTCCCGCCCGGCCGCGACGACGGAGTCGTACAGCTCACGGGGGTCGACCTCGACGAGGCCGCCCGGCAGGTATCGGGGCCGGACCGGGGCCGTGCCGCTGCCGATCACCCCCCGCTCGGGACACAGGACGAGCGCCTTGGTGCCCGAGGTGCCCTGGTCGACGGCGAGTACCGGGCCGGCCGTCATTCTGGTGCTCCTGTCGCAGGTTCGGAGGGTGATCGTCCGATCACCGAAAAGGGTCAGGGTGCCGTCGTCGGGGCCCCTCGTCAAGCGTCCGCGATCAACACCGTCAGGTCGCCTCCCCCTACCTGACAGTAAGTCAAATTCAGTCGCTGTCTTAATAGTTACTGTCACGGAAGAGCGTGGAGTGGTCGAGTCCAGGGCCCTCTATAGTGATCGCCGATCAACGGCAGGGACGCCCGTCGGGGGACTGACCACCCCCTCCATCCACCGAGGAACCATGTCACCCACACCACGCCCCACCCCCTGATGGCCGCGCACGGCTTCCGGCCCGTCTACCACCCCGCCGGACACGACCACGCCCTGCGCGCCGCCGTCCAGGACCTGCGCACCGGCCGCTGGGTGGCCATGGCCCGACTGCTCGACGAGACCTCGGGGTGGGACAGCTGGACGCGGCGCACCCAGGTCCTCGCCACCGTCGCCGCGGGCACGGACGTCGTTCACATCTGGCGCACCGAGCAGCCCGGGAGCATCGCCGCCGGCGTGATGCGCAGCCGCGTCGCCGTCGAGCGGGCCGTCCGCGCCCACCGTGCCGGCCACGCCCGCACGCGTGAGCTCTGGCAGGAGGCCTGGACCGCCTGTCGTGAGGCCGCCGAACTGGCCCCCGCCGACCCCGTGCCCTGGGTGGGCCTCCTCGCCCTCGCCGCCCTCGACGGACGCCAGCGCATGGCCGAGCACCGGATCTCCCCGCCGGCCCCCATGCTGGCCCCCGGCCCCTGGGGGCTGCTCGCCGAGGCGGAGAAGCGCGACCCGTACAACCGCGAAGCCCACCACCGCATGCTCCAGTTCGTCTACGCCCGCAGCCCCGGACCGCTCTCCGAGGCCGTCAACTACGCCCAGTGGGCCGCTTCTTCCGCACCGGTCGGCTCCGCGCTGCACGCGCTCCCGCTCTACGTGCGCGTCGAGCGCTACCGGCGCGAGCGCGGCCACGAGCGCGCCCTCGACCTCCACTGGGTCGCCGAGGACGCCGTACGGGACGCCGAGCGCGCGCTGGACACCTGGTTCTTCTTCTGCGCCACGGAAGAGGCCTCCCTGCTCGACCTGAACCACCTGGCGCACGCCCTGTACGGAGCCCTCCGCTTCGACGACGCGGCCCGGGTCTTCGCGGCGCTCGGCCCGTACTACGTGACGCTGCCGTGGGCCTACCGGACCGGCCATCCGGACGACCGGGCCCTCGCCGAAGAGGTCTTCCTGCGCGCCCGCAGCCGCTGTCTCACCGACTGACGCGCCCGCGCGGCGCCCCCGTACGTACGACCCCCACCCCCGCTCACCGCCCGTCCCCCGGAGGTACCCCATGGCCCGCACGGCACCCAGCGACGCGATACGCAAGCCACCACCCGCCCAGGACGAGGAGGCGCGCCTCAGAGAGCTCGGCTACCAGCCGGTCCTGGCCCGCCGGATGGGAGGCTTCGGCAACTTCGCCATCAGCTTCTCCGTCATCTCCGTCCTCTCCGGCTGCATGACCCTCTACGGCTTCGGGATGGGCACCGGCGGCCCCTCCGTCATGCTCTGGGGCTGGGCCGGCGTCGGCCTCTTCGTGCTCTGCGTCGGCCTCGCCCTCGCCGAGGTCACCAGCGCCTACCCGACCTCCGGCGCCCTCTACTACATGGCGGACCGGCTCGGCGGCCGCCGCTGGGGCTGGTACACCGGCTGGCTGAACCTCCTCGGCCTTCTCGGCGCCATCGCCGGCATCGACTACGGCGCCGCCCTCTTCACCGGCGCCTTCCTCAACCTCCAGTGGGGCTTCGTCCCCACCCCGGAGTCCACCTTCCTCATCTTCCTCGCGATCCTGCTGCTGCACGCTGTCCTCAACCTCTTCGGCGTCCGCCTGGTCAGCGTCCTGAACTCGATCAGCGTCTGGTGGCACCTGGCCGGCGTGGCGGTCATCGTCGGCGCGCTCGCGTTCGTCCCCGACCGGCACCAGTCCGTCGAGTTCGTGTTCACCGAGTTCGTCAACGACACCGGCTGGGCCAACCCGTTCTACGTCGCCGCGATCGGCCTGCTCCTCGCCCAGTACACCTTCTCCGGCTACGACGCGTCGGCCCACCTCTCCGAGGAGACGTCCAACGCCTCCGTCACCGCCGCCAAGGGCATCGTGCGGGCCATCTGGGTCTCCTGGATCGCCGGCTTCGCCCTCCTCGCCGGACTGAGCTTCGCCATCCAGGACTACGCCGCCACGCAGAACAGCGCCACCGGCGTCCCGCCCGCCCAGATCCTCCTGGACGCGCTCGGATCCGGCGGCGCCACCGCCCTCCTGCTCGTCGTGATCGTCGCCCAGCTCTTCTGCGGCAACGCCGAGGTCGCCGCGGCGAGCCGCATGGTCTTCGCCTTCAGCCGCGACAACGCCCTTCCGGGCAGCGCGATCTGGCGGAAGGTCAGCACCCGCACGCAGACCCCGGTCCCGGCCGTCTGGCTCGCCGTCGTCGTGGCCGCGCTGCTCGCCGTACCCTCGCTGTACTCCGCCACCGCCTACGGCGCCGTCACCGCGATCAACGTCATCGGCATCACCCCCGCGTACGCCATCCCGATCTACCTCCGCCTGCGCGCCGGGGACCGGTTCACCCCCGGCCCGTGGAGCCTGGGCCGCTGGAGCAAGCCGATCGGCTGGACCGCCGTCGTCTGGGTGGCCCTGGTGACCGTGCTGTTCTGCCTGCCGCAGAAGTCCCCGGTGACCGTCGACACGATGAACTACGCCGTGATCGCGCTCGCCGTCGTCCTCGTCCTGGCCAGCGTCTGGTGGTACGTCGCCCGCCGCTCGTACGGCACCCCGACGGCGTACGGCACGGCTCGCGAGGAAGCGGACATCACGGAGGGCATCGTCTAGAGGGCGTCCCGGCGTCCCGGCGTCCCGGCGTCCCGGCGTCCCGGCGTCCCGGCGCCCCGGGGTCCGGGGTCGCGGGGTCCCGGCGTCCCGAGTGCCCCGGGTGTGCGGACTCCCCACGCACACCCGTCCCGTCGCACCCGTGAACCCCCGCACATGTGGCGGGGGTTCACGGTGCACCCCGTGTTCACGACGGTGTACCCGGCGATCCACCCGGCGCCCGTAGCGTCGCGCCCGTCCGCAATCGCTACCGAGGAGTATCGTGAGCGCTTCCGCTCTGACCGCTCTGGCCGCCGCCCTCGCGGTGGTCACCGCGGCCTCCGTCACCCCCCAGCCGGGCCCGGTCTCCGTCACGGCACGCGTGGAGACGCCCGCCGTGTACGACGACGAGGCGGGCGGCAACGCCAACGCCGACGACCCGGCCGTCTGGGTCGACCCCCAGCGCCCCGGCCGCAGCCTCGTGATCGGCACGCTGAAGGAGGCCGGGCTCGACGTCTACGGCCTCGACGGACGGCGGCTCCAGCACATCGCCGCACCGCAGGCCCCCGGCGAGGAGGCCGCGCCCGGCCGCTTCAACAACGTCGACATCGTCTACGGCTTCGAACTGGCCGGCCGGAAGACCGACCTGGCCCTCGTCAGCGACCGGGGCCGCGACCGGGTCCGGGCCTACGCCATCGACCCCGCCGCCGTCGCCGCCGGCCTCCCGCCCCTGCGCGACGTGACCGCCGCCGACGTGGCGCCGGTCTTCGCCGCCGACGAGTCCGAGGTGGACGAGCAGCACACCACGTACGGTCTCGCCGCGTACAGCGACGACGACGAGGCCTACGTCGTCGTCTCGCGGCGCGAGGAGACGAGCCTGCGCCTGCTCGAACTGGAGGACCGCGGCGGCCGGGTCGGCTACCGCACCGAGGACACCCTCGACCTGCCCAGCTCCTTCCCCCTCCCTGACGGGACGTCCTGGCGGCCCTGCGCCGACCCCGGCGAGCGCCCGCAGGTCGAGGGGATGGCCGTCGACCAGGAGGAGCACGTCCTCTACGCGGCCCAGGAGGCCGTGGGCCTCTGGCGCGTCGAGCTCGACGACGCCGAGTTCGAGGAGCCCGAACTCCTCGACCGCGTCCGTGAGTACGGCACCCCGTGGACGTACGACTCCGAGGAGGAGGAATGCGTCGTCGACACCGCCCACGACCCCGGCTTCGGCGGTGAGCACCTGAGCGCGGACGCCGAAGGCGTCACCGTCTACCACGCCGGCGACGGCGCGGGCTACGTCCTCGCCTCCAGCCAGGGCGACAACACCTTCGCCGCCTACGACCGGGAGGGCGGCAACGCCTACCTCGGCTCCTTCGCGATCGGCGACGGCCCGGCCACCGACGGGGTGCAGCACTCCGACGGCAGCACCGTGGTCAACGTCCCCCTCGGCCGGAACTTCCCGAAGGGTCTGCTGATCACCCACGACGGCGAGGCGACCCCCGCCGACGGCGACCGTGAGGGCACCAACTTCAAGTTCACCCCGTGGGAGTCGGTGGCCGGCGCCTTCTCCGAGCCGCTGACCGTCGACACCGAGTCCTTCGACCCGCGCGACACCGACTGACGGACGGGCGCCTCACGGATCAGCGCCTCACTGACAGGCGCCTGACGGGCCGTCGACTGAACCCCTTTCATCCCGGGACACAGGGCTGGAGGGGGTTCAGTGCTCGCAGAGGGAGAATTCCCGTTCGTAGAGCTGCTCGTTGTGTTCGTCGACGAAGAACTTGCGTTCCTGCATGAGTTGTTCGCGGTAGCTCTTGGCCTGTTCAAGCGTCATGGTCGAGGTGTCGGACCACGGTTGCTGCGGTGGCACATCGGATGTCGAGACGATCTTTTCCGAGGGGTCGACCAGGAAGAACGCGAGAATCTTGCGATGTCCCGGGCGGGTGGGGTCCGAGAGGCTGAATGAGTCGACGCGGTGTTGCAGGATGTTCGGGAACGCCAGGCAGCGGCCCGCCGGGGTCGACGCCGATCCCAGCACCTGGTTCAGTGCGTCTTCGTTCTCCAGGCCGTAGACCTCGCGCAGGCCGTTGTCGTCGTTCTGTTCGTAGGCCGGGTCGTCGAGTGCCGCCCGGAAACCCAGTCGGCTCTCGGTGATGTTCTCGCTGTCCCAGTAGTACATGCCGGTCGAGACGATCCGCTCGTTCATCATCCCCTCGACATGCCAGGAACCGCCGGGGTACTCGGGATCCTCCGGGGTCAGATGAATCGTGGCGAGCTTGACGATGACCTGGAGGCGGCGGCCGCGCAGGTCGACTCGGGCGGATGCGTCGGGCGGCTCGGGCGGGGTGAAGGCCGGGGCGTCCGGGATGACCGGGCGACGGTTGTCCCACCAGTCCTCCTGGGCCACTTCCCATGCGTCGAGGGCTTCCGCGTAGGCCCCGTCGTCACTGTAGGAGGACTTGTCCGGATGCTCCGGCTCCGAGTCGTACCACCCGTAAGGATCGGCCTCGATCCGCAGGGGCCGCGGATGGCGCAGATCGGTGAGCACGTTCTCCAGGAGCGGGCGCATGCGCGCGAACAGATCGGGCAGGACGGAGGCCAGTTCGTGATGAGCCTCGGGGTGGACGTTGTTGACGTACGAACGGAAGGCGACGTCGCCGTCGTCACCGACCTCGACGTCCGTGGGCAGCCACTGGAACTTCTCCGAGAACTCGTACTTCGCGTAGCGTTCCGTCGGGTTCAGCCAAGCCCGCTCGGGCCCGCCGCTCACCTCTCTCACCAGGCAGAACAGTGAGGGATGCACCAGATCCAGCACCTGGCCGTCGGATCCGGGATGCCAGTCCTGTTCTGCGTCGGGGACCTGCTCCAGAACCCGAACCGCCTCGCGCAGTCGGGACCTGAGCTTGTCGTCGACCAGTGTGTCCGACTGCCACACCCCATCGACGGCGGACACCTCGATGCCCGTGCGTCCGTCCCGCAGCGCGGCGTAGTGCGCGAGTTCGGCCAGGACGTATCGCACCTGCGCTTCGGTGAGTCCCTGCGCGGCCGCTTCCTGCGTCCACCGGGCGACGATGTCGGCGTCGTTCATCTTGTCGAACCACCCGGGCTTCGCCCGAATGTGCGCGCTGCACTGCATCATCTGGAGTTCCCGCAGCGTTCGGGGTGTCGCGAACGGCAGGGAACGGGAAACACGAAAGGGCAGCGGGAAAGCAGACAGGCCGGTCAATTCTCTCGGTCCTCCGAGTCGGTGTGCGGTGGCCGGAAGGATACGTCAGCGGACTGACACCGCAGCTGCGGAGGTTCACCGACGGCAACCGCCCGAGGGACGACCGGCCGACGGGCAATCGCCCGAGGGACGACCGGCCGACGGGCAATCGCCCGAGGGACGACCGGCCGACGGGCAACCGATCCGGGCGCGGCGACGACTGGGAGGTACGCAACGGCTCTCTTCCCCCCCGCAGGAGGACTCGTGCAGTACCCGCATTTCCCCGTCGTCGCCCGCCGACTGGCCGCCGCGTTCGCGGCCGGCGTCCTGACCTGTGCCGCGCTCACCGCGACCACCGGGACCGCTTCCGCCGCCACCGCGCGGCAGGCCGAGCGGCTCGACCGCGGCGTGGTGAGCGTCCACACCGGGACCGGCAACCTCGTCAGCTGGCGCTGGCTGGGCACCGACCCGGACTCCGTCGCCTTCAACGTCTACCGGGCCGGTACGAAGGTGAACGCCACACCCGTCACCGCGTCCACCAACTACTTCCACGAGGGTGCGCCGAGTACGGCCGACTACACGGTCCGCGCGGTCGTCGGCGGCGTCGAGCAGAGCGACTCCGTACATGCCGTGCAGTTCCGCACCGGCTACAAGGACGTGCCGATCAGCCCGCCGGCCGGCGGTACGACCCCCGACGGGGTCGCCTACACCTACGAGGCCAACGACGCCTCCGTGGGCGACCTCGACGGCGACGGCGACCTGGACTTCGTCCTCAAGTGGCAGCCCACGAACGCCAAGGACAACTCGCAGTCCGGGTACACCGGCAACACGATCGTCGACGGCGTCACGCTCGAAGGCACCCGGCTGTGGCGGATCGACCTCGGCCGCAACATCCGCTCGGGCGCCCACTACACACAGTTCCAGGTGTACGACTACGACGGCGACGGCCGGGCCGAGGTGGCCATGAAGACCGCCGACGCGACCGTCGACGGGCGCGGCACGGTGATCGGCAGCGCCTCCGCCGACCACCGCAACAGCAGCGGGTACGTCCTGGCGGGACCCGAGTACCTGACGATGTTCGACGGGCTCACGGGCGCGGCCATGGGCACCACCGCCTACGTCCCCGCGCGCGGCACCGTCTCCTCCTGGGGTGACAGCTACGGCAACCGGGTCGACCGCTTCCTCGCGGCCACCGCCTACCTCGACGGAGCCCGGCCCTCGCTGATCATGGCGCGCGGCTATTACACGCGTACCGTGATCGCCGCCTGGGACTGGCGCGGCGGCGCGTTCACCCGACGCTGGACCTTCGACTCGTCGAGCTCCACGAACGCCGGCAAGGGCTACGACGGCCAGGGCTCTCACAGCGTGTCCGTGGGCGACGTGGACGGGGACGGCAAGGACGAGATCGTCTACGGCGCGATGGCCGTGAACGACGACGGCAGCGGCTTGTGGACCACGCGCACGGGTCATGGCGATGCCCAGCACCTCGGCGACCTCGACCCGGGGACGGCCGGCCTGGAGTACTTCAAGGTGTCGGAGTCCTCCTCGCAGCCCGCCCAGCTGTACATCAACCCGGCGAACGGCGCCGTACGCTGGCAGCTCGCCGCCTGCTGCGACAACGGCCGCGGCGTCGCGGGTGACATCTGGGCCGGGAACGACGGTGCCGAGGTGTGGTCCTCGTCCGACACGTCGGTACGGGACGAGGCCGGGGCCACCAAGGGGCGCGAGCCCTCGTCCACGAACTTCCTGAGCTGGTGGGACGGCGACACCACCCGGGAGCTCCTCGACGGCACCCGCATCGACAAGTACGGAACGTCAGGCGAGACCCGGCTGCTGACGGGTGCCTCGGTGGCGTCCAACAACACCACCAAGGCCACGCCCGCGCTCTCCGGGGACATCCTCGGGGACTGGCGCGAGGAGGTGGTGTGGCGCACCGGCGACAACACCGCGCTGCGGATCTACTCGACGCCGTACGAGACGGGGACCCGGATCACGACGCTGCTGCACGACACCATGTACCGCACGGGGCTGGCCTGGCAGAACACCGCCTACAACCAGCCCCCGCACCCGAGCTTCCACATCGGCAACGGCATGCGGACCCCGCCGAGGCCGCTGATCACGACCCCTTAGGGGACGAGACCGCCCGGGGCACGACACCCCCGAGGGCACGGCACCCCCTGGCCCTGAGGGCACGACACCCTCCGGGATCGTCTTCGCGGGACCCGGTCTTCCTCAGGCACTGAACTCGTAGGTCCAGGCGGCCGAGGCGGCCGAGAAATCGATGTCCGTGATCTCCAGCGCGTGTCCGTGCTGGTCGCTCACCACCCGGTGGACGACCAGCCGGGCCGCGCCGCCGGACGCGTCGTACGGCCCGCCCGGTCCGGACGGTACGCCGACCGACTCCCGGTGGGTGATCCGCAGTCCCGCCTGGTGCATCCAGTGGTACAGCAGCCGCAGGTCGGGCTGGTGATGGGCGGCCTTCACCCGCCGGTAGCGGGCCAGTTGGGGGATCTCGTGGACCGCGGGCCGGGAGAACCACGACACCGCCCGCTGGAGCGCCGCCCCCTGGGGCCCGAGCACCAGATGGCGGTGGACGAGCGTCGGCTCCCCGGGGGCGAGCAGCAGCCGGGAGGCCAGCGGGGTGGGTGGCGGCTCCCAGGCGAGCGAGGCCCGCACCAGGGCCTCACTCACCCGTGGGCCACCCGGGAAGGCCGGCCGCCGGACCGGGAGCGCGGGTGCGGCGGGCTCGGGATCGGTGCCGCCGGCGGCAGCGAAGGTGCCGCGGCGGTCGGTGACCACCAGGCGCTCGTCGCGCAGGAGCTGGAGCGCGCTGCGTACCGTCTGCCGGTTGACGTGATAGCGCTGGGACAGGGACCGTTCCGAAGGGAGCCGGCTCCCGGGGGAGATGCGCCGGTGGGCGAGATCCTCGCGCAGGACGGCGGCGACCCGGAGATAGAGCGGCACTTCCGCCGCCTCGGCATCGGGCTCGGCCATGATCAACCCTCTCTAAGCACAGCGTGACCGCATGGGCCGTATCGGTGATCAATTCCTATCATTGGTCTAAACCATTTCGCTAGGGCGGCCCCGCAGAGTGGCCGAAAGGAGCGCCGCGCCGTGTAATGGGGTCCAGGCGGCGGGGCGGTCCGCGGCTGGGGAAGAGGACGGGTGAGGCCGGATGACGACACCGTCGGAGCGTGCCGAGCGGGGGCGGGCGGCCCGCAAGCGCGTCCCCCGCTCCTCGCACGGCCGCTGGATCCCCGCATCCCAGCGCCCCGACCCGCTGGCCGTACTGGAAGGCGAGTCCGTCGGCCGACTGCCCGACCTGGTGCCCCTCCGTTACGGCCGGATGGCCGTCTCACCCTTCGCCTTCCTCCGCGGCGCCGCCGCCGTCATGGCGGCCGACCTCGGCGCCCAGCGCCACACGGGACTCACCGTCCAGCTCTGCGGAGACGCCCATCTGCTCAACTTCGGCGTGTACGCCTCACCCGAACGGGCTCTTCTCTTCGATGTGAACGACTTCGACGAGACCCTCCCCGGCCCCTTCGAGTGGGACGTCAAGCGGCTCGCCGCCAGCGTCACCGTCGCGGCCCTCCAGAACGGCAGCACGAAGGCCAAGGCCCACCGCGCCGCTCTCGTGGCCACCGAGGCGTACCGCACGAACATGATCCGTCTCGCGGGGCTCGGTGAACTCGCGGTCTGGTACGAGCGGATAGCCGCGGACGACGTGCTTCCCCTCGTACGCCGCGACGACCGTGCCCGCTACGCGAACCGGCTCGCCCGGGCCCGCCGCCGCACCAGCCTCCAGGCCCTCTCCAAGCTCACCGCGACCGACGGATCCGGAGTCCGCCGCATCGTCGAGGACCCGCCGCTCCTGGAGCGGGCCGCGGACATCGACCGCGTCACCATAGGCAAGGTCTTCAGCGACTACCGCAGCTCGCTCTCCGAGGAGCGCCGCCTCCTGCTGGACCGCTACCGCTTCGTCGACGCGGCCCGGAAGGTCGTCGGGGTCGGCAGCGTCGGGACCCGCTGCTTCGTCCTCCTCCTCGAAGGACGCGACGCCGACGACCCGCTCTTCCTCCAGATCAAGGAGGCCGGCCCCTCCGTCCTCGAGCCCTACCTGACGCCGACCGCCCACGACCACCAGGGCCGCCGCGTCGTCTCCGGCCAGCGCCTCACCCAGGCCGCCAGCGACATCTTCCTCGGCTGGATGACCGGACCCGGTCAGCGGCACTTCTACTGGCGGCAGTTGCGCGACATGAAGGGATCGGCCGAGGTCGAGACCATGTCCCCGGCCACGCTCCGCAGCTACGCGCGCCTCTGCGGCTATGCCCTGGCCCGCGCCCACGCCCGCTCCGGCGACCGGATCGCCATCGCCGGCTACCTCGGAGGCTCGGACGTCTTCGACCGCTCCATCGCCGACTTCTCCCTCGCCTACGCGAGCCAGAACGCCGACGACTACGCGGCGCTCGGCGCCGCCATCGCGGCCGGCATGGTGGCGGCCGCCCCGGGCGCCTGAACCGTCCTGGGCCCGGGGCGGCCGTTCCCTACGCGTCGCGGCGCAGCGGCGGCTCCGCGGGCGTCTCGGGCACCGGGCCGAAGAGCACCGCCTTCGCCACCGCCGGGGCGAACAGCGTCGTGAGCGGGGCGGTCAGGGTGAGCGCCCTGCGGAAGGGCGCGCCGACGACCGGGTCGCCCGCCGCCCGCTGCTGCACCCGGCCCATGTACCACTCGACCGCCTTGTCGAGGGCGCCGGGCGTCGCCGCGTCCCCGAGGGCGCCGGGCATCTTCTTGTCGGCGCCCGTCGAGATGTCCCAGGCCTGCCGGGAGGCGTCGAGGAGGGCGCCCTGTACCCGCCGTGTGGTCGGGGTGCGCTTCGGGTCGGCGAGCGCCTCGCGCAGCGCGACGGCGGAGAGGGCGGCGACGGCCATGCCCTGGCCGTAGATCGGGTTGAAGGCGCAGAGCGCGTCGCCGGTGGCGAGGAAACCGGCCGGGCGGCGGCCCGGACGGTCGTAGCGGCGCCGGACGTTGGAGGTCGCGCGGAAGCCGTACACCGGGGACACCCCTTCGGCCGTCGCCAGCCAGTCGCTGATCACCGGATGCGGCAACCGCTTCGCGTACTCCTCGAACGCGCCTTCGTCCGTGGGCGGTTCGTTGCCGCGGAGCCCGGAGAGCGTCACCAGATGGGTGCCGTCGCCGACGGGCAGCACCACACCGCCGTACTCCTGGCCGGGGTCGGGCACGATGAAGTAGCCGACGGCGTCGCTGTCCAGGGGCTGGGCGGGGGCCCGGTAGACCCGGGTCCCGTAGGCGAGGCCGGTGTCGATGGTCTCCTCGTGCGGGGCCTCGGCACCGATCCCCGCCAGCCAGTCCGCCGCCTTCGTGGACCGCCCTGAGGCGTCCACGACCAGATCGGCCTCCAGGACCCGGGTCTCCTTCTCGGAGCCCGCGCCGCGCTCCCGCAGTCGTACGCCGCGGACGCGCGAGGAGTCGCCGGTGAGCCCGACGGTCTCGTGGCCCTCGATCAGTTCGACGCGCGGGTCGGCGAACACCCGCTTCCGTACGAGCCACTCCAGCTGCGGGCGCGCGCCCGAGTAGTAGTGCGCGGTCGCGGGGGTCCGGCTGAACCACTTGCCGCTCTGCCACTGGACCATGTCCTCGGGCATGCCCACCTTGGGCGCGCCGAGTTCCCTCAGCTCGTCCGTGAAGCCGGGGAGCAGCGCGTCGAACGCCTGCTGTCCGCCCGTGATCAGGACGTGGAGGTGCCGGCCCTGCGGTACGCCGGGCCGGGCCTCCGGGCCCTCCGGGTAGCGGTCGCGCTCGACGACCGTCACCCGCTCGGCGTGCTCCGCCAGCACCCGTGCGGCCAGGAGTCCAGCGAGACTTCCCCCGATGACCACCGCGTGACGCGTCGCGCGGTGCCCCAAGTCGTCCGCCATGCCCACCCTTTCGTTCGTGGAACAACAACTGTCCAGTATCCACGGCGATGCGGGTGGCGTCGCGTACCGCGAGGGCTCGTCTGACCTCGTACGTCCCATGCGTCGCGCACGCCTCGCGCGCGCCCCGGCGCGCCACATGGAAACGATGACCGTCGAGAGAAGACGGCCAGTGCCACGCCTCAGACGGTGCCACGTCTCGGACGGCGCTACGCCTCAGGCCCGAGCTCGGCCAGCGCGCTCGACAGCCACTCCACCCAGAACCGCTCCAGGTCCACCCCGCCCCGCAGGACGAGGTGGCGCAGCCGGTCCGGCTCGGTGTGGCGCCGCTCCGCCGGGAAGTCCCGCTCCTCGATCGCGAGGTACTCCGCCAACTGCTCGCGGTGCAGCGCGAGATGACGCTCGAGCTCCGCCCGGAGCCCCGCCGTCCCGACGATCGCCGCCGCCCGCATCCGCAGCAGCAGGGCGGACCGCATCGGCTTCGGGTCCTCGGACCTGGCGACCCAGTCGCCCAGCTCGGCCCGGCCGGCCGGGAGGACCTCGTACTCCTTCCGCTGCCCGCGCGCCGGTACCGGGGAAGGCAGGGCACGGATGTGCCCCGCCTCCTCCAGTCTGCCCAGCTCGCGGTAGATCTGCTGGTGCGTGGCCGACCAGAAGTAGCCGATCGACTTGTCGAAGCGGCGCGTCAGTTCGAGGCCGGAGGACGGCTTCTCGAGCAACGCGGTGAGGATCGCGTGCGGGAGGGACATGCTCGCATCCTAGGTTCGGCCGGCCACGCGGATCACGGTACGGCGGGGGTCACGGGGCGTCCGCGGTCACAGCGCCGCGGCGAGCCGCGTGCCCTGGTCGATCGCCCGCTTGGCGTCCAGCTCCGCGGCGACGTCCGCGCCACCGATCAGGTGCGTCGAACGGCCCGCCGCCACCAGCTTCTCGTACAGGTCCCGCCGCGGCTCCTGGCCGGCGCAGAGCACGATCGTGTCGACCGGCAGCAGCTGGGCCTCGCCGTCGATCGTCATGTGCAGGCCCTCGTCGTCGATCAGGTCGTACGACACGCCCGCCACCATGGCGACGCCGCGGTGCTTGAGCTCGGTGCGGTGGATCCACCCGGTCGTCTTGCCCAGGCCGGCGCCGACCTTGGAGCTCTTGCGCTGCAGGAGGTGCACCTGGCGCGGCGGCGCGTTCCGCTCCGGGGCGCGCAGGCCGCCCCGGTTCTCGTACGAGGTGTCCACGCCCCACTGGCGGAAGTACGTCTCGGGGTCCTGGCTCGCGCCCTCGCCGCCGTCCGTGAGGAACTCCGCGACGTCGAAGCCGATGCCGCCCGCGCCGATGATCGCGACCCGCTCGCCGACCGGCGCGCCGTCCCGCAGGACGTCCAGGTAGCTGACGACGCTCGGGTGGTCCACGCCCGCGATCCCGGGGGTGCGCGGGGAGACGCCGGTGGCGACGACGACCTCGTCGTAGCCGTCCAGGTCGTCCGCGTCGACCGGGGTGTTCAGGCGCACCTCGACGCCGTGCTCGGCCAGCTGCACGCGGAAGTAGCGCAGGGTCTCGTCGAACTCCTCCTTGCCCGGCACGCGCTTGGCGATGTTGAGCTGGCCGCCGATCTCGGCGGCGGCGTCGAAGAGGGTGACGGTGTGGCCGCGCTCGGCCGCCGACACCGCGCAGGCGAGTCCGGCCGGGCCCGCGCCGACCACGGCGACGCGCTTGGCGAGGCGGGTGGGGGAGAGGACGAGCTCGGTCTCGTGGCAGGCGCGCGGATTCACCAGGCAGGAGGCGGTCTTCAGGTTGAAGGTGTGGTCCAGGCAGGCCTGGTTGCAGCCGATGCAGGTGTTGATCGTGTCGGCGCGGCCGGCCGAGGCCTTCGCGACGAAGGCGGGGTCGGCGAGGAACGGGCGGGCCAGGGAGACGAGGTCCGCACGGCCGTCGGCGAGGATCTCCTCGGCGATCTCGGGGGTGTTGATGCGGTTGCTGGTGACGAGCGGGACGGAGACCGCGCCCATCAGCTTCTTCGTCACCCAGGTGTAGGCGCCGCGCGGCACGGAGGTGGCGATGGTGGGGATGCGGGCTTCGTGCCAGCCGATGCCGGTGTTGATGATGGTGGCGCCGGCCGCCTCGATCTCCTTGGCGAGCTGGACGACCTCCTCCAGGGTGGAGCCGCCGGGGACGAGGTCCAGCATGGAGAGGCGGTAGACGAGGATGAAGTCCGTGCCGACCCGCTCGCGGATCCGGCGGACGATCTCCAGCGGGAAGCGGACGCGGTTCTCGTACGAGCCGCCCCACCGGTCGGTGCGCCGGTTGGTGGCCGCGGCGATGAACTCGTTGATCAGGTAGCCCTCGGAGCCCATCACCTCGACGCCGTCGTACCCGGCCTCCTTGGCGAGCTCGGCGCAGCGGACGTAGTCCTCGACGGTCTGCTCGACCTCGGCGTCGCTGAGCTCGTTCGGTACGAAGGGGCTGATCGGCGCCTGGATCGCGCTGGGGGCGACGAGGGCGGGGTGGTACGCGTACCGGCCGAAGTGCAGGATCTGCAGCGCGATCCGGCCGCCCTCCCCGTGCACGGCGTCGGTGATCAGCCGGTGCTCGGCCACCTCCTCCGCGGTGGTGAGCTTGGCGCCGCCGTCCCAGGGCCGGCCGGCCTCGTTGGGCGCGATGCCGCCGGTGACCATGAGGCCGACGCCGCCGCGGGCACGCTCCGCGTAGAAGGCGGCCATGCGCTCGAAGCCGTGCTCCGTCTCCTCCAGACCGATGTGCATCGAGCCCATGATCACGCGGTTGGGCAGGGTCGTGAACCCGAGGTCGAGCGGGCTCAGCAGATGCGGGTACGGGGTGGGGGACGGGGTCACGGTCATGAGGGGCGCCTCCTCGCGCAGGATCGGTCGACTCCGTTCTAGGGGACCCCCGACCGTTGTGCAACTAGTTGCAGAAGATTCGGGACGTGATATCTACTACTCGGTAGCAAGTGGTGCGACAGCCGACCAGGCGTCCAGCTCCTCCGGCGTACGGGGCTCGGGCGCGCCCGGGCGGAGCAGACCGTGGGCGCGGAGCAGCCGGGCCACGGAGGTGCCCCAGGGCCGTCGCAGCCGCGCCGCGTCGAGCAGGGCGTCGTCGGCGAGGAGCTCGGCGACCGGCCCGGTCCGCAGGCCGGCCGGGGAGAGAACCGCCGCCTCGTCCGCCCAGCGCAGCGCGAGATCCACGTCGTGCGTCGCCATCACCACCGTCGTACCGGACGCGCGCAGCCGCCCGAGGGCGGCGAGGAGCCGCTCCTGCCCGTGCGGGTCGAGCCCCGCCGTCGGCTCGTCCATGATCAGCACCCGGGGGCGCATCGCCACCGCGCCCGCGATCGCGGCCCGCTTGCGCTGCCCGTACGACAGCAGATGCGTCGGCCGGTCCTCCAGGGCCACGATGTCCAGCGCCTCCAGGGCCTCCCGCACCCGGAGCCGTACCTCCTCCTCGGGCAGCCCCAGGTTCATCGGCCCGAACGACACGTCCTGCCCGACCGAGGCCGCGAAGAGCTGGTCGTCCGGGTCCTGCACCACCAGCTGCACCGTGGTCCGCAGCCGTGTGAGCCCCTTCCGGTCGTACGACACCTCCGCCCCGTCCAGGAACAGCCCCCCGCTCCCGCACCGCAGGCCCCCGCTGAGGAGCCGCAGCAGCGTCGTCTTGCCGCTGCCGTTCCGCCCGAGGAGCGCGATCGCCCGCCCCTCCGGCACGGCGAAGTCCACACCCGACAGGACCGCCGGCCCGTCCTCGTAGGCGAAACCCGCCCTCACCAGCTCCACGACGGGCAGCGGAGAGGCCGTCGGGGAGGTCGTCGGAGACGTCACGGCAGAAACCTTTCGAGTACGAGGGTGAGGGCGACGAGCCCGCAGAGGAGCCCGGCCGCCGTCGCCAGGAACCGGCGGGAGACCGCGGCGGCGGGGACCAGGACCCGCAGTGTCCCGTCGTAACCGCGTCCGGCGAGCCCCGACTGCAGGCGCTGCGCCCGGTCGAAGGCCCGGACGAACGAGGTGGCACCGAGCCCGGCGAGCGAACGCCAGGTCGCCGCCCGCGTGGTGTGCCCGAGGCGCGCCGCCTGCGCCTGCCGGATCTTGGACAGGGAGTCGAGCAGCAGGAAGATGATCCGGTACATCACGAGCGCCACGTCCACCACGGGGGCCGGCACCCCCGCCCGGACGAGCCGGGGGAGCACGTCGGAGACGGGCGTCGTGAACGCGAAGAGGAGCACCCCCAGCGAGGCCGAAGCGGTCCGCAGCAGCAGCTCGCCGGCGTGGACGGGACCGCCGGGGGCGAGGGCCACGAACCCGCGCGCCCCGCCCACCTCGAAGAGCAGCGGCACCGCTCCCGTGACGCAGAAACCGAGCGGCACACGGAACGCCCGCCACAACTGACGGCCCGCGACCCCGGCCGGCCCGAGCAGCACCGTGAGGGTGGCCGCCGCGACGAGCACAGCACCCGGCCACGGCGGCAGACAGACCGCGCACAGTGTCAGACCGAAGCCGAGCAGGGCTTTCTCGGCGGGATGGCGGCGGCGCCAGCGACTGCTGTGCGCCGCCGCGTCGATCGGCAGCATGGTCGGCTACGCGTCCTTGCCACTGACGGGGGAGGCGCTGGACGAGGCGCTCCCAGGGGCGCCCGAGGCGCCCGGGGCACCGGCGGCCGCCGAGGCGCCCGATTCACGGGCGGCCGTCGAGGGATCAGCTTCACGGGCGGCCGTCGAGGGATCAGCTTCACCGGCGGCCGTCGAGGTACGCGCTCCACTGGCGGCCGTCGAGGTGTCCGATGCACCGGCTGCCTTCGGGACATCCGTCCCGGGGGCAGCAGCCGACGCCACGGCGCGGGCCTCGCCCTGTCGGCGTCCGCGCCGCACGCCGAAGTAGTACGCGAGGACGCCGGCGCCCAGCGCGGCCTGGAGGGCGAAGAGCGCCGACTCGATCTCCCCGGACGGCGGCTCGTACAAGGGGCTGAACCACGGTTCGTAGTCCGGTCGGAGTTCCGTGATGGCGGTCTCCGCCTCCGCGTCCGCCCCGGTGAAGGGCTCCTCCTTGTGGTCGCCGAGCCCCAGCGCGAGCGGCAGCACGGCGAGTGCGGCGACGACGAGCAGCAGCAGGGCGTTGATCTTCGTGTTCCGGCTGACGGTGAGGCTCATCGCGCCGTCGCCTCCTCGCGTCGCTTCGTGGCCGTCCGCCCCAGGACACCCAGCCGGGTCAGTTCGCCCTTGCTGGACTGCGTGAGCAGTCGCATCACGAGCACGGTGAGCAGGCCCTCGCTCACCGCCAGGGGGATCTGGGTGACGGCGAAGATGCCGCCGAACTTGGCCAGGGCCCCCATCACGCCGCTGCCCTGGTCCGGGAAGGCGAGTGCGAGCTGCACGCTCGTGACGCAGTAGGTGGAGAGATCGGCGACGAACGCGCCGAAGAAGACGGCGACCATCAGCGGCGCGCCGAACCGGCGGACCAGCAGATAGGTCCCGTACCCGGCCCACGGACCGACGATCGCCATCGAGAAGGCGTTCGCGCCGAGCGTGGTCAGCCCGCCGTGGGCGAGCAACAGGGCCTGGAAGAGCAGGGTGATCGTGCCCAGGACCGCCATGATCGGCGGCCGGAAGAGGATCGCGCCGAGACCCGTACCCGTCGGGTGCGAGCAACTGCCCGTCACCGAGGGGAGCTTGAGCGCGGACAGGACGAACGTGAAGGCGCCGGAGGCGCCGAGCAGCAGGGTGGACTCGGGGTTGGACCGCACCTCGCGGGTGAGCGCGCGGACCCCGTGGACGATGAACGGAGCGGCCGCGACACCCCAGGCGGCGGCGTGTGCGGGGGGCAGATACCCCTCGGCTATATGCATGGTCGGGAGACCCTCTCCAGCACCTCGTGGATGGACAACGCACCCTGGCCGGTCTCCTGGCTGACGGTCATACGCCCCGGCTCCGCCTTCCCACACCGCGGCGGTCTCCCGCATCGGTCCAGTGGCTTGCCCGAGGGTGTCTCCCCCGGGTGTGGAGCCGGAACTCCCGATCACAGTGGCGAGGGCCGCACCGGTACCGCACCGGTTTCCCGTACACCAAGGCCCTGCGACACTAGTGCGTTGACCAGGTACATCACAACGCGGCGTTCCCGGGCGGTAGCGCGGAGTGGTGCCGTCAGGCCCGCGACCGCACCGAACGCGACGCGTGTCGGCGGGCGACGGCCACCACCCCGCCCGCCGGATCGCCCGCGCTCACTCCTTGCGGTAGGCGTACGCCTCCGAGGCCGCGGCGGCCACCGCGTCGAGATCCCCGCCGGCGCTCGCCGTGACCAGCGCGGCGACCGCGCCCTCGACGAACGGCGCGTCGACCAGACGGGACCCCTCGGGCAGTTCGTCCCCCTCGGCGAGCAGCACCTTCACGGTCAGCACCGCGCTGCCCAGGTCGACCAGGAGCGCCACCCCGGCACCGCGGTCGACGGCCTTCGCCGCCGCGGTGATCAGCTCGGCGCTCGTCCCCAGGCCGCCGTCGGGGAGCCCGCCCGCCGGCAGGATCGGCGCCGTCCCGCCGCCGCCCGCGAGCCCCTGGGCGAGCGCGGCCACCGAGGCCGCGACCGCCGCGCTGTGCGAGACCAGCACGATGCCGACCTGCGCCGCACTCACGAGACCCCCTCCGCCCGGGCCGTCCCGTCGAGCTCCGCGAACAGCAGCGCCGACGAGGTCGCCCCCGGATCCTGGTGCCCGATCGACCGCTCCCCGAGATAACTCGCCCTGCCCTTGCGGGCCTGGAGGGGTACGGTCGCGAGGGCGCCCTCCTCGGCCGCCGCGCGCGCCGCCCCGAACGAGCTCCGCAGCGCCTCCACGGCCGGGACGAGCGCGTCCAGCATCGTCTTGTCGCCGACCTGGGCGCCGCCCAACTGCGACACGGCGGCCACACCGGCGGCGAAGGCCTCCGCCAGCCGCTCCCTGCCGACGTACGCGTCCTCGCCGAGCGCCTTCCCGGTGCGACGCAGCAGCGTCCCGTACAGCGGCCCCGAAGCCCCGCCCACCGTGGAGATCAGCTGCCGCCCGGCGGCGACGAGCACCGCGCCCGGCGTCGCCGGCGGCTCCTTCGCCAGCAGCTCCGTCACGGCGGCGAACCCGCGCTTCAGATTGGCCCCGTGGTCGGCGTCCCCGATCGCGGAGTCCAGCTCGGTGAGCCGGTCGGCCTCACGGTCGACGGCACCGGCCGTCGCCTCCAGCCAGCGCACCAGGAACTCCGCGCCGAACGTCTCGCCCATGTCGCTCCCCTCCGGCATCCGTCGTCTCACCGACCCCACCGCAGCGCGGGAGTCCGTACGGGCGCGTCCCACAGCCGCAACAGCTCCTCGTCGACCTCGCACAGGGTCACCGAACAGCCGGCCATGTCGAGCGAGGTCACGTAGTTCCCGACGAGCGTCCGGGCCACCGGGACCCGGCGCTCGCCCAGCACGCGCTGCACCTCGGCGTTGAAGCCGTACAGCTCCAGGAGGGGGGTCCCGCCCATCCCGTTGACCAGCACGAGCACCGGACCCGAGGGGCGGAGCTCCTCGACCACGAGATCGACGGCGTAGTCCGCGATCTCCCGCGAGGTCATCATGGCGCGCCGCTCACGGCCCGGCTCGCCGTGGATCCCCACGCCCAACTCCAGCTCACCGTCCGGGAGGGCGAAGGTGGGGCTGCCCTTGGCAGGGGTCGTACAGGCACTCAGCGCCACACCGAAGGACCGGCACCGCTCGTTCACCCGCCGGGCGATCGCCTCCACCCGCTCCAGCGGGGCGCCCTCCTCGGCGGCCGCCCCCGCGATCTTCTCCACGAACAGGGTGCCCCCGGTTCCGCGCCGCCCCGCCGTGTACAGACTGTCCGTCACCGCCACGTCGTCGTCGACCAGGACCTTCGCGACCTGGATGCCCTCGTCCTCGGCGAGCTCCGCCGCCATCTCGAAGTTGAGCACGTCACCGGTGTAGTTCTTGACGACGAACAACACCCCGGCACCGCTGTCGACCGCCGCCGCTGCCCGCACCATCTGATCGGGCACGGGCGAGGTGAACACCTCCCCGGGACACGCGGCCGAGAGCATCCCGGGCCCCACGAACCCCCCGTGCAACGGCTCGTGCCCGGACCCACCCCCGGAGACCAGCGCCACCTTCCCGGCCACGGGCGCGTCCCGTCGCAGGACGATCCGCCGCTCGACGTCCACGGTCAGCTCGGGATGGGCGGCGGCCATCCCGCGCAACGCGTCGGACACGACGGTCTCCGGAACATTGATGAGCATCCTCATGGGTACCTCCTGATGAGATTCGCAGGCGAGCCGCTGAGCAAGGGTTTTTGCAGGTCAGAGCATGTGGTGTGAATTGTCGATCTTGGCGGTTCGTGACTGCTGGGGGCGGTTCCGGGCGGTACTGATGCTGACTCGACGCCGACCTTCCTGATGGTTCGTCAGGTGTGGGGCGAGGGGATGAGCTTTGCGAATGCGCATCATGGCGCAATTATCGACGCGAAGTCTGGGGCGCGCACCGGTGCGTCATCGGCCGGATCCGGGCGATTCTCACTCCTGTGAGCCTTGTGGGGTCGGGGAGTCGCGGAAGTGGCCATTGCGCAGGCCGAGCGGAACGCCGAGGACGACTACGGCGAAGACATCGTCATGAAGCTGCGTCTGGTGCGAGCCGAGTGCGACGGTGCCGAGCGCCGGGCACTCCTGGGTGTTGCCCGAACCGCCGTCCAGGACGAGCAGGCGGCCGAGCCGCTAAGCGAGTTGACCGACCTCGCGGCAATAGGAATCGCCGGTGAGCTCACCGATTCGCCAACCCGGAGCCTGACCCTCCAGGCAGTCGTCGGCTCGTCGAGTAGCAGCCCGCCGGTCCCCTGGGTGAGGCGGCAGGCGAGTCGCCTCCGCAGGAGCTGTCCTCCGGAGAGATGCTCCGCTCCTCGATCGGCGAGTTCCGCGACACCCCTGACCGCGAGCGGCGGTCCACCACGTCCCGCCCATCCGGATCGGGCAAGGCTCCGACCATGACTGATCCGGGGGCCGACTACTTCCGGGGTCGCTCCGCCAGCCGGGTGGGCTCAATCCAGCGCGCTCCTGCAATGCGACTAAAAGGGCAGATCGAGCGTAACCGTAGCTCAAGTCCTTCGTCAGCGAACGCCAAGGAGCAACACAGTGGGTGACATCGATGCGGTGGTCACGGGAGCCGGGGGATTCATCGGCGGGCATCTGACCCGAGCACTGCTCGCCGAGGGGTGCAGCGTGCGGGCCGTCGACAGCAAACCGCTCCACGAGTGGTACCAGGTACACGACGACGCGGAGAACGTGGAGGGGGACGTCTCCCTGCTCGACACCTGCACGGATGTCCTGGAAGGCGGTGCCCGCGAGGTCTACCACCTCGCCGCCGACATGGGCGGCATGGGCTTCATCGAGAACAACAAGGCCGCCTGCATGCTCTCCGTGCTCTCCAACACGCACATGCTGCTCGCCGCCAGGGAAGCGGGCGTCGGCCGCTACTTCTACTCGTCGTCCGCGTGCGTCTACGCCGCCCACAAGCAGACCGACACCGACGTGCTCCCCCTGCGGGAGGAGGACGCCTATCCCGCCATGCCCGAGGACGGGTACGGCTGGGAGAAGCTGTTCAGCGAGCGCATGGCACGACACTTCCGCGAGGACTACGGAGTGGCCACTCGCACCGCCCGCTACCACAACGTCTACGGCCCGTACGGCACCTGGACAGGCGGCCGTGAGAAGGCGCCGGCGGCCGCCTGTCGCAAGGTCGCCCTCGCCGTGCTCACCAGAGACACCGAAGTGGAGATCTGGGGCGATGGCGAGCAGACACGCAGCTTCACCTACATCGACGACTGCGTCGACGGCACCCTGCGGCTCGCCCGCAGCGAGTGCGTCGAGCCGCTCAACATCGGTTCGGACCGTCTGGTGTCCATCAACCAGCTGTACGCGATCGTCGAGGACATCGCCGGTGTCAGGCTGCGGCACCGCCACGTCCCGGGCCCGCTCGGGGTGCGCGGTCGCAACAGTGACAACACCCGGATCCGCAAGGAACTCGGCTGGACCCCGGAGACGTCTCTCGTTCAGGGTCTGGAAGCAACCTACCGCTGGGTGTACGACCAGGTGAAGGCCCAGCTCGAAGGGCGGTCCCATCAGTGCTGACGAGTGGGCCGGGAACCCCGATGAGGGTCGATGTGCTGGGTGTGGGGGTGAGCGCGGTGAACCCGGACTCGGCGGTCGCGTCGATCGCCCGCTGGATCGAGTCCGGTGAGCGGTCCTACGTCTGTGTGACGGGAGTCCACGGTGTCATGGAATCCCAGCGGGACCCCGCCCTCCGCCGCATTCACAACGCCTCGGGGCTCACTGTCCCCGATGGCATGCCGATGGTCTGGGCGGGGCACCGTGCCGGTGCACCCTGGATGCGCCAGGTACGCGGCGCGGACCTGATGCTCTCCGTCCTGTCGCAGGCCGCCGAGCGCGGCTGGTCCTCGTATCTCTACGGTGGTGCGGAGGGTGTCCCCGAACTACTCGAACAGGATCTGGTCCGCCGGTACCCCGGGCTGAAGATCGTCGGATCCCACTCGCCCCCCTTCAGGCCGCTCACGGTCGAGGAGGACGAGGACGTCGTACGCCGTATCAACGACAGCGGGGCCGATCTGGTCTGGGTCGGGCTGTCCACCCCGAAGCAGGAACGGTGGATGGCCGAGCACCGTGCCAGGCTCGACGCCGCCGTCCTGCTCGGAGTGGGTGCCGCGTTCGACTTCCATGCCGGTCTCATGCCCCAGGCCCCCGAGTGGATGCGGGAGCGCGGGCTGGAGTGGTCGTACAGGCTGTTCAAGGAGCCCCGCCGGCTCTGGCGGCGCTATCTTCGGAACAACCCCCCCTATGTGGCGCGTACGGCCTTGCGGCCACCGAGGCTGATCCCAGGCGGTATGCCCTGAGGACCGTCGTGGCCCCGCGGTTCGCGCTTCCTCGTACGGTCCCCCGTCCATAGACCCCTTAGGGGGTGTCTTGTCGATCAGGCCGGACGCACCCATGTGAGAGCCGGGACACCCGCGAGCCTCCGGCACGGCAGCCCTGACGAGCGCGTTGTCCCCTACGAGGTCATGCGCTGGTTCATGGACCAGGTGGCCGACCAGGTGGAACGCTGCCGCATCGCGTTCGAGCAGGGGGAACCTGAAGCAGTGGAATGATCACGCAGTGAATGGTGTGATCACGGCGTCGGAGCCTTCCTGGATATCCCCGTTCTCCGGGCTGAGCCCGCGTGCCTTCGGGAAGTTGGTGAAGGTGCTGCGTCGCGCGGGTGCGGGTGCGGGTGCGGACGCGGTCCGGAAGAGCAGGCCGTGGAGTCCTCCGCTGGAGGACCGGGCCCTGCTGGTCGCGGCGTACTGGCGAACGAACCTGACCATGCGGCAGCTCGCGCCGCTGCTCGGGCTGTCGAAGTCGGCGGCGGACCGCATCATCGACCACCTCGGGCCGCTGTTCGCGCTCCAGTCCCGCAAGCGGTTCGCCAAGGACGCGGTGCTCATCGTCGACGGCACTTTGGTCCCCACCCGTGACCACACCATCGCCGAGCGGTCGAAGAACTACCGGTACTCCACCAACCACCAGGTCGTCATCGACGCCGACACCCGCTGGTCGTCATAGTCGGCCGGCCGCTCGCCGGGAACCGCAACGACTGCAAGGCGTGGCAGGAATCCGGCGCCAGGGCCGCCGTCGGTAAGACCAACGGGCTTGACCGCGATCAACCATGCCCGAGGCGACTCGGAGATCATTTACGGGACAGCCCTGAGCGGGGTCGATTCGATGCCGGGCGGCGACTGCCATGGTGCCGCCCGGCATCGCCGCGTACCCGTATCCGAGCGGCGCTCCGTTCAGTACGCGCCCTTGGAGCTCAGGACCGCCGAGACCGTTCGGACGAGAATGGCGAGATCCAGGGTCAGGGATTGGTGTTTGACGTAGTGCAGGTCGAGCCGGACCATTTCCTCCCAGGCAAGCATTGACCGGCCACTCACCTGCCACAATCCGGTCAGCCCCGGCGTTACCGAGAGGCGGGTGCGGGCGTCGCCGGTGTAGCCGGAATCCGAGAGCAGCAGTGGGCGTGGTCCGACGAGTGACATCTCGCCGCGCAACACATTCACCAGCTGGGGAAGTTCGTCCAGTGAGAGCCGCCGCATCCATTTCCCCTCCGGAGTGATCCTCGGGTCGTCCCGGACCTTGAAGAGATGGCCGTCCGTCTCGTTGAGTGCTGCGAGCGAGGCCCTCTCGGTGTGTGCCCCGACCCGCATGGTGCGGAATTTGAGCATTTCGAAGGGACGCCCGTTCAGCCCGACCCGGACCTGTCGGTAGATCACGCCGCCCGGTGAATTCGCGGCGATCACGAGAGCGATGACGCAGAACAGAGGGGCGGCCAGCAGGAGCAGAACAATGCTGCCGGTCACATCGATGAGGCGCTTGACGTGCATGTTGCATCCGTTCGCGGAAACGTGGCGACATTCGTCACGAAGGGGTTGATCGGGCGGTAGCGCCTTCTCGCAATCCCTACTCGACTGCGGACGCCGCACCTTGAAGGCGGGCGAATTCAGCCGCATCGTCGTTGGTGTAGACGGAGCGCTGTGCCCGCGAGCAGTGCCATCGGGCTGCGGGACCTGAGCCACTGTTCGTCCTGGCGGTCCCGTGCGCCGAACGACCGGTACTTGTACCCCTCGTCGCCGCGCAGGAAGTCGAAGGTCTCCACGCCCGCCTCGGCCATCGCGGCAATGGTTTGGTGAAGCAGGACGGTGCCGAGACTCATCCGCGCGTACGCCTCGTCCCAGCCACCGTTGTAATAGGCGAACGTCTTCTGCCACAGGAACCCGTAGACGGCACCCACCGCGCTGCCCTCGCGCTCGGCGAGCAGGGCAGCGGGCCCGCGCCCGGGAGCCGCGCGCTCCTGGAGCCGCAGGTGGAAGGCACGTCTGCCGGGCCCGAAGGACGTCGTGGTGCCCTTCACCTTCTGCCGTGCCTGGTGGAGCCCGATGACGGTGTCGATCACCTCGGCCGTCATCTCCTGCGGAGGCACCCAGCGGAAGGAGACGCCGGCCGCGGCGAGCTGCCGTCGGCGCCGCGCCATGAGCTGCCGGAAACTAGGGGAACCGACGGCGGTACTCGGGCCGATCGCAAGGCGCGGGCAGGTCGTACGGGCGATCCGGCGGGTCCCGGGGGACAGCAGCCCGATGTCCGCCTCGGGGTCCATCGCGGGGAACCAGCCACTGCTGCGCCCGGTACGCGCCCCAAGCCAGGCGCGGACTTCGTCGCGGCGGTGCGGCAGGGTGGGGAACAGTCCATGGTCCGCCGCGTCGGTGCCGGATCCGAGCAGGGTCCAACAGGTCACCGGGAGTGGGAGTCGGCGATGCAGCCGTTCCCGGACGCGCACCAGGGGGACCACCGCCTCCACGCGCCCGCCGGGTCCGGTCCACACGGCCACCTCGGCGGTGGCGGCCGTATCCATGGCCTGCCACGAGCCGAGCACCCAGTCCGGCGTGACGAAGTACGAGGAGCCCGGCACACCCGCCACCAGGTCGTGCCAAGCGTCTTCCCACGGCGCCAGGCTGCTCGGCGTGCGGTGCACCTCGAAGCCGGCTGTGGCGGGCGCCGGTGGGATCGCGGTTCGGGTCATCTGTGTCTGTCCTCAAGGAGGCTGACGAGACCGTCGGCGAACCGTCGGCTCATCTCCTCGACGGTGTACCGCCGGGCGTCCCTCCGGCATTCCTGGCGCATGGCGTCGAGTCGCTCGGAGCTGCCGAGCAGCTCCGCCACGGAAGCGGCGTACCGCCCCGGGTCGTCCGGCGCGACGAAGGCGTTGCGGCCGTGTTCGAGGTACTCGAACTCCGGGGCGTGCCAGGGCCACGCAGTCGTGACGATGGGTGTTTCCAGGACGAACGAGTCGACCGCGCACAACCCCACCAGGCCGGGCATCAGCATGACGTCGGACACCGTGCCCAGCAGCGCCTTGTGATCACCGAACGCCTGACCGACGGGCATCACGACAGGAGTCCGTGCCGCCGCGGCATCGACGATCCGCTGCTCCTGACCGGTTCCCGCCACCAGCAGTCGGAAGCCGGGGAGGCGGTCGGCGATCCTCTCGGCCGCCTCCACGAGAAACGGGATGCGCTTGCTGGAGCTGAGGGCTCCGACGAACAGGCCGGTGCGACCGGCCGTGAGGTCGTACTTCCGGCGCAGCTCGGCGGTCTGGTGCTCGGTCACACTCCGGTACGCGTCGCCGAGCGCCTTGGTGTCGACGGCGTTCTGGACGACCGTCACACGCTGGCGAGGGAAACGGTGCTCGGCGACGGCTCGCGCTCCCCCTGCGGTGTAGGAGAAGAACCACCGGGCCCGTCGGGTGAGGGAGTACTTGAGGGACTGTTCCAGCCCGGACTGCGGGCGGGTGTAGGTACGACCGTGATCCCACATCGCGATGGTCGGCCCACGACCCGTCAATTGCCGTAGGAGCAGGGGATACAGCTCCATGTTCCGAAGCGACTGGTCGACCACCACTACATCCGCCGAGTGGGCGAGGGCCCCCAGACGTTTGTGTACCAGCGGCCGGCCCGCCACCCACGCGCTCCACTGTTTCAGCCGTACAGCTCCGTCCATGTGGATGACGTCTCGGCGCGCTTCCTGATCGCCGCTGTACGGCGCACCGTAAGCGATCACGAGGCGGATTCCACGGGCTTCCAGATCCTCTTCGAGGCGGCAATAGAAGGAGCGCCGGAACTCGGAGAGGAACGGCACCAGGAGAACCACTTGCGGGCGGTCCGCGAGGTGGCGTGTCGATCGGGACTTTCTTTCCATGCTGGATAAATTGCCATGAACGCAGTGAACGGCAAGTCAAGGAATCGGCAGTGGAGTCGGAGAAGACTCATTAGGAGTAGTCATGCAGAGCAATGAGCTGGCCCGCCGAATCGCAGCAAGCCCGATGGCACACTACGCCGCCTTTCCGGGACGGCTCGCGAAAGTGGCTCGGCACAACGCCAGTGTCGCCAAGCAGACGGCTTCCTGGCTGGTGCGTTCTCGTGAGTACGTTCACTACACCTACGATCTCGAACCGCTGAACATGGAGCACCTGGCCTGGTTCGTGAGCACGGTGACGGGCAGTCGAGTGGACGTCGTGCGCGCCTACCTGGCGGAGCTTCAGGAGGATGCCGAACTGCGTCGGATCATCGCCGACGGCCTGGCCCACGGCAGCCGGAGCGCCATCACCGACCGGGTGGTCCGATACGGCCGGCGGATCGGCTGGTACGCCATCGTCCGTGCGCTCCGTCCGGAGTTCGTGGTGGAGACCGGCACCAATCGCGGAATGGGCAGCGCGGTGATCGCGGCCGCCATGCTGAAGAACGGCCGGGGCCGACTGGCGACCGTCGACATCGACGACCGCTCGGGCGAACTGATTCTTCCTCCGTACGACCGGGTGATCGAGCATGTGGTCGGTGACTCGCTCGAGTTCCTCGCGAGTCCGGTGGCCCGGCGCCAGCCGATCGATCTCCTCTTCGTGGACACGGGCTACACACCGGAACACGAGCGTGCGGAACTCGCGGCAGCGACCCCTCTGCTGGCACCGGGTGCGGTCGTGGTGGCGACGAAGACCTACTGCTGGCAGGAGCTGTCGCGCTGGGCCGAGGAGCAGCAGCGCGAGTTCCTCCACTTCAACGAGAAGCCGCACGACCACTGGTACCGGGGCGTCGGCATCGGCGCGTCGTTCCCCGCCCTGGTCCGGACGTGAACCCGGCGGTCAGGGTCAGGCTCGCCGGCTGGTACGCGCGGTACGACTCGTGGCAGGGGCCGGACACGATGCTGCGCCGCTCGCCGGCCCAGGCGTGGTTCCACCGCCGGGCAGCGGGCCGGCTGGCCGTCCTCGGCTACCACGGCGTGGAGGACCCGACGACCTTCGCGGCTCACCTCGACTTGCTGCAGCGCTCGTTCGTGCCGGTGTCCCTGGAGCAGGTCGAGGAGGCGGCCCACGGCGGCCGGACGCTCCCCGCCCACAGCGTGCTCGTCACCTTCGACGACGGTGACCGCAGCGTGTACACGCACGCCCTGCCGATGCTGGCGGAGCGCGGCATTCCGGCCGTCTGCTTCGTCATTCCGGGGCTGGTGGGTGCCAGCGCCCCGTTCTGGTGGGACGAGGCCGAGCACCTCGTCCGGCATGGCGGCACCACTCACCGGATCCCACCCACCCGGCCCGAGTTCACCCCGCACACCCTGAAGCAGTTGTCCGAGCGTGACCGACAGCTCGCCCTGGCGGAGCTGCGGGCGACGGCCACCGTGCCCAGCCCGCGCCCGCGGCAGCTCACCGCCGCCGAGTGTCGTGCCTTGGAGGAGGGCGGCGTCGTCGTCGGTAACCACACGCTGACCCACCCCTGCCTCGACCGTTGTGACGACGATCAGGTGCGCACGGAGGTACTGGAGGCGCACGAGCGGCTGACGGAGCTGCTCGGACGCCCGCCGTCCTCCTTCGCGTACCCCAATGGCAACGTCGACGAGCGGGCCCACCGCTTCCTCTCACAGGCCGGGTATCGCTCCGGATTCCTGTACAACCACCGACTTGCCGCTCCGGGGGCCCGCCACCCGCTGCGGATCGATCGGCTCGTGGTCTCCAGCCGGACCAGTGTGGACCGGCTGGAGACCATCCTTTCCGGGCTGCACCCCGCCTTGTTCCGCGTCGGGCGAAGAGCTGCCCGTGTCGTCGCGCGCGTGGGTCAACCGCTCAGCAGCAGGTCCTGACCAGCCGTGAGCGCTGCCGCCACCTGGCGCAGCGCCCGGTCGATCCGAGCGGCGCAGTCGCGCAATTCGGCGGGGGGGCGGCCGTCGGGGTCCTCGACGTCGTCCGACTCCGGTGCCACGGGGGCGGTCCTGCCGCGGGCCGCGGCAGCGCAGGCCACCACGTCCCCGGCACCGCCGGCGAGACGCCCTCCACCCGTGAGGCGCACGAACTCCTCGAGCGTGAAACAGCGCCGCAGCGCCGCAGGCCGCAGGTGTACCGCGGCCTCGCGGTGCTCCCGCGCGAGCCCCAGCACCACGTCGGCCGAGTCGATCAGCTCGGCCGACAGTCGTCGGGCCGTGAATCCGGCCGCCCGGCCGCCGAGGTCCTCGATCACGGCCGCGCTCCGGGGGCTCATCGGAGCCCCCGGTCGCGCCGCCGTTCCGGCGCTGGCGATCCGGAACCCACGCGCGGCCGCGCCCAGATGCACGGGGAGCAGCCGTTCGGCGATCGGCGATCGGTACAGGTTGCCGGTGCAGACGAACAGCACCGTGAACACGGTCACTTCGCGGTTCCGATCGCGTCGGCTTCCGCCTTCTGAGGTGGTACGAGAGCGTCCTCCGAGCCGGAGGGAAGCTCCCCGTATCCATACCCGTATCCGTACCCATTGCCAGTCAGCTGGGCCATGCTCAACACGCTGCCGAGGACCGGTGCGCTCACCGAGTGCAGGGCGTCGATCGCGGCTTTCACACGCTCGGCCGGAGTGCGCCGGGCTCGCACCACGAGGACCGTTCCGTCGACGATCGGGGCGAGCCCCACGGTGTCGGCGACGGGCAGCAGGGGGGCGCTGTCCACGACGACGGTGTCGAAGTCCTCGGCGAGGTCCTTGAGGATCTGCCGCATCCGGTCGGAGGCGAGCAGCTCTGCCGGGTTCGGCGGAATCGGCCCCGAAGCGAGCACGTTGAGGCCCTGCTCCCCGACCTGCTGCAGCACGTCGTGGGCGGTCGCCGCGCCGATGAGCACGCTGGTGAGACCGGCGCCCTGGACGAGTCCGAAGGTCTTGGCGACACATGGGTTGCGCAGGTCGGCGTCGACCAGACAGATTCTGGCACCCGTCTCGGCCAGGGAGAGCGCGAGGTTGGTGGCGGTGTTGGTCTTGCCCTCGCCCGGCAGCGGGCTGGTCACCATGATCACCCGTGGCCTGTGGTCGACCTGGGCGAACTGCAGGTTGGTGCGCACCAGTCGGAAGGCTTCGGCGCGGGCACCGTGGGCCGCAGGGCCGGATACGAGTGGCTTGTCCGGCGCTTCCTTGTCGTACGGGATGGCGCCCAATACCGCCAGTCCGGTCGCCTCGGCCATCGCGGAGCCGGTGTGCAGGGTCGTGTCGAGGGTGTCACGCAGTGCGGCGAGGCCGACGCCGGCGAGAAGCCCTGCGAACAGTCCGACCAAGGCGTTGAGCAGGGGCCTCGGACTGATCGGAGTGGTGGGCGGCTCGGCCTCGCGCGTGACGCCGATGGTCACGGGGGAGGTCTCCTCCCCGAGCGGTGTCTCGAGCTTGACCAGTTGCCTGCTCGCCTCGTCCGCGACGGTGTTGGCGATCCGTGCGGCCAGCGACGGCTTGGGGTCGGTGACGGTGATGTCGATGAGCACCGTGCCGAGCTTGACCTCGGCGCTGATGTTCTCGGCCAGCCGGGCCGGCGCAATCGGCAGCCTGAGCCGCTTGACGACGAGTTCGGCGATCCGGGGGCTGGTGATGATGTCGGCGTAGGACTCCACCCGGGCCTGCGAGAACGCGTTGCCCGCATTGAGCTCCGTGATGTCCGACGTGGTTCGGGCGGAGACGAAGATCTGACTGGTGGCGCGGTACTGGGGAGTCGAGAACGAGGTGAAGGCGATTCCGGCGCCGAGGCCGAGGAGAGCGAGAGCGGTGATGGAGATCCACCGCAGTCGCAGGGCCTTGAGGAAACCACGCAGATCCAACGTGCACCCCTTCGGAGGTGAGGAACTTGGGTGTCTTTGACGGGGATTCAGGTCGCTCCCGGACCGACCCATGCTGGTACCGATGACCACCGCGACCGGCATCATCACGAACAGGTAGACGAGCAGGTTGGAGGTGGCGACATTGAGGCTCAGCCCCACGACGGCGAGCAGGGCGGCCTGGTGGATCGCCCAGTCGTCGTCGTTCGCCGCGGCGCGTCTGCGGCGGTACACCCCGCGGCCGATCACGAGGATCACCAGCGTCCACAGGACGAGCCCGAGCAGTCCGAGGTCGTGCCACAGCCTCAGATAGTCGTTGTGCGGATGGCCGACAACGCGTTCCACGCTGCCGATGCCGTGGCCGAGCCACGGAGCCTCCTCGATGGAGGCCCAGGTGGTCTCCCAGAGCCACGAACGGCCCGAGGTGCCGATCTCCAGCCCTGCGAAGGTCTGCCTGTCGTTCTGGGTGAAGCGGTCCTGCAGCGGCCGGTACCAGTCCACGAGGACGTACGCCGCAGCTGCGACCACCGTGGCGAGCAGGGCGGCCCGACGGAACTCACCCCGACCGCGGCCCTTGAGCACCACCCCGAGGACCAGCACCAGACACACGGCGGCGGACGTCCGGGACAGGGACAGGATGTCGGCGATCACCAGCAGGCACGGCGCGAGCCAACCCCAGCGCGAACGCTCCGCCAGCGGCACGGCGGCGACCATCCCGATCCAGATGACCTCACCGAACAGACGCCCGGGATAGAGGACGCCGTTCCCCGGCCCGACCAGAACCACCGTCACCAGATAGCCGATGGCGGCCACCACGGCCGCGGCGCGCAGCCAGCGCAGGAGCAGCAGAGGCGACTCCTCCGAGGTCCACGCGGAGGCCAGAGCGACCACGGCGACGAAGGACAAGTACACCAAGGTGTTCTGGGCCCCGGCCGAGGTCCGCTGATGGATCTCGGAGGCGATCACATGGCCGGCGAAGAGCCACAGGGGCAGTGGTACCCCTGCCCCTGGCCGGAGAGCGGCGGAGCGGGGGGTGAGAGTGGTGACGGGCCGACGTAGCGTGGCGTAGGGCAGCGCGATCACGGCAGCCAAGAAGATCAGTACCGTGGCAGGGCCGTTCAGTCCGAACTGCGCGGGGATGCCTCCCACGAGAGTCCAGAAAGCCGCCATGGCGATCAGGGGCAAGCGCGGTCGCTCGTCCACTACCGATCGCGTCGCAACAGCTCGTGACATAACGGGCATGTTACCGATGGTCCGGTCAGTAGAAGGGTGCCTTCGGGCGTGTCTGCTGCGTACGTCTGTCCTGGTGGCAGCTGATGTGCTGCCCGGATGCCGCTCGGTGACGGTGCGTCTCCTCCCACGAACGAGGTACGGCACCAACTCGAGAATGTCGTGCGTCATGGGATGTCGTTCGTGGGAGAGCGCCCGCTGCTGACGGAGGATTCCGACTACACAGGGGACCCGGGACCGTCTGTTCGTGCCGCCCCGCCACCTGTCGCCCTTCGCCCTGACGGTTTCCGCGGTCCGCACCGCCCGCGGCACGCACCGAGACATGGGGGAGCCCTTGTCCAAAGACACCGCAGCACCCGAGGCGCGCACCACACTGGTCGCCCTGGGCTGGAACTACGCCTCGGCGATCGCCGCCACGGTGCTCCAGCTCTGCTACACCGCCTACACCGCTCGCGTGGTTCTTCCCGAGAGCTTCGGTGCCTTCGCCGCAGCCGCCGCGGCCACCACCGTGCTCGGGTACGTCGCCGGAGCGGGACTTGCCACCTATCTGCTGCGTGCCGAGGAGCTGACCCGGCAGACCGTCCGGTGCGCGTACCGCGTCTCCATGTTGAGCGGTGTGCTCTGCTGTGCTGTGAGCCAGGCGGTGGCGCCGCTGGCGGCCGCCGTGTGGGGGCTACCGGAGGTTGCTCCGATGGTGCAGCTCTACGGCGTGTACTTCCTCACCCAGCCGGCCTCGCAGGTGGCCGTCGCGGCGCTGCGCCGCCTGGATCAGGCGCGGTTCTGTGCTGTCACCGAGACCGTGGCCCAGTTCGCCGGCATGGTGGTCGGCGCCGGCCTGCTGGGTCTCGGCTGGAGTCCGTACGGACTGGTGGTCGCCCAGGTGATGACCCCCTCGGTGACGCTCGCGGTGGCCGCGGTGTGGCTGGCACGCCTGCCGCTCGCGGACGGTCCCCACGTGCCGCCTCGCGAGATGCTCCGCATCTCCGGAGCCTTCGCCGGCTACGGAATGATCCAGATGACGGCGGCTGATGTCACCCTGTTGGCCGTCACCCGGTTCCTCGGACCGGCCGCAGCGGGTCAGTTCTCCCGCACGACGCTCGCGGTGGGCCTGCCGGTCGCGGTGCTGTGCCAGAGCCTGAGGCGTGCTGTCATGCCCTCACTGGCCCGCATCAACGGAGGAGGACGGAGGCTCGGCACGGTGCTGCCCGATGTGCTCAGCGCGACCTCTGCGGTCGCGTTCGCCACTTTCGGCGTGCTGGCGGGGGTGGGCCCGGCCGCGCTGGCCCTCCTGCTCGGGCCCGGATGGGAAGCGGCGGGTGCGCTGGTGCCGGTCCTGGCGGCAGGCGCCCCGCTTGTTCTGCTCTGCCAGGTCAGCTATGCCGCGGACGAGATCCGCAGGGAGATGGGCAGCTTGCTGCAGACCCAACTGCTCGTACTGGCGGCCACGGTGGTCTTCGTGGGGCTGGCGGTGGTGGCCGGCCAGGGCATGGCGCTCGTCGCCGTGGCGGCGTCCGTCGCGGCCGGCGTCGGGCATCTGGAGCAACTCGTCCGCTGGCACCGGACAGGGCTGTGCCATATGTCGGCGATCGTCCGGCCGTATGCCGTCCATGCGGCCGTCGGCGCCGCGCTGTACGGCAGCGGGTATCTGGCGGCGGGCTACGGCAACGGGCCGCTGGCCCGGGTCGCGCATGGTCTGCTGGGCATGGTTCCGGTGGCTTTGGTGTGCGTCGTGCTGCGCCGCAGGCTCCCGTTGTACGCGGCGGCCGTCTCCCGCGGACTGATCACCGGACGAGCGGGCTGACACCCAGCGCGTCGTGATAGAGCCGCTCGACCTGCCGGAGCCAGGCGTGTTCGGTGAAGTACGTGTCGAAGACACGGCGGCAGTGCGCACGCAGGGCGGGGAACCGTTCGGCTGCGTCGGCCAGGACGGGTGGCAGCGGTTCCTCCCAGCCGACGGCCGCACCGGTCCCGAGGGATCGAACGGACTCGGCGACCGACGAACCGTCGAAGGCGAGGATGGGCAGCCCGGCAGCCAGCGCCTCGACCTGCACCAGAGGGGCGCCCTCCAGGCAGCGGCTGGGGAAGACGAGGCCGAGGTACGAAGGCAGCCGTCGGCGCAGCTCCGCGCGGTCCAGTCGGCCGAGGAACCGCACCGACGAGGGTGCCGTGGCCCGGGCCCGGTCGAGGAGTTCGCCGTCGCCGATGATGTCCAGCGGCTCGGACTCCGGCCAGCGACGGAGCAGGTCCAGGGCGCCCTTCTCCGCGCTGAGTCGACCGGCGAAGACCCATCGCCCGTCTGATGCACCGTCAGTGCCGAGGTCGGGCTCGTCGACGAAATTGGGGATCATCGCGATGCGGTCGGCGGCGATCCCTGCCTGGAGGTACATCCTGCGACTGAGTTCGGAGAGCACGACCAGTCGGTCGGCGCGGCGAAGCAGCGGATCGCCCGTCGCCCCCCTCCTGTTGGCCCAGGCCAGAGGTGCGGTGGCGAGCCGGGAGTCGCGGTAGCAGCCGTGCCGGACACCCGCCCAGCGGTCACCGTCGAGGCAACTGGTGCAAGGGGCGCCGGCGCGGTACAGGGTCGCGCCGGCACACAGGGGACGGTAGTTGTGCAGGGTGGCGACCAATGGGCCGTTCCACGCACGCACCCAGCCGCGGGCGAAGTTCGGAAAGAGGTTGTGGACGTGCACCAGATCAGGGGCGAAGGCCCGCAGTTCGGCGATCGGGGTCCGGCCCCTGCCGGTGGCGACGGTCGCGGTCGCCCGCACCGGGTAGAGGCGGCCACGGGCCAGCTCGTCGGTGTGGGCGGCCATGACGGCCACTTCGTGTCCGGCGGAACGCAGGGCGCGAACCTGGTCGCGCACGGCCTCGTTCTCGCCGCTGGGCTGTCCGGACGAGTAGAAGCTGTGGACGACGGCGACCCGCAACACGGTCATCCGAGGCCGGCTTCCCCGAGGCGGGGCGACCACACGGCGATCCGGGGTCCTGCAACGCCACCGCAGAGGCAGGAACTCATGCGCTGCAGAGGGGCCACTCCGGTCACGTCGAGCGTCGGTTCTGGTGTTGGCATCCGCTGCACCTCCTGTGTCAGGTGGTCGCCGAGAGGGCGGCGGCCTCGGCCACGCCCCCCTCGGGACGGTCTTCGGCAGAGGCCGTGGCAGGCGGCCTTCCGGTGGACAGGACCTGGCGATAGAGCTCTTCGGCGGCTTCGGCCTTCGCCGTCCATGTGTGCTTCCGCGCCCACGCCAACGCCGCTCCGCGCATGCCGTGGCGTGTTCGATCATCGCCGAGCACGGCGCTGAGCGCGCCCGCGAGGCGTTGCGGCAGATCGGCGGGGTCGCCGAGCGGCACGGAGACCGCGCCGCCGGGGGCCGAGAAATCACCGATGCCTTGGTGACCGATATGGACCACGGGCAAGCCTCTCGCCCATGCTTCCAGTGACTGGGTGCCGAACGAGTCCCGCAGGCTGGTCATCAGAAAGACGTCGGCGGCGTCGTAGGCCGTGCGGAGCTCTGTCCAGGGCACCTCACCACGGAAGTCGACGGACTCGCCCACCCCCAGACGTCGCGCGAGTCGCTCCAGGGAGAGCCGCAGCGGCCCGTCGCCGAAGAATACGAGGCGCGCCCCCGGATGTTCCGACCGGACATGCGCCATCGCCCGCAGCGCCAGCTCCGGCGCCTTGTGCGCCGTCAGCCCGCCCACCCACAGAATGGTCGGCGGGTGAAGTGCGGACCGGACCGGCTGAGCCTCCAGCGGCTCCAGGATCACCGAATCGTGGATGCCGTCGGCCAGCATCAGACGTGTATCAGTGCGGCCCATACGGCGAGCCCGCCGGTCCGTGTCCCAGTTGGTGACCAGTACAGCCGCCGCCTCGCGAAGCGTCGCACGGCACAACGGCCGACGGCCCAGGTAGCGAACCCGCAAGGTCCGCACCACTTCCTGCAGATACGCCGGGCCCAGGTATCGCCGGTGGCTGTGCGGTGCAGTCTGACCACCGCCGACGGGGCCGAACACCAAAGGCGGTCCCAAGCGGTACAGCGCACAACCACCCTGCAGGGATACGTACGAGACGTGGTGCACGAGGTCGGCCCCGTCGAGCCCGTGGCTCCGCGCATGGGCCAAGGCCCGGCGCTGCCAGCCGTTGTAGCGCAGGAACTCCCGGGCGCTGTCACGCACGAAGCCCGGCAGCGCAGCAGCCCAGGACGGGAGATCCGGCACCGGGATGACGTGCGGCTTGATCCGCTTCCCCACCTCCCCCAGCTCCGCCACCCGACGCCTGATCTGGCGCTCGTTGTCCCGGTCGGGGTGGGTCAGAACCTCTACGGTGTGGCCACGTCCCGCAAGCGTTTCGGCCCAGCCCCACCCCACGGCCGGTTCACTGCCACGCGTGGGATCGCAGCCGTACGCGACCAGGACGATGTGCAGCCCGCGTGCCGCACTGCCGAGCGCTGACTCTGCCTCTTCTCCGCTGTCGGCAGCGCCCTCGGCGCCCACCGCCGCAGCGGGGAGGCCGAGGGGACATCCCCCTTTCTCTGCCTTTTCCTGGCGCATGAATCCTCTCCATCCGCTGCGGGACCCGGTCGGTGCAGCGACACGTGGCTGACGAGAACGTGGCGGTCTCGGTTGTGCGGACGCCGGAGATCGCGTGTCAGCCTAGAATTCGAGGAGACCGAAATGCCTGGCTTTCCTAGCGTTTCGGGGGTTGTTCCCCCGATCGGCTCCTTGGGTACGTCGACATGTACTCCGGATCGCTCTCAGGCAGGGCATGGAGCGGCTTGCTTCACCGTGGCCTGCAGCGGCGTCACCAGGGCTTGCCGGAGAATCGTCGGGGCGCGGTCCGCTTCGGGCTCGCGGAGGTGCAGCACCAGCGTGCGGCTGGACTGCCGGGGCAGCTCAAGGTCGAGTGTGTAGACCGGGTGGCCGCGTTCGACGCCGGGGATCAGTTCGACCCGGCGGCCGTCCAGCGTGGCGTGCTCCAGGGTCGCTCCCTGGCCGGCGTAGTAATCGACCAGCAGCCGGTTGTCGCCAGGGAGCGTCCGGTAGGGCGGGGCGTCGACCCGTTGAGTGACGTACTCGGGCAGGCCCGAGGTCGGCGCCCGATTGGTGAGCGTCACAGTCGCGGTGACCGATCGGCCGGTGTCCGTGCATGCACCCGGCGCCCAGACGAGGCTTCGGTCCAGGTAGTAGTCCAGTTTGGTGCCGGCCGCGTTGTTCACCACGAGCCCTGCGAAGGGGCCGGGTGTGTCGGGGAGTGTGCCTCCGAAGGCCCCCTGCGCCAGTAGCTGCTCCTCGGCCGGGTCCGCGCTCCACACCTGCATACGGCCTTCCTGCTGAACATCGCGGACGGCGTTCAGAAGTGCGGGGAGCAGCTTCGGGTCCTCGACCGCACCCATCAGCCGCTCGGCGGCCGCCCGCGCGGCCTCGACGAAGAACGCCTTGCGCTCGGCGGTGTCCGCGTACATCGCGTAGCTGGTCCGCTCGGTGAGGTCCATGACGTTGTCAGCGGTGAGGGCGGTGCCGTCGGGCAGACGGGCCGGCCCGGTGACGCGGAGAAGAAGGCTCAGCGTGCCGGGGTCGATGGCGATCGCGCCGTCGATGCGCTGGCCGGTGTGCGCGCGCCAGTACGCGGACCACATGCGGGCCGCGTACGGGAAATGCGGGCTCATGTTGGAGTTCGCCCAGGCGCTGCCAGGCTCGTTGTTCCCGTACCGGTCGGCGAACTCGGCTCCGAGGTTCACATACGCGCGGATGCCGTCCAGCTCGGTGTTGTTGCCGAAGCGCTCGAAGGAGAGCCGGCCACGGTCGGCCCGCAGCACGGCGAAGGCTCCCGGGAGGCCGCCGGTGCCCCGGGCTTCGGCCGTGTTCTGGAAGGCGAGGAAGTAGCGCCGTGGCCCGTGCGCCCCGAGCATCGACGGCATCACGCTGGCCGCGACGGCGGCGTCGCGCGTCCCCGGGACGAGACGGTCGAGCTGATCCGACAGCTGCGCCCGGCCACGGTCGGCCGCCGGCAGCCAGCTGGAGCGGGGGAGACGGGTGGTGTCGTCCCGCACCTTGGCCGCGACACGCGCGGCTCGGGCGAACGCGGGTGCCTCGCCCTCCAGCTCCAGGAGAGCATGTGGGACGCCGCTTGCGTGAGCGTCCGCCGAGAGTCGGGGGACGGCTCGCACCAGCGGCGGCAGGACGTCTCCGGCCAGCCTGTGCGAGGCGTTGGCGATGCCGCGCACGGTCTCGAAGGGCCGTCCGAGGAAGGGCAGTTGGGAGGCGGTGTACCAGGCCGGTCCCGTGGTGAGGTCGTGTGCGCGTGCGGCATGCGCTGCCGCCGAACGCAGCAATCGCTCCTGATCGGGCTCGGCGGCCGACCCTGCGGCGACCGCAGGGGCGTGGCTGGGCCCCGTTGACGTCGAGGCCGCGACCGACTCTCGGAGCGCGTTCAGGTCGTGGTGGGCGGCGCGGAGCTCGTTGGCGGCGAGCCAGCCCGTGGCAACGATCCAGGCGGCCGCCGCCGGGGGAAGAACGGCGGCGGCAAGCAGTGCCTTCCTGGCCAGAGGGCCGTGGATGCGCCGACGCACCCGACGGGTGTCCCGGGCGAACCCGGGACGCCCGCGGAATGTCATACGACGTGGTTGTGGTGCCGTCATGAGTGGCGACGGCGGCGCACGACGAGCATGGTGCCGGCACCTGCCGCGACCAGAGCGGCCGCGGCACCACCGAAAATCAGCTTGCTGTTGTCGTCACCGGTGTCCGCGAGGTGAGGATCGTGCGGGTGGTTCCCGTGATCCGGCTTGTCCGGGTGGTGCGGCTTCGGTGGCTTCGGCGGGTAAGGATGGTGCGGCTTCGGCGGGTAGGGATGCCCCGGCGCCGTCGGATGAGGTGGGTAGGAGTCGTCCATGGCGAGGGCGCTCCCCGCGCCTGCCAGCGGTGCTACGGCGAGCGTAGCGACTGTGGCGGCTGAGGCCAGAACAGATCGCCAGCTTGGCGATGTCGTCATCTTCTCCACTCTCCTCGACTTCAATACGGCGACCCGGTGGCTGTCCGGGCAGTGATCGATACCTAGAAGATCTAGATAGGTGGATACATAGGAATTTGATGTGATCAATAACCCTATGTCGCCCGGAAGTCATCGGATGGTGTAGCGCGAATTCGGTCCCGGGTTGCAGGGAGGCGTGCCACTCCGCAGTCGTGCTGTGCACCAGCATTGGCATGGTCGTACGCGCCCAGTAGGGGCTGCGCTGAGTGCGCAGCAGGAAGCCGTTCTGGTCCGCGCCGACGTCGTGTGCGTACGTGAGTAGGGACTCCCGGACTGTGTCCGGCATGGGGACCTCGCGGAGTCGCCAGGCCTGCGGTGCTTGAGCGGAGCGCGCTGGCGGGTCTTCCCCTCGATCTGTTCGGTGATGCGGTACACGTCGTCCGCGACCATCCCTTCGAGGTTGGCTGCGTACGCCTCACCGTTCCGGTGCCCACAGCCGGACATCAGGTCGATGATGACGACGAGAGCCTCGGACGCGGCCTCTTTGAGTGCGCGGATCTCCTCCAGCGTGGGGATGGTGATCCGCTTGGGGATGTCATCCGGTGGGACGACATCCCCGAAGGGGTCGTGGGCCACCCCGCCCCTACGGTGGGCGTCCCGGGGGATCTTCTTGAGGGTGTCGAAGGCGTTCTGCTCATCGACCGGCATCTGGCGGAGACCGAGCGGCGCATGGCCGAGCTGCGCGACGCTCGTACGGAGCTGCGGAAGCCGGCCCGGCGGGCTGCGGTGACCGATCCCGACTCGTGTTCCAGGACCTCATCGGTGGGGGACAGGTACGCCTGCCGAGCGGAGTTTGGTCTCGGTGAGCGCGATCAGCCGGGCTGAGATCGGTGCATGGCCCTCACGGTGGTTGTTGATCAGCTTGTACTGGGCGGAAGCCTTGGCCCATGCCTGCAGGCTGGAGTGATCCCCCAGGAGCGCGGGGTTCGCGAGGTATCGGTTGGCCATGGCCGTCGCGAGTTCTTCGATCCTCGGGTCGTCCGGTTCCCAGGTCTCGGCCTCCCGGCCGCGCTTGGTCAGGTCGATGTACTCGGGGTCGCCCAGCCCGTGTTCGAGCTGGGTCAGGAAGCCGTCGAAGCCCTCCGGCACCAGCGCCCGGGCCAGTACCAGGGCCTCGCGTTGCGCGGCCACATAGTCGGGACTGAAGCCGAGGCCGGGCATCCGGTCCAGGATCGCGCAGGCGCGGTCGGGCAGCAGGGCCCGGTCGCCGTCGGCGAGCGCGGCGCCGAACTGCTCGGCGCCGGCGCCGAGCATGGGCCCGATCTCGGCCAGCGGCACGCCCGCCACGGCCAACGTCCGTACCTGCACCAGCTGCAGCAACTCGCCGGATCCGTACCGCCGATAGCCGGAGCTGTCACGTTCCGGCTCCGCGACCAGGCCGAGCTTGTGGTAGTGCCGCACCGTCTTCACCGTGACGCCGACGCCTGCCCGATCGTGACTCCGTTACTCATCAGCTCAGCTTGCCGCAGAACACTTCGCCGACGAAACGCTGTTGGGCGGTCTGGAATGCCGGTGCTATCGACAGGTCGGCGTCGTCCACCCAGGTAAGCCCGGCCGTCAGGGTCTTTCCGCCGTCGGGGGTGCTGTACATCAGCGCCGCCGAGCCCATGGTGGCGCCGTTGTGGTGGAAGACGGTGCCGCCCTCCGTTTCCTGCGCGAATACGCCCAGGCCGTAGCCGACCGTCGCCTCCGGCGTGCGCATCTCGGCCAGCAGCTCGGCCGGCAGGGGCTTGCCGCCCATCAGCGCGGAGAAGTACGTGTGCAGATCCTTGGTGGTCGAGATCATGTCACCACCGGCCCCCACCCAGGACGGGTTCTGACGGGTGACATCGACCGTCCGCACCTGCCCGGCGTCCTCGTAGCGGTAGTAGCCGTGGTTGTACGGCTCGGGGATCTCCGGCGAGGAGCCCGGCGCCGGTCATCCCCAGCGGCCCCAGGATCAGCCGCTGCAACTCCTCGGCGAACGAACGGCCGATGACCTTCTCGATCACCAGCCGGGCCAGGACGTAGTTGGTGTTGGCGTAGCTCCAGCCCGTACCCGGTGCGAACCGCGCCGGCTTGGACGACGACAGCCGTACCAGCTCCTCGGGCCGGTAGGTCTTGAACCGGTTGTCCACCCACTCTTTGCCCTGCCAGGGGACCCCCAGCACGATCGTCCCGTCCTCGTAGAGCTCGCCGGTGTGGTTGAAGATCCCGCTGGTGTGCTGCAGCAGCATCCGCACCGTGATCCGCCGGTCGAGACCGAATTCGGGCAGGCAGTCATCGGCCGGGGCATCCAGACTGATCCTTCCCTCGGCCACCAGCAGGAGCACCGAGGTGGCGACGAAGTTCTTGGTGCTGCTGCCGATGCGGAAGTGGCCGTTCGTCAGCGGCTTGGCGCTCTGGCCCAGCTCGCGTACACCGGCGCTGCCGACCCACTCGCCCTGCTCGTCGTTCACCCGGAGCTGGACCCCGACGAAACCGGACTCGACCAAGTCCTCGATTGCCTTCTGCAGCTCCGGACGATTCTGTCCCTGTCCGGAAAGGTTGGTGGACATGATCGCTCCTTCACATGGGCTGTGCCCGGGTCGGCGTCGCGCCGCTGTGACGAGCCTCCACCCTGCCCTAAAGTCAATCTCAACCATGATCCAGCTCACATGCGTTGTCGGTTGGCATGACTGGCAGCGAGAACCCCCTGGCCCCGCTCAGGATCCTGGCCCGCCCGCCTCGGGCCCGGGATTTCCGGTCGCCGACCGCGCCACCCGGTCCTGCTTCCAGGCCGTGATCATCGGCCGGATCAACGCCACACCGAGGAAGATCGGATTTACCGCCCTCTGCGGCCAACGTGATCGGTTCAGGCGTCGGTTTCGGACGTCTTCCGAGGATGGGTGGGGTAGACCTTGTGCCAGTGCTGGGCCGAGCGGGCCAGATCGTCGATGACGTGGAGGAGGAACTGGCTCGTGTTCTCCAGGCGGGCTCCGGCGGGGGTGGTGGGGCCCAGCCTCCGGGCTGCGATCTTGCACGCTTCGGCGATCTCGGTCTGGGCGCGCACGCCGGCCATGATGGACTCGAACGCTACGTCGTCGTCGATGGCGTAGCGTTCGGCGCGGCTGTGGGGGTCGCGTTCACGCTTGATGAGTGCCTGGTTTTCCAGGTAGCCGACGGCCTTGGAGATGGAGGCGGGACTGACGTGCAGGCGCTGCACGAGTTCCGCGGAGGTGAGGCTGCCGCTGTCGGTGGTGAAGAGCGCGGCGAGCACCCTGGCCATCATCTGCGGGAGCCCGGCCTGAATCATCAGTTCCATGCTCTGCGCGTCCACCTCGTCCACGAGTCGTGGATCGCGCCCGCCGAGGTGGGCCCTGCCTGGTGACGGTGTCGGCGGAGTGCTGTTCTGCCGGCGCGCGTGTTGTGTGCCGGCTCGGTGGGCCGCCTCGGCGTGATAGCTGCGCGGTCCGCCGTTGCGCATCACTTCGCGGGTGACGGTGGAGGTCGGCCGGCCGATGCGGCGGCCGATGGCGGCGTAGGTCAACTCCTCGCGCAGCCCCGCGTCGATCCGCTGTCGGTCCTGGAGGGTGAGTCTGTCACCAGGCATCGCGTGTCCTCCGCTGTCGGCGTCGAGGCCAGCTTAATGCAACGCAACGGCGTTGCATTAGTCGACAGAGGTGATGCAATGATTTGGCCGCTCTTACCTGCAGCTATGCCGTTGCATTACGTGAATGTGATTGACGAGTTTGTGCATGCAACGTAACTTTCGCTGAGATGTAAAGGTGTTCGTGTAGCGCCGGATCTCACCAACGGGAGTGAAGTCATGACTACGGATCCAGGTCACCTTGCGGTCGCGGCGACTGCGGTACGCAAGGCGTACGGAGACCATGTGGTGCTCGACGGCATCGACCTCGGTATCCCTGCGGGATCTGTCTTCGCGTTGCTCGGCCCGAACGGCGCCGGCAAGACCACCGTGGTGCAGATCCTGTCCACGCTCATCCGCGCCGACGCCGGCGACATGCGGGTCGCGGGCCAGGACGTGGTCCGGCATCCGGATGCGGTCCGTGCCGCGATCGGCGTCACCGGCCAGTTCTCGGCGGTGGACGGCTTCCTCACGGGCGAGGAGAACCTGCTGTTGATGGCCGACCTGAACCGCCTGCCCCGCACGGAACGGCGGCGGCGTGCCGCGGACCTGCTGGCGCGGTTCGATCTGGTGGACGCGGCCCGGAAGCCCGCGGCGACGTATTCCGGCGGGATGCGCCGCCGCCTGGACCTTGCGATGACGCTGGTCGGCCGACCCCGTGTGATCTTCCTCGACGAGCCGACCACCGGGCTGGACCCGCGCAGCAGGCGGACCATGTGGGAGATCATCCGCGGGCTGGTGACCGATGAGGGCGTAACGATCTTCCTCACCACTCAGTACCTCGAGGAGGCCGACCGGCTCGCTGACCGGATCGCGGTGCTGCACCAGGGAAAGCTGGTCGCGGACGGCTCGCCGGAGGAGCTCAAGCGGCAGGTCGGCGGCGGCCACATCACCCTGCGGTTCGCCGACCCGCGCGGCTACGACCAGGCGGCCCGGACGCTGGACGTGGTGTCCCGCGACGATGAGACATGCACCCTGCAGATCCCCAGCCAGGGCGATGTCCGGTCGTTGCGCGCGCTGCTGGACTGGCTCGACCACGCCTCGCTGCCCGTGGAGGAACTGCAGGTCCACACCCCTGACCTCGATGACGTCTTCTTCGCCCTGACGGGCAACCCGGTCACGGAACAGGAGCCCGCCCGATGAGTACCGTTTCCAGCAGCGTCTCCACCACCGTTTCCCACGCCTTTGCCGACTCGGCGACCATGTTGCGCCGCCAGTTGCGGCACATGCTGCGTTATCCGACGCTCATCCTGACGGCCGCCGGCGTTCCGGTGGTCTTCCTGCTGCTGTTCGTCTACGTCCTCGGCGGCATCCTCGGCAGCGGCCTTGGCGGGCCGTCGGGCGGCCGGGACGCCTACGTCGCCTACGTCGTCCCCGGCGTCATCCTGATGACTGTCGCGACCGCGGCCCAGGGCACGGCGATCTCGGTGGCCATCGACATGACCGAGGGCATCGTCGCCCGGTTCCGCACCATGGCCATCGCCCGGGTCTCGGTGCTCACCGGCCATGTGTTGGGCAGCCTGATCCAGACCCTGCTGAGCATCGCTGCCGTCATCGGCGTCGCGCTGCTGGTGGGATTCGAGCCGACCGCGGACTTCGGCGAATGGCTCGGCGCGATCGGTGTTCTCGTCATGATCATCCTCGCGCTCGCCTGGCTGTCGGTCGCACTGGCCATGGTCGCCAAGAGCGTCGCCACCGCGAGCAACATGCTGACGCCGCTGATGATCCTGCCCATGATGGGCAGCGGGTTCGTCCCCACCGACTCGATGCCGGCCGGGCTGAAATGGTTCGCCGATTACCAGCCGTTCACCCCGTTCATCGAGACCCTGCGCGGGCTGCTGATGGGTACCCCGACCGACAACAGCGCAATCATGAGCACCGGTTGGTGCGCCCTGATCACGCTGGGCAGTTACCTATGGGCCAAGAAGCTCTACGATCGCGAGCCCACCAAGTGAGTGGCTTCGTCGCGTCAGCCCATGGTCTGCACGAACTCCTCGGCATGCTCACCGACGAGGCGACCGTCAACGTGCACGGCTGCTCAAGCTGAATCGTCAGAAGTTCAGCCAGGAGCCCCGGCGCTGGAGGGCACGGATTCTCTCCGAGTCGGATCCAGCGCCCGACCCGGAGTGGTCGACGGTGAGCCCTCGGTAGCCGCATTCCCCCAGGCCGCCCGAAGGAGGCCGTCGATGGAGACCGCGGTACCCCCACGATCGTGCCCGCCGGGCTATGCGCGGCGCCCGAAGCGGCAGGTCTACCGCGGGAGTCGCAGGTGCTGAACCGAGGGCCTCACTATTCTGTCTTGCTAAGTACTGGTAGTCAGCGTTACTGTATACCGGTACTCAACAACGCTGAATAGCTCAGGAAGGAGGTGTTCCATGACCAAACTTGAGACGGAGATGCTCAAGGGCACGCTGGAGGGCATCATCCTCGCGTCCCTGGCCGGCCGGCCGGCCTACGGCTACGAGATCACGGCGCGGCTGCGAGAACAGGGTTTCTCCGATATTGCCGAAGGGACCATCTACGCGCTGCTCCTCAGGATCGAGAAGCGCGGTCTCGTCGACGTGGAGAAGGTCCCCTCCGAGAAGGGGCCGCCACGCAAGGTGCACTCCCTCAACGCGCGCGGGCGGGAGTACCTCGAAGAGTTCTGGAGGACATGGAGCTTCCTCACGGAACGACTGGAACAGCTCCGCGAAGGGGGTAAGTGACCATGTCCGAGGGTGAGAAGACCGGGTTCATCGCGAAGATGATCGGGCCCAAGAAGCGCTGGAGGGCGTACAAGGCGCGTGCCAAGGAGCTTCCCGAGAACTACCGCACGGCGCTCGAAGCGATCGAGCGGTACCTGATGCACTTCGTGCCGACCGACGGCGACAGCAACGCGGCGATGTTCGAAGACCTCGCCGACCTGTTCGAGCAGGCGATGGTGGACGGAACGCCGATCCGCGCGATCGTCGGAGAGGACCCGGTGGAGTTCGTCGACGCGTTCGCTCGGAACTACTCCGAGGGTGGCTACGTCCCCGCCCGTGCCCGGAAGCAGCTGACCGACGACGTCGAGCGCGCGGCCGGCAACGAGACCGGCACAGAAGACGCGACGGTCTGATCACGTCTCAGCGCATCCCTCGGGGGCCGAGCGTCACGTTCATCGCCCGTCTGCACCACGCGGCCGCGGGTCCATGCCCGGCCGGCCGCCGCTCGCCGCATGCCTGCGGCACCGTCGAGACCGACCAACGCGTGCAAGGAGATTCGTGAGGGGAAACAGCAACAACGGCCTATCCGAAGCAGGGCTGCGCCGCCTGCGCGAGGTACTGGAACGGCATGTGGAGTCCAGGAAGATCCCCGGGCTCGTCGCCCTGGTCGGCCGGGGAGAGGAGACCCATGTCGAAGCGATCGGGACGATGCGCCATGACGGCGGCGCACCGATGCGCCGGGACACCATCTTCCGGATGGCCTCGACGACCAAGCCGGTCGCGGTCGCCGCGACCATGGTCCTGCTGGACGAGTGCCGGCTGCGACTTGACGACCCGATAGATCAGTGGCTGCCGGAACTGGCCGACCGGCGGGTGCTCAAGCAGCCCGACAGTCCGCTGGACGACACCCTCCCGGCGCGGCGTCCGATCACCGTGCGGGACCTGCTCACCTCCACGTGCGGGCTCGGACTGGACACCACGGCGATGGGCTCCCCGATGATGAGCGCGTACTTCGAGCGGAAGGTCTACGGCGAGAACGGGTGGATGCTGCCGGCGGTGGAGCCGGATGAGTGGATGCGCCGCCTGGGCACGCTTCCGCTGATGTACCAACCAGGAGAGCGGTGGCTGTACAACGTCAGCGACGACGTGCTCGGGGTGCTGGTGGCCAGGGTCACCGGCCGGTCGTTCGAGTCGTTCCTGCGCGAGCGCATCTTCGATCCGCTGGGGATGAAGGACACCGGGTTCCACGTGCCCGCCGACAAGATTCACCGGCTGTCGCCCCTGTACGCCCCCGATCCGCAGACCGGCGAGTTCATCGTGGAGGACCCGGCTGAAGGGGGGCACCACAGCAAGCCTCCGGCGTTCCAGTCCAGCGGCGGCGGACTCGACTCGACCGTCGACGACTACCACGCCTACTTCCGGATGCTGCTCAACCACGGGATGCACGGCACCGAGCGGATCCTGTCCCGGCCGGCCGTCGAGCTGATGACCACCAACCGTCTCACGCCCGAGCAGACGGCCGCCCTTCAGGCCTGGGCGCGCAGCGTCGTCCATCTGTCACACGGCCAGGGGCAGACCGGCGGCTGGGGCTTCGGGATGACGGTGCGCACCTACCGAGGTGACTACGCGCCCATCGGCCAGTTCGGCTGGGACGGCGGAGCCGGCACCACGACCTACGCCGACCCGGACAACCAGCTCGTCGGCATCCTGCTCACCCAGACCGGGATGTCCACCCCGGACTCGGCGCGGGCCATGCAGGATTTCTGGACCACCCTCTACCAGGCGATCGACGACTGACCTGCCTGCCTGCCTGCCTGGTCGAGGTCGGTTCGGCAGAAGACCTCGGCCGGGCCCAGCAGCGCGACCGCACCCTCGAGTAGTTCCTCAGCGCCACACACCACCTGGCGGTAGCCATACGAGAACAGTGCCGATCAAGGGCGGGCGGTGATCACGAGCAGCAGTCGCAGCCGGGCTTGCAGCCACATGGATCCGTATCGACGACGGCTGGCTCAACAGAGGTCGGGGTGTGGGCGGCGGGTGCGCAGCAGCCTTTGCCCTGCCAGGCGTCGCGGCCTTCCTTGACCGCGATGGCGGCGATCACGAGGGCGGCGATGGGGTCGGCCCAGGACCAGCCGAGAGTGGCGTTGAGGACCAGACCGACCAGAAGGACGGCCGAGAGGTACGTGCACAACAGGGTCTGCTTGGAGTCCGCGACCGCGGAGGCGGAGCCGAGTTCGTGGCCCGCCTTGCGCTGGGCGGCGGAGAGGAACGGCATGATCGCCAGGGACAGGGCGGCGATGACGATGCCGGGGATGGAACGGTCGGCCTCGCCGGTGCCGAGAAGGGCCCGGACGGCGTCGACGCTCACGTAGGCGGCGAGGGCGAGGAAGGAGACCGCGATGATCCGCAGGGTGGTCCTCTCCCGGGCTTCGCGGGCGGCGTGGTCGCGGGCGGAGAACTGCCAGGCGACCGCGGTAGCGGAGGACACCTCGATGACGGAGTCGAGGCCGAAGCCGATCAGGGCGGTGGAGGAGGCGATCGTGCCGGCGGTGATCGCGACGGCGACCTCGATGACGTTGTAGGTGATCGTGGCGGCGACCAGCAGCCGTATGCGCTTGGCGAGCACGTCGCGGCGGGCCGGGGACGGCCCGAGGGGTATCGCGGCCATCAGCAGCAGCCCTCCGTGGCGGCGTCCGGGCAGGTCTTGTCCGACTCGACCGCGACAACGGCGGCGAGAAGATGGTCCAGGGCGTGGCCGATGCGTGCGTCGGCGAGCTCGTAGCGAGTGCGACGCCCGTCCGGCACGGTGACGACCAGGCCGCAGTCCCGCAGGCAGGCCAGGTGGTTGGAGAGCCTGGTACGGGAGATCTCCAGGGCGTCGGCGAGGTCGGCGGGGTAGGCCGGATCCTGGCGCAGGGCGAGCAGGATCCGGCAGCGGATCGGGTCGGCGAGCGCGCGGCCGAATCGGGCCAGCACGTCGATGTCAGAGGCGGCGGTCAGCACCCCATGACAGTACATCGATTCCTGAATTCAGGGAATCGTGGATAGTTGTTGTCCGGTGCGCGGGCCGCCGCCTGCCCGCGTCCATCCTTCAGCCGACGTGGACGCGGGGGCGGCGGTCCCGGTCCGGTTCCGCCTCGCGCAGGACCTCGCGTGTGACGGGGGCGACCTCGCCCTGGCCGAGGAGGAAGAAACGGAGGAAATTGGCGAAGGGGTTGCCCTCGGTCCACTCGAAGTAGACGTGGGGGCGGACGCCGGTGAGGTCGCGGGCGTGGAGGAGGAGGGCGGCCAGGGCGTTGGGGACGGAGGAGCTCTCCACCGTCAGGACGCGGTAGCGGTCGTGCAGGACCTCTCCGCGGACGGTCAGGCCGGCCTCGAACTCGGAGGGGTCGGTGACGGTGACCTCGACGAAGACGAAGTCCTCGGTGGTGGGGAGGTCATTGTCGGCGCGGATCTGCTCGATCTTGTCGCGGTACTCGGCGATGTCCCGGTTGTCCGGCTCGTTGGCGATGAAGCGCGGCGTCCGGCGGGAGATGTCCTGGATGAAACGCTCGGCCATCTCGTCGAGGTCGACGTGGGTGACGCGCAGCTCGAAGGCGCGGCCGAGGCGGGAAAGGAGGGAGATGAGGATGATGCCGGCGATGAAGCAGGCACCGATCTTCACGCCGTCCGGCCGCTCGATGACGTTGACGACAGTGGTGTAGAGGAACACGGCCGAGATCACGCCGAAGCCGATCGTCCAGCCGCGCTGGCCGGCCTTGCGCGCGGCGATCGTCACGGCGATGGCGGCCGAGCAGATCAGGACGAGGACACCGGTCGCGTACGCGCCGCCCTGGGCGTCGACGTCGGCGTCGAAGATCCAGGTGACCAGGAAGGCCACCAGGGTGAAGACGATGACCATGGGGCGCACGGCGCGGGCCCAGTGCGGGGCCATGCCGTACTTGGGCAGATAGCGGGGCATCAGGTTGAGCAGACCGGCCATGGCCGATGCGCCGGCGAACCACAGGATGGCGATGGTGGAGACGTCGTAGATGGTGCCGAAGGTGTTGCCGAGGTACTCGTGGGCGAGGTAGGCGAGCGCGCGGCCGTTGGCGTCGCCGCCGGACTCGAACTCCTCGTGGGGGATGAGGACGGTGGTGATGAAGCTCGTGGTGATCAGGAAGACGCTCATGATCAGCGCGGCCGTCGTCAGCAGCTTCTTCGTGTCCCGGATACGGCCGGTGGGCTTCTCCTCGGTGTCGCCGGGGTCGCCCTGGACGTGCGGCATGACGGCGACGCCGGTCTCGAAGCCGGACAGGCCGAGCGCGAGCTTGGGGAAGACGAGCAGGGCGACGCCGATCATGGCGAAGACGTTGCCGTGTTCCGCTGTCAGGGCCGCGGTCCAGTCGGTGACGACGTGGCCCTCGGTGAGGACGTGCCAGAGGCCGGTGACCACGACGACCGCGTTGAGCGCGAGGTACAGCCCGACGAGGGCGACGGCGACGCCGATGGCTTCGAGGAAGCCCTTGAGGAACACCGCGCCGAGCAGCGCGATGAGCACCATCGTGATCACGACCTGCTTGTCGTGCAGGGCTTCGGACAGGTGCGGGTTCTCCACCAGGTGAGTGGAGGCGTCCGCCGCGGACAGAGTGATGGTGATGAGGAAGTCGGTCGCGGCGAAGCCGAGGAGGGTGAGGACGAACAGCTTGCCCTTCCAGAAGGACAGCAGCCGGGACAGCATCGCGATCGAGCCCTCACCGCGCGGGCTCTCCTCCGCCACCCGCCGGTAGACGGGCAGGGCACCGGCCAGGGTGACGATCACGAGCACGATCGTCGCGATGGGTGAGAGGAGCCCGGCGGCCAGGGCGGCGATGCCGGGCTGGTAGCCGAGGGTCGAGAAGTAGTCGACGCCCGTCAGGCACATCACCCGCCACCAGCGCTGCCCCTTGTGTCCGGCGTCCGGCGCCGCCTCCCTGGGCCGGGAGGGTTTGCCCTTCCCCATGTCGGAGAGGCCCTCCAGCATCCACGCGCGCAGTCGTCCGGTGCGCGCGTCCGGTGTGGTGGCCATGGGGGTACTCCTGAGCTGTGCTGGATGAGGGGTTCCGCCCGTCGTGCGGACGGGCCGGGCCAGCGTAAACAACGCGCCAACGACCGATCGGGGCGGGCACGTCAGGAAAGCGTCAAGATGCACCGGTCGGGCTCATCCCTGGTGCCCACCCACCAAGGGCGCCGGTGCTCTGTGAGACCGGAAGGCACTGACGCGCGTCTGGATCACGGGCGGTAGACGAGCTCGATCAGGACGGCCGCGATGAGGAACCAGGCTCCTACGCCGAGCAGCCACATGGTGTCGTAGGCGACTCCGAGGACGCTGACGGGCAGCGCCGCGGCGGCGAGCGACAGCGACATGCGTCGCATACGGCTGTCGGCGGACATCCGCACGCTGTTCCGGTTCATGTCATGACCGTAGCCCCGTGGGCGCCCATTGTTCCTGAACGCTCGCGTCAAGAAGGTGTGAAGAGAGCACCACCGGGCGGCAAGAACGCGCCAGGAACAGCGGGGAGCCCGCTGGCCGGGGCACACCCTGAGCGGACCTGAGTACGAAGGAGACCACCCGTATGTCCGCTCTGACCACCGAGAACGGTGCCACGCCCGTCGCCGAGGAGCCCCCGGACACCGGCGTACGCCACAAGCTGACGGCCGTCACCGGCCTCGCCGCGCTCTCGCTCGACGCGATGGCCTCCGTGGCGTACGGCCCCGAAGCGATCGTCCTGGTCCTCGCGACGGCCGGCGGTTACGGGCTCGGCTTCACGCTCCCGGTCACTCTGGCCATCGCGGGCCTGCTGGCCGTCCTCGTGGCCTCGTACCGGCAGGTCATCGCCGCCTTCCCGGACGGCGGCGGTTCCTACGCGGTGGCCAAGACGCACCTCGGTCGTCGCACCAGCCTGGTCGCCGCGGGCTCGCTCGTCCTGGACTATGTCCTGAACGTCGCCGTGGCCGTCACCGCCGGCGTCGCCGCCCTGACCTCCGCCTTCCCTGAGCTGTATGGCGACCGGCTGTGGATATGCCTGGCGGTTCTCGTGCTGATCACGGCGGTGAACCTGCGAGGCATCGTCGACTCGGCGCGTGCGTTCATCGTCCCGACAGCCGTCTTCATCGGCGCGATCCTGGTCATGATCGTCGTCGGTCTCTTCCGCGACGGCCCGGTCTCCACGGCCGCGTCCGCCGGTCACGCCTCCGTCCTCGCGGACAACGCCACCACCGTCGGCGCGCTGCTCCTGCTGAAGGCGTTCGCCTCCGGCTGCTCCGCCCTCACGGGAGTCGAGGCCATCGCCAACGCCGTGCCGTCCTTCCGCGCCCCCGCCGCCAAGCGGGCGATGCGCGCGGAGGTCGCACTCGGCGCGCTCCTCGGCGTGATGCTGATCGGCCTGTCTGTACTGATCTCCCGCTTCGGCCTCCAGCCGGTCGAGGGCGTCACCGTCCTCGCCCAGCTTGCCGACGCCTCCCTCGGCCACAACTGGGCCTTCTACGTCATCCAGTTCGCGACCATGGTGCTACTGGCGCTCTCCGCGAACACCTCCTTCGGCGGGCTGCCCGTCCTGCTGAAGCTGCTCGCCCGCGACAACTACCTGCCGCACGTCTTCGGCCTCAAGGCCGACCGCCAGGTGCACCGGCACGGCGTCGTCGGGCTCGCCGTCGTCTCCGCCGCCCTGCTGGTCTTCTCCGGCGGCGACACCAACACTCTCGTCCCGCTCTTCGCGATCGGCGTCTTCGTCGGCCTCACCATCGCCCAGACCGGCATGGTCCTGCACTGGCGCCGCGAACGCGGCCCCCGCTGGGCGGCGAAGGCCCTGCTCAACGGTCTCGGCGCCATCCTCACCGGTGTCTCCGCCGTGGTCGTCACCGCCACCAAGTTCCACGACGGCGCCTGGCTGATCGTGATCGCCCTGCCGGTCCTCGTCCTCGTCTTCGAGGCGGTGCACCGAGCGTACGGGCGGATCGGCGAGCGCCTCGGCGTCGGCCGGATCCCCGAGCCTCCGCATCGGGAACGCTCCCTGGTCCTCGTGCCCGTATCCTCCCTGACCCGGCTCACCAGCGAGGCCCTCACCGCCGCTGTCTCCCTCGGCGACGAGGTCCGCGCCCTCACGGTCTGCCACACGGACCCCGAAGACCTGGCCGCCACCGAGGCGCTGGAGCGCGACTGGGCCCTGTGGAACCCAGGCGTCCCCCTCGTACGGCTCGCTGCCGAGCGCCGCTCTCTCGGCCGGCCCATCACCGCCTACATACGTGACCTGGGGACGACCGAACCGGGGACCCGGGTCACCGTTCTCATCCCGGAGGCCGAGCCCGAGCACCTGTGGCAGCGCGCACTGCAGAACCAGCGGGGGGCGGTCGTCGCCCATGCCGTCCGCCGCGACACGAACGCCGTCGTTTGCCGGCTTCGCTTCCGCTGCTGACCGCTTCCCGCTCCTGGCCGTCAGAGATCCGTCACATACCCCTCCGCCCGGTGCCGCCCACGCCGCACCGGGCGGAGGCTTGACGTGGCGCCATCCTGCTCCTGGTCGTCGGCCTGATGGGTGTCTATGCCGCCTCGGCCAATCGTGACGCGTGGCTGACGGGGCCGGCGATGTGGTGGACGTATTCGTGGGCCAGTCGGAAGCCCGCAGTCCAGGCGAGGAGGCGGCTGGGGCGGTTGTCGCGGGAGCAGGACCAGCTGGCGAGCCGGCCGCGCGCCGCGATGTCGGCGGTCAGCCCGGAGACACAGGCCAGGGCGAGGTGCTGGCGGCGTTCGTCGGGCGAGGTGGCGCAGGCGACGTCCTCGTAGCGGCTGCCGATGTACCGGCTGCACGCCACGGCGATGACCCGGCCCTTGCGCACCGCCAACCAGCCGGCGCCCGATGCGGCGAGGGCGGTAGGCCCTTCCCAACTCCCGTGGATCCAGGCCATGGACGGGTCGAGCGCGGCGAGCGCAGGGGCGTCCTCGGGGTTCAGGCGCCGGACGGTCACGTCCCGGGGGACGCGGGGCGCGAGGGCCTCGGCGCGGTGGATGTAGAGCATCCGCTCCCACGGTACGAGCTGCTCGAAGGCGGCGCCGAGGGTGGGCAGGAAGCGGTCGGCCGTGTCGATGTAGTGCCCGGCGAGTGGGGCCAGCTCCGCCGGGGTCACGGCGGTGGGATCGCCGGCCAGGAGGGCATGGTCGCCGCACGAGACCGCCACCACGCGCGGACGGTCGGCCCGGTCGGTCCACCACCGTCCGTGTCCCGTGGCGAGGACGTGCTCGGCGAGAGCCGCCGTACCGGGGGCACCGGAGAGGAACGCGCGGACGGAGGCGGGGGGCTGGTGGGACGGGTGCGGGATCACAGGACCTCCTGGTACGGGAAGTATGGGAAGGGGAAAGGGGAGCGGCCTGAAAGGGAAGGGAGGCGGCCCGGATGCGGGCCGCCCCCCTTGAGTCAGCGCTGTCCGGCCTTGCGGCCGTGGTTCGCCTTCTTCTTGCGGCGGTCCCGCCGCTTACGAGCGCGCTTCGACATGAGGAGTCGTCCTTTCGGGGCCGGTCAGGCGCTCTGGCCGACGAGGAGGTCGGCGAGCTTGGTGAGGCGCTTGACGGTGCGGGCCTCGGAGGCGGCGGGCGCGGGGGCGACCCGGTGGTCGCGGTCGTAGTAGGCGCCGTTGACGATCTCGACGGCCGGGTCGCAGAGCCGCACGACGTGCGCGGCGCCCTCGGCCGGTGCGACGCCCTCGTGGGCGTACAGGGGGAGGAGGCTGGTGGCGCAGATGCCGGGGTGGACGGAGACGGCGGTGACGCGCGGGTCGGCCGCGAAGACCGTCAGAGCGAGCTGCGACTGGGCGTAGGCGGCGAGACGGGAGTAGCGGCGCACGCGGTTGGGGTCGTTCCACGCGATGGAGCCGGTGCGGTGCAGCGAGGACGAGACGTTGACGACCCGGCCGCCGGGGCCGGTGGTCAGCGCCGGTTCGAGTAGGTGGGTGAGCAGGTAGTGCGCGAGGAAGTTGACCTGGAACGCGATCTCGTTGCCGTCGGCCGTGACGGTGTGCCGCTCGGGCGCCGCCATGCCCGCGTTGTTGACGAGGACGTCGAGGTGCGGGTGTTCGGCGAGGATCCGGGCGGCGAGCTGCTCGACCTCTTCCAGGCGGGTGAAGTCCGCGCCGAACGCGCGCAGTCGGGACGCGTCGACGTCGGCGAGGGTGACGAGCCGGTCGGTGGCGGCGTGCGCCTCCTCGGCCGTGCGGCCGTGGACGAGCACCGTCGTGCCGCGTTCGGCGAGGAGCCGCGCGGTCTGGTAGCCGATGCCGGAGGTGGCGCCGGTCACCAGGACGGTGCGGGAGGAAAGATCGGATACGGACATGACTGGTCGGTCCCTCGGGAGTGAAAGGTGTGTACGGGTACGAAGAAGGGGCGCCGGACAAGGGATGTCACGACGCCCCGGGGTGATGCGGAGGTACGTCAGCGGCGGGCGGACGTCTCCGGACAGCGGGGCTCACGACGGGGCGCCCGATGGGGCGGCCGGTCGGTCAGGAGCCACGCGCTGTTCATGGTTCCCATCGAACCCGCGCCGGAGGTCTCGGACAAGGCGAACGACGGTTCCCTGACGCCCTACTGATGAAGGTTCACCCGAGGCCGGGGACGGTGGAGACGAGCAGGTCGATGACCTTGATGCCGAGGAAGGGCAGGACGAGTCCGCCGAGGCCGTACACCAGGAGATTGCGGCGCAGCAGGTCGTGCGCGGAGGCGGGCCGGTAGCGGACGCCGCGCAGCGCGAGGGGGATCAGCGTCACGATGATCAGGGCGTTGAAGATGATGGCCGAGGTGATCGCCGACGTGGGGCTGTGCAGCCCCATGATGTTCAGTGCTTCGAGCCCCGGGTACGCGCCCGTGAACATGGCCGGGATGATGGCGAAGTACTTCGCCACGTCGTTCGTGATCGAGAAGGTCGTCAAGGCGCCTCGGGTGATGAGGAGTTGCTTGCCGATCTCGACGATCTCGATGAGCTTGGTCGGATTGGAGTCGAGGTCGACCATGTTGCCGGCCTCCTTCGCGGCCGACGTGCCCGTGTTCATCGCCACGCCCACGTCGGCCTGCGCGAGCGCGGGGGCGTCATTCGTCCCGTCGCCGGTCATCGCGACGAGCTTGCCCCCCTCTTGCTCCTTCTTGATGAGGGCGAGCTTGTCCTCGGGGGTCGCCTCGGCCAGGTAGTCGTCGACACCGGCCTCGTGGGCGATGGCGCGCGCGGTCAGCGGGTTGTCGCCAGTGATCATCACCGTACGGATGCCCATCCGGCGCAGTTCCGCGAACCGCTCCTTGATGCCGTCCTTCACCACGTCCTTGAGGTGGACGATCCCGAGGACCCGGGGCCCGTCCCAGTCGTTGACGGCCACCAGGAGCGGGGTGCCTCCGGCGCCCGAGATCTGGTCGCTCCAGGCGCGCGCCTCGCCCGGCACCTTGCCCCCGTACATCTCGACCCAGGCGATGACCTGCGCCGTCGCGCCCTTGCGGAGGTGGCAGGCGGCGCCGTTGCCCCAGCGCAGGTCGACGCCGCTCATCCGGGTCTGCGCGCTGAACTCCACGAACCGGGCATTCGCCAACTCGCCCTCGGCGGGAGCCCGCAGCCCGTACCGCACCTTGGCCAGGACCACCACGGACCGGCCCTCCGGGGTCTCGTCGGCGAGTGAGGCCAGCTGCGCGGCGTTCGCGAGCTGCGCCTCCTCGACCCCCGGCAGGGGCACGAAGTCGGCGGCTTCCCGGTTCCCCAGGGTGATGGTCCCCGTCTTGTCGAGGAGCAGGGTGGTGATGTCCCCCGCCGCCTCGACCGCGCGCCCCGACATGGCGAGGACGTTGCGCTGCACGAGCCGGTCCATACCCGCGATGCCGATCGCCGAGAGCAGCGCGCCGATGGTCGTCGGGATCAGGGTCACGAGCAGGGCCACGAGGACGGTGGTGGACGGGACGGCGCCGGCGAACGAGGCCATCGGCTGGATCGCGACGACCACCAGGACGAAGACGACGGTGAGCGCGGCGAGCAGGATGTGCAGCGCGATCTCGTTCGGCGTCTTCTGCCGGGACGCACCCTCGACGAGGGCGATCATCCGGTCCATGAAGGAGTGGCCCGGGCGGGAGGTGACCCGTACGACGATCCGGTCCGACAGGACCGTCGTCCCGCCCGTCACTCCCGTCCGGTCGCCGCCGGACTCACGGATGACGGGCGCGGACTCTCCGGTGACGGCTGACTCGTCGACCGCCGCGACCCCGTCGACGACGTCACCGTCTGCCGGGATCAGCTCGCCCGCCTCGACGAGCACGAAGTCGAAGAGCCTCAGGTCGGTGGCGGCGACGGCCTCCGTCTCCGCCCGGTCGAGGTCCGTCCCGTACCGCCAGTGGCGCAGCCGCAGCGCCACCGTGTCCGTACGCGCCCGGCGCAGCGACTCGGCCTGGGCCTTGCCGCGGCCCTCCGCCACCGCCTCGGCGAGGTTCGCGAAGATCACCGTCAGCCACAGCCAGACGCTGATCACCCAGGTGAACACGGACGGGTCGAAGACCGCCGACAGCGTCGTGAGCACCGAACCGACCCCGACGACGAACAGCACGGGATTGCGCACCAGAGTCCGCGGATGCAGCTTGCGCACGGCCTCGGGGAAACACTTCACCAGCTGTACGGGATCGAGCAGGCCACTGCTCCGTGCGGAGCGCCGCCGCTTCGGCCCGGGGGCCGGGTTGCGCGGCGGAGCGGACGGCGGAGCCGACATGGGTGGAGCGGAAGGCGCCTGCTGGGGCGCGCGGGAATGCATCGCGGAAGACCTTCTGATGAAGCCCGGCAGCCCGATCGGCGCAGGCCGGGAGAGCACGGGCCGTCCTCGTCCGCGCCCCGTGGGCGCACGGGGAATTCCCGGCGCCCACGGGGTGGCTGCGGACGGACAGCGACGCTCATGGAGCGGAGGCGCGGCGGCCGGATGGGTGTGGGCTGCCGCGCCCCCGCGGTCCGGGACGATCAGGCCACTGACGTCCTCGGCCGGTGAGCGACCGAGAAGAAAGCTAGGCCCACCACGAGACGGAAGTCGCATCAGAACACCCGAATTGACGCCTCTCTGACGGCTGTTGGCCGCCGCCGTCAAGGCCACGTCAAATCGGACCGAAGGAGCGTCAGGGCCACGTCAACGCCGTCGGGCGGTGGCCGGAACCGACCGCAGACTCCTCACCACGGGGGATCGGACAACCGTCCGAGGTGTGAGGTGGGAGGGATGCGTGGCCACCACTGCCGGTAGCGCGCACGGTCCGGACGTGACGGCCCGGACCGTCACCACCACACCCACGACGGTTGGACGACCGGTGGGCCGTCCCGGTCCGCGACAACGAGGGGGTCGCGGCCCGGACGGCCCGTCCGCCAGCCCCGCCGGCAACGCCCCCGAACGCGTGAGGAGTCGCCTTCGGGCCCTGCGCCGCCGCTCGTGGGGCACGCTGCCCGCCCGGCTGCGTGTGCGTACGGCGATCCTGCTGCTCACGGCAGCCTGCGTCGGGTTGATGATCACGGCCGGACTCGCCGCCTCCGACACCTGGGACGCCGTCACCGGACAGCACGCCCCCGCGCACCGTGAGCGCCGCCGGTCTCAACCTCGCCCTCAACGACATGGACGCCCAGGCCGTCGACTCCCTCCTCGCCAACGGCGACGCGGGCAAGGGCCGGATGACCGTCCCATACGACGAGGCCATCCAGCTGTACGACGAGGCACGCGAGGCCGTCAGCCGTGACCTGCGTACCCTCGGCGTGGCAGCGGACGGCGACGCCGGGGCCGAGCGCACCGTCGAACGCCTCACCGGCGACTTCGCCCGGTACCAGGAGTTCATCGGACGCGCCCTGGAGAGCGACACCCGCACCGGCGGCAAACCGGACGCCGTCGAGAACTACCGCACGGCCAACGATCTGCTCACCCAGCGGTTGCTGCCCGAGGCCCGCAGTCTCGTCGACGGCACCAACCGTCAGTTTGAGGACGCCTACGAGGCCGAACGATCCGACCTCGGCATACAAGTGCCCCTGCTCCTGGCCCTCGGTCTCACCGTGCTCGCCGTACTCGCCCTGCTCCAGGGGTACCTCGCGCGCCGCTTCCGCCGCGTCCTCACCCCGGGCCTGGTCGCTGCCACCGCCTGCGCCCTCCTCGCCGTCTTCCTCGGATCCCAGGCACTCACCGCCACCTCCGAGCAGCTCAGGGTGGCCCGCCGCGACGCCTTCGACTCGGTCGTCGCGCTCTCCCGTGCTCGCGCGATCGCCTACGACGCCAACGCCGACGAGAGCCGCTACCTCCTTGACCGGGCCCGCCGTGTTGCCCAGGAGGCGGCGTTCCTGGGCAAGTCGCAGAGCCTGTACGGGATGACGGGTGCCGACCTTCCCTCGTACGAGCCACGGCTCGGCGAGACCTGGAAGGCGTACCAGGAGGACCACGAGGACAAGCGGTTCACCGGCGAGTTCCGGCGGGATCTGGACAACATCACCTTCCCCGGTGAGCGGGCCGCCGCCGAGCGGACCATCGAGGCGTACGCGGCCTACCAGAGGGACGACCGCACCATTCGCTCCCTGGTCGCCGCCGGCAGGGAGCGGGAGGCCGTCTCGTTCTGCATCAGCTGGGAACCGGGGAAGTCCAACGCCCATTTCGGCGCGTGGATGAAAGCCCGCGACGAGGTCACGGCCATCAACAGCAGGGCCTTCGACGCGGCCGCCGCCGACGGCAGGGACACGCTCACCGGGCGGCTGCCCTGGGCGGGCCTGCCTCCTCGCCGCCGCCGTCCTGGCCGTCCTGGGCTGCGACCGCGCCTCGCCGAATTCCGGTGACCGAGCGGCTCCGCGCAAGGGATCCGACAAGACGCCGTCAGCATCCGCTGGGACGGCGCAAGGGACCCGTCAAGGTGCTCGTACGTGCGCCGCGCACCGGGTTTCCTCGCAGCAGGACACCCGTCGGGAATCACCAGGGAGTGAGTTGCTCGTGAGCGTGGAGAAGATCGTCGGACTGATCGTCGCCGTCTGCCTCGTCGGCTATCTCGTGGCCGCGCTGATCCGTCCGGAGAAGTTCTGAACCGTGCCGCACCGTCGGAGTCCGCCGACCCGGAGATCAGTCCGGGGCGGCTCAAGGTCTTTGTCGGTGCCGCCACCGGTGTCGGAAAGACCTACCGGATGCTGGACGAGGGCCGACGCCGAGCCGCACGCGGCGCCGACGTGGTCGTCGGCGTCGTCGACTGCCACCGCCGCCCGCACACCGAGGCGATGCTCGCCGGCCTGGAGGCCTTGGTGCCGTCCCGCGCCGTCGTTGACGCCCGTGTCCGCTCCGACCTCGACCTGGACCTCGACCGGGCCCTGCGTCGCAGACCTGCCCTGATACTCGTCGACGACCTCGCCCGCACCAACGCGCCGGGCCACCGCAACGCCCACCGCTGGCAGGACGTCGAGGAGCTGCTGGCGGCCGGCATCGACGTCGTCACCACGGTCAACGTCCAGCACCTGGAGTCGCTCAGCGACGTCGTCGAGAAGATCACCGGGGTGCCGCAGGACGAGACAGTGCCCGACGCGGTCGTCCGCCGTGCCGACCAGATCGAGCTCGTGGACATGGATCCGCAGGAGCTGCGGCGCCGGATGGCCCACGGCAACATCCACCCGCCCGAGGACGTCGATGCGGCCCTCGCCAGCTACTTCCGTACGGGCAACCTCATCGCGCTGCGAGAACTGGCCCTCCTGTGGGTGGCCGACCGGGTCGACGAGGCCCTGCGGAAGTACCGTTCCGAGCGCGGCATCGGGGGCGTGTGGGAGATACGCGAGCGGATCGTCGTCGCCCTCACCGGCGGGCCCGAGGGCGACACCCTGATCCGGCGCGCGAGCCGCATCGCCGCCCGGACCGCGCAGGGCCGGCTGCTCGCCGTGCACGTCGTCCGCAGCGACGGCCTCGCGACGGGCACCTCGTCCGCGGCCCTCGCCCGTCAGCGGCAGCTCGCGGAGAGCCTCGGCGGCACCTTCCACACCGTCGTCGGGGACGACGTCCCCACGGCCCTCGTGGAGTTCGCCCGGGCCGAGAACGCCACCCAGCTGATCCTCGGCACCAGTCGGCGCGGCCGTCTCGAACGTTTCCTGACGGGCCGGGGGATCGGTGAGACGACCGTCGCGCTCTCCGGCGACATCGACGTCCACACGGTCACCCACGAGCGTGCGGGACACGGCCGACTGCTGCCCTCCCGCCGCCATACGCTGCCGGTCTCGCGCCGTGTTGCCGGGCCGCTCGCCGGGCTCGTCCTGCCGGTCCTGCTCACCGTGCTCCTCGACCACACGCGGGGCGTGTTCAACCTGACCAGCGAGGCGCTCCTGTTCCTCGTCACCGTCGTCGGCGTCGCCTGCCTCGGCGGGGTCGTTTCGGCGCTCGTCGCCGCCGTCACCGCATCACTCCTGCTCAACTACTGGTTCATCCCACCCGTGGGCGCCTTCACCTTCGCCGACGCGGACAACATGCTCGCCCTCGCGGTGTTCGTCCTCGTCGCCGCCGTCATGGCCGGCGCCGTCGACCGGTCCCTGCGCCTGTCCCGGCGCGCGGCCCGGGCCGCTGCCGAGGCCGAGACCCTCTCCTCGCTCGCCGGGTCGGTGGTACGCGGTGACCACACGGTGTCCGATCTGCTCGCCCGTACCCGGGAGATCTTCGGCGCCGAGTCCGCCGAACTCGTACCGGCCGCACAGCTTCCCGCAGCCCATGCGGGCGAGCCGGCCGTCAGCCAGGTCGCCGTCGGTGACAGCCACTTCCTCGTCCTGCGCGGCCGGACCCTGCCGTCCTCGGACCGCCGCGTCCTCGCCGCCTTCGCCGCCCACGTCACCGCGGCCGCCGAGCACGCCCGGCTTGCCGAGGCCGCCGCCGAGGTGGAGCCCGTACGGGCCGCCGACCGGATGCGTACGGCCCTTCTCGCCGCCGTCAGCCACGACCTGCGCACCCCCCTCGCCGCCGGCTGGGCCGCCGTCGCATCCCTGCGCAGCACCGACGTCGAGTTCACCCCGGACGAGCGCGACGAACTCCTCGCCACCGCCGACGAGGCCATGGCCCGACTGGCCCGGCTCATCGAGAACCTCCTCGACATGAGCCGCCTCCAGGCGGGCGCCCTGAACCTCTCACTCCGCCCCACGGCCCTGGAAGAAGTCCTGTCCGCCGCTCTCGACACCCTGCCCTCCGACGCACCCCGACCCGTCCTGCACGGCTTCGAGCAGGCTCCGCCGGTCTTCGCCGATCCACCGCTACTCGAACGCGTGATCGCCAACCTGGTGGGCAACGCCAGTCGCTACGCCCCAACCGCCCACCCCGTCCTGCTCACCGTGAGCGCCCTCGCCGGCCGGGTGGAACTGAGGGTCGTCGACCGCGGTCCCGGACTCCCTCCGAGTGACCGGGAGCGGGTCTTCGAGCCGTTCCAGCGCCTGGGCGATACGGACAACACCACGGGCGTCGGCCTCGGCCTGGCCCTCGCTCGCGGCCTCACCGAGGCCATGTCCGGCACGCTGACCCCGGAGGACACCCCGGGCGGCGGACTGACCATGGTCGTCTCGCTGCCCTGCGCGTCTGAGACGGCAGACGGTCATGGAACGGGTGATCGATGACGCGCGGTCAAGGTTCGGCGGCAAAGGGGAGCACGTGCAGCAAGAGTGGTCGCCAGAGAGCCGTTGGCGAACTGGAAGCTGGTAGACGGCGACTGGGACCTGGTGGCGAGCAAGGGTGCTGCGCATGCCGGGCCAGCGGTGCCGGACCTCGTGCCTACCGCCTGCATGACGCCGGTCGTGCAGCTCACCGTGACCACAAGGGACGGTCGCGTCGGCGTGCAGACCGGAGACTGCCGCTGGTCACCGGCAACAGCCGGAGCACCCGCACATGTATCCAAGGGGACTCGTCTCGGCTGGCTAAGTGGTCCAAAAACCGGCGACTAAGCCGCTCACGGGGTGGGCTCGCGGTTGTAGAGCTTCTTGGCCCACAGGTAGCCGCCCAGGGTGATCAGGGCGCACCAGCCGATGGTGAGAATCGCGTTGTTGCCGATCGGGGTGCCCATCAGCAGTCCGCGCAGGGTCTCGATGAAGGGGGTGAACGGCTGGTAGCCGGCGAACCATTTGAGCCCGGCGGGCATCGATTCGGTGGGGACGAATCCGCTGCCCATCATCGGCAGGATCATCAATGGCGTCAGCATGTTGCTCGCGGCCGCGACGCTCTTGGCCATGATGGCCAGCGCGACCGACAGCCAGGTGAGCGCGAAGATGATGAGCACGAGCATGCCGATCGCGCCGAGCCATTCGCCGAAGTCCGCGGTGGGCTCGAAGCCCACCAGGAGTGCGACGCCGGTGACGACGGTCATGCTCAGCAGGGTCTGGGTCATGCTGCCCAGTACGTGGCCGGTGAGCACCGAGACCCTGGCGATGGCCATGGTGCGGAACCGGGCGACGATGCCCTCGGTCATGTCCATGGCCACCGAGATCGCCGTGCCCTGGGCCGCGGTGGCCGCGGTCATCAGAATGACGCCGGGGACGACGTAGTTCACGTAGGTGTCCCGGCCGCCCGACGGCCCGCCGAGGCCGCTGCCGAGGATGTCGCCGAGAACGTAGACGAACAGCAGCAGGAAGATCACCGGGACCCCGGCGGCGGTGAGGGTGAGCGTCGGGTAGCGCAGCATGTGCCGCAACTGGCGGCGAAGCATGGTCGCCGAATCGGTGAACGCGTGGGTGGCGGTGCTCATCGGGCGGGCTCCTGTTCCGCTTCCGCGACGGGGTTGGCTGTCAGCGCGAAGAAGACGTCGTTGAGATCGGGGGTGTGGACCTGGAGTTCGTTCACGGCGATCGAGTGGCGGTCGAGCCAGTCAAGGAGTGCGCGCAACGACCGGACGTCGCCCTGGCTGGCGACCTGCAGAGTGAGAGCCTCATCGTTGCGGGACACCACCTCCAAGGTCTGGGCCGCACAGTCGTGGCCGCGTGCATCGGCGAAACGCGGCGTGACGTGGCCGCCGCCCACCTGCCGCTTGAGCTCCTCTGCCGTGCCCTGGGCGACGATCTTTCCCTGGTGCAGCACCGCGATCCGGTCGGCGAGCTGGTCGGCCTCGTCGAGGTACTGGGTGGTGAGGAAGATCGTGACGCCTTCGTCGGTCACCAGCCCGCGGATGATCTCCCACATGGTCTGCCTGCTGCGCGGGTCCAGCCCGGTGGTCGGCTCGTCGAGGAAGATCACCCGGGGTCGGCCGACCAGCGTCATCGCGAGGTCCAGGCGGCGGCGCATCCCGCCGGAATACGTCGCCGCGGGCTTCCGGGCCGCGTCCACCAGGTCGAAACGCTCCAGCAGGTCGGTGACGCACTGCCGTCGTTCCCGGCGGGGAAGGTGGTGCAGGTCGGCCATCAGCAGCAGGTTCTCCTCGCCCGTGAGGAAGCCGTCGACCGCGGAGAACTGGCCGGTGACGCCGATCGCGGCACGGACCGCATCCGGATCCCGAACCACGTCGTGGCCGGCGACCCGCATCTCCCCGGCGTCGGCGCGGATGAGCGTGGACAGGATCTGCACCATCGTGGTCTTGCCCGCGCCGTTCGGGCCGAGTAGCGCGAAGACCGATCCTGCGGGGATGTCGAGGTCGATGCCGCTCAGCACCACGTGGTCGCCGTACGCCTTGTGTACTGCGGCCGCCGTGAGCGCGGCGTGAACGAGGTCGGTAGGCATGGGATTCGCTTCCGTCGATGAGCTCCGGACCTTCACATCTCTGTGAAAATTACGTTGCATACATCAACTCATTAATCAGGTTAACGTGATGCAACGGAATATTCCCAGGTAGATGAGGTAAATCGTTGCATGAGGCATGGCAGCTAATGCAACGGGTTGCGTTGCATTAGCTGGCTCCGACGGCAACAGCGGAGGACACTCGATGCCTGGTGACAGACTCACCCTCCAGGACCGGCGGCAGATTACCGCGGGACTGCGCGAGGGGCTGACCTACGCCGCCATCGGCCGCCGTATCGGGCGGCCGACCTCGACCGTCACCCGCGAGGTGGTGCGCAACGGCGGGCCGCGCGGTTACCACGCCGAGGCGGCCCACCAAGCCGCCGCACGACACGCGCGTCAAGACAGGACCGCTGCGCCGACAACCTCACCGGGAAGAGTCGACCTCGGCGGGCGCGATCCACGGCTCGTGGACGAAGTGGGCGCGCAGAGCGTGGAACTGATGGTTCAGGCCGGGCTCCCGCCGATGATGGCCAAGGTGCTCGCCGCGCTCTTCACCACCGACAGCGGCAGCCTCACCTCGGCGGAACTCGTGCGACGCCTGCACGTCAGCCCCGCCTCCATCTCCAAGGCCATCGGCTACCTGGAAAACCAGGCACTCGTCACACGCGAACGCGACCCCCACAGTCGCGCCGAACGCTACGCCATCGAAGACGACGTGGTGTTCCAATCGATCATGGCCAGCGCGCGCAACCAGACCCAGATCGCCGAGGCTTGCACGACCGGAGCCCGGAAACTCGGCGCCACCACCCCCGCCGGCGCTCGACTTCACAACACGAGCCAGTTCCTCCTCCACGTCATGGATGACCTGGTCCGCTCGGCCGAGTACTGGCACAAGATCTACTCCACCCGCCCTCGAGAGACATCCGAAACCGACTGAGCGGGTCATGCCGCCCTGCGCATGCGCGACGACGAACGCCTCTCGCTGCGCGAGATCGCCTCCCGCCTCGTCATCCGAACCGGCAAGAAGGGCGGCCAGCACCCAGCCCCGGCCACCGTCATGCGCATGCTGCGCGAACACGACGAGCCCCGCGCGGCGAGAACCTCGACATCGCGATGGCCGCCCGGGAGATCAACCCGACGATCCGGTGGTCGTGCGGCTGTACGACGACGACTTCGCCGCCACGGTCTCCGCCACGATGCGCGCCTCGTATCCCGGCGCGCTCACCCGCAGCCGCAGCGTCTCCGCCCTCGCGGCGCCGGCGTTCGCCGCCGCGATGATGGGACGCCACGTGCTGGGCGTCATGCCGGTCGAGCGCGGTTCGCTGCTCTTCACGGCCGTCGACGTGGCCGGCCACCCCGAGCTGGAGGGCCGCTCGGTCCACGAAGCGTTCCGGGGGAACGAGTGGCGGGTACTCGCGGTAGGGGCGGGGGCCGTGCCCCGGCGCCAGCCGGGGACACCCTGGCAGGGTTCCGCCTCGACCGGATGCCCGGGTTCGACTGGCGGCCGGTGCACGGCAGGGTACTGCGTGCCGGGGACCGGGTCGTCATGGCGACGAGCCGCCAGGGGTTGGACGTGCTGATGTCCGGGGTACAGCCGCACCCTCCGGGGCGCCGAGGGGGCGGGGGAGTGACCTGGTTCCGAGCCGGGAGCCATGAAGCCGTAGGGGACGCGTCAAGAGCACGCTGCGGGGCGTAAGAGGGACGTTAACGAGAGCCGTTCCTTGGCTGAAACGCGGTTTTCTCGTCTCGTCCGAGAATCCGTTCTTCCTTCTTCCTGCATCCGGGAGCTCACGATGGCCGACGTGGCCTTCGTCGTCATCACGGTCGCGGTCTTCGCGCTGGTGGCCTTCATCGCCAAGGGGGTGGCCAAGCTGTGAGTGCCGAAAACATCATCGGTCTGCTGGTGGCCGCCGGTCTCCTCGGCTATCTCGTCCTCGCCCTCGTCAAGCCGGAGAGGTTCTGAGGCACGACCATGAGTCCTGTTCTTGCTGGGGTTCTCCAGCTCCTCGCGCTGATCGTCGCGCTGGGCCTCTCGTACCGCCCGCTGGGCGACCACATGGCCCGGGTGTACTCCTCGGAGAAGCACCTGCGGGTCGAGAAGTGGATCTACAAGGGCATCGGCGCCAACCCGGACACGGAGATGCGCTGGCCTGCTTACCTGCGCGGTGTCCTCGCGTTCTCCGCTGTGAGCGTTCTCTTCCTCTACCTGCTTCAGCGGGTGCAGGGTTCGCTGCCCGGCTCGCTCGGCTTCGTCTCGATCGACCCGGACCAGGCCTTCAACACGGCCGCGTCCTTCGTCGCCAACACCAACTGGCAGTCGTACTACGGCGAGCAGGCCATGGGCCACGTCGTGCAGACCGGCGGCCTCGCGGTGCAGAACTTCGTGTCGGCGGCGGTGGGCATCGCCGTGGCGGTCGCCCTCGTACGGGGCTTCGCCCGGTCTCGTACTGGTGAGCTGGGCAACTTCTGGTCCGACCTGGTCCGTGGTGTCGTCCGCATCCTGCTGCCGATCTCGGTGATCGGTGCGCTGGTGCTTGTCGCCTGCGGCGCGATCCAGAACTTCGCCGGCATCCACGAGGTCGGCCAGTTCATGGGGAGCAGCCAGCAGTGGAACGGCGGGGCGGTGGCCTCGCAGGAGGTCATCAAGGAGCTGGGCACGAACGGCGGCGGTTACTTCAACGCCAACTCGGCCCACCCCTTCGAGAACCCCAACGGGCTCTCCAACCTCTTCGAGATCTACCTGATCCTCGTCATCCCCTTCGCGCTCACCCGCACCTTCGGCCGCATGGTCGGTTCGCTCAAGCAGGGTTACGCGATCCTCGGCACGATGGCGACGATCTGGCTCGTCTTCACCGGCCTGATGCTGTGGACCGAATTCGCGGGCAAGGGCCCGGCGTTCGAACTGGCCGGCGGCGCGATGGAGGGCAAGGAGACCCGCTTCGGCATCAGCGCGTCGGCGATCTTCTCGGTCGCCACCACACTGACGTCGACCGGTGCGGTGAACTCCTTCCACTCCTCGAACACCGGCTTCGGCGGCGGCATCACCATGCTGGGCATGCAGCTCGGCGAGATCGCGCCCGGCGGCGTCGGCTCCGGCCTCTACGGCATGTTGATCATGGCGGTCATCGCGGTGTTCCTCGCCGGTCTGATGGTCGGCCGCACGCCCGAGTACCTGGGCAAGAAGATCGGCACCCGTGAGATCAAGTTCGCGGCCTGCTACATCCTCGTCACCCCGGCGCTGGTGCTCTGCTTCACGGCGGTGGCGATGGCCCTGCCGACGCCGGGCGACTCGATGACGAACTCCGGCGCGCACGGCTTCTCCGAGATCCTCTACGCCTACACCTCGGGTGCCAACAACAACGGCTCGGCCTTCGCCGGCCTGAACGCCGACACGCAGTGGTTCAACTCGACCATCGGCATCGCGATGCTGCTGGGCCGGTTCCTGCCGATGGTGTTCGTGCTCGCCCTGGCCGGCTCGCTCGCCGAACAGACGCCGGTGCCCGAGACCGCGGGCACCCTGCGGACCGAGAAGCCGCTCTTCACCGGCCTCCTGGTCGGCACGATCATGATCATCGCCGGTCTCACCTACTTCCCGGCCCTCGCGCTGGGACCGCTCGCCGAAGGGCTCGCAGCATGAGCACCATCACTCCCACCCGGGCACCGCACCCGGACGTCCCCACAGGGCACCACACCCCCGGGCGCGTCGGCGGGGGACTGTTCGACCCGAAGCAGCTGGTCAGGTCCTTCCCCGACGCGGTCAGGAAGCTCGACCCGCGCGTGATGGTCAAGTCTCCCGTGATGTTCGTGGTGTTGGTCGGCTCGGTGGTCACCACCGTGCTGGCGATCGGGAACCCGGGCGACTGGTTCGGCTGGGCGATCACCGTCTGGCTGTGGCTGACCACGATCTTCGCCAACCTGGCGGAGGCGGTCGCGGAGGGCCGGGGCAAGGCCCAGGCCGACACCCTGCGCAAGGCCAAGACCGATACCGTCGCCCGCCGGATCACCGGCTCGGACGAAGAGCGGGTGCCCGGCACCGAACTGCGCGTCGGTGACCTGGTGGTCTGTGAGGCGGGCGACGTCATCCCCGGCGACGGTGACGTCGTCGAGGGCGTCGCGTCGGTCGACGAGTCCGCCATCACGGGTGAGTCGGCGCCGGTCATCCGCGAGTCCGGCGGTGACCGGTGCGCGGTGACGGGCGGTACGAAGGTGCTGTCGGACCGGATCGTCGTGAGGATCACGACGAAGCCCGGCGAGACCTTCATCGACCGGATGATCAACCTGGTCGAGGGCGCGGCGAGGCAGAAGACCCCCAACGAGATCGCGCTCAACATCCTGCTGGCGTCCCTCACGATCGTCTTCCTGCTCGCCGTCGTCACCCTCAAGCCGTTCGCGATCTACGCGGGCGCCGACGAGCAGACCTCCCTGATCGTCCTGGCGGCGCTTCTCGTCTGCCTGATCCCGACGACCATCGGCGCCCTGCTCTCCGCGATCGGCATCGCCGGCATGGACCGGCTCGTGCAGCGCAACGTGCTCGCCATGTCGGGCCGCGCGGTCGAGGCCGCCGGCGACGTGTCGACGCTGCTGCTCGACAAGACCGGCACCATCACCCTCGGCAACCGCCAGGCCTCCGAGTTCGTCCCCGTCAAGGGCACCACCGAGGCCGAACTCGCCGACGCCGCCCAGCTGTCGTCCCTCGCCGACGAGACGCCCGAGGGCCGCTCGATCGTCGTCCTCGCCAAGGAGCGGTACGCCTTGCGCGAGCGTCACCAGGGCGAGCTGGCGCACGCCGAGTGGGTCGCGTTCACCGCGCAGACCCGTATGTCGGGCGTCGACGTGGACGGCCGCAAGGTCCGCAAGGGCGCGACCGGTTCGGTCGTGGCATGGGTGAAGGAGCGGGGCGGCAGTGTCTCCGAGGACGCACAGGCGCTCACGGACCGGATTTCCGAGGCCGGCGGCACGCCGCTGCTGGTGGCTCTGGAGGACGGTGAGGGCGCCCGCGTCCTGGGCGTCATCCACCTCAAGGACGTCGTGAAGGAGGGCATGCGGGAGCGGTTCGACGAGCTGCGCCGCATGGGCATCAAGACGGTCATGATCACGGGCGACAACCCGCTGACCGCGAAGGCCATCGCCGAGGAGGCGGGTGTCGACGACTTCCTGGCCGAGGCCACCCCCGAGGACAAGATGGCCCTCATCAAGCGGGAGCAGGCGGGCGGCAAGCTCGTCGCGATGACCGGCGACGGGACGAACGACGCGCCCGCGCTGGCCCAGGCGGACGTCGGCGTGGCCATGAACACGGGAACGTCGGCCGCGAAGGAGGCCGGCAACATGGTCGACCTCGACTCCAACCCGACCAAGCTCATCGAGATCGTCGAGATCGGCAAGCAACTCCTCATCACCCGAGGCGCGTTGACGACCTTCTCGATCGCCAACGACGTGGCGAAGTACTTCGCGATCATCCCCGCGATGTTCGCGGTCGCCTACCCGAGCCTGGACAGGCTCAACATCATGGGCCTGACCTCGCCGGAGTCCGCGATCCTCTCGGCCGTCATCTTCAACGCGCTGATCATCATCGCCCTCGTCCCGCTCGCCCTCAAGGGCGTGCGCTACCGGCCGTCGAGTGCGGACTCGATGCTGCGTCGCAATCTCGGGATCTACGGGCTCGGCGGCCTGATCGCCCCGTTCATCGGCATCAAGATCATCGACCTGCTCCTCTCCCTCATCCCCGGAATCGGCTGACCAGCGATGAACAATTCAGCAGCGAACACCGGCCGCGTGCTCTGGGCAGGCCTGCGCGCCCTCCTCGTCCTGACCGTGATCACCGGCGTCCTCTACCCGCTCGCCGTCACCGGGATCGCCCAAGTGGCCTTCCCCGGCAAGGCGAACGGCTCCGAGATCAAGGCGGACGGCAAGGTCGTCGGCTCCGAACTCATCGGCCAGACCTACAACCTCCCCCTCAAGGACGGGGAGGAGACCGCGGCGCCGGACCTGAAGTGGTTCCAGCCGCGCCCGTCGAACGGCCTGGGCTCCAACAGCGTCAACACCCAGTACTCGATCATCCTCTCCGGCGCGACCAACCGCTCCGGCGACAACGAGGACCTGATCACCTGGGTCAAGGACGCCAAGGCCGCCGTGGTCAAGGACAACTCGGTGAACGGCTACACCGTCAAGCCCTCCGACGTGCCCGCCGACGCGGTCACCTCCTCCGGCTCCGGCCTGGACCCGCACATCTCCCCGGAGTACGCGGCCATCCAGGTCCACCGGATCGCCGAGGTGAACAAGCTGGACGTCGCGGCGGTGGAGAAGCTCGTCGCCGACCACACCGACGACCGCATCCTCGGTTTCATCGGCGAGCCCCGCGTCAACGTCCTCCAGCTCAACATCGCACTCAAGGAATTGACCAAGGGCTGATGGCCTTATCGAAGCGGCATGGGAGCCGGCGGACCCCGGGAACGACACGGGCCCGTCGGCTCCCGCAGCACGTTGGACTACACGAACCGCACGTACAAGAGGAAGGCAGCACGCCGATGACGCGGGTGCTGGTGGTCGAGGACGATTCACAGCTCGCACGAGCGCTGGTGATCAACCTGCAAGCGCGCCGATACGTGGTGGACGCGGCGCCGGACGGCGCCACGGCACTGTCACTCGCCGCTTCCGAACCACCGGACGTGCTGATCGTCGACCTTGGGCTGCCGGACATGGACGGCGTCGACGTCATCAAGGCGTTGCGCCGCTGGAGCCGTTCGCCCGTACTCGTCCTCTCGGCGCGCAGCGGTTCCGAGGACAAGATCCGTGCCCTCGACGCCGGCGCCGACGACTACATGACCAAGCCCTTCAGCATGGACGAGCTCCTGGCCCGGCTGCGGGCCGCCACCCGCCGTACGGCCGAGGCGCCCGTGCCCGACCGGGTCGAGGGGGGTCGGGTCAGCACCGACGACTTCACCGTCGATCTGGTGGCCAAGAAGGTGAGGCGTGCGGAACGGGACGTAAGGCTCACCCCGACCGAATGGCATCTGCTGGAAATACTGATCTGCAACCCGGGGCGGCTCATCAGCCAGCGCCGACTGCTCCAGGAGGTATGGGGCCCGAGCTACCGCACGAAGACGAACTATCTCCGGGTCTACATGGCCCAGCTGCGGCGCAAACTGGAAGTGGACCCGTCGCATCCTCGCTATCTGATCACCGAACCCGGTATGGGCTACCGGTTCGAACCGTAGGAGAGACGCAGTACATGGGACGCGGAAAGCTGCGCATCTACCTGGGAGCGGCGCCGGGAGTCGGCAAGACGTACTCCATGCTCTCCGAGGGGCACCGGCGCGTCGAGCGCGGCACGGACTGTGTCGTCGCGTTCGTGGAGCACCACAACCGGCCCCGGACCGAGGTCATGCTGCACGGCCTGGAGATGATTCCGCGCCGGACGATCGAGTACCGCGGCACCTCCTTCACGGAAATGGACGTGGACGCCGTCCTGGCCCGGCGGCCCGCCGTCGCGCTCGTCGACGAACTGCCGCACACGAACGTGCCGGGCTCGCGGAACGCCAAGCGCTGGCAGGACGTCGAGGAGCTGCTCGCGGCTGGTATCGACGTCGTGTCGACGGTCAACATCCAGCACCTGGAGTCCCTCGGGGACGTCGTCGAGGCCATCACGGGTATCCGGCAGAAGGAGACCGTCCCGGACGAGATCGTCCGGCGCGCCGACCAGATCGAGCTGGTCGACATGTCGCCCCAGGCGCTGCGCCGCCGCATGGCGCACGGCAACATCTACAAGTCGGACAAGGTCGACGCGGCCCTCTCCAACTACTTCCGCCCCGGCAACCTCACTGCCCTGCGTGAGCTGGCCCTGCTGTGGACGGCCGATCGGGTCGACGAGTACCTCCAGGAGTACCGGACCGAGCACCGCGTCTCGAAGATCTGGGGATCCCGCGAGCGGATCGTCGTCGGCCTCACCGGCGGCCCGGAGGGACGGACCTTGATACGCCGCGCGGTACGGCTGGCCGAGAAGGGCGCGGGTGGCGAGGTCCTCGCCGTCTACATTTCGCGCAGCGACGGTCTGACCTCAGCCTCCCCGAAGGAGCTGGCGGTCCAGCGGACCCTCGTCGAGGATCTGGGCGGCACCTTCCACCATGTCGTCGGTGACGACGTCTCCGCGGGGCTGCTCGAATTCGCGCGCGGGGTGAACGCCACCCAGATCGTGCTCGGCGTGAGCCGGCGCCGTTCCTGGCAGTACCTCTTCGGCCCCGGTGTCAGCGGGACGGTCGCCCGCGAATCCGGGCCCGACCTCGATGTCCACATCGTCACCCACGACGAGGCGGCGAAGGGCCGCCGGCTGCCCGGTCCCGGGGGCGCCCGGCTCGGCCGGTCACGGACCATCTGGGGTTGGCTCGTCGGCCTGGCCGGCCCGGCCCTGCTCACTCTGCTCCTCAGCACCGCCGCCCCCGACGTGGGACTGGCCAACGACGTCCTGCTCTACCTCACGCTTACTGTCGCGGCAGCGCTCCTGGGCGGGCTCAAGCCGGCCCTGGCCTCCGCGGCCTTCGGATCGCTGCTCCTGAACTGGTTCTTCACCCCGCCGATACACCAGCTCACCATCGCCGACCCGCGCAACATCGTCGCCCTGGCGATCTTCGTGGGGGTGGCGATCTCGGTGGCCTCGGTCGTGGACCTGGCCGCGCGCCGGACGCACCAGGCCGCCCGCCTGCGGGCCGAGTCGGAGACCCTGTCCTTCCTCGCCGGGAGCGTCCTGCGGGGCGAGACGACGCTCGAAGCGCTCCTCGAACGTGTCCGGGAGACCTTCTCCATGGAGTCGGTCGCGCTCCTGGAACGTCCCGAGGAGACGGAGCCGTGGTCCTGCGTGGCCGTCGTCGGCCACCGACCGGCTGATCGCCCGGAGGACGCGGATGTGGACATGCCCGTCGGTGACCACCTGGCCCTTGCCCTGTCCGGCCGGGTGTTGCCAGCCGAGGACCGGCGCGTGCTCGGCGCCTTCGCCGCCCAGGCCGCGGTCGTCCTCGATCGGCAGCGGCTCGTCGGCGAGGCGGAGGAGGCCCGGAAGCTCGCGGAGGGCAACAAGATCCGTACGTCGCTTCTCGCGGCCGTCAGCCACGACCTGCGAACACCGCTCGCCGGCATCAAGGCGTCGGTCTCGTCGCTGCGCTCCGACGATGTCGAGTGGTCGGACGACGACCGGGCCGAACTCCTCGAAGGCATCGAGGACGGCGCCGACCGCCTCGACCACCTCGTCGGCAACCTGCTGGATGTCTCCCGCCTGGAGACCGGGACCGTCACCGCCGTCATCCGGGAGACCGACCTCGACGAGGTCGTCCCGATGGCCCTGCTCGGAGTCCCCGAGGACAGCGTGGAACTCGACATCCCCGAGACGCTCCCGATGGTGGCGGTCGACCGCGGCCTGCTGGAACGGGCGGTCGCCAACGTCGTCGAGAACGCCGTCAAGTACAGCCCGCCCGGGCAACCCGTCCTCGTCTCGGCGAGCGCCCTGGCCGACCGAGTTGAACTACGAGTCGTCGACCGCGGCCCCGGCGTCCCCGACGAAGCCAAGGACCGCATTTTCGGCGCTTTCCAGCGGTACGGCGACGCCCCGCGGGGTGAGGGCGTCGGTCTCGGCCTGGCGGTGGCGCGGGGCTTCGTGGAGGCGATGGGAGGCACGGTCACGGCGGAGGACACCCCCGGAGGCGGGCTGACCATGACGGTCACGCTGCGGATGGCCGCCGGGGCCCCGCCGTCCGTTCCGGACCTCGCGGCCGGCGCGACCACCTGATGCCGGTGGACTTGCGGGGGCCGAGGACGCGGACGGGGCGGCGTACGCCGACGTGGTGTCGGGGGTACACCGCCCTCGGGTGGGACGCGTTGCGAGTGGTGGCCCGCGTGTTCACGGCTCCTACTTGGGGTCGCGGTTGAACACCGCCTTGGACCAGAAGTAGCCGAGGGCGGCGAGGCCGAGGCACCAGGCGACGGCGAGCCAGCCGTTGTGGCCGATCTCGGTGCCCAGGAGCAGGCCGCGGAGGGTTTCGATGGCGGGGGTGAAGGGCTGGTACTGGGCGATGGGCTGGAACCAGCCGGGCATCTGGTCGACGGGGACGAAGGTGCTGGAGATCAGCGGGAGGAAGATCAGCGGCATCGCGTTGTTGCTGGCGGCCTCGGCGTTCGGGCTGACCATGCCCATGCCGACGGCGATCCAGGTGAGGGCCAGGGCGAAGAGGGTGAGGAGTCCGAAGGCGGCGAGCCATTCCAGGGCGGTGGCGTCGGTGGAGCGGAAGCCGATTGCGACGCCGACGGCGCCGACGAGGACGACGCTGATGACGGACTGCAGGACGCTGCCGATGACGTGGCCGGTGATGACGGAGCCGCGGTGGATGGCCATGGTGCGGAAGCGGGCGATGATGCCCTCGGTCATGTCGGTGGAGACGGAGACCGCGGTGCCGATCGTGGTGGAGCCGATCGTCATCAGCAGCAGGCCGGGGACCAGGTAGGCGATGTAGTCGGAACGGTCGCCGCCGCCGATGCCGGCGCTCATCGTGTCGCCGAAGATGTAGACGAAGAGCAGGAGCAGCATGATCGGCGTGAGCAGGAGGTTCAGAGTGAGGGAGGGGTAGCGCCGGGCGTGCAGGAGGTTGCGGCGCAGCATCGTGGACGTGTCGCGGGCGGCGAGGGACAGCGAGCTCATCGGACGGACTCCTTCGACTGGGCGGGGACGTTGGTGGTGGCGGTGAGGGCGAAGAAGACGTCGTCGAGATCGGGGGTGTGGACGGTGAGCTCGTCGGCCTCGATGCCGGCAGAGTCGAGCCGGTCGAGGATGGAGCGCAGGTCGCGCTGGCTGCCGTCGCTGGGGATCTGCAGCGCGAGGGCCTCGTCGTCGCTGGTGGCGTCGTGGAGGTTGGTGGCTGCGGCGCGATAGGCGTCCGGGTCGGTGAAGCGGAGGCGGATGTGGCCGCCGGGGATGAGGCGCTTGAGCTCGTCGGCGGTGCCTTCGGCGGCGATCTTTCCGTCGTTGAGGACGGCGATGCGGTCGGCGAGCTGATCGGCTTCTTCGAGGTACTGGGTGGTGAGGAAGACGGTGACCCCGCCGGTGACCAGCTCGCGGATGATCTGCCACATGTTGTGGCGGGAGCGGGGGTCCAGGCCGGTGGTGGGCTCGTCGAGGAAGATGATCCGCGGGCTGCCGACCAGGGTCATGGCGATGTCCAGACGGCGCTTCATGCCCCCGGAGTAGGTGGAGGCCGGCTTCGACGCGGCCTCCGTCAGGTCGAAGCGCTCCAGGAGTTCGGCGGTGACCCGGCGCCCCTCCTGCTTGGAGAGGTGGTGCAGATCCGCCATGAGGAGCATGTTCTCCTCGCCGGTGATCAGGCCGTCGACTGCGGAGAACTGCCCCGTCACACCGATCGCGGCGCGCACGGACTGCGGGGTGGTGGCGAGGTCGTGGCCCGCGATCTGGGCCTGCCCGCCGTCGGCGGTGATGAGCGTGGACAGGATCTTCACGGCGGTCGTCTTGCCCGCGCCGTTCGGGCCCAGCAGGGCGAAGATCGTTCCCTCGGGGACGGTCAGGTCGATGCCGTCGAGGACGGTCTTGTCGCCGTACGACTTGCGCAGCCCGTTCGCCGCGATAGCCGGGTTGGTCATGATGAGCTCTCCTCAGAGGCTGACGGTCGGGGACTGCGGGTCAGGAGTTGCGGGTCAGAGGCTGCGGGCGGTGATGTCGCCGTACGCGGCGGTGGCCTGGATGCTCAGACCGGGGGTGCCGTCGTTCTTGAGGGCGTTGCTGATGTGGCCGTAGGCGGTGCCGGCGTCCAGGGAGGCGGAGACGCCGGCGGCGGCGCCGACCGAGATGTCGCCCTTCTGGGTGCTCAGGGTGACCGTGCCACCCACCGCCTCGGCGATGCGGATGTCGCCCCGCGCGGTGCTGATCTCCGCGGAGCCGGCCAGCCGGCCGACCTCGACGTCGCCGTCGGTCGCGGTGAGGCGGAGGCTCGCGGCCTCGTCGATCTTGATCTGGCCGTAGGCGCCCTCGAAGCTCACGTCGCCGAGCCGTCCGACGCCGCGGAGTTCGGTGGCGGCGGCCTCGGCCTCGACGCGGGAGCCGGCGGGCAGCTGGACCGTCACCTCGATGGATCCGGTGTTTCCGAAGATCCCGTTCTTCGTCTTCGGGACTTCGATCCGCAGGACACCGTCGGCGTAGGCGACTTCGGTCTGCTCGGCCGTCTTCACGTCGCGGCTCTTGGACGGGTCGGCGGGCAGGATCTCGACCGTGGTGTCGGCCCGGTCGGCGGCGATGAGCCGGATGCGTCCCGCGGGGACGGCGAGGACGGTGACGATCGCGGCGGCTGTGCCGAACTTCTGCATGGTGCTCCTCCTTCGTCTGTAGCGGGCGCTTCTTCGCCTCGCTGTTTCCGATGAAGGAAAAGCTACGTTGCGTTCAATGAACCGGCAAGCCTCCAGTTGCGTGAAATAGCCATAATTGCAGGTCAGTTGCGAGATTTCATTGCAACGGTTCTGAATCTAACGCAACGACCCTCCCTCGTTTCGTTGCAATGAACTGCCGGTGAACGCTATGCTCGCGGCGCCACGGAGGCCGAAGGCGACCGTGATGCCGGGAGGCGGACTCACTCAGCCCGAACGTCAGCAGATCGCGCTGGGACTGGCCGGCGGCCCCGCGTACGCGGAGATCGCCAGGCAGTCCTCGTCGATGCGGATGGCTGACAGATCCCCGCCGTTCTTCCCGCGCCTGGCTGCCACCTGACACCGATGCGCAGGTCAGCCCCGGTGCTCGACAGCCGAAGCCTTCAACAGCCGCTCCAGCTCGCCCCCGGCCTCGTCATACCCGGCATCGGAGATCCGCTGCAGCTCCCGCAGATCTTGGGCGGCAACCGCCCGCCGGGTGAGCAGGAACCCCGCGTGCAGGGACCCCTCGTCCAGCAGTTCGCTCAGCTCTTCGAGGTCGCCGGCCTTGTCAGCCAGGTCGGCCAGCCGATCCAGAGCGGTCTCGTTGCCCTCGTCGGCCAGCTCGCGCAGGGTCTCTCGATCGATGTTCGTGTTCTCCATGACGCCATGGTGCGACCTTGCCCCTGGGGAAAGGTCAAGTGGGACGATGGTCGGGTGATCACCATCGGGCAGCTGGCCGGCTACGTCGGAGTGTCGATCAAGACCATCCGTGTCTACCACGACAAGGGACTGCTTCCCGAGCCCGACCGTGACGCGTCCGGCTACCGGCGATACGGCGCGAGTGACGTCATCGACCTCATCAAGATCCGGACGCTCGCCGAGGCGGGCGTCCCCCTGGCCAGGATCCGAGATCTGAGGTCAGCGACCGAGGAAGAGCTCCAGCAGGCGCTGCGTGAGATCGACGACGAAATCACTGTTCGCATCCGTGGCCTGCGTGCGACCCAGGAGCGCCTGCGCAGGCTCTCCGCCGGCCAGCTGGCACCGGTGTCGGCCGAGGTCGCCGCCCACCTGGAGCGCCTGGCCGACTGGGGTTTCACCCCGCGCTGGGTGGAACTGCAACGCGACCTGTGGATCCTCGTCTTCGCCACGTACCCGAACCACGCGATCACCCTGTTCCACGACCAGGCCGCGTCCCTGGCCGACCCGGCGCTGCGGCAGCTCTTCCTCGACTACGACCACGCGCACGATCTGGACCCCTACGATCCCCGCATCGACGACCTCGCCCAACGCATCGTCGAAGCGACCCGGAGGCGCTACGGCTCCGAGGAGCCGCCCCATCTGGATGCGGACTCCGACATCCCCGCCCTCGTCCAGCGCACGATCAACGCATCGTCCCCGGCGTGGCAGCGACTCGACGCACTGATCCGCAGCCTGTGACGAACGACAGTCCCCGGACGGTGCCTTCGAGCACGGCGAAGTCTTGGACTCCCTAAGCGCTGTCCCTTAAATGATCTACGGCATGCCGGTTGACCAGCCTGTCTGCCTGTTACCCGGCGAGGGTGAGGTTGTGCAGGCGCGCGATGCCGAGCATGGCGTGGTGGACGCCATCGCCTTTCAGGCGGCAGTCGCGGAGGATCTTCCAGGTCTTCATGCGGGCGAAGGCGTGCTCAACACGAGCCCGGACCTTGCGGTGGGAGGTGTTGTGCTCCTCCTTCCAGGCCGGGAGTTCGACCTGGCCGTGCTCCCGGCGATGCGGGATGACCAAGCCGGTGCCTCGGTATCCACCGTCCGCGATCACCGTCGTCTGGCTGACGGCGGCCTTCGCACCGGACAGTTCCCACGCCTTGCAGTCGTTGCGGTTTCCGGGCAGCGGCCGGCCGACGGCTACGACGAAGCGGGTATCGGCGTCGATGACGACCCGGTGGTTGGTGGAGTACCGATAGTTCTTCGACCGCTCGGCGATGCCGTGGTCACGGGTGGGAACCAACGTGCCGTCCACGATGAGCACGGCATCCTTGGCGAACCGCTTGCGGGGCTGGAGCGCGAGCATCGGCCCCAGGTGGTCGATGATGCGGTCCGCTGCCGACTTCGAGATCCCGAACAGTGGGGCGAGCTGCCGCATAGTCAGGTTCGTGCGCCAGTACGCAGTGACCAGCAAGGCCCGGTCCTCCAACGAAAGGCTCCACGGTCGACCCTTTCGGGCCGTGTCTGCACCTGCTGCACGCAGTGCCGTCACCAGCTTCCCGAAGACTCGCGGGCTCAGCCCGGAGAACGGAGCTATCCAGGACGGCTCCGACGCTGTAATCACACCAGTCACATCGAGATCATCTCGTCCATGCGACCACTTCTTCAGACAGCCACCGCGGACTCTCGCCGGCCGTTCTTATAAGCTGCGACACTCTGGGCGTCGACGCAGACGAGCGAGGAAGTGCAGGTGGGCTCGGAGGGCTGCTCCGAGATGACTGCGGGCCCCGCTGTCAGAGTCATTTGGCAAGATCGCGGCTATGACCAGCACACCGACCACTCCGCCGCGGCCATTCGACGTCACCACCGTCTTCCCTCAACTGGCTCCGCTGGCACGCACGGCGACCCGGTTGCACCCGCGCCCCGGGTTGCCGTCACCGCAGGACAGTTCCATCGGCGGACCGTTGCTATGGCCCGCCGGCGAGCAGTGGCCGCACTGCGACGGACCTCATGTAGTGGACGGAATGAACCTGGCCCTGTCCCCAGCGGACGTGAGGCTGAAACGACGGATCCGTGCCGCCTCGCGCGGCAGGGCCCTGACCCCGCAGGAACGAAAGACCCTTGAGCGAATCCACCCCCCGCGGGAGTATCCGCACAAGCTGGCCGTCGCCCCATACGAGGGTTCCGTAGCGATGCTGCCGGTCGCACAGCTGTACGCGCGGGACGTGCCCGATCTTCAGACGCCTGAAGGAACAGACCTGCTCCAGGTCCTGTGGTGCCCCTTCGACCACCCGATCATGCCCAAGACCGCGCTCTTCTGGCGGGCGGCCGCCACAGTCGCCGACATCCTCGCCACGCCCCCAGAACCGCCCGCGATGCAGTTCGACGACTACCTGCCCGAGCCGTGCCTGCTCAACCCGGAGCAGGTCACCGAATACCCCGACCACCTTGAGCTGAGCAAGGAACTCCAGGAGCAGCTCGGCAACTGGAGCCTGTGGCAGGTAGCCGACACGGGTGTGGACAACGCATACGCGTCGTACCCGCAGGAGTTCTACGACAGTGAGTTGGCTGGCGCACCCGGCTGGAAAGTCGGCGGCTGGCCTCGCTGGGGCGCCACCGACCCCACCCCCCGGATCTGCCCGACCTGCAACAGCGACATGGATGCCCTACTGACCATTGCCACGTTCGAGGGCGACGACAGCAGCTGGCTCCCGCACGAGGAACCGGCGGATGAACCACCCACCGGCTTCGACCAATTCGACCCCAGGCAGCCCACTGCAGTCCAGATCGGCAGCGGCTACGACCAGCAGCTCTACGTCTGCCCGACGGCGCCGGAGCACCCCCACGCCGAGCTGATGCACTAGATCATTTACGGGACAGCCTTTACGCAGGAGGAAGCCGTTCTCGTCCGAGCCGACGCTTTTCGCGTACCTGAGGAGAGATTCCCGGACCGTGATCGGCATCGGGACCTCCCGGAAGTCGCCGGACTTTCGATGCTTGAGCGGGGCGCGCTGCCGGGTCCTCCCCTCGATCTGTTCGGTGATGCGATACATGTCGTCCGCGACCATCCCCTCCAGATTGGCTGCGTACGCCTCTCCGTTCCGGTGCCCGCATCCGGACATCAGGTCAATGATGAGGACGAGCGCATCGGACGCGGCTGCCTTGAGGGCGTGGATCTCCGCCAGCGTGGGGATGGTGATCCGGTTGGGTATGTACTCCGGGGGGACGACGCCTTGGAACGGGCCATCGGAGATCGCGCCCCTGCGGTGGGCGTCCAGGAGGATCTTCTTGAGGGTGTCGAAGGCGTTCTGCTGCGTGGCCAGTCCGACCTTGCGTTCCTCCATCGACATGATGAAGTCGTCGACGACGGTCGGAGAGAAGCTGTTGATCCGGCGGGACTCGAGGGCCGGGAGTATCTGGCTGTCGAGGAGTCGGTTGACCGTGCGCACCGTGCCAGGCGCGTAATGGCGCTGTCGTGGCAGCCAGGTGCCTGCGTATTACCCAAAGCGCTGTTTGCCCAGCGTGCGCTTCATCTCGGCCTGCTGCACAGGAGTGCTGCGCTTCTCGCTGTAGACCTGCGCGAGGCGGCTGAGAGCGTCGCCCTGCGTTGGATAGCCCGTCTCTTCACGCTGCAGCCCCGTTCCGTCTCGGAACCGGATAGCGTAGGGGTGTGAGCATCCGCCCTGCCGTTTGCAGCTGCAGGTCTTGAAGTAACTTCCCATCCCGCGGATGAGTTTGGTCGCCACGTGCACCGCTCCTGACTCATGCTGGGAGTTTGCTGACCACGAGATCCCCAGCATGGTCCTGACCTGCGGACGTGCCAAACTAGGGGACGCTGATGAGCATCCTCATGGATACCTCCTGACGAGATGCCGACTTTCGTGATGGTCTATCAGGCGCAGGTCGCGTGAACGAGATTTGCGAATGCGCATCATGGCGCAATTATCGACGTCAGGTCGCGGGCGCGCACCGGTGCGTCATCGGTCGGATCCGGGCGATTTCGACTCCGGGACGCGTTCGCGTGGCGCGTGGCGGGCCAGGAACCGCTGTGGGGGATGCGACGGCGTTGCGGTACGGCGCGCCCGCCTGGCCATGCCGTTTCCTTGTTCAGGTCTGCTGCTGGTTGATGTTGACCAGCCAGGTGATGCCGAACCGGTCTGCGCACATCCCGAACACGTCACCCCACATCTGCTTCTCCAGCGGGACCGAGACCGTGCCGCTGCCGGAGAGCTTGTCCCAGTAGCCGCGGAGCTCGTCCGCGTCCTCGCCGCTCACGCTCACCGAGATGGTGTTACCGGGCTTGTACTCCCCGCCGGGCGGGGTGTCGGCGCCCATGAGGGTGAACCCGCTCTCGGTCACGAGCATGCCGTGCATGATCTTGTCGGCGGCGTCTCCGGCCTCCTTCTGGCCGAAGTCGCCGTAGGTGTTCACGGTCAGACTGCCGCCGAAGACTTCACGGTAGAACTCCATGGCTTGGCGGGCGTCGCCGTCGAAGGTGATGTAGGGGTTGAGCAGCGAGGGCACGGAATCGTCCTTTCGTGATGTGGTGTCAGCTTTGGCAGATTACGTGCTGTGCCGCCGGCGGTCGCTGCGACGCCCCGGCTGCGGGATCGCCGCGCGCTCACCGACTCCGGCCGGGCCACCCAGGTCGCGACGCGTTCGTGCCCGTGATGCTGTTGGCGTCAGGCGGGCTTGCCGCGTCGCCGGAGGGCGGCGAGGAGTGCCGGACGCAGGGCGGTGAGTCGGGCGAGCGCCGGCAGCTTGCGGGTGAGGCGGTCTGTTCCCTTGGCGTAGGCGATGCCGAAGAGAAGGGCGGCGACGAGCGCCAGCGGCTCGGAGACGTCGTCCAGGATCGGGTAGATCTGCCAGTGCGTCAGGTAGATGGAGAGCGAACTGGCGGCGAGAAGCCCCGCTACTCGGTTGACGCGGTGGTGGCTCGGCAGCGTGGGGAACCATACGAGCAGGACGAATCCGATGAGGACGAACGCCTCGCGCCGGGGTTCGCCCGCGAAGAAGCCGGGCACGGTGGCGAGCGCGGCGAAGGTGACCAGGAGCCGGTGGGGCGTCGTGCGGGCCTTCGCGGCTGCCCAGCCGAGGGCGAACAGCCAGAAGACGGTGACCGCGTCGGTGATCCTGGCGCGGTCGGGAAGGCCGAGCAGCTCGTAGCGGGTGAGCAGGCCGACCGCGACGAGGACGACGGGAAGCCCGTACGGGAATCGGCGCTCCGCACGGTCCACCGCGGGCAGGGCGAGCAGCGCGAGCGTGGCCAGCAGGATGTAGACGAGTGCCTCCACGAACCAGAGGTGAAGTCCCGGTCCCATGTCCTGTGGGAAGAGGGCGTTGTGGAGCAGGAGGAGGTTGGTCAGGTCGTAGGGGGCGCCGATCAGGATCGCGAAGGCGGTCCAGGCCACGCACGGGAGCGCGACACGCGCGATGCTCCGTCCCGTACGGCGGACGCGCTCACGGCGCTCGGCGGAGGTGAGCAGGAAGCGGGCGAAGTTGAAACCGGCCACCGCGAGCAGCAGATGGGCGCCGCCCCGGAGCTCGAACAGCCGCACATGCGAGCCGACGACGCACACGATCGCCACCGCGCGGAGGGCGACGCTGGTCTCCAGGGCTCGTATGCGTGAAGGGGTCTTGCGTTCGGGGGTGCGGAGGTCGCGAATCGGGGTCGTGTGCCAGTTGGGGGGCAGATGGCCGAGGCGCTGTTCGAGGTGGAGCGACATCTCGACGTACGACAGGGAGTCGCCGCCGAGTGAGACGAAGGTGCCGTCGGGCGTCACGTCCGAGCGGTCCAGGATCTGTGCGAAGAGCTCGCACAGGTCTGCGGTGCCGGCGCCGCCGCCGGTGACGTACGGGCGAACGGTGGTCGGCCGGTGCAGAGCGCGTACGGCCTGGTAGTCGGGCTTGCCCGTGGGCAGCCGGGGGAGTTCGGGCAGGAGGTGGACGTGGACCGCCCGCGCGGGCAGGCCGCACTCGTCCACCACGCGTCTTCGGATCCGGCGTTCGTCCCACCCGGGGCGGCGGACCACGGCGAGGACGAGTTCCTCGTCGTCGCCGCAGCAGAGCGCGTCGAGGCCGTGCCGTTCGAGCATGGTTTCGACCTGTTGGGGGTCGATGCGCAGCCCGAGGATCTTGAGGAAACGGCTGCGCCTGCCGACGATCTCGTACAGGCCGTCGTCGGTGAGGCGGGCGAGGTCGCCGGTGCGCAGGGCGTCGACCGTGCGGCCGAGAGCGAGGTCGTCGGGGGAGTGGGCGTACCCGAGCATGACGTTCGGGCCGCTGTAGACGAGTTCACCGACGCCTGCGGACACGGGTGCCTCGTCGACCGGCTCCAGATGGAAGGAGCCGCCCGGCACCGGGACGCCGATCGCTTCGGGGTACTCGGCGGCCAGCGTCGGCGGCAGGTACGCCATGCGGGCGGTCGCCTCGGTCTGGCCGTACATGACGAAGAGGTCCCAGCCGCGCCGCGCGCCCAGTTCGGCGTACCGCGTGACCCGCTCCGGCGCGAGCCGGCCGCCGGCCTGCGTCACGTACCGCAGGTGCGGCAGGTCCATGTCGGCGAAGCCGACCCGGTCGAGCAGGTCGAAGGTGTAGGGGACGCCCGCCATCGAGGTGCCCCGGGTCGCGCGGAAGAGGTCCCAGAAGCAGGCGTCGGCCACCGAGAGGCCGGTGAGGACGAGCCCGGCGCCGCGCAGCAGATGGCTGTGGATCACGGACAGGCCGTAGCAGTAGTGCATCGGAAGAGTCGTGGCCGCCCGGTCGGTGTCGCGGATCCCGAGGTACGTCGCGATCGACTCGGCGTTGGCCTGGAGGTTCTCGTACGAGAGCCGCACGAGCTTCGGTGAGCCGGTGGAGCCGGAGGTGCTGAGCAGCAGCGCGAGGTCGGGGTGGAGAGCGTGGGCGGAGACGGCCCTGCGCTCCTCGATGCGCCACTCCTTGTCGTCCCCCGGGTGGAACACGACATCGGGGTCGTAGGCGGCGGTCAGGGACTCCACGACCTCGGGGTGGTCGCCGGGCACGAGGAGCACCGGATGGCCGGCCGAGAGGGCGGCCAGGTGGACGACGAGTGCCTCGACCGTGTTGGCGCCGGGCAGCAGGATCAGCCGTCGCTCCGCGCCGAGCCGCCGGGCGGTCTGCTCGACTCGCCTCGCCAGTTCACGGTACGAGATCTCACCGTCGGCCGTCGCGAGGGCGGTGCGGTCGCCGTGGAGCGTGAGGTCGCGGGCGAGGGGGAGGGCGTGGCCACCGACGGGCGGGGCGGGGAGCAGGGTCACGGGCGCATCGTAGGTAAGGCTTTCCTTATCGAGAAGAGGGGGAGGGGGGTCCGGATGTTCATTCGCGGCCAGGTCGTTATCATTTCCTGACTTGACCCTTAGGTTAGCTTTACCTTATCAATGCCCTATTCACAGGTTCTCCGGATAGTTCACGGCAGGAAGGCCCCACCCGTATGCGCCGCCCCATGGCCCGCACTCTGACCGCGCTCGTCGCGGCCGCCCTGCTCGCCCCCACGCTTGCCGCCTGCGGCAGCGAGGAGCCCGCCGGCCTGGTCATCTACTCCGGTCGCAACGAGAACCTCGTGAAGCCGCTCATCGAGAAGCTGGAGAAGCACCTCGGCACCAACGTCCAGGTCCGCTACGGCGACAGCGCCGAGCTCTCCGCCCAGCTCCTGGAGGAGGGCGACAAGACCGAGGCCGGTCTCTTCCTCTCCCAGGACGCCGGCGCTCTCGGGGCGCTCTCCAAGGAGCAGCGCCTCGCGCCGCTCCCCAAGGCCACCCTCGACAAGGTCGACACCGCCTACCGCGGTTCCGCCGGCGACTGGACCGGCGTCAGCGGTCGCGTGCGCGTCCTCGGGTACAACCCCGACCAGGTCCCCACCCCGCCGAACAGCGTCCACGAGCTCGTGAAGCCCGAATGGAACGGCAAGATCGGCTTCGTACCGACCAACGCCTCCTTCCAGGCGTTCGTCACCGGCATGCGCGTCCTGGAGGGCGACGAGGCCACCCGCACCTGGCTCAAGGGCCTCAAGGCCAACGAGCCCAAGGCGTACGAGAACAACCTCAAGGTCCTCGAAGCCGTCGACAAGGGCGAGGTCTCCCTCGGCCTGCTCAACCACTACTACTGGTACGAGCAGGCGGCGGAGAAGGGCGCCGACAAGATGAAGGCCAAGATCCACTACCTGCCCAAGGGTGACCCCGGCGGCCTCGTCAACGTCGCCGGCGTCGGCATCCTCAAGGGCGCCGACGAGAAGCAGGCCGCGTACGCGCAGAAGGCCGTCGACTTCCTCCTCTCCACCGAGTCCCAGACGTACTTCGCGGAGGAGACGAAGGAGTACCCGCTGGCCGCCGGAGTGAAGACCGCCGAGGGTGTGCCGCCGCTGGAGACCCTCCAGCCGCCGAAGATCGACCTCGGCAAGCTCGACTCCCTCAAGGAAACCCTGGCCATGCTCCAGGAAGCCGGACTGGTCTGACGTGACGTCACCGGAGCTTTCCGCCCCGGCCCGTCGCGACCGCCGCCCGGCGGGTGCCCCCGCACCCGCCGGGCGCCGGCGCGCCGGCGCCCGGCCCTCCTGGGTGCTGATCGTGCCCGCCGCACTCGCCGCCGCACTCGCCGTCCTGCCCCTCGGCTATCTCGCCGTCCGCGCCCTGGAACACGGCCCCGCCTACGCCTGGGACGTCATCGCCGACGAGCGCACCGGCCAACTCCTGCTGCACAGCCTCGGTCTCACCGCCGCGGTCGTCTCGGCCAGCCTGCTGATCGGCGTATCGCTCGCCTGGCTCACCGTCCGCACGGCCCTGCCGGGCGCCCGCGCCTGGTCCGTCCTCGTCACCCTGCCGCTGGCCGTGCCGAGTTACGTCGCCGCCTTCGCCTGGCTGTCCGCCGCTCCCTCGCTCGCCGGCTTCACCGGATCGGCGCTGGCGCTCACCCTGGTGAGCTTCCCGTACGTGTACCTGCCGGTCGCCGCCGCCCTGCGCGGCACCGACCCCGGGCACGAGGAGGTCGCCCGCTCCCTCGGCCACGGCCCCTTCCGCACCTTCCTCCGTGTCACCCTGCCGCAGCTGCGGCCCGCAGCGGCCGGCGGCGGACTCCTCGTCGCGCTGTACGTGCTCTCCGACTTCGGCGCCGTCTCGCTCATGCGGTACGACACCTTCACCCGGGGCATCTACACCTCCTACCGGGCCAGCTTCGACCGCACGCCCGCCGCCGCGCTCAGCGCCGTCCTGGTCCTCATGACCGTGCTGCTCGTCGCCGCCGAGACCCGCACCCGCGGCCGCGCCGACTACGCCCGTACCGGAACGGGCACCGCCCGGCGGGCCGTTCCGGCCGCCCTCGGACGGCTCAGGCCCCTCGCCCTCACCTGGTGCGGAGCCGTCGTCGCCGCGGCCGTCGGCTTCCCGCTGGCCACGCTCGGGTACTGGCTCGCCGTCGGCTCCTCCGCGACCTGGGACCCGGCGACGCTCACCAGTACCGCACTCACCACGCTCGGCGTCGCCGCCGCGGGCGCCGCCCTCACCACCCTGCTGGCCCTGCCCGTCGGCGTCATCGCCGCCCGTCACCGGGGTCGCCTCGCCCACCTGCTCGAACAGGCCGCGTACGCGGGGCACGCGGTCCCCGGCATCACCGTCGCGCTCGCCCTGGTCTTCTTCGCCGTGCGCTACGCCCGCCCGCTGTACCAGGAGACGCCCCTCCTGATCTGTGCGTACGCGGTGCTCTTCCTGCCGGTCGCGGTCGCCGCCACGCGCGCCGCCGTCCTCCAGTCGCCGCCGGTCCTGGACGACGTGGCCCGCTCCCTGGGCCGCACCCCGTTCGGGGTCCTGAGAGAGGTCACCCTGCCGCTCGCCGCCCCCGGCGTCGCGGCCGGGGCGGCCCTCACCTTCGTGGTCTGCATGAAGGAGCTCCCCGCCACCCTGCTCCTGCGCCCCACGGGCATGGACACCCTCGCCACCCGGCTGTGGACGGAGACCGGCACCGGCTCGTTCGCGGCGGCCGCCCCGTACGCCGCAGCGCTGATCCTGCTCGCGGCCATCCCCTCGTACCTCCTCGGAAGGCACCGCACATGAGCGACCCGGCCAAGGCAGACCCGGCCAAGACGGACTCGGCCAAGGCAGACTCGGCCAAGGCAGACCGGGCCACGAGCGACCAGGCCACGAGCGACCAGGACAAGGCCGACTCCGGCATGAACGACCTCCGGGTCAGCGGTGTCTCGAAGGCGTACGGCTCAGGCGCACCGGTCCTCGACCGCCTCGACCTCGCCGTCCCCGGCGGATCGCTCGCCGCCGTCCTGGGCCCCTCCGGCTGCGGGAAGACCACGCTCCTCCGCGTGATCGCGGGCTTCCTGAAGGCCGACGCCGGCAGCGTGGCCGTCGCGGGCCGCGTCCTCGGAGGCCCCGGTGTCCATCTGCCGCCCGAGCGGCGACGCATCGGCATCGTTCCCCAGGAGGGAGCGCTCTTCCCCCACCTGAGCGTGGCCCGCAACGTGGCCTTCGGGCTGAGGGAGCTCGACCGGGCCGCCAAGCGCACGCGCGTGGGGGAGATGCTGGACCTGGTCGGTCTCGCCGGCTACGGCGACCGCATGCCGAACGAGCTCTCCGGTGGCCAGCAGCAGCGCATCGCCCTGGCCCGCGCCCTCGCCCCGCAGCCCCATCTCGTGCTGCTCGACGAACCCTTCAGCGCGCTCGACAGCGGTCTGCGCGGGGCGGTACGGGCCGAGGTCCGCGCGGTGCTCAAGGAGAGCGGCGCGACCGCCCTCCTCGTCACCCACGACCAGCAGGAAGCCCTCTCCACCGCCGACCTCGTCGCCGTCGTCCGCGAGGGACGCGTGGCGCAGTGCGCCACGCCGGAGGATCTCTACCACCGGCCCGTGGACCCGTGGCTCGCCTCCTTCGTCGGTGACGCCGTCCTCGTCCCCGGCACCGCCGAGAAGGGCATCGCCACCACGCCCCTGGGGCGCATCCCCCTTGCCGCGGCGCCGGACGGCCTGCGGGACGGAGTCGTGCTCCTGCGCCCCGAGCAACTCCAGCTCATCGAGTCGGACGTTGCCGCTGCCGGCGGAGCCGAAGGCGTCGTGACCGACGTCTGTTTCTTCGGCCACGACGTGATGGTCACGGTGTCCGTCGACGGCCTCGAACGGCCGGTGGGTGTCCGTACCCCCAGCCGGCTCCAGGTGACCACGGGCCAGCGAGTCGGCGTCCGCCTGACCGGCACCGCCACTCTCCACCGACACACCACCTGACCGGAGGGCCGCAGCCGACGACGGTGACGACATCGGTGGGACCGTGCCAGTGGACTCCACCGTCTGTCGGGCCCACCGGTCTGGAGGATCGGCTGTTGCCGTGTGGTGGTCAGCGGTAGGCGGAGAGGAAGACGCGGGTGCCGGCTGCGGCGTGGCGGTCGAGGTCGGCCTTGGTGTACTGGGACCGGCCGGTGAACATGGCCTTGTTCACCGGGATCCACAGCAGCAGGCCGGAGAAGTGGTTCGCGGCCAGGAGGGCGTCGTCGATACGGAGCAACCCCTGGTCGGCCAGGCGCTGGAAGGTCGCCGCCAGGGAAGCGAGCCCTCGTTCGAAGCCGCGCTCGTACCACTCGGTGCCCAGGTCGGGAAAGACGTCGGCGTTGGCGATGATCAGGCGCCGCAGCTGGATGACCTGGGGGTGGGTGAGGGTGGTCAGGAACTGGCGGGCGAGCCCGGTCAGGTTCTCCTCCAGGTTGGCGGCGTCGGTCGGGATGTCGGCCAGCAGGTCGATCGTGGTGTCGAGCCGGTCGGTGGTGGCCAGCACGATCTCGGCGAACAGCTTCTCCTTGTCCGCGAAGTGCTTGTAGACGGTCTGCTTGGACACCGCGGCCAGCTTCGCGATGTCGTCCATGCTCGTCCCCGAGTACCCCTTGTCCAGGAAAACGCTGGTCGCGGCCTCCATGATCGCCTCGTGCTTGCGCGCTGAACGGCTGTCCATCACCGACGCCCTCTCCATCCGACTCGCCCTCCCGCAGAAGAGTACTGGACTGACCAGTACTCGGATGGGTACTGTACCGTCCAGTTCCGAAGCCCAGGGCTGCCGGCCCTCCGTTCCGCGCAGAAATTTGGAGTGGTTTCCCATGGACAAGGTGTTCTCTGCCGACGGCACGACCATCGCCTTCGAGCAGCGGGGCTCGGGCCCTGCGGTGGTACTCGTAGGCGGCGCCTTCATGACCCGCGGCGATTCGGCCGGACTCGCCGGTCTGCTGGCCGAGCACTGCACCGTGATCACGTACGACCGCCGGGGCCGCGGCGACAGCGGGGACACCTCGGAGTACGACGTGCAGCGCGAGGTCGAGGATCTGGACGCGCTGATCGAGCTCGCGGGCGGCGAGGCCATGGTCTTCGGCATGTCCTCCGGTGCCGTACTGGCGCTGGAGGCCGTGGCCCGGGGCAGCGCCGTCTCCCGGCTGGCCGTGTACGAGCCGCCCTTCATCACCGACGACAGCCGCCCGCCGCTGCCCGCCGACTACGTGGCCCACCTGACGGAGCTCGTGGAGCAGGGGGCGTACGGGGATGCCGTGGCCTACTTCATGACCGCGGCCGTGGGTATGCCCGCCGAGGCCGTCGCCGGGATGCGCCAGGCCCCCTTCTGGTCCGGCATGGAGGCCACCGCCCGCACCCTGCCCTACGACGGACAGGTCATGGGCGACACCATGTCCGGCCGGCCACTGCCCGCCGACCGCTGGCAGTCCGTGACCGTGCCCGTCCTCGTCGGCAGCGGGGACGCGGGCGCACCGCACATGCTGGACGGCGCGCGGGAACTCGCCGCACTGGCCGACAACTTCTCCCTGCACGTCTTCCCCGGCCAGGAACACAACATCGCCCCGGAGCTCCTCGCCCCCGTCCTGACCGGCTTCTTCGCCACCGGAGAGAACGCATGAGCCAGGGGGTGTCCTGTCGATCAGGCCGGTTCAGGCGCGGCGGGATCAGGTGGGCGTCTCGCCGCAGCGTCGGGGCTGCCGGGCGACCCTCACTGATGCGGAACGGCGATGCCGGCCGCGCGCAGGTTCGCCTCGACCAGTGTGTTCAACCGGGCGATGGACGGTGACTGGTCCTCCCGGTGGTGGTTGACCATTCCGTACCGGGAGGCGGCGTCGGGCTGGTTCTGGAACCCGGTCGGCATCGCCAGCAGCGCGCGGTCGGCCAGTAGCTTGTCGGCCAGCGCGGACGCCAGCTCCTCGATCCGCGGGTCGTCCGGATCCCAGGACCTCGCGTCCCAGCCGCGCTTGGTCAGCTCGACGGACTCGGGATCGTCGAGCGAGTGTCCGAGCCGGGTCAGGAAGCTGTCGAAGATCTCCGGAACCAGCGCCCGGGCCAGCACCAGAGCCTCCCGTTGACCGGCCACGTAGTCGGGGCTGAAGCCGAGTTCGGCGAGCCGGTCCAAGACGGCGCAGGCCCGGTCGGGCAGCAGGGCGCGGTCGCCGTGGTCGAGACGGTGCAGCCTGTCGCGGCGCGCGATCAGGTCGTCGATCCGTTCGGTGAGCTGGTGATGGACGTCGTCCAGGGTGGCGGCGAACGTCTTCGGATCGGCGTCGAGCAGGTCACCGATCTCGGCCAGCGGTACGCCGGCTGCGGCCAGGGTCCGGACCTGGACCAGCCGGAACAGCTCGCCCGACCGGTAACGGCGGTAGCCGGAACCGTCGCGTTCCGGCTCGGCGACCAGGCCGAGCCGGTGATAGTGCCGCACGGTCTTGATCGTGACACCGACGAACGCCGCCGCCTGACCGATCGTGAGCCCGTCTGCCATCGGCTCGGCGCACCTCCGGGTCGTGGGCGGCCGCGGTCTCGCGAACCGCGTCGGCGACGGCCGGGGAGTCCGGACGATCACAGGGGCGAGGATAGCGCGCACCAGTTCCAGCCCACCCCCTGCCGCCGAGGAGACCGGGACGCCTGCGATCTGCGCCGATCACCCCTTGATCGCGATCGGGCTTGACCTTGACCTTGGGTCAAGGCTGCAGGCTCTTCACATGGCCGCTCGACGGCCAGGCAGCCACCAGGCCGCCGTGCGAACTCACACTGTGAACAGGAGCTTCACCATGGGAACAAGCAACAGCGGCTTCTCCGACGCGGGGCTGCGCCGACTGCGCGAGGTGCTGGCACGGCACGTCGAGTCCAAGAAGATTCCCGGCCTCGTCGCCCTGGTCAGCCGTGGCGGCCGGACGCACGTCGAAGCGATCGGGACGATGCGTCATGACGGTGGCTCGCCGATGCGCCGGGACACGATCTTCCGGATGGCGTCCACGTCCAAGCCGGTCACGATGGCGGCGGCGATGATCCTGCTCGACGAGTGCCGGCTGCGGCTGGACGACCCGGTGGATCCTTGGCTGCCCGAACTCGCCGACCGGCAGGTGCTGAAGCGGCCCGACGGGCCGCTGGACGACACCGTGCCGGCACAGCGGCCGATCACCGTACGGGACCTGCTGACCTCCACGTTCGGGCTCGGAGTGGACTTCGAGTCGATGGCCTCCCCGATCAGGGCCGCGACCTTCGAGCGTCTCGACTACAGCGTGGCCTCCGGGCCGGCGCCCGAGCCGGACGAGTGGATGCGCCGCCTCGGTGAACTGCCGCTGCAGTACCAGCCCGGAGTGCGGTGGCAGTACGACCTCAGCAACGAGGTGGTCGGCGTGCTTGTCTCCAGGGTCACAGGACAGTCGTTGGAGGCGTTCCTGCGCGAACGCATCCTGGATCCGCTGGGGATGAAGGACACCGCCTTCCACGTGCCCGCCGACAAGATCGACCGACTGCCGCCCCTGTACGGGCCCGACCCGCGGACCGGCGAGTTCGTCGTGTGGGACGAGGCGGCAGGGGGAAGGTCCAGCGTGCCTCCCGCGTTCCAGGGCGCCGGCGGCGGACTGGTCTCCACCGCCGACGACTACCACGCCTACTTCCGGATGCTGCTGAACAACGGGATGCACGGGAGCGAACGGATCCTGTCCCGGGCCGCCGTCGAGCTGATGACCACCAACCGTCTCTCGTCCGAGCAACTAGCCGCCCGGGAGGCGATGTTCGGCAACGTCGCCCACCTGTCGTCCGGTCAGGGGTCGAGCGGCGGCTGGGGCTTCGGGATGGCGGTGCGTACACATCGCGGCGACTACGCGCCCGTCGGCCAGTTCGGCTGGTTCGGCGGTACCGGCACCACGGCCTACGCGGACAGGACCAACCAGCTCACCGGTGTTCTGCTCACCCAGGTCGGACTGTCCACCCCGGACTCGCCGCGCGCCATGAACGACTTCTGGACCACGCTCTACCAGGCCATCGACTGACAACGGGCTCGACACCTGCTGTGCGGCTGGGGGCCAGGGCGGTGTCGAGAGGGACTACTCCCGGGTGCCTTCGCCGACGGGTGTTCGGCCGTCGACGTCCATGCGTGGACGCCGAGGTCGGCCGGGCCGGACGGGCGTGAGTGCCCGCACAGAGCCCCGCCGCATGGGGCAGGCGGGCGGCGCGGCAGTGCCGTTGACGTCATGCCGTGCGGTGGCGACGGGACGAGTGGCGCGTTACCGTCCGAGATGTTGCATATCCAACCATTTTGTCTCTCTATAGCTATAGCTGGAGATGGAGCCCATGGTGGCCGGTTCACAGCAGGCATCGTCCTTCACCGCCGCGATCAACAAGGCGGCGTTGGAGTCCTACGCGATGGAGGACCGTGCCGACTTCGCCGACGTGGACCGCGGGTTCGTCGCCGGCTTCCCGGAGAAGCTGTACAGCGACGAGGGCGACCTGCTGCGGGACGGGCGGATCCTCGACTACGTCACGGACGACGCGCCGGCCCCGGACTCGGTGAACCCGAGCCTGTGGCGGCAGTCCCAGCTGATCAAACGCGAGGGCCTCTACAAGGTCGTCGAAGGCCTCTACCAGGTGCGGATGAGCGCGAACATCACGATCGTCGACGCCCCGGACGGCCTGGTCGTGATCGACTTCGGCATCGACGTCGGACTGACGAAGGCCGCCCTGGAGCTGTTCCGGCGCGAGACCGGGAACGACAAGCCGGTGGTGGCCGCGATCTACACCCACACGCACTTCGACCACTACGGCGGTATCAAGGGGATCGTCGACGAGGCCGATGTCGCCTCCGGAAAGATCCCGATCATCGCACCGGGCACGATCGAGTCGTTCAACAAGCACGCGATCGGCGAGAACGTCATCACCGGCAACGCGATGTCCCGGCGGATGGCGTACACCTTCGGGCTGCTGCTGCCGCACTGCGACTGCGGGGTGGTCACCGGCGGCCTCGGGCCCGAGGACGACGGCTTCCGCACGAAGATCAGCTACATCCCGCCCACCGATCCGATCACCCGGACGGGCGAGACGCGTACGCTCGGCGGTTGGACGTTCGAGTTCCTCTACGCCCCGGACACCGAGGCGCCGGAGGAGATGCACATCTGGATCCCCGCGATCAAGGCGCTCACCTGCGCGGAGAACGCCAACCACAGCATGCACAACATCCAGACCATCCGGGGTGCCCGCACCCGCGACGCCCGGAACTTCGCCCGCTACCTGGACGAGACCCTGGTCCGCTGGGGCGAGGAAGTCGAGGTCCACTACGGTCCGCACACCTGGCCGATGTGGGGCAACGAGAACGTCGTCGCGTTCCTGGAGTCCCAGCGCGACATGTACAAGTACATCCACGACCAGGCGCTGCGGCTGGCCAACCAGGGCCTGACACCGCTGGAGGCCGCCGAGATCGTCGAACTGCCCGATGCCATCGGCAAGAAGTGGTTCAACCGCTACTACCACGGCGGCCTGCACCACAACGTCCGTGCCGTCTTCCACAAGGAACTCGGCTTCTGGGACGGGGATCCGGCCACCATCATGCCGCTGCTCCCTCAGGACCACGCCAGGCGGCACGTCGACCTCATCGGCCGCGACAGGATCCTCAAGGAGGGCCGTGACGCGATCGAAGGCGGCGACTACCGGTGGGCCGTCCAGGTCCTGCACCACCTCGTCTTCGCCGACCCCGACGACACCGAGGCCAAGGACCTCCAGGCCGACGCGTACGAACAGCTCGGCTACCAGGCCGAAGTCCCGCAGTACCGGGCCATCTTCCTCACCGCCGCGCAGGAACTCCGCGAGGGCGTGCGGACGGAGGGCGGCGTCCATACCGGCAGCATCGACACCATCCTGGCCATGCCCGTCGATCTGCTCTTCGACTTCGTCGGCGTCCACGTCGACGGCGCCAAGGCCGCCGACGTCGACATCCGCATCGACTTCACCTTCGCCGACTCCGGCGGGGACTGGACCATGTGGGTGCGCAACGGCGTCCTGAACGCCCGCCCCGGCCATGCCGGCGACGCGCAGCTGACGGTGAGGGGCTCCAAGGCCGCACTCGCCGGGCTCCTCCTTGCCCCCGGCCGTGCCGCCGAAGTCGTCAAGGAGCACGGACTGACCACGGAGGGAGACATGGCGGCGCTCACCGCACTCGGGGCCGTGGTCGAGACGTTCGACCCCCACTTCCCCCTCGCGACCCCGTAACCGGGGACGCGGGAGCCCCCTTACGCGGTCAGGCGGCCTGTCGTGGCACAGTCGCCTGTCGCGGTCAGTCGGTGCGGCGGTGGCGGCGGGCCATGGCCGTGCCGCCGAGGGCCGTGGCGCTCAGGCCCACAAGGATGGCCACGTAGGCGCCGCCCAGCCCGTTGCCGGTGCCGAGGCCACCGTCGGCCGTGGCCGCGACCAGTACGCCGAGGGCGAGGCTGATGAGCCCCGCCACCGTGGCCATGACCGCCCCGAGTGGGCCGTTGGCCGTGCCGAGGCGACCGGCGGGGCGGGTCAGTGCCAGCCAGGCGATGACCAGGCCGGCCAGCCCTACCAGCGCGCCGCCGGCGGACCCGATTCGCCCGAGGCTGAAGTCGTAGACGTCGGCGGCGACCGGCTGGGCCGAGGCGTACGCGGCTGCCGGTGCGGCAAGCCAGAGACCTCCGAGCAGGGTGGCCGTGGTGGCGGCAAGCAAGCGACGTATGGACATGACGGTGCTCCTTCTCTTCCTACGACGGGATGCCGTCGATCATGTCCGCGGGACCCGCCGTCGGTCGTCCGGCAGGCGCAGGCACTTCACCCTGCCGCCGTTGCCGCAGCCGGCTACCGCGGACGCGGCAGGAACCGCGAAAGTACTGCGTGCGCGGTAGTCGTCCACTCGTCCGCCGGCGGGATCCGCCCGCAGCGGCCCCGGGCTAGGGCCTGTCTGACAATTCCCGCCGGGTCCGGCCCGCCCGGCACGCACGCTCGACGCACGGCCGAAACGTCCACGTAGCCCGCTACGAGGACGTCCCGACCGCACGCCGATCGCACGCACCGAACGCCCCGGCCTGATCCGACGCGAATTGTCAGACAGGCCCTAGGGTGCGCGCATGGACAAAGGACGGTTGGCTGTTCGCGCCGGTGTCAGAGACGGGGCGATCGCCGTCGGCGTCGCCGTGACGCTGCTGATCACGGGGCTGTCCGGGCAGCACACCGCGGAGAACCTCGACCTGCTCGGCTACGCGCTGCTGGCAGCCGGCGGCCTGGCGCTGGCCGCGCGCCGCCGGGCTCCGGTTCCCGTCCTGGCCGTCACCGGGCTGTGCGCGGTCGGGTACCAGGCGGTCGGCTTCGACGTGCCTGCCGTCGCGTACCTGTTCGCGGTGTACGCCGCCGTACGGGAGGGACGCCGCACCATCACCGTGGCGGCGAGCGTGATCGTGCTCGCCTTCCTCCCGCTCGCGGCCCTGGCCTCGGGTCTGCACGACACGAGTGAGGCCTTCGCACAGGCGCGCAGTGCCCTGGAGATCGCCTGGCTGGTCGCGGCCGGCGCCGCGGGTGAGGCGCTGCGGCAGGCCGAACGGCGGGCGGACGAGGCCGAGCGCACCCGCGAGGAGACCGCACGGCGCCGCGCCGACGAGGAGCGGCTGCACATCGCGCGGGAGCTGCACGATTCGCTCACCCACCAGATCTCGGTCATCAAGGTGCAGTCCGAAGCCGCCGTCCACGTGGCCCGCAAGCGGGGCGAACAGGTACCGGAGGCGCTGCTGGCGATCCGGGAGGCCGGTCGCGAGGCGGCCCGGGAGCTGCGAGCGACGCTGGAGGCGCTGCGTGACGACGACACGACCCCGCCGCACGGGCTCGACCACATTCCGGAGTTGGTGGAGCGTGCCGGCCGGACCGGCCTTGAGGCGACGCTGACGATCGAAGGCCGACGGCACGAGGTGCCGGCCGCGGTGGGCCGGACCGCCTACCGGATCGTTCAGGAGTCGCTCACCAACGTCGCCCGTCACGCCGCCGCCACCACGGCGTCGGTCCGCATCGACTACCGGCCGGACTCCCTCGCCCTCCAGGTCGACGACGACGGCAGGGCCACGCCGGACATCGCCTCGGAGCCCGGCATCGGGCTGCTCGGGATGCGCGAACGGGTCACCGCCCTCGGCGGTCACCTGCGGGCGGCTCCCCGCCGCGAGGGCGGCTTCACCGTCCAGGCCGAACTCCCCGTGGAACGAGTGTCGTGATCCGTGTCCTGCTGGTCGACGACCAGCCGCTCATCCGCAGCGGATTCCGCGCCTTCCTCGACCTCGAGGACGACATCGAGGTCGTGGCCGAGGCCGCCGACGGGCAGCAGGCCCTGGAGCACGCCAGAGAGCACCTGCCCGACATCGCGCTCATCGACATCCAGATGCCCGTCATGGACGGCATCGAGGCGACGCGGCGCATCGCCGCGGATCCGGCCCTGGCCGGGGTGCACGTCGTGATCCTGACCAACTACGGCCTGGACGAGTACGTCTTCGACGCGCTGCGCGCCGGTGCTGCCGGATTCCTCGTCAAGGACATCCTGCCGGAGGACTTCCTGCATGCCGTACGGGTCGCCGCGCGCGGCGACGCCCTGCTGGCACCGTCGATCACCCGCAAACTGATCAACCGGTACGTCGCCCAGCCGCTCCCGACCGGCGCCGGCACGGGGCTGGACCAGCTGACCGGCCGCGAACGCGAGGCCGTCCTCCTGGTCGCGCAGGGGCTGTCCAACGACGAGATCGCGGGCCGCATGGTGATCAGCCCATTGACCGCGAAGACCCACATCAACCGTGCCATGGCCAAACTCCATGCTCGCGACCGGGCCCAACTCGTGGTCCTCGCCTACGAATCCGGCTTGGTGACCCCGCGCACCTCCTGACAGTCGCCGGTGGCAGCACAGCACGCGTGAGGCCCGGATCCTGTGGATCCGGGCCTCACGTCACTTCAGTAGCGGGGACAGGATTTGAACCTGCGACCTCTGGGTTATGAGCCCAGCGAGCTACCGAGCTGCTCCACCCCGCGTCGGTAGGTACAACACTACGCTATCCACGGCACCCCTCAGGACCATGCGCTCTCCTCAGGGCTCGGGGCCCCCGCCGCGTCGCGGACAGAGCCGTACGGGTGACAAGCGGGGCTAGGGGGTGTCTTGCCGATCAGGCCGGGCTCGCCAAGACACCCCCTAGCGGTGCGTCACGCCGGGTCGGGGATCTCCTGTTCCGTCCAGATCGTCTTGCCGGCGTCGCCGTAGCGGACGCCCCAGCTCTGCGAGAGCTCGGCGCAGATGAACAGGCCTCGACCGCCCTCGTCGTGTGTCCGGGCGTGGCGGAGGCGCGGTGCGACGGGGCTGGTGTCGCTCACCTCACAGGTGAGGGCGCGGCCCTTGATCAGGCGGATGGTGAGGGGCGGGGTGCCGTAGCGCACGGCGTTGGTGGCCAGTTCACTGACGATGAGCTCCGTGGCGAGCGACAGTTCGTCGAGCCCCCAGGCGGTCAGTTGGCGCCGGGTCGCGGCCCGGGCGATGGCGACGGCCTCCGGGACGGACGGCAGGTCCCAGGTGGCGACGAGACCCGGGTCCATGCCCTGGGTCCGGACGAGGAGCAGGACCGCGTCGGCGCCGGGCGAGGGCGCCGGGACGGTGCGTACGGCATCGGCGCACAGGTCGTCCAGCGGGCGCCCGCCGTCCGCGAGGGCCTGCCGCAGCCGCTCGAGGCCCGCCGCCCTCCCGCTCTCGGACACGGACAGGAACGCGTCCGTGCAGAGCGCGATGACGCTCCCCTCGGACAGGTCCAGGCTCAGGCTCGCGAGCGGTGCTCCCTCGCCGCCGCCCAGCGGGGGACCGGGGGTGATGCCGACCGTCTCGGTGGTTCCGTCGGGATGCGCGAGCACCGGTCGCGGGCCGCCGGCGAGGGCGATGACACAGTTCAGGGCCAGCGGGTCGTACACCGCGTAGAGGCAGTCGGCGGTCAGCACCTGGCTCCGCAGCGGGTCGCCGGACGGCAGGTCGGCGCGTTCGGCTGCGAGGCGTGTCACCGTCTCGTCGAGGCGGGCGAGGAGCTCGTCGGGCTCCAGGTCGAGGGAGGCCAGGGAGTGCAGGGCCGTACGGATCTGGCCCATCGCCATGGCGGCGTGGATGCCGGTGCCGGAGACACACCCGACGGTGAGGGCGGTCCGCCCGCCGGAGAGCGGGAAGACGTCGAACCAGCCGCCGCCGGCCTCGACCGCCTGGGCGAAATGAGCGCTCTCCACGGCGGCCTCGTGCGCGGGTCGCTGCGGCAACAGGCGACGCTGCAGCGTCAGCGCGATGGTGTGTTCCCTCGTGTAGCGGCGCGCGTTGTCGATGTGGAGCGCGGTCCGCGTGGCGACCTCCCACGCGAGGGTGAGGTCCTCGTCCACGAACAGGTCGCGCCCCGAGGCACGGTGGAGGCTCAGCGTTCCGAGGACCTGGTCCCGGATCGTCAGGGGCGTGACGATCGCGGAGTGCGCGCCCGAGGGGCGCGTGGTCCGGGTCGGCCGAGGGTCCGCGTCGGGGTCGTCGTCCGGGTGGTACGTGACCAGATGCGGCCGCAGGTCGGTGAGGGACTGGAGCCACGCCCCGGGGAAGCGGAACGGTCCCGTACCGCCGGCCGGCGCGTCCCGCCGGTGATCCGTCGAGGCGAACGCCGTACGCCGCAGGGGTGTGTCGGGCCCGATGGGCGCCGACGGGGGAGCGTCGCCCCGGACGACCGGGTCCAGCAGGTCGATCACCGCGGTGTCGGCGAAGGCGGGGACGAGCACGTCGACGAGCTCGGCGCAGGTGGCGTTCAGGTCCAGCGTCGTCCCCACGTGCTCCCGTACGGAGTCGAGAACCCGGGCCCTGGCCAGGGCGCGCTCGCGGACGGTGACGTCCACCACCGCCGTGGAGACGCCCAGGACCCGCCCGTCGGCGTCCTGGAGCCGGAACACGGAGGCGGAGTACACGTGTTCGTGATCCGGGTCCTCGGGCGGCCGGACGCGTATCAGCCTGTCCAGCGCGGGCTCTCCGGTGGCCAGCACCTCGCGGACGATCGCCTCGGCGGCGGTGGGGTCGGACAGCCGGAACGCGTCGTCGAGGCGGTGGCCGAGCACGCGGGCGGAGCCGATCCGGCTCATCGCCGACGCCGCGGTGTTCACCCGCAGGACGCGCAGCTCCGGATCGAGCACCTGCATCCCGATGGGCGACTGCGTGAACAGCGCGTTCAGCAGCGCCTGGTCGCGCGCCTCCTCGTCCTTGTCCGACCGCCTCAGGTGGACGCTCCATCCCGATCCGCCGCCGCGCAGCGTCACGGGCAGGACGAGAAGGCCGGGCAGCTCCGTCGTGGCGTCGGACGGGCCGGCGACGCTCGGCGTCCCCGATCCCGGCCAGAGGTCGGCGAGGGGGCGGCCGATGGCCTCGGACGTGCCGCGGTCGAACAGGGACCTGGCCTCCTGGCTCCAGCCGACCACGACTCCCGCTGCGTCGACCACGAGCAGCGCGTTGTCCGGTGCCATGAGTAGATCCCCTCCGTGTGTCGCACTCCGACGGCGGACGGGCCGGCCAGGCGGACCGGACGACCGCGCCCGGCCAGGTCCCTACCAGGGTGCCTCGCCAGGGAGAAGGCCGCACATCGACGCCCGGCGTGGCGCGCTCCCGAATCGCGGGCGGCCGGAGGACCGGGGGTGGACGGACGACCTCAGACCGTCGCCGCCGCCGCGGAAGCCGTCCTCTCGGAAGCCGTCCTCTCGGAAGCCGTCCTCTCGGAACCCGTCCTCCCGGATGTCGTCCTCTCGGAACCAGCCCTCCCGGAACCCGCCCTCTCGGAGCTCGTCCTCCCCTCGCCGCGGAAGGTCCGCCGGTAGGCGAGCGGGGTGACGCCGATGGCGGCGTGCAGGTGCTGGCGCAGCGAGGTTCCGGTGGCGAAGCCGACCTGGCCCGCGATGTCGTCCACGGCCAGGTCGGTGGTTTCGAGGAGCTGCCGGGCGCGGGAGACCCTCTGCTGGATCAGCCACCGCCCCGGGCTCATGCCGACCTCCTCGTCGAACCGCCGGGCGAAGGTGCGCAGGCTCATCCGGGCGTGGCCGGCGAGGTCGCTCAGGGCGATCGGCTCGTGCAGGCGCCGCAGCGCCCACTGCCGGGTCGCCGACGTGTCGTTGGCCGTGGCCTCGGGGACCGGCTGCTCGATGTACTGGGCCTGACCGCCGTCCCGCCAGGGCGGTGCGACGCACATACGGGCCACCCGGTTGGCGACGGCGGCGCCGTGGTCGCTCCGTACGAGGTGCAGGCAGACGTCCACCCCCGAAGCGGCGCCCGCCGACGTCAGGACGGACCCGTCGTCGACGAAGAGGACGTCCGGGTCCACTGCCACCTGCGGGAACCACGAGCGGAAGGTCTCCACGAGCGCCCAGTGCGTCGTGGCGGGCCGGCCGTCGAGCATCCCGGCGGCGGCGAGCACGAAGGCACCGGTGCAGATGGACACCAGCCGGGTCTCCGGGCGCACGGTCGCCAGTGCCTCGGCGACCGCCGGGGGCACCTCGCGGGAGAGGAGCGACACGTCGAAGGGCGGCAGCACCACCGTGTCGGCCGTGCGCAGCACCTCCGGCCCGTGCGCGACGGTCACCGAGAAGTCGGCGTTGGTACGGACCGGACCGCCGTCCACGGAGCAGGTCAGCACCTCGTAGAACTCGGGCGTGGCACCGAACACCCGGTTCGGGATCCCCAGCTCGAAGGGGTACACCCCGTCCAGGGCGAGGACGACGACACGGTGGCGGTTCTCCATGGCAGAATCCTGTCGAAAGATGGCAATCATGCCATGGTACGCCGTGGGGCCGGCGGCGACGCTGGTGTGCATGACGAACCACCGCACCATGCGCGCCATGAGCCAGGACACCCACGGCACCCCCGACGTCCTCCGGGAGGTCGTGCTCCCGCGGCCCGAGCCGGGCCTCAACGAGATCCTCGTCGCCGTCCGCGCGGCCGGCGTCAACCCGACCGACTGGAAGCACCGCTCCGCCGTCCTCTTCCTCGACCGGCTGCCCCTCGTCCTCGGCTGGGACGTCTCCGGAGTCGTGGAGGCCGTCGGCTACGGCGTGACCATGTTCAAGCCGGGCGACGAGGTCTTCGGGATGCTGCCCTACCCGTACGGAGTCGGCTCGCACGCCGAGTACGTGACGGGCCCCGCCCGCGCCTTCGCCCACAAGCCGGCCGGCATCGACCACGTCCAGGCCGGAGCCCTGCCGCTCGCCGCCCTCACCGCGTACCAGGCGATCGTCGACACCGCCCGGGTCGGCCCCGGGCAGCGTGTCCTCGTCCACGCGGCCGCCGGCGGAGTCGGTCACCTCGCCGTCCAGATCGCCAAGTCCCGTGGCGCGTACGTCATCGCCACCGCGAGCGCCCCGAAGCACGACTTCGTCCGCTCGCTCGGCGCGGACGAGGTCGTCGACTACCGCTCGGTCGACTTCGCCGAGGTCGTCCGGGACGTCGACGTGGTCCTCGACCCGGTCGCGGGGGACACCCGCGTCCGCTCGCTCGGCGTCCTCCGCCCCGGCGGCGTCCTCGTCTCCCTCCTCCCGGGCAGCGACCCGGACGAGCCGGCGAAGGCGGCCGCGCGGGGAGTGCGGGTGGAGACTCTCCTCGTGGAGGCCGACCACGCCGGGATGAACGCCGTCGCCGGCCTCGTCGAGTCGGGCGCCCTGCGCGCCCACGTCGAGGCCGTCTTCCCGCTCGCCGACGCGGCCGAGGCGCACGCGCTCGGTGAGACCGACCGCACCACGGGCAAGATCGTCCTCGTGGTGGACGGGACTCCGGCCACGGAGGCCTGAGGATTCCCGGCGCGGGGCGCTGGTGTCCTCCTCCCCGCCCGGGCCGTTGGCCGGTCGGGTCGGGTCGGGTCGGGTCGGGTCGGGTCGGGTCGGGCGGCCGGACCTGGACGGGATCGGACGGGCGGCGATGACGAAAGGGCCGGCCCCGCGCGATGTGCGCGGGGCCGGCCCCTTCAGTGGTACGTCCCTCGGGCGTGAGGGCGCACGGTCAGTCCGTGCCGAACTCCATCGCCGCGCGGTCCAGCATCTCCTCGTCCCCGGAGACCTCGCCGCGGGAGGCGATCGCCTCGGCGCCGCCCTCCGGCATCGTCCCGATGAGACCCGTCGCGGCCGCCTGGGCGGCGCCGATCGCCGGGTTGGAGGTGCCGATCAGGCCGATGCTCGCGTACTGCTCCAGCTTGGCGCGGGAGTCGGCGATGTCGAGGTTCCGCATCGTGAGCTGGCCGATCCGGTCCACCGGGCCGAACGCCGAGTCCTCGGTGCGCTCCATGGAGAGCTTGTCCGGGTGGTAGCTGAACGCCGGGCCCGTCGTGTCGAGGATCGAGTAGTCCTCGCCGCGCCGCAGCCGCAGGGTCACCTCGCCGGTGACGGCCGCGCCGACCCAGCGCTGGAGCGACTCGCGGACCATCAGGGCCTGCGGGTCCAGCCAGCGGCCCTCGTACATGAGACGGCCGAGACGCCGTCCCTCGTTGTGGTACTGGGCGAGGGTGTCCTCGTTGTGGATGGCGTTGACGAGCCGCTCGTAGGCCGCGTGCAGCAGGGCCATGCCGGGCGCCTCGTAGATGCCGCGGCTCTTCGCCTCGATGATCCGGTTCTCGATCTGGTCCGACATGCCCATGCCGTGGCGGCCGCCGATGGCGTTGGCCTCCATCACCAGGTCGACGGGGGAGGCGAACTCCTTGCCGTTGATCGTCACGGGGCGGCCCTGCTCGAAGCCGATCGTCACGTCCTCGGTGGCGATCTCGACCGACGGGTCCCAGAACCGCACGCCCATGATGGGCTCCACGGTCTCCACACCGGTGTTCAGGTGCTCCAGGGTCTTCGCCTCGTGCGTGGCGCCCCAGATGTTGGCGTCGGTGGAGTACGCCTTCTCCGTGCTGTCCCGGTAGGGGAGGTCGTGGGCGAGGAGCCACTCCGACATCTCCTTGCGGCCGCCGAGTTCCGTCACGAAGTCGGCGTCCAGCCACGGCTTGTAGATCCGCAGGTGCGGGTTGGCCAGCAGGCCGTACCGGTAGAACCGCTCGATGTCGTTGCCCTTGAACGTCGAGCCGTCGCCCCAGATCTGTACGTCGTCCTCGAGCATCGCCCGCACCAGGAGGGTGCCCGTGACGGCGCGGCCGAGCGGCGTGGTGTTGAAGTAGGCACGCCCGCCCGAGCGGATGTGGAACGCTCCGCAGGTGAGCGCGGCCAGGCCTTCCTCGACCAGCGCGGCACGGCAGTCGACCAGACGGGCGATCTCGGCGCCGTAGGCCTTCGCACGGCCGGGCACCGAGGCGATGTCGGGCTCGTCGTACTGGCCGATGTCGGCGGTGTAGGTGCAGGGGACGGCGCCCTTGTCGCGCATCCACGCGACCGCGACCGAGGTGTCGAGGCCGCCCGAGAAGGCGATGCCGACGCGCTCGCCGGCGGGAAGGGAGGTGAGGACCTTAGACATGGGAAGAGTATGCATCATCCTGCATGGTCATGCAACGTGAGTCCTCGTGAGGTTCGGTGCCGCGTGGCCTTACCCCTGGTACGGTCCCTCACCGACCGTCGCTCCGCACGGGGAGCGCCGGCGTCCGGGAGGGGTGGGGCGCGTGCAGCGAACGACAGGGGTACTTCCCGAGGATCTCGCCGAGGCGATACGGGGGACCGCCGAGGACATCGCGGAGGTGCTGCGCGCGCCGCGGGGTGCGGGAGGCGCCCGGGGGAGCGCCGCCGGGCACGTCGGGGGTCTGCCGGTTCCCCGCTCCGTCTGGACGGTCGGCGAGGCCGCCGCCCACCTGGCCCAGGCGAACGCCCTCATGGCCGACCTCGCCGCCGGCCGCGAGCGCCCCTACGGGGACGGCACGCCCGGGAGCCTGGCCGAGGCCAACGAGCGTGCCCTGGCCGGTTTCGCGGAGCGCGATCCCGGCGCCCTGGCCGAGATGATCACGGCGCAGGCCGCCGCCTTCCTCGCCGACGTCGAGCGGCGCGACCCTTCCGAGGTCGTCAGCACCCCGCTCGGCCCGATGGGCCCGGCCGTCCTCGGCTCGTACCTTCTGACGCACATGCTCGGCCACGGATACGACCTGGCCCTCGCCCTCGGCCGCCCCCACATGCTCGACGCCCGCCGGGTCGTCCTCACCCTCCCGTTCATGACCACCGCCATGCCGAGGGTGACCGACCCGGCCGCGGTCGCCGGTCTGACCGCCCGCTTCGCGGTACGGCTCCGGGGCGGCCCGGGCTTCGGGGTGACCGTCACGGACGGCGAGGTCGAGGTCGCGCAGGAACCGCCCGCCCGCCCGGACTGCACGATCCTCACCGAGCCCGTCGCCTTCCTGCTCCTCGCCCTGGGACGGCTCGACCCGTGGCCCGTCATCGCCCGGGGCAAGGCGCTCGGCTGGGGGCGCAAGCCCTGGCTCGCGCCACGCTTCCCCCGCCTCTTCCGCGCCCCCTGAGCGCCCCGCGCGCAGCCGCGGGCGGATGGATGGATGCTGGAGGTAACCGGGCGAACGGCCGCCGGGACCACCCGGGCGGTCGGCCCCGGGGAGCGACGTGCGAGGAGGCAGACCATGACACGCACCCTGGAGTGGACGGTCGGCCTGGAACTGGTCGAGGAGAGCGGCAGGACGGAGGCCGAGGCCCGGCTGAAGACGGGTAACTCGACCCTCACGGGTCACGGCACCGCCCGCTGCAACCCGGCGGACGTGGACGTTCCGGCGATCGGCGACGAGCTCGCCGCGAGCCGGGCGATGAAGGACCTGGCCGGCAAGCTCATGCGGGAGGCCAACCGGGAGATGGAGGCGGTGGGCGCGGGGACCGTACCCCAGCACACCGGTCCCGGATACGGCTGGCCGGAGGCGGTCTCCTGACGGAGCCGCCACCCGCCCCGGGGGTCCGGCCGGACGAGACCGCCGGGCCGGACCCCTTGCGGCCGTCGCCACCCGCGGCGCGGTCGCCGCTCCTGAGCGGAGCCGTGGCCGCCCGGTCGCTCCTGTGTGGAGCCGTAGCCGCACGGTCGTCCTCCGTGGAGCCGTAGCCACGCGGTCGTTCCGCGCACAGCCGTAGCCACCCGGTCGTTCCCCCGCGCAGCCGTACCACCCGGTCGCTCCTACGCGGAGCCCTCCCCGCCCTCGTCCTCGTGCGCGACCAGCCGGTCGATGACCTCGACCACGCCGTCCACCGACTCGCACAGCTGGACCAGGATCGGGGCGAGTTCCGGGCTCTCCAGGGTGCCGCTGAGCGTCACCAGGCCCTCGTCGACGTCGATGTGCACGGCGGCGGGGGAGAGGCGCAGGATGCGGACGACGACGTCCTCCCGGATCTCCTCCTGGATCAGGCGGTCCCGCCGCAGGAACAGCTGAAGCAGGTCGCTGCGGCTCAGTACCCCGATGAGCCGCCCGCCCGCGTCCACCACCGGCAGCCGCTTCACGCGGTGCCGCTCCATCAGGCGGGCCGCCTCGACCGCCGTCCATGAGGGGCGGGCCGTCACGACCGGGCTGGACATCATCGCCTCGGCGGTGCTCGGGCCGTCCTTCGAGGTGTGCCGCCGCAGGAGGTCGGCCTCGGAGACCACGCCCACGGGCCGGTTCTCGTGGTCGACGACCGGGACCGCGGTGATGCCGTACTCGTCGAGGAGCCGTGCGATCTCCTTGAACGAGGTCCCGGGCTGCACCGCGACCGCGTTCGGCGTCATCAGGTCCGCGACACTGCGGTGCCTCATCGTCCGTTCCGTCCCTTCCGCGTTCCGGACTCCATGGTCCCGCACCGGAGGTAGTCCTGGTGTGAGGGGGTGGGCCCCCGAGGCGCGACAAGGGCTTGCAGGCTTGTCATGGACATGGTTACTTTCGGGTAAGTCGCGGTTCCGAGAAGGAAGAAGGACCCCTCATGCCCTCCCCTCGCACGCAACGACACCGCCGGTTCGGCGGAGCCCTCGCGATCGCCCTCGCCCTCCTCGCCGCGTCCGGCGGCACGGGCACGGCCGCCCCGGGAGTGCGGAGCGCGGGGGCCCCCGCCGGACTGCGCGAGGTGATGTTCGTCGGCAACAACTGGGACGGCACGGCCGACGTCATCGAGTCCCGGGGCGACTTCGGCCGCATCGGGCGGCTGAACGTCGTCCCCGACCGGGAGGAGCGGCTGCGGGAGATCTACCTCAACCCGGTGAAGCTCGCCTTCTTCCTCGGCGTCCGGAGTGGGCCGGGGGAGGGGCACGACCAGTTCGTCGACGACATGTACGCCACTCCCGACGGCTCCTCCATGGTCGTCTCCCGGCCCAGCTTCGCCGATGTCGTCTCCCTCGACCTGCGCACCGGCCGCATCAACTGGCGCTTCCCCGTCGCCGGTTACCGCGCCGACCACATGGCCGTCTCGCCCGACGGCACCCGGGTCGCCGTCTCCGCCTCCACGGCGAACACGGTCCACGTCCTCGACATCGCCACCGGCCGCGAACTGGGCTCCTTCACGACCGGCGACAAGCCCCACGAGAACGTCTTCACCTCCGACGGCCTCCTCTGGAACATGTCCATCGGCGAGGTCACCACCGCCCTCGACGCCCCCTGGCTCGACTGGACCAAGGGTGACCGCCGCATCACCGTCGTCGACGCCCGCACGTTCGAGACCGTCCGGGTGATCGACATGCGCGCCCGCCTCGACGCCTTCGGCCGCTCGGACCTCTCCGACGCCGTCCGGCCGCTCGTCTTCACGCCGGACGAGAAGAAGCTCTACTTCCAGGTCTCCTTCCTCAACGGATTCCTGGAGTACGACATCGCCACCGACCGGATCACCAGGGCCAAGTACCTCCCGGGCAGTCCGTCGACCGACCCCGACCGCACGAGCTGGGTCAACGACTCGCGCCATCACGGACTTTCGATGAGCCCCGACGGTGGCAAGCTCTGCGTCGCCGGCACGATGGACGACTACGCCACCGTCGTCGACCGCACGACCCTCAAGGAGGGCCCGCTCGTCGCCGTGTCCAAGCCCTACTGGGCGACCGTCAGCGGCGACGGCAGGTCCTGCGTCGTCTCCGAGAGCGGCGCCGACCGCGTCACGGCGATCGACTTCGCCACCGGCCTGCGGGTGGCCACCGTGGACGTCGGTGACCACCCTCAGCGTGTGCGACTCGCCCGCGTGCCCGCCGACTGGACGGGCCCCGCGGGGAGTTGAGCGTCAGGTGCGGTGAACCGCGACCTCGTGGAGCGAGTAGCCCCACTGGGTCGCGCGCCGCACCCCCTGGATCCGTACGTACCGCGCGGACTGCGAAGCGAACTCCGCCGTGTCGTAGCCGCCGTCGCCGGCGTCCGTGGACCACGCCGTCCGCCAGTCCGTGCCGTTCTCCGACAACTCGATGCGGTACTCCCGCGCGTAGGCCCGCTCCCAGTCGAGGGTGACCTTGCCCACCCGGTGCACGGAGCCGAGGTCCATCTGGAGCCACTGCCCGTCCGACCAGTTGCTCGCCCAGCGCGTGCCCGTGTCACCATCGACGGCCCGGCCCGGTGCGTAGCTGGTGAACGGGTGCCACTCCGCGGAGCTGGCCGAAGTCGCCGCGCCCGAGGCGAGGTTGATCCCCGGTTCGTGCTTCTCGGTCGACTTCCACGTGGTCAGGTACGACTCCGCGCCGGACGCCAGCTCGTCCACGACGCCCTGGCCGCCGCTGAGCCGGATCTGCTCGATCCAGTCCGGGACCAGGCCGTTGTGCGCGGCGCCGTCGGTGTTGAGGTCCCAGGTGCGCTCGCCCGTCACCTGACGGTCGATCACCGAGCCGCCGTCGGCGCTGCGGAAGGGGTACTTCACGGCGTTCGGCGCGTCCGGGCCGACCGGACCCGGCCAGCCGCCGACGCCGTTCATGTCCGTGCCGTAGCCGAGGCCGACCCCGTACTTCTCGCGGAGGTCCGCCTTCTGGCCCGCCTCGCCGATGAAGCCCTCGGCGCCGTGCATGTACTGGGCGACGAAACCGCCGAGGCGGTAGAGCCGCTCGGTCCAGTCGAGGTCCATCCAGCTGTGGGTGGACAGGACGCCCGGGTACTCCTCGGACTCCAGGATGTCGAGCGCGCGGCCCGCGGCCTTGACGCTCATGTGGTCGAGCTCCAGCATCATCCCGCGGTCGATCATGCCCCGCAGGGCGTGCTCGCCGAGTCTGGTGAGGCCCCGGGTGTTGCACTTGGCGTCGGAGGCGTACGAGGGCACGCTCACCCCGGCCGGCAGCTTCTGGGCCATCACGGGCGCGGCGGCCAGGCCGATCGGGTTGTCGTGCTGCGGGCCCGCGCACTGCTCCGTGGCCCAGAAGGTCCCGGTGGACAGGAACTGACCGATGTTCACGGCCGTGCCGATGGCGCCCTGGTCGAAACGCACCCCGCACAGGGCGTTGTCGAACTTGTGGCACAGGAACATGCTGCGCACGCCGAGCCCGTACAGCTCGTCGAGGCCGCGGTCGATGTCCGCCTTGTCGCACTGGGCGACGTCGAGGATCTGCTTGCAGCCGAACGGCTCCGAGGTCTCCACCCCGAGGACGACCGCGAGCTTGCCCTGCTCGACGACCGAGCGGGCCTGGGCGGAGCTGGTGACGATCCGGAACCAGCCCTTGCCGGGGCCGCCGTACATCCCGTCGACGTAGTTCTGGAGCTCGTACGTCTTCCGGGCCTGCAGCCGGATCGACTCCATCTCGTCGCAGCCTCGGTCGCGGGGCAGGATCGAGCAGATCAGGCCGTTCGTCACGAGGTCGTTGACGAGCACGCGCTGCCCGCCACGCCACGCGCGCTCGACCCAGGCGTAGTAGTTCTGCTGGTGGGTCAGGGAGTTGTTGGCGGGCCAGTCCTTGAACGAGGGCCAGCCGACCGGGTCGTGCGTGCCGTCCGCACCGCCGGTGACGTTCTCGAAGAGCGCGCCCCGGCCGTCCGGGTAGTGCTCGGGGCAGTCCTTGAGCGCGTCGGCGATGCCCGCCGTGGAGAACGTCTGGCCGCAGATCAGCCGGCCGCCGAACCCCTCGTTGGACATGAGGTGGTTGTGCGCGTCGACGAAGCCGCGCACCTTCCCCTGGGCGTCGGTGCCGGTGAACGGTGTACCCGTGACGTTGATCCCGGAGTCCGGTGCGGGGCGGGAGGTGGGCTCCCACCACGCGCCGGTGGCGGATCCGGCGGCGGCCGCGGGGACCGGGCCGGAGCCGAAGAGGAGCGCCGCGAGGGCGAGGAACAGCGCGAGAAGGGCGGATCTGCCGCCGTTCCTGCGCGGTGAGGGTCGAGTCATGGTCGGGGAGGCCTCCGGTGGATGGGGGTGTGCCGGGCGCCCCGAGGATTGCGGTGTCGAGCCAGTGAGTCAAGAGTCCGGGACAAACGACCTGTTGGCGAAGTGACCGACCAGTAGGACGTCAGCCCTCGATCAGCGCCACCAACTGATCCGCCGTCATGTCCAGCTGATCGTCCGCGACTTGTTCGTCGCCGAGAACCAGGAACTGGAGGGTGAGCCCGTCGATCGCCGCGGCGAGATACCGCGCGAGCACCTCCACCGGCACCCGGGGCTCCGCGCCCCGCACCACGCCCACCTGGTCGATCAGGGCGGCCGCGGACGCCACGTACTGCTCGTACTGGGCGCGGGCCAGATGTTCGAACCCCGGCTCGCGCAGGGCGTACTGGGTGAGGTCGTACGTCAGCATGTGCTCACCGGGGTGGGCCGTGACGTGGTCCCAGTACGTCCGCAGCCCGGCCCGCACGGTCTCGCGCAGCGTGGCCCGCGGCTCGACCGCCGACTTCACCCGGGCGACGTAGTTCCCGGTGATCGTCTCGATCGCCGCTTCGAGCAGCGCCTGCTTGGAGTCGAAGCAGTAGTGGAAGACGCTCAGCGAGACACCCGCCTCGGCGCAGATCGACCGTGTGGTCGTCCGCGCCACTCCGTCCCTGGTCATCGCCCTGATCGCCGCCTCGACGAGCTGCGTGCGTCGTTCGGCCGACGGCATCCGCGCCATGGTTCCTCCTCGCGTCCGGCGACAGGGTAAGGCGCGAGGGCGCGGCGCGTCAGGGGCGGGGTGTGCCGACCGGGCGTCAGCCCCGGTCCAGGTCCAGCACCTCGCGCAGCGCCGCCACCGCGTGCGCGCGGTGTTCGTCGAGCCACCGTACGGCGGCGTCCTCGTCGCCGTGGAGCAGCGCGGAGAGCACGGCGCGGTGCTCGTGCACGGCCTGCTCGCGGTGCGCGGTCTCCGTGTAGTACAGCGAGCGGTACGCGTCGGTGGAGTCCCACAGGGTCGCGATGAGGCGGACGAGACGCGGCATCCCGGACGCCTCGATCAGGGTGAAGTGGAAGCGCCGGTTCGCCGCGGCCATCGCGGGCACGTCGCCGTCCTCGGAAGCCCGCTCCACGTCCCGCTGGATGGACTCCAGCGCGGCGAACGTACCGTCCGGCATCCGCCGCACGGCCATGCGCACCGCCTCCGTCTCCAGGAGCTCCCGGATCCGGTAGATCTCCTCCAGGTCGGCGAGGGAGAGCTCCGCGACGAAGTACCCGCGGTGTATGTGGTGCACGACGAGCCCCTCGGCCTGCAGGGACTGCAGCGCCTCCCGCAGCGGCACCCGGCTCACGTCGAGCCGCGCCGCGAGCGCGTCCTGGCGGATCTGGTCGCCGGGCTTGAGCTCCCCGCTGGTGATGGCGCGCCGCAGTTCCTCGAGGACGAACTGCTGGGCGGTCTGCGGCCGCCGTTTCTGCACCGCGCTGCTCATCGCCTGTCGCCTTCCGTTCCTCGCGTCGTCCACCGACGGGTCCCGCCGCCGGTGACGACCGTCTTTCCGACCACCATCTTCCTATGGATCACGGTGTGCGCGCGGGCCGTCCCAGCGCGGCGAGCAGGCCGTCGGTGTGCTCGCCCAGGCGCGGGGGAGCGCTGCGGTACGAGGGCGGGGTGGCGTCGAGCCGGATCGGGTTGACGACCTGGCCGGGGCCGGCCTCGGACTCCGGGACGCGCGGGGCGAGTCCCAGCCGGTCGGCGAGGTCGAAGGCGGCGGCCAGGTCGTTGATGGGGCCGCAGGGCACCCCGGCGGCGGTGAGCTCCTCGAACCAGCCGTCGGCGGTACGGGTGGCGAGCGGCCCGGCCAGCGCGGGGACCAGCTCCTCGCGGTGGGCGACCCGGGCCGTGTTGGTCGCGAAGCGCGGGTCGTCGGCGAGTTCGGGCCGGCCGAGCCGTTCGCACAGGGTGCGGAACTGCCGGTCGGTGCCGACGGCGAGGACCAGCGGCCTGTCCAGCGCCTCGAAGACCTCGTACGGGGCGATGCTGGGGTGCCTGTTGCCCATCGCGCGCGGGACGACCCCGGCCCCGAGGTGCGCGGCGGCCTGGTTGGTGAGCGCCGACAGCAGCGAGGTGAGCAGGGAGACCTCGACGCGCTGGCCCTCGCCGGTGCGCTCGCGGTGCCGGAGCGCCGCGAGCACCCCGAGGCCCGCGTGCAGGCCGGTGATGACGTCGACGAGCGCGACCCCCGCCTTCGTACCCTGACCGTCCGGTTCGCCCGTCACGCTCATGAGTCCGCCCATGGCCTGGACGAGCAGGTCGTAGCCGGGCAGATGGGCCCCTTCGGCGGTGCCGAAGCCGGTCACCGAGCAGTAGACGAGCCCCGGATTGCCCACGCGCACGTCCTCGTATCCGAGGCCGAGCTTCTCCATCGTGCCCGGGCGGAAGTTCTCCACCAGGACGTCCGCGCGGTCGACGATCTCGCGGGCCGTCGCCAGGTCGGCGGGGTCCGTGAGATCGAGGGAGACGGAGCGCTTGTTCCGGTTCACCCCGAGGAAGTAGGTCGCCTCGCCGCCGGCGAACGGCGGACCCCAGGCCCGCGTGTCGTCACCCGAACCGGGTCGCTCGATCTTGATGACGTCCGCGCCCAGGTCGGCGAGGAGCATCGTCATGTACGGCCCTGCGAGCACCCGGCCGAAGTCGGCGACGACGATCCCGGCCAGTGCGCCCGCCGCCGGCACGCCCGGCACATCCGGCGAGTCCGGCACGTCCGGCGCGGCCGAAGTGTCCGGTGTGCCCGGTCGATCTGCGCACATTCCGCTCTCCCTCGCTGGCGATGCCGGCCATCGGATCCCGTCGTCGGACAGTACGGCTCGACGATCGGATTTTCCATACTGGATCCAATATCCGATCTGGCGCTACGCTTCGGCTCGCCGAGTTGCCACAGTCGCCAGTCGCCAGTCGCCAGGAGGCCGTCCGTGAAGTCGCCGTCCACCCCCGTCCACCCCTTCGACCTGCTCGCCATCGACGGACTCCTCACCGACGAGGAGCGTGAGATCCGCCGGACCGTCCGCGCCGCCGCCGACCGCGAGCTGCGGCCGCACGTCGCCGGCTGGTTCGAGAAGGGCGAGATCCCGGCCCGGGAGCTCGCCCGTACCCTCGGCGGACTCGGCGTGCTCGGCATGCACCTGGAGGGGTACGGCTGCGCGGGCACCAACTCCGTCGCGTACGGACTCGCCTGTCTGGAACTGGAGGCCGTCGACTCCGGCCTGCGCTCCCTCGTCTCCGTCCAGGGCTCCCTCGCCATGTACGCGATCTGGAAGCACGGCTCCGAGGAGCAGAAGCAGCGCTGGCTGCCGAAGATGGCGGCGGGCGAGTACATCGGCTGCTTCGGCCTCACCGAGCCCGACGCGGGCTCCGACCCCGGGGCGATGCGGACCAACGCCAAGCGCGACGGCTCGGACTGGGTGCTCAACGGCACCAAGATGTGGATCACCAACGGCTCCGTGGCCGACGTCGCCGTCGTCTGGGCCCGGACCGAGGACGGCGTCCGCGGCTTCCTCGTCCCGGCGGGCACCCCCGGCTTCAGCGCGCCCGAGATCAAGATGAAGCTGTCGCTGCGGGCCAGCGTCACCAGCGAACTGGTCCTGGAGGACGTCCGCCTCCCGGCCGACGCGATGCTGCCCGGGGCCCGCGGCCTCTCCGGCCCGCTCGGTTGCCTCAACGAGGCCCGGTTCGGCATCGTCTTCGGCGCCCTCGGCGCCGCCCGCGACTGCCTGGAGACGGCGATCTCCTACGCCCGCGACCGGACCGTCTTCGACCGCTCGCTCGCCTCGTACCAGCTCACCCAGCAGAAGCTCGCCGACATGTCCGTCGAACTCGGCAAGGGCATGCTGCTCGCCCTCCACCTCGGCCGCCTCAAGGACGCGAGCACGCTCACCGCCGAACAGATCAGCGTGGGCAAGCTGAACAACGTACGGGAGGCGATCGCGATCGCCCGCGAGTGCCGCACGATCCTCGGCGCCAACGGCATCACCCTGGAGTACCCCGTGCTGCGCCACGCCAACAACCTGGAGTCGGTGCTCACCTACGAGGGGACGAGCGAGGTCCACTCGCTCGTCATCGGCAAGGCGCTCACGGGCGAGCAGGCCTTCCGCTGAGCGGAGGACCTGCTCGACGACGGCGGGCGGACCCTGGTCAGCCCGCCGTCACCCGGTTGACGAAGGCGTCGAGATTGGCCGTCGTACGGGCGATCCGCTCCTCGACACCGAGCGACTCCTCGTGCCGCTGTCCGCGCAGCTTCGGCTCCCGCCTGCCCCGGACGTACAGGGAGCAGGCGAGGTCGGCGCAGAGGTAGATGCCGACCGTGTTCCCCTCGCGGCCGCGGCTCCCGGCGAGCGGCGCCACCAGCAGCGTGACGCCCGAGGAGGCGTGCCCGGTCAGACAGACCTGGCACATGCTCGACTTCACGGCGCTCGTCCGGCCGATGGCCGGAACCCGCAGGGTCACTCCGACCGGGCCGTCCTCGCGGGGGACGATCAGGTGCGCGCGCAGCGGCGCACCGGGGTCGACCCAGCCGAGGAAGTCCAGGTCGTGCCAGGGGAGTTCGGCGAAGTCCAGCGGTAGCTTGAGTCGTGCCGCCTCACCCTTCGTGCAGTTCACGAAGGACGAGCGGATCTCTTTGTCGGTCAATGGTTCCACTCGTTGGACCGTACACGGATCGCCCCGGGCGGGCACCCGAATTTCCCGGCTCACGCTTGCGAGTCGGCTCACGCCCCCGAGCCGGTTAGCGCCCCCGAGGCGGCTCAGGCCACCCAGTCCGGCAGGGCCGCGCCGGCGAAGTGCCCCGGAGCCCCGTCGAGGGCCGCCGCGAGCCGCTCCGCCGCCGGCTCGTACACGTCCTCCGGCAGCGTGTACGGGATCCGCAGCCGGTGCTCGTGCGTGCCCGGGTCCACACCGAAGCGGGCGCCGCCCTCCACCCGCACCCCGTGTCGCAGGGCGCGGGCCGCGAGGGAGGAGGCGACCGGGCGGCCCAGGTCGATCCAGAGGCACATCCCGCCGGGCGGCACCGTCCAGCGCCACTCGGGCACGTGCCGGGCCAGGGCCGCGGTCAGCGCGTCCCGCCGGCGCCGCAGCTCCTCGACACGCTGCGGCAGGATCGTGTCGAGCCGGTCCATCAGCTCCACCGCGACCAGCTGGTCCAGGACGGAACCCGACAGGTCGGCGGTGATCCGGACCCGCGCCAGCTCGTTCACCACCCGCGAAGCGGCCCGCACCCAGCCGACCCGCAGCCCGCCCCAGCAACTCTTGCTCAGGGAGCCGACGGAGACGATCTGCTCGCCGTCACCCCCGCCGGCCGCCGCGGCGAAGGGCACCGGAACGGGCACGTCCAGGGCGATGTCGGTGAGCGTCTCGTCCGCCACGAGCCAGGTCCCGGTGGCGCGCGCGGCCCGCGCCAGCTCCCGGCGCTGCTCCTGCGGCATCACGTGCCCGGTCGGATTGTGGAAGTCGGGGATCAGATAGGCCAGACGAGGAGCGGTCTGCCGGAGCGCGGCGTCGACGAGCCCGGTGTCCCAGCCGGCCTCGGTCACCGGCACGGGCGTGATGCGGAGCATGCGCCCACGCATCGCGTCGAGGGCGTTCGTGTACGAGGGGTTCTCGGCCAGCACCCGGTCGCCGGTCCTGCCGAGCAGCGTCAGGACGAGCGACAGCGCCTGCTGCGCGCCGGTGGTGACGAGGATCTGCTCGGGCAGCGTCGGCAGGCCCCGGGCCGTGTACCGCTCGGCGATCGCGGCGCGCAGCACGGGCAGTCCGTACGGGTGGTAGCCCTGCGTACCGGCGTAGCGGGGCAGTTCGGCGGCGGCGGCCGTCAGCGCGGCGGCGAGCTCGTCCGCCGGGGCCTGCGGCGCGGCGAGCGCGAGGTCGATGGTCGCCCCGGCGTCGTCCTGGAAGGCACCGAGCGGGGTCGTCGTCTGGCCGTCCGGCAGCGCGGTCCAGGTGCCGGCGCCCCGGCGGCTGTGCGCGTAACCGCTCTCCCGCAGCAGGTCGTACGCCCCGGTCACGGTCGTCCGGCTCACTTCGAGGACCGTCGCGAGCTCACGCTCGGCCGGCAGCCGCAGTCGCAGCGCGACCCTGCCGTCCAGCAGGGCCTCCCGGACGGCCCGCGCGAGCTCCCGGTAGCCGAACCGGCCCTCGGGGGGCGGGGTGAGGAGCGACGCGAGCTGGCGGCCCGTCAGGGTCCGGTCCGCTGTGTGGACCACACGGGCCACTGCCATGCCAATCACTCCTTATTGGCTCTGCTGTCCAGGCCAATAAGAGTACAGAGTGCTTTTCAGTGGCCTGGTGGCCACACCTCCACGGGAAGGGAGACGACCGATGTCCGGACAGTTCACCGACCGCGACGAGCGGATGTGGCAGCAGCGTGCCGAGGAGCCCGCGGCCCGGCCCCTGCCGATCGGAGCCTGGCTCCGCGGCCTGCGCGCGGCGATCGGGGGCGGCGAGGCAGCGCACTCCACCACGGGCCGCGGCGCCGTGGCCCGCGCGGCGCGCCCCCGTGGCTACGAGCCCGCGTGACCGTGATCCGACGCGTGGAAACGCGCGTACCTCCGTACCGGACGGATCCGGTACGGAGGTACGCGGACGGGGTCAGCTCTTCGCCGGGTCGACCTTGAAGATGCGGGCCATGTCGTCGAGCACCAGGTGTGCGCCCTGGAGGGAGACCGCGGTCATCCAGATCTCGTCCTTCACCTCGTGGACGTCGCCCTTCTGCACGGCCTTCAGCCGCTTCCAGAGGGGGTTGGCCAGGAACTTCGCCTTGCGCTCCTCGCCGCCCGAGTTCGTGGTGTAGAAGATCACGTCGGCGTCGGCCTGGGCGATCTGCTCCTCGCTGATCTCGATGTTGAACTCTTCGGGGTTCTGCTGGTTGGCCGGCCGGGCGATGCCCATGTCCGACAGGATGATGCCGCTGAAGGTCTTCGGCAGGTAGACGCGGGTCGGGCCGTCGAGGAAACGGACCACGGAGGCGGTGGGCTTGCCGGCCTTGGCGTTGACCGCGGCGCCGATCGTCTTCGCGCGCGTCTCGTAGGCGGTGACCTGGTCGGTCGCCGACTTCTCCGCGCCGAGCGCCTTGCCGAGCAGGCCGATGTTCTCCTTCCAGGTCGGACCGGTCGTCTTGACGAAGACGGTCGGCGCGATCTGGCTGAGCTTCGCGTACAGCTCGTCGTGGCGGACGGTCGCGGAGACGATCAGGTCCGGCTTGAGCAGCGCGATCTGCTCCAGGTTCGGACTCTCCAGCGGGCCGACGTCCTTGGTGTCCTTGACGGCGTCGCCGAGGTAGGCCGGGAAGGTCTTCTGGTCGCGGTACGAGCCGATGCCGCCGACCAGGGTCCCGTCGAGCGCCACCACGGCCTCGACCAGGCTGTTGTCGAGGGCGACGATCCGCTTCGGCTTGGCCTTGAGCTCGGTCTTGCCCTTGTCGTGCTCGATCGTGCGCGGGAAGCCCGCCTCGGCCTTCGCGTCGGCGGAAGCGGAGCCGGCCGGCTTCCCGCCCGACTCGCCGCCGCACGCGGTGAGTCCGGCGGTGAGGGCCGCCGCGAGGGCGATGACGCCGAGCCGCTGGGACCAGCGGCTCCGGTTGAGGGTGGTCACGGGGTTCCTCCACGATCGAACAGCGAACAGCGAACAGCGAACAGCGAACAGCGAGCGGTGCTGACACCCGGTCAAAGATGACTTAGGGAAGGCTTGCCTTGGTAAGACCTGTGTGAGAATAGCGGCAGACCGCCACCGCGTGAACACGGGGGGTGGCGTGCACATCAGGTAAGGCGTCCCTTAGCTTGAACCGCGTGCCTGTGAAGTCCTCGGCCGCGTCCGCCGCCACACCGCCCGGCCCGCTCCCGCCGGCCCCGCCGCTCCGCCGCACCCCCGCGCGGCGCGCTGCCCTGCTCGTCCCGCTCGCGCTCGGCGCCCTTCTCGCGCTCGCCCTCGTCGCCTCCCTCGCCATCGGCACCAAGTCCGTGCCGTTCACGGACGTCCTGGCGGCCCTCGGCGGCTCGACGGACGGGGACGCCGTCGTCGTCAGCGAGTTGCGCATGCCCCGGACCCTGCTCGGACTCCTCGCAGGACTCGCGCTCGGCGCCGCGGGAGCCGTCGCCCAGGACGTCACGCGCAACCCGCTGGGCGACCCCGGACTCATCGGCGTCAGTGCCGGAGCGGCCTTCGCCGTCGCGGCCGGCATCGGCATGTTCGGCCTCACCAGCTCCTACCAGTACGTCTGGTTCGCCTTCGCCGGGGGAGCGCTCGCCGGGCTCCTCGCGTACGTGGTCGGCGGCAGCGGCCACGGTGGCGCGACCCCCGCCAAACTGGCCCTCGCCGGAGCCGGGGTGACGGTCCTCCTGGAAGCCGGCACCAACGCCCTGGTCCTCCTCGACGTCCGCACCCTCGACCAGTACCGCTCCTGGGCCGTCGGCTCCCTCGCCGGACGCGACGCCGAACTCGGCCTGCAGCTCCTGCCGTTCATCGCGGCCGGACTGCTCCTCGCCCTCGCCCTGAGCGGCCGGCTCAACGCCCTGGCCCTCGGCGACGACCTCGCCGCGACCCTCGGCACCAAGGTCGCCGCCACCCGGGCCCTCGGCGCCCTCGCCGTCGTCCTGCTCACCGGCTCCGCCGTCGCCGCCTGCGGACTCGTCACCTTCGTCGGACTCGTCGTCCCGCACGTCGTGCGCGCCTTCACCGGCCCCGACGCCCGTCTCCTCGTGCCCTGTTCGGCACTCGGCGGGGCGGTCCTCATGCTGGGCGCCGACGTCGTCGGCCGGGTCGTCGTCCGCCCCGGAGAACTCCAGGCGGGAGTCGTCACCGCCCTGGTCGGCGCCCCGTTCCTGGCCTTCCTCGTCAAGCGCGGCAAGCTCAAGGAGCACACCCGATGAGCGGCAGGTCCACCGCGCACCCGATGGGCGCCGCACCCACGGCGGCGCGCCGCGGCATCCGCCTCGAACTCGGCCCCCTCGGCGTGCGGTTGCGGCCCCGGATCGCCCTCACCGCCGCCGGACTCGCCCTCGTGGCCTTCGCCGCCCTCGTCGCCTCCGTCTCCCTCGGTACGTTCGCGATCCCCGTCGCCGACGTGCTCGGCGCCCTCTTCGGCACCGGCACCGGCGACGCCGACCTGATCGTCCACGAACTCCGGCTGCCCCGCGCCCTCACCGCCCTGCTCGTCGGCACCGCCTTCGGCGTCGCGGGCGCCGTCTACCAGGCCGTCACCCGCAACGCCCTCGCCAGCCCCGACCTCATCGGCATCTCCGCCGGAGCCGGCGCGGGCGCCGTCGGCGCCATCCTCGTCGGCGGCGTCACCGCCGCGGGCGCCGGCAGCTTCGGCGCCGTCCCCTTCGGCGCGCTCGCCGGAGCCCTCACCACCGCCGCCGTCATCTACCTCCTCGCCTACCGCGGCGGCACCGTCACCGGCTACCGCTTCGTCCTCGTCGGCATCGCCGCCAACGGAGCCCTCGCCGCCGTCACCCGCTGGATGCTCGCCGAGGCCGACATCGACCAGGCCTCCCGCGCGATGGTCTGGCTCACCGGCAGCCTCAACGGCCGCGGCTACGAGCACGTCGGCTGGGTCGGGCTCGCCCTCCTCGTCCTCGTACCGCTCACCCTCGCCCTGGCCAGGCCGTACCAGCTCCTGCAGTTCGACGACGACACCGCGCGCGGCCTCGGCATCCCGCTCGACCGGGCCAGGATCGGCCTCCTCGTCCTCGCCACCTGCCTCGCCGCGCTCGCCACCGCGGCCGCCGGGCCGATCGCCTTCATCGCCCTCGGCGCCCCGCAGATCGCCCGCAGACTCGCCGGCACCGCCGGCATCCCGCTCGTCCTCAGCGGACTGACCGGCGCCGCGCTGCTCCTCCTCGCCGACCTCGCCGGGCGGCTCGTCTTCTCACCCGTCGAACTGCCCGTCGGCATCATCACCGGCGCCGTCGGCGCCCCGTATCTCCTGCTCCTACTCACCCGCGCCAACCGCTCGGGGCAGGGAGGCTGACATGACCGCCACCACCACCGCGACCGCCGGAGCGTCCCTCAAGGGCACCGGACTGCGCCTCGGCTACGGCGAGCGGACCGTCGCCGACAACCTCGACCTCGACATCCCGGCCGGCCGCGTCACCGCCCTCGTCGGCCCCAACGCCTGCGGGAAGTCCACCGCGCTGCGCGCCCTCGCCCGGCTCCTCAAGCCCACCGCCGGGACCGTCCACCTCGGCTCCGAGGACATCGCCGAGCTCGGCGCCCGCGACCTGGCCCTCAAGCTCTCGCTGCTGCCGCAGAGCCCGTCGGCGCCCGACGGCATCACCGTCCGCGACCTCGTCGCCCGCGGTCGCACCCCGCACCAGCGGTGGTGGCGGCAGTGGTCCTCCGCCGACGACGCCGTCGTCGACCGGGCCTTGGAGGCCACCGGCACGGGCGAACTCGCCGAACGCGGCCTCGACGAGCTCTCCGGAGGCCAGCGCCAACGCGTCTGGATCGCCATGGCCCTCGCCCAGGACACCCCCGTCCTCCTCCTGGACGAGCCCACGACCTACCTCGACCTCGCCCACCAGGTGGACGTCCTCGAACTCGTCGCCGAGCTCAACCGCGCCGACGGCCGCACCGTCGTCATGGTGCTGCACGAGCTCAACCTCGCCTGCCGGTACGCCGACCACCTCGTCGCGATGCGCGACGGCCGGGTCGTGGCGGCCGGGGCGCCCGGCGAGATCGTGACGCCCGACCTCGTACGGGACGTCTTCGACCTGCCGGCCACCGTCATCACCTGCCCGGTGGCCGGTACGCCCCTCGTCATCCCCGAAGGGGGACGCCGGCCGCGCGTCCCCGGCCCGAAGGCCGGGGACTGACGGACCGGGAGGTCACAGGATCGGTGCCGCCTTCGGCCCGGGCGCCGGGAGGGAGGGCGAGACCGACGCCGTCCCCGACACGGAAGGCGACCTCGCCAGGGACTGCGCCGCGGACGACGACGGGGACTGCGGCGGTGAGGCCGCCGACTGGCTGGCGTCGAGCCCGGCGGACCCGTCCGGGGCCGGCCCGGACTCAGGACCCGGCGACTCGTCCGGCGGTGACGTGTCGGTCGACGGAGACTCGTCGGGCGGGCTCGTCGAGTCGGACGGCGACGTCGGCGGCGAGGACGGCGGCGACGTCGACGGGGTCGGCGACAGCGTCGAGGGGCACGGCGACGGGGTGACGCCACCACTCGGCGTGGGCGTCTCCGTACCCGTCACCGTCACACAGGGCACCGGCGACAGCGGGGAGATCGACGGGGACGTCGAGATCGACGTCGACGGCGACACGGACGGCGTCTTCGAGTGCGTGGGGGGCGGGGGCGGCGGCGGGGTGGGCTTGTCGTGCCGGCCCGTGTCGCCGTGCTTCCGGGCGAACCAGCCGTCGTTCTCGGGGTCGTACACGACGAAGACGTTCACGACCGTCACCGAGGGCGCCACGACGACGACCTGGGAGGAGTTGTACGCCTGCCACGGCGTGCCCGTCGTCTGCGGCGCCTTCTGCGCCACCGGGTCGGTCAGCGGGTTGCCGCACGCGCAGCGCACCCGGGGCACGCCCCGGCCGTCGACCAGTACGGCGGTCCCGGTCTGGAGCACCGCCTGGTACGTGGTGGCGGAGCCGCTCCGGAAGCCGTGGTTCGTCACCCGGGTGTCGGCCCGGAGCTGGAGCGGCGTCAGGGAGCGGAGATAGCCGGGCACTTGGTCCGCCTTGATGCCCAGGACCGAGGCGAAGGCCGCGTTCTTGGTGGGCTCGGCGGAGAGGAAACGCACCTGCTGCTCGACGTTGCAGCTCGCGACCGACTGGGTGCCGCCGTAGAGGCCGGGCGTCGAGCCCGACACCTGGGGGGTGCCCGTTTCGGCCGAGGCCGTACGGGGAGGCAGCGAGGCGGGGGAGGCCGAGCCGCCGCCGGTGCGGGCCGTCGACTGGGTGAAGGGGTCGGGGCCGGACGCGGAGGTGTTCTGGAGGAAGACCTCGCCGCCGCCGGATCCGGTCGTGTCCTTCTTGTCGTCCGACTGACTGGTGAGGACGACGGCCAGGGCCGCGCCCGCCACCAGGACGGCGGTCACCGAGGCGACCTTCGGGACGGAACGCCACCAGGGGCCGCCGTCCTTGCCGGGCCCGTCGTCGCCGGGGCCGGAGGGACCGCCCCCGGCGGACGAGCCGCCTCCGGTGGAACCACCACCGGAGGAACCTCCACCGCCTGGGCCGCCGCCTGGGCCGCCGCCGCCCGGGCCGCCGCCGGAGGGCGGGCCAGGGGGCGGTGGGGGACCTGCGGTCCCCGGACGGGTGGCCGGCCCCGAGAGGGGGCCGGAGGGCGGGCCTGACGGCGGGACCGACGGGGGACCTGACGGGGGGCCGGACGGCGGGTGGGAAGTCACGTTTTTCCCTTTCTTCCGTTCCGCGCCCATTGTGTGCGCGGAACGGCCCTCCTCCGCAAGCGGAGAGCTACCACCCGTGCGCGGATGATCACCACTCGTGCGCGGAAGGCCGATCACCGTCCGCGTGCGGAAGACGGAAGGCGCCTCGCCGTCCGCGTACGGAAGACGGAAGGCCGATCACCGTCCGCGTACGGAAGAACAGCGGTCCACAAGCGGACGGCCGTCACCCGGACTAGCGTGGGCAGGGTGAGCAGTCGGCTCTCCACCTCCACGAGCCCCACGACCCCGACCGGGCGTTCCGGGCTCCTCGTCCGCGTCGGCGTGCAAGCCCTGGTCGCGGTGTTCGCCGGGTACGTGGCGATGGCCGTCGTCGCCGGGCTGGGCCTCTGGGCCGCCGGTGCGGCAGACCTCCCCGGCGGCTTCATCGCCGTCCTCGCCGCGGTCGTCGTCATGGCCTCCGGCGGCAAGGTCGACCTCTCCGGCGACGCCGGAGCCCTCGCCGGAACCCAGGCCGAACTGACCGCGATGCCCCTCACCGTCACCCTCGTGGGCGCGCTCGTCACGGGCTACTGCTTCCTGCGTCCCCTGCGCCATCACGCGGTGGCCGGCACCCGCGAGCTCCTGCTCCGGGCCGCGACCACCGTCCTCCTCTGGCTGGCCGCCCTCGCCGGCCTCTCCGCCCTCGCCCGGCACGACTTCCCGATCACCCTCGGCGGGGACACCTCGCAGGACTCCCTCGGGGACCTCTTCGGTGACCTCCTCGCCGCCACCGACCCCACCGTCGGCTTCCGCACCGACGTCGGCCCCACCCTCTTCTACGGGCTCCTGTGGATCCTCGGTGTGCTCGCCATCGCCCTCCTGGTCTCCCGCAGGACCCCACTGCCGCCCCGGCTCGTCCGCTACCACGAGCCCGTCCGGCCGGCCGCCCACGCGATGCTCGTGCTCCTCCTGGCGTACGTGGCCATAGGCCTGGTCGCCGGCATCGTCGTCGCGGCGACGAAGGGACACGCGGCGGAGACCCTCGCGGTCCTCCTGCTCGGGTTGCCCAACGTGACCTGGCTCGCCCTCGGCGTGGGCATCGGCGGCTCCTGGGAGGGCAAGGTCGAGGGCCCGTTCGGCCTCCCGATGCCCCAGATCCTCGACGCCGTCCTCCGCGACGGCGGCGGAAGCACGGACCTGTCCACCGTCGACCTGTCCTCACTCGCCGCGCAGGACGCGAGGGCCTGGTGGCTGCTCCCCGTCGCCGCCGTCCTGCTGCTCGCCGCGGCCTTCGCGGCGGCGGTCCGCTCCCCGGCCGGAACACGGCTCTGGCAGCACTCCCTGCACCTGGGCATCGCCTTCGCGCTGACCATGCTGGTCGTCACCCCGCTCACCCTCGTCGAGGCCCGCTTCGGCCTCTCGATCCTCGGCATCGGCGACCTCGAATCGCTGGGCGGCGAGGTGCTGCTGCGCCCTGACGTCTGGAAGACGGTCGGCTTCGCCCTGCTCTGGGGCCTGGTCGTCGGCTTCCTCGGCGGCCTGCTGGCCTCCCGGGTCCACCGCAAGGGCGAGGTCGACCGGGAGCTGCCCCGCCCGGGGAAGTCCCGCTAGCGTCACAGCTACAGCTACAGCTACAGCTACGGCTACGGCTACGGCTACGGCTACGGCTCGGGGCTACAGCTCCCGGAAGACCGGACGCGCCCACGAGGGGGGTGCCGGGGGCGGACCGGGGGGCCGGGGGCCCGTCGCCACCACCGGGCCGGCCGGGCCCGTGTCCGACAGCGCCGAGCGGAGCTCCGCGACGAACTCCAGGCACGTCCCGTACCGTTCCTCGGGAGACTTCGCCAGCGCCCTCGCGAAGACCGCGTCCGCCGCCTCCGGCAGCCCCGGACGCACCTCGGACAGCGGCGGCGGCGGATCGTACTGCTGCGCCCAGAGCACCGCCCAGTCCGTGTCGCGGCGGAACGGCGGCGCGCCGACCAGGGTCTCGAACACCACGCACGCCAGGCTGTAGACGTCGCACCGGCCGTCCACCGGCTTTCCCGAGATCTGCTCCGGCGCCACGTAGTCCAGCGTGCCGACGAACTCACCCACCGTCGTGAACCCGGTCAGCGAGAGGGACTTCTTCGTCAGCCCGAAGTCGGTCAGGTAGACGTGCTCGGGGTGGTCGCGGTCGGTGCCCTCGGCGACCAGGATGTTGCCGGGCTTCACGTCCCGGTGCACCAGGTCGTGCGCGTGCGCCGCGTCCAGGGCGGAGGCCACCTGTACGGCGATCCGCCCCGCTTTCTGGGGCGACAGCGGCCCCTCGCGGTCGAGCAGGGCCACCAGGTCCTGACCCGCCACGTACCGCATCGCGATGTACAGGACCCCCTCCGTCTCACCGGCGTCGAAGACCGGCACGATGTGGGGGTGGTCGATCGAGGCGGCGACCCGCGACTCGTGCGCGAAGCGTTTGCGGAAGGTGTCGTTGCGGGCCAGCTCCGGGGCGAGGAGCTTCAGCGCGACCGTCCGGCCCAGGCGCAGGTCGCGCGCCCGGTAGACGACGGCCATGCCCCCGCGGCCGATCTCGTTCTCCACGCGGTAGCCCGCGATCTCCTTGCCGAGGAGCCCGGAGGGCCGGCCCGCCGGAAGGTCCTCGTCCGGTGCCCCGGCGCCGGCCATCAGACCTCACCCGCCGTGCCGGGCGGCCGCGACACGACCTGCGTCGGCGGCGGCCCGGCGGCCGCCGTTGGGTCGACCTGGGGCACGACCTGGGTCGGCTCGTACGCGGCCGGTGCGGGGGACTTCGCGACCACGGCGGTCTCGTCCGCCCCGTCCGCCCCGTCTGCCCCGTCCACCCTGTCCGCCCCGTCCGACCGTTCCGGCTCGGGTACCGGGGCCCCGGTGGCCGACGGGGCCCCGGAGGCCGCGTACGTACTCAGCCCCAAGCCGTCGCAGTAGACCCACCGCTCGTGCTCCGCGTCGTACAGCCACACCGACTCGCCGTCGACGACCATCCCCACCCGCAGGCCCCGCGTCCGCAGCCGGAAGGCCTCGCCGTCGCAGCGGCCCGCGCCCAGCTCCTCGGCGGCCCGCCGGTACCGGCCCAGCGCGTCCTCGGCGCGGGTGATCAGGGGGCGGGGATCGGCCGTCCGGGAGAGTGGCCGACCCGCCGCCGGAGGATCGTCCGGGACGGTGACGAGCAGCCGCGCGTCGACCCACGCCGACCAGCCGTTGGAGCACATCACCCGCCCCCAGTCCCCGGCCCGCTCCGTCAGCCGTACCGGCAGGAACGCGTCGAGCGACGCCGTCGGCAGCCCCGGATCAGGGGCCTCCCAGGCGGAGAGGCCGTCGCGCGGGACGACGTGGGTGGGCCGGAAGTCCGGCACGTACTCCGGCACGTACTCGGGAACGGGGACGCTCACAGGCCTACCTCCGCATCACGACCGGTTCGTGGCGGCGCAGCAGCCGCGCCACGACCAGACCGAGGGCGAGACAGAGCACCACCATCATGCCCATGTCGAACAGCCAGGCTTCCGCCGTGTGCCGCATCAGCGGATCGTCGGTCTTCTCGCTCGGCGCGACCGTCCCGATGTCGATCGTCGCTCCCATCGCGGCGAACGCCCAGCGCGAGGGCACCAGCCAGGCCAGCTGCGACAGGACGGGCGTACCACGCACGGTGAGGAGGGCTCCGCAGAACACCACCTGCACGATGGCGAGGAGGACGAGCAGCGGCATCGTCACCTCCTCCTTGCGCACCACCGCCGACACGAGCAGTCCGAGCATCATCGCGGTGAAGGAGAGGAGCGCGACGGCGAGTGTGATCTCCACGAGCGGGGGCAGCAGGACGCCCTTGCCGCCGGGCACGTTCAGCGGTACGCCGATCAGCGCCACGAGCGTCAGGACCACCGCCTGCACGACCGTGATCAGGCCGAGGACCACCACCTTGGAGGCGAGATAGGCGGAGCGGGACAGGCCGACGGCTCTCTCGCGCCGGTAGATCGTGCGTTCCTTGACCAGCTCGCGCACGGCGTTCGCCGCACCCGTGAGGACGCCGCCGACACAGAGGATGAGCAGGACGTTCAGGGTCGACTCGGGGTTGAGCTCGCCCTCGGAGAGGGCACGGGCCATCGCGCCCATCACGAACGGCAGCGCGATCATGATGGCGAGGAAGGTGCGGTCGGCTGAGAGCGCCGCGGCGTACCGGCGCACCAGCGTCCGCAGCTGCGAGCCCCAGCTCTGCGCCTTCGGAGGCGGAGCCGGTTCCACGGCCCGTACGGTTCCGTCGGGGCCCGTTCCGGGCAGGACGGGCCGCGCCGTCGCCTCCGTGACGTACCGGCTGTGGAAGCGGGAGGACCGGTACTGCTCCGCCCAGTCGCGGTCCCGCTCGTTCTCGAAGGCCTCGAAGGCCTCCGGCCACTGCTCGTAACCGAAGAAGTCGAGGGTGTCGGCGGGCGGTCCGTAGTAGGCCACCCGGCCACCGGGGGCGAGGACGAGCAGCCGGTCGCAGACGTCGAGGCTGAGGACGCTGTGGGTGACGACGACGACCGTGCGCCCGTCGTCCGCGAGCCCGCGCAGCATGTGCATCACGGACCGGTCCATCCCCGGGTCGAGGCCGGAGGTCGGCTCGTCGAGGAAGAGCAGCGAGGGCTTCGTGAGCAGTTCGAGGGCGACGCTCACCCGCTTGCGCTGGCCGCCGGAGAGGCTGTGGATGGGTTGTTCCGCCCGCTCCGCGAGACCGAGCTCGCGGATCACCTCGTCCACCCGGGCCCGCCGCTCGGCGGGCGCGGTGTCCTCGGGGAAGCGCAGCTCGGCGGCGTAACCGAGGGCCCGCCGGACGGTGAGCTGCAGGTGCAGGATGTCGTCCTGCGGGACGAGACCGATGCGCTGGCGCAGCTCCGCGTAGTCCCGGTACAGGTCGCGGCCGTCGTAGAGGACCGTGCCCCGGTCGGCGGGGCGCTGGCCGGTCAGCGCGCCCAGGAGCGTCGACTTCCCGGCGCCGGACGGCCCGACGACGGCGAGCAGGGACTTCTGGCCGACCGGGAACGACACCTGGTCGAGGAGGGTCTTGCGCCCGTGGTCGACGGTGACGGCGAGTTCCTGCACGTCGAGGGAGATCTCGCCGGTGTCGGTGAACTCGACGAGCTGCCCGCCGATCAGGCAGAACGCGCAGCGGCCGATGCCGACGATGTCGTCCGCCGTCACGCGTGCGTCGACGACGGGACGGCCGTTGAGGAAGGTGCCGTTGTGACTGCCGAGGTCGTGGATCCAGTAGGTGCCGTCAGCGGCGGCGCGCAGCTCCGCGTGGCGGCGGGAGACGATCAGGTCGGGGACGACGACGTCGTTGTCGGGGGCGCGGCCGATCCGGATGCTGTGGGCGGGCAGCGGCCGCACGGACGTCGGCTGCCGGAAGGTGCCGGTGGCGGCGGGATACGAGACGGAGGAGGGGCGAAGCGGGCCCTCGGGGTGGACCGGCACGGCGGGGCGTACGGGGGTGGGGGGCTCCGGCGCCACGAGCTTCGGGGTCACGGACTCCGGCGCCGGCGGCTCGGGCCATGACGGCTCGGGCCACGACGGCTCGGGAGCGGGCGGGGGCACGGGCTGCGGCTCGGCGGCCGGTGGGGCGACCGATGGCGCGGCCGGCGGAGGCGTCGGCGGGGGAAGGGGCGGGGGTACCGGATCCGGCTCTGGCTCTGGCTCCGGCACGGCGGCCGGTGGCTCCGGCGCCGGTGGGTGGGCCGCGGGCGCGGTCGAGAGCACCGCGCGCGGGCCGTCCTCCGGATGCCCGAACCGTACGACCGTCCCGGGGCCGACCTCCCGCGACCCCGCCACCCGCAGGCCGTCGGCGAAGGTCCCGTTCGTGCTGCCCTCGTCCGTCAGGTCCCAGTGACCGGTGACGGCGCGGAGCAGTGCGTGGTGCCAGGACGCCCGGGCGTCCGAGAGCACGATGTCGCTGGTGGGGTCGCGCCCGATGCGATAGACGCGGCTCGGGTTCATGAGCGTCGCGTCCCCGTCGATCTCGAGGACCAGGGCGGGCGCGGCGGGCACGACGGGCCGCTGTCCCATGCGTGAATCCTATCCGCCGGTGCTGATCCGTGCCCGGGAAGAAGGCGCCGGTAGGGTGGGCGCCTCCGCCGCGACGCGGCGCCCGACGAAGGAGACCCACCCGTGCCGAAAGGTGTCACCAGGCGACGGCCCCGCACCCGCGCGGCGCTCCTGAAAGCCGCGCTGGAGACGTTCGCCGAGCACGGTTTCCACGCGTCGACGATCGAGCAGATCTGTGAGCGCGCGGGGTACACGCGGGGCGCGTACTACTCGAACTTCGCCGGCAAGGAGGAGCTCTTCCTCGCCCTCTTCGACGAACACAGCGAGCGAACCGTGCGGCGGCTCGCCGAGGCGATCGACGCGCTGACGGCCGAGGAGTACACGCTGACGCGGCTCGCGGAGCTCGCCGCCCGCATCGAGCCCGACGAGCGGGACTGGTACCTGGTCACCACCGAGTTCACCCTGCACGCGATCCGCGACCCGCAGGCCGCCTGGGTACTGGCCCGCCACGACGAGCGGCTGCGCGCCGAGATCGCCCGCGGCCTCACGCACGTCCTGCGCAGAGCCGGGCGTGAACTGACGGTGGACGCCGACCGGTTCGCCCGGCTCATCGTCGCCCTGCGCGAGGGCGGGCTGGCGCAGAGCTACGTCGAACCGGCGGCGCTGCCGCTCGGGAGCCTCGAACGGGAGTTCCTGGCCCCGCTCCTGGAGGTGTCGACCCGGGAACTCCCCGATGCCGAGGGTCAGTCGAAGAGGTCGGGGTCGGACGCGGTGATCTGATCCCACAGGGGGCGCGCCTGGAACCAGCCCGCGAGGTGGCCTCCGACCTGGCCGCGGGTGAGGAGGGCCGTCTCCCGGTCGATCAGCTGCGGGGTGCCCGCGGCCATCGCGAGGAGCTGCGCCTGGCAGGACCGCTCCATCGTGACGAACCACCACACGGCCTCGGCGACGGAGTGACCGACCGTCAGGAGCCCGTGGTTCTTGAGGATGACGGCCTTGTGCCCGCCCAGGGCCTTGGCGACCCGCTCGCCCTCCTCGGTCTCGTTCACGACGCCCCGGTAGTCGTCGTAGATCCCGTGGTCCTCGAAGAAGGCGCAGGCGTCCTGAGTGATCGGGTCGAGCGGGATGCCGAGGCTGGAGAACGCCTTGCCGTGCAGGGAGTGCGAGTGCGCTGCGGCGACCGCGTCGGGCCGGGCGGCGTGGACGCGCGAGTGGATGACGAAGGCGGCCCGGTTCACGGGCCTGCGCCCTTCGAGGACGGTCCCCTCGTGGTCCACCAGGATCAGGTCGGAGGCCTTGATCTGGCTGAAGCTCATCCCGAAGGGGTTGACCCAGAAGGCGTTCGGGTCGCCGGGGTCGCGGACCGTGATGTGCCCCGCGACCCCCTCGGAGAACCCGAACCGGCCGAAGATCCGGAAGCCGGCGGCGAGCTGTTCCTTCCGGTGACGACGCTCCTCCTCGACGGTGTCGAAGGTGGGCGGCAACGGCAGGACGACCCCGTCGGGCAACGGCCCGACGGCGGCGGCGAGCGCGGGCGGCACGGTGCTCATGACGGCTCCTCGGTGAGGGGGTGGGGCGCGGCGCGCCAAAAGATACAGAGATGTATCCGATACGACAACGGATCGACGCCCGCCGACGCGGGAAGGGCTGCCCCTCGCGCTCAGCGGGCCGGCGCCCCGAACCGGGCCAGGTAGTGCCAGACCTTCTTCACGTCCTGGAGGTCGTGCTCCCCGGACCCGGCCGCCTCCTGGACGACCCGGGGGTCGAGGGCCCCGTCGACGGCGATCCGGGCGCCCAGTTCGACGTACTCCGGGCCCCGGAATCCGGGATGCCGTCGCAACTCCTCGACGGAGAGCCGGAACCCGCCGTGCCACTCGACGGCGCATGGCAGCCGTCGGGCCGCCGCCTCGACCTCCGTGCCCCGGTGGCTCGGGTCCAGGACCAGTGCCTCCACGTCGCGCCCGATCACCACGGGGCCGTGGATCTGGGCCTCGACGTAGTCGTCGAGGGGGTCTTTTCCGTCGGCCTCGGCGAGGGCGATCAGGCGCATCCGGGAGGCGACGCCGAAGTCCGCGGGCTCAAGGAAGCTGTCCGGATAGCAGAAGGACGCCCGCTCCAGGGCGGCCGCCGTCAGCCGCAGATGGGCCGAGCCGAAGCGGGGGGCGGCGCCGAAGGGCCGGCGGCGGAAGTCCAGGGCGCCGTAGACCGGCCGCGCGTGTGCCGGCGCCGCGTCGTACGCCCCGCCGAAGATCCGGCTCTCCCAGCGCAGGCGGTCCCCGCCGGGCCGGGCGGTGAGCCCGCCGTTGCTGGTGCCGGTGGTGAACTGGGAGCGGTAGACGCCGTCGACCGCGAGCCGGTCGAGGAAGTGCGGGTGGAAGTTGAGTGTGACCCGCAGGTCGGGGGTGAGCGGATCGCCCGTGGAACGCTCGGTGACATGGGCGAGGGCCCGGCGGGCGTGCTCGTGGAGGGGCGTCATGGGGGGAGTGTGCCGGAAGGTGGGGCTTGCGGCCTGGGGTTTTCGCTGGCTACGGTCAGGGTGGGGCGGTAGGAAAGCGCTTTCTGCTGGCTGTGCCGTGAGGTTCACCGCCTCACCGTTCCCGTCCGCCGCCATCCCCTCACCTCCTGGAGTCCACCGCGTGCCCACCACCGACGTGCTGATCTACACCCGCACCGCCGGGTACCGCCACGACTCGATCCCCGCCGGGGCCGCCGCCCTCGCAGGGATCGCCCACGAGCAGGGATGGAAGGCCGAGGTCACCGACGACCCGGGGGCCTTCACCCCCGGGCGGCTCGCCGTGTGTGCCGCCGTCGTGCTGCTCTCCACCACCGGCACCGTCCTCACGCCCGAGGGGCGCGCCGCCTTCGAGGCGTACCTCCGGGGCGGCGGCGCGCTCCTCGTCGTCCACGCCGCGGCCAACGCCGAGCCGGACTGGCCCTTCTACGGAGAGCTCCTCGGCACCCGCTTCGACGGTCATCCGGAGATCCAGCCGGGCACCGTGCTCGTCGAGGACCCCGACCACCCGGCGACGGCTCCGCTCCCGGGCCGCTGGGCCTGGACCGACGAGTGGTACAACTTCACGGCCAACCCGCGAGGGACGGGCGTACGGGTCCTCGCGCGGGCCGACGAGTCCTCGTACCGCGGCGGCACACTCGGCGACGACCATCCGCTGGTCTGGTGCCGGGAGGTGGACCGGGGGCGCGTCTTCTTCACCGCGCTCGGGCACTCCTCGGAGGCGTACGACGCCCCGGTCTTCCGCGCACACCTCTCCGGCGCGCTGGCCTGGCTCACCGCCTGACGACTCCCCGACGGCCGTCACCCCACCGCCCCGCCCCTGTTGCGCCGCCGCGCCCGGCGCGGGAGGTTGCCGGTGGGGGCCGATGGCAGGAGGAGACACGTCATGGGCATCGCCACGGTGAACCCCGCGACGGGCGAGACGCTGCGCACCTACGAGGCCCACGGGCCCGACGAGGTGGAGCGGCGCATCGCCGCCGCGCACGAGGCGTACCGCCAGTACCGCACCACGACCTTCGCCGAGCGCTCCCGCCTGATGCGGGCCGCCGCCACCCTCCTCGACGAGGACGGCGAGGACATCGCCCGCACCATGACGGTCGAGATGGGCAAGCCGATCGCCGCCGCCCGCGCCGAGGCCGCCAAGTGCGCCAAGGCCATGCGCTGGTACGCCCGGAACGCCGAGGAGCTGCTCGCCGACGAGCATCCCGCCGAGAGCGACGTCCAGGACTCCGGCGCGGACCTGGCCCGCGTCCACTACCGGCCCCTCGGCCCGATCCTCGCCGTCATGCCGTGGAACTTCCCGCTCTGGCAGGTGATCCGCTTCGCCGCGCCCGCGCTGATGGCGGGCAACACCGGCCTCCTCAAGCACGCCTCGAACGTGCCGAGGACCGCGCTGTACCTCGGAGACCTGTTCCGGCGCGCCGGTTACCCGGACGGCTGTTTCCAGACGCTGCTCATCGGCTCCCGCGACGTCGAGGCCGTCCTGCGGGACCCCCGCGTCGTGGCCGCCACCCTCACGGGCAGCGAGCCCGCCGGCCGGGCCGTCGCCGCCGTCGCGGGCGACGAGGTCAAGAAGACCGTCCTGGAGCTGGGCGGCAGTGACCCGTTCATCGTCATGCCGTCCGCCGACATCGTGCGGGCGGTGAAGACCGCCGTCACGGCGCGCGTGCAGAACAACGGCCAGTCGTGCATCGCCGCCAAGCGGTTCATCGTCCACCATGACGTGTACGACGACTTCGTCGAGCGCTTCACCGCCGCCATGAACGCCCTCACCGTGGGCGACCCCCTCGACGAGTCCACCGACGTCGGGCCCCTTGCCACCGAGCAGGGCCGCGCCGACCTGGAGGTCCTCGTCGACGACGCCGTAGGCAAGGGCGCGACCGTCCTCTGCGGCGGCCGCCGCCCCGAGGCGGACGGACTCCGGCACGGCTGGTACTACCGGCCGACCGTGATCACCGGGATCACCCCCGCGATGCGGATCCACCTGGAGGAGACGTTCGGCCCGGTCGCCACCGTCTACCCGGTCAGTGACATCGAGGAGGCCGTGACCGTCGCCAACGACTCCCCGTTCGGACTCAGTTCGAACGTCTGGACCCGCAAGGACGAGGACATCGCCTTCTTCGTCCGTGACCTGGAGGCCGGCGGGGTCTTCGTCAACGGCATGACGGCCTCGCACCCCGCGCTCCCCTTCGGCGGGATCAAGCGCTCCGGCTACGGCCGCGAGCTCGCCGGCCACGGCATCCGCGAGTTCTGCAACGCGACCACGGTCTGGCAACGCGCCTGACAAGCGCCGGGGCCGCGTGCCTGACCAGTGCCGGCGCCAGAGCCCCGCGCCTGACCAGTGCCAGAGCCAGAGCCCCGCGCCTGACCAGTGCCAGTGCCAGTGCCCCGCGCCTGACCAGAGCCGTCGCACATGCGTGACCAGCGCCCGCCCTCCACCCGCCCGTACCCGCTCGGCGCGGGCGGCCCCTCAGCCCCGCGTCCACTCCAACAGCCGCTCCGCCGACCAGGTGTTGACCACCCGCTCCTCCGGTACGCCGCACTCCTCGGCCCGTGCGCAGCCGAGGATCTGCCACTCCAGCTGCCCCGGCGCGTGCGCGTCCGTGTCGATCGCGACGTACGCCCCCGCCTCCACCACCCTCCGCAACAGCTCGCGCGGCGGATCGAGGCGCTCCGGGCGGCTGTTGATCTCCACCGCCGTCCCCGCCGCGGCGCAGGCCGCGAAGACCCTCTCCGCGTCGAACTCCGACGCGGGCCGCAGCCGCCCGCCCGCCACCAGCCGTCCCGTGCAGTGTCCGAGCACGTCCACCAGCGGGTCACGGACGGCCCGTTCGAGCCGGCGGGTCATCGCCGGCGCGTCCATCCGCAGCTTCGAGTGCACCGAGGCGACCACCACGTCGAGCCGGTCGAGCAGTTCGGGCTCCTGGTCGAGCGAGCCGTCCTCCAGGATGTCGCACTCGATCCCGGTGAGCAGCCGGAAGGGTGCCCACTCCTCGTTCAGCCGCCGCACCACGTCCAGTTGCTCGCGCAGCCGCTCCGGCGAGAGCCCTCGCGCCACCGTGAGCCGGGGCGAGTGGTCCGTCAGGACGGCCCACTCGTGCCCGAGCCCCGCCGCCGCACGGCCCATGGCCTCGATCGTGGCGCCGCCGTCGGACCAGTCCGAGTGGAGGTGGCAGTCGCCGCGCAGGGCCGCCCGGAGCGCCGCGCCGGCGCCGTCCGCGGGCGCCGAGGTCCGTAGAGACTCCTCGAGCTCCGCTTCGAGGCGGGCCAGGTACTCCGGCACCCGGCCCTCCAGGGCCTCGCGCACCACCGCCGCCGTCTTCGGTCCGAGCCCCTTCACCGCCTCCAGGGTCCCGGCCGCCGCACGCCGGGCCGCCTCGCCCTCCGGCAGGTCCGCGACCACGGCGGAGGCCGTGCGGAACGCCCGCGCCCGGTACCCCGGCGCCTGTGCCCGCTCCAGCAGGAACGCGATCCGGTTCAGGGCGGCCACGGGATCCATGGAGTCCTCCTTACCGACACCTATCGCCTCCCACCGACTCTGCCGACGCTCACTGACCCCTGCCGACCGTCACCGAGTCCGGCCGGCTCACACCCTCCGCCCGGCCGACTCTCACCCGCCGCCCGGCGCGGAGTCCGCCGTCATCGGGGTGGGTTCGATCTCGCACCACACGGCCTTGCCCTCGCCGCGCGGCTCGACGCCCCACCGGGACGACAGCGCGTCGAGCAGCAGCAGTCCGCGCCCCGAGGTGGCCGCCTCGCCGGGGGTACGCCGCCGGGGCCAGGCGCTCGACCGGTCCTGCACCGAAAGCCGTACCCGCCGCACGGGCTCGGGCAGCACCTCCAGGGTCAGTACCGCGCCGCCCTCGGTGTGCAGCAGCACGTTCACCAGCAGCTCGCCCGTCAACAGCTCGGCGTCGTCGGCCAGTTCCGGAAGACCCCAGTCCCGCAGCGCCTGCCCGACGGCCGCCCGCGCGTCCGAGAGCCCCTGCGGGTCGGCCTGGTGGATGTACTGGTGGATGCGCGGAGCCCGCGGCGTGCCCGGGTCGGGGCTGCGCCGCAGCACGAGCAGGGCCACGTCGTCGCCCGAACCCCATCGCTCCCAGAGCTGCTCGGAGAGGTGGTCGGCGAGCGCCTCGGCCTGCGGGGGGCCGCTGCTGATCGCCTCGGAGAGCGCCGTGAGACCCGCCTCGATGTCGGAGCCGGGCTGCTCCACGAGCCCGTCCGTGCAGAGCACCAGCGTCTCACCGGGCACGAGGTCGAGCCGCGTCTCCGGGAACTCCTCGTTCCCGAACACGGTCGCCAGACCGAGCGGAAGCCCGCCCTGCAGGTTGGGCTGCCCCACCCGGCCGTCGGTGTGCCGGATCAGCGGCCCGAGATGCCCGGCCCGTACGGCGCGCAGCGTGCCGCTCGCCAGGTCCACCTGCGCGTAGGTGCAGGTCGCGAAGCGGTTGGTGTCCAGTTCGGCGAGGAAGCGCGAGGCCCGGGCGAGGACCGTCGACGGGGCGTGCCCCTCACCCGCGTACGCCCGCAGCGCGATGCGCAACTGCCCCATGATGGCGGCCGCGTGCGTGTCGTGGCCCTGGACGTCGCCGACGACGATCCCGACCCGGTCGCGGGGCAGCGGGATGACGTCGTACCAGTCGCCGCCGACCTGCCGTCCGCTCCACGCCGCGTGGTAGCGGACGGCGATCTCGCCCCCGGTGATCTCCGGGATCCGGCGCGGCAGCATCGTCGCCTGCAGCCCGGTGGCGAGCTCCCGTTCCTCGTCGAAGAGGATGGCCCGCTGGAGCGACTGGGCGACGATCGCCGCGAGACCGAGCGCCAGGTTCCGCTCGTCGGCGTTGAAGGACGAATGGCCCCTGTAGAACAGCGCCATGCCGCCCAGCGACCGGGCCTGCGCCACCAGGGGCAGGTAACAGGCGGACCGGAACCGTAGCCGCGAGAGGTACGGAGCCAGCTCGGGGAAGTCCTGTCCGAGCGACTGGAACGAGGAGACGAACCGCGGCCGGCCGGTCAGGACCGCCTCGGCCAGCGGCAGCCCCCGTTCGAGCCGCCGGGTGCGGAAGCCGTTCAGGACGTCGAGGGACTCGCCGCTGAGCGCGATCATGTTGAGCGAGCCGTTCTCGACGAGGCCGAGCGCGAGCCCCTCCGCGCCGAGCCGGGCGAGCCCGCCGGGCCCGGTCAGGGCGGCGGTCACGTCGTCCACCGTCACCGCGCGCGACAGCGCGTTCGTGGTCCGCTCGACGATGGTCGTCTGCACCTCGCGCCGCTTCTCCAGCTCCAGCACGAAAGCGGTGTGCGTGACCTCGGCGGTCGTGTCGCGCACGACCCCCACGATCCGCTGGGCCCTGCCGTCCGGCCTGCGCAGGATCCGGGCCTGCACGTGTGTCCAGTGGGGTGCGCCCTCGGCCTGCGGAATCGGGAAGTGCGCGGTGTACGACACCGAGCCGCTCTTCACCGCCTCCCGGACGATGTCCTCGAGACGGGTCCGCTCCTCGGGGGCCAGACGGGCGACGAGGGTCGCCGGACGCCCGTCATAGGCGTCCGGGGCCAGCCCGAAGACCAGCAGCCCGGACTCGTCGACATCGATCGTTCCGGTGTCGAGATCCCAGTCGAAGCTGCCGGTGCGGTTCATGGCGAGCCGCTCTGCGGGCCCGATCTCGCCATTGCGCGTACGGCGGTCGTCATCGGTCATCCTTCCCATTGTCGAACCCGCACCCCTCGGACGCCATGGCGATGACACGGCGTGGCGCGAGTTCGCCGCGACGGTCGGGCGTGCCGGCCCCCGCACCCGGCGGGGCAGAATGGGCCGGTGCAGCCGCCCTATCGTGTCCTCGGCCCCTGTCAGGCACTCCGTACCGACGACGGTACGGAGGCCACCCTGTCCGGCGCCAGACTCCGGGCGCTGCTCACCGCACTGGCCGCGGCGGCCGGACGGCCGACGGGTACCGGCGCGCTGATCGCCCAGGTGTGGGCCGACGACGACCCCACGGCGGAGCCGGACCGGACGGCCGCGCTCCAGGCCCTCGTGGGCCGGCTGCGGAGGGCACTCGGGCACGCGGCGGTCGTCGCGGCGCCCGGCGGCGGCTACCGGCTGGCCGCCGGGCCGGACGCCGTCGACCTGCACCGCTTCGAACGGCTCGCCGCCGAGGGTTCGGCCGCCCTCTCCGCCGGGCAGGCCGCCCGGGCCGCCGTCCTCCTCGACGAGGCGCTCGGCCTGTGGCGCGGGCCGGCCCTCGCGGACCTCCCCGGCCGGGACACGGACCCCCTCGTCGTACGCCTCGAACAGCGGCACACGCAGGCGCGCCGCGACCGGCTCGCCGCCGGTCTGGCCCTGGGGCGGGCCGCGGACGTCCTCGCACCGCTCGCCGCCCTCGCCGCGGAGCATCCGCTCGACGAGCCCGTCCAGGCCCTGCGGATCCGGGCCCTGCGGGCCGCCGGACGTCCCGCGGAGGCACTGGCGGCGTACGAGGGGGTGCGATCGGGCCTCGCGGACCGGCTGGGCACGCACCCGGGCCCGGAGCTGCGGGCCCTGCACGCGGAGCTCCTCGACGGACCCGTACCCGTACCCGTACCCGTACCCGTACCCGTACCCGGACCCGTATCCATGCCTGTAAGCGCGCCCGCCCCCGTATCCACGTCCGCCCCCGCCCCCGCCCCTGCCCCCGCACCCGTACCGGATCCGGCGTCCGGGCCGTACCGGGCCTCCGGGCTGCCCGCCCGGCTGACCTCGTTCATCGGCCGGGACGGCGAACTGGGCGCGCTCGCCGCCGAGTGGGCCGACCGGCGGCTCGTCACCCTCACGGGGCCCGGGGGCGTCGGCAAGACACGGCTCGCCCTGGAGGCGGCCGAGACCTACGAGGGCGGACCGGTGCACCTCGCCGAACTCGCCTCCGTACGGGAGGAGTCCACGGTCGCCGCCGCCGTCCTGGGCGCGCTGGGGGCCCGCGAGACCCAGCTCTGGAACGGCCCGGCCGTCGCCGAGGCGGTGGGCCCGAAGGGGTCGCTCGACCGGCTGGTCGAGCACTGCGCGGGGCGGCGGATGCTGCTCGTCCTCGACAACTGCGAGCACGTGATCGCCGCCGCGGCGGAGCTCGCGCATACCCTCCTCACCCGGTGTCCCGGCGTGACCGTCCTGGCGACGAGCCGGGAGCCGTTGGGGGTGCCGGGGGAGGTGGTGCGTCCGTTGGGGCCGTTGCCGGTGGGGATGGCGTTGCGGTTGTTGGGTGAGCGGGGTGCGGCGGCGCGGCCGGGTTTTCGGGTGGCGGATGATGCGGGGGCGGCGGAGGAGGTGTGTCGTCGGCTGGACGGGTTGCCGTTGGCGATCGAGTTGGCGGCGGCGCGGTTGCGGATGTTGTCGGTGCGGCAGATCGCGGACCGGTTGGATGATCGTTTCCGGTTGTTGACGTCGGGGGCGCGGACGGTGTTGCCGCGGCAGCAGACGTTGCGGGCGGTGGTGGACTGGTCGTGGGAGTTGCTCGACGGGTCGGAGCGGGCGGTGTTGCGGCGGCTGGCGGTGTTCACGGGCGGGTGTGATCTGTCGGCGGCGGAGGCGGTGTGCGCGGACGGTTCCGTGCGCGACGTGCTGGATGTGCTGGGTGCTCTTGTCGACAAGTCGCTCGTGGTCGCGGGGCCGGGGTCCGAGGGTGAGGGGATGCGGTTCCGTCTCCTTGAGACGGTGGCGGAGTACGCGGGGGAGCGGCTGGACGAGGCAGGGGAGCGGGTGGCGGCCGAGCGGCGTCACCTCGCGTACTACCGCGAACTGGCCCGCCGTACCGACCCCGAACTCCGCGGCCCCGGACAGGCGGAGGCCATCGGCCGCCTGGAGCGCGAGCACGGCAACCTGCGGGGCGCCCTGCGGGCCGCCGTGGCGCTCGGCGAGGAGCAGGAGGCGCTCTGCCTCGTCCACTCCCTGAGCTGGTTCTGGCAGCTGCGGAACCACCAGTCGGACGCCCGGACGTGGGGGGCCGAGGCCGCCCGGCTCGGACCCGACCCCTTCGAGGTGCCCGTCCGTCCCGCCGAACCGTTCGACGGCCGCTGCGTCGACGTACCGCCGCCGTGGACCGGTGAACGTCTGTGGGAGGCCCGCCGCGGAGGCAGGCTCTACGCCCTCGCGACCGAGGGGGGCGAGGGCGCGACCGTCCTCGAACGGCCCGAGACCCGCGCCCGGCTCACGGCCCTCGTCGCCGCCTACCGCCCGGGCCTCCCGCAGACCTGCCGTCAGCCGGGGACCATGTGGTACTTCGCCCGCCTGATGACGGGGGAGCTGGCGGGCCTGGACGAGACGCTGACGCTGACCGTCTCCGCCTGCCGGGACCACGCCACCGGCTGGGACCTCGCCTTCGCCCTCCTCATGCGGGGCAAGCTCCTCGGCCACGGACCCGGGGACGCCGACGAGGCACTCGCGCTCTTCGAGGCCGCCGGGGACTCCTGGGGCATCGCGGAGTCCCTCTCGGCCAGGGGCGAGGCGTACGAGCGCGCGGGCCGGCTCCCCGAGGCCGCCGCAGACTTCGAGCGGGCCACCCACGCCGCCGCCCGGGTGGGCGCGCGCTCCCAGGTTCCCGTCTTCACGGCGCGCCTGGCGGCCGTACGGCTCCGGCTCTGCCCTGAGGGCGACGAGGCCGCCGAACGGCTCCTCGCCGACGCCGCCGACGCGGCGGGGGAGTGGGGCGCCGAGGCCGCGGGCACCGGCCGGCTGCTCCTCGCCCAGCACTACGGCCACACCGACCGGGTGGTCCTGGCCCGAGCCCAGCTCGCACGGCTGGAGGACGAGTTCGGGGCGCACACCCCGGCGCTCTTCTGGGGCCTCGTCGGCGGGACGTGGGCGTGGCTCGACTGCCTGGACGGCGCCCACGACCGGGCGCTGGAACGCCTGGCCCGCGCGGTCGCCGACCTGGAGACCCTCGCCCACCTGGTCGCGCCCTACCTCGTCGTCGCCCAGTTCGCGACGGCCGCCTGGGCCCGGGGCGGACGTGCCGCCCCGGGCGACGCCGAGACCGGCGCCGGACTCCTCGGGGCGTACGACACCCACGTCGGCCCCCGGACCGGCGGCGGCTTCCGCCCCTTCGCCCCGCAGACGGAGGCCGCGATCCGCACCCGCGCCGAGGAGACGCTCCGCGCGGCCCTCGCCCCGGAGGCGTACACCCGTTCCTACGAGGAGGGCGCCGGGCTCTCCCTCGAAGCCGCCGCGACGCTCGTCCGCCGACCGAAGGAGAGCCGGGACGACTGACCGGTACCCCTGTCGCATCACGTCCCCCCTTCGGGGCCGGAGCGTCGGTCGTGCCCTCCCCGGGCGGCCGGAGCGTCGGTCGGCCGCCGCCCCGGATGCGGTCCCGTCGGCAGGACACGAGAATGGCGAGTGCCGGAAGAACACGTAGGAGGCGGCATGAACGCTGAGCCCGACAAGACGTCCGCGGGGGATCTCCCGACGCCCGACCGGCTGCTCCACGCCGGATCGGAGGGCGAGTTCACGGCGGAGGACCTGGTCCTGGCCTCGGGCCGTGACGTGAATCCGAAGAGCCTCGCCTGGGCCGAACGGCGCATGGCGGAGAAGGGGCGCGCATCCATGGACGAGCTCCTGCCCTAGAAAGCCTTCCAGGGGCCTGCCCCCGGAAGGCCTGCTCTGAAAGGCCCCCGCGTTTCGTTCGCCCCGGATCGGCCCGTCCGAGCCGGGGCCGCGGGCTGTCCCGACTTTCCCGAGGCTCCCGACCTCCCCGACTTCCCCGAGGCTCCCCGACCTCCCCGAGGCTCCCTGAGGCTTCCGCATTTGTGGAACACGTTCTACCGTGGCCGCCCACAGGGCGCCGTAGGGCGCGCCGTCACGGGAGGCCGCCATGCACCTCGAGTACACGCCCGCTCAGAACAGCCTGCGCGCCGAGCTGCGGGCGTACTTCGCCGAGCTGGTCCCGGACGACTTCCACACCCGTTACGAGGACCCGGCCGCGCAGAAGCGCTTCTACCGGGAGACCGTGCGGCGGCTCGGCGTGGACGGCTGGCTCGGGGTCGGCTGGCCCACCGAGTACGGCGGGCGCGGACTCTCCCCCATGGAGCAGTTCATCTTCTTCGACGAGGCCGCCCAGGCCGGCGTACCCCTGCCGCTGATGGCCCTGAACACGGTCGGGCCGACGATCATGCGGTACGGCACCGACGAGCAGAAGGCGTACTTCCTGCCCCGGATCCTCTCCGGCGAGCTCGACTTCGCCATCGGCTACAGCGAGCCCGACGCGGGCACCGACCTCGCCGCGCTGAAGACGCGCGCGGTGCGGGAGGGCGACGAGACCACCGGCCACTACACCGTCAACGGGCAGAAGATCTGGACCACCAACGGCGACACCGCCGACTGGGTCTGGCTCGCGGTCCGTACCGACGTCGACGCCCCGCCGCACAAGGGCATCACCATGCTCCTCGTCCCGACGAGCGACCCCGGCTACTCGTGCACGATCATCAACACCCTCGCCTCGCACGACACGACCGCCAGCTACTACGACAACGTCCGGGTCCCGGCCTCGCGCCGTGTCGGCGAGGAGAACAAGGGCTGGCGCCTCATCACCAACCAGCTCAACCACGAACGCGTCACCCTCGCGGCCCACGGGACCATGGCGATCCGCGCCCTCCACGACGTACAGCGCTGGGCCGCGGACACGACGCTGACCGACGGCCGCCGCGTCCTCGACCTCCCGTGGGTCCGCCGTGTCCTCGCCCGCACCCACGCCCGGCTCGACGCGATGAAGCTCCTCAACTGGCAGATGGTGAACGCCGTCCAGCAGGGCACCCTGACCCCGCAGGACGCCTCCGCCGTCAAGGTCTACGGCTCCGAGGCCCGCCGCGACGCCTACGCGGCCCTCATGGAGGTCGTCGGCTCCGCGGGCGCCCTCAAGGAGGGCTCGGCGGGCGCGGTCCTCCACGGCGAACTGGAACGCGGCTACCGCTCCGCCGTCATCTTCACCTTCGGCGGCGGCAACAACGAGATCCAGCGCGAGATCATCTCCTGGATCGGCCTGGGCATGCCCCGCGTCCGCCGCTGAGCCCGTGTGCCGCGCGAGAATTCCCGGGCCCTGGCCCTGGCCCGGGTCCGGGCCAGGATCAGCGGTACTCGCAGAGGTAGGCGGTCTCCACCGCGACCTTGAGCTGGAACCTGCTGTCGCCGGGGACCTTGAAGTGGTCCCCGGCGGCGAAGGTCTCCCAATCGCCGGCACCGGGCAGCAGGACCGTCAGAGCGCCGCTGACCACGTGCATGATCTCCGCGGCGGCGGTGCCGAACTCGTAGGAACCCGGAGCCATGACGCCGATGGTCGCCGGGCCCTGCTCCTGGGTGAACGCGATCGACTTGACCGTGCCGTCGAAGTACTCGTTGACCGTGAACATGGGCGTCCTCCTGGGAATCAGGGCAGCAGAGGGGGGCGGGGCATCGTGTACCGGCCGCGGATAGGGGCACCTTAACGGCGCGCGGGCAGCGGGCGGACACCCCCGCCCGGCTGGTCTCACCTGCTGGACGGCGCCGGCCGGTGTCCCGGCCGGAGCGCCCGTCGCCCCCGCGTGGGGTCGGCCGGAGCGCCCGTCGCCCTCGCGTGCGGCCGGCCGGAGCGCCCGTCGCCCTCGCGTGCGGCCGGCCGGTCCCTCGACACCTCGCCACCGGCGCGCGGTCGTCAGCTCCGCAGGTGGGAGGCGCCGTTGAGATCGAGGATCGTGCCCGAGGACCACTCGGCGGCGGGGGAGGCGAGCCACAGCACCGCCGCCGCGATCTCCTCGGCCGAGCCCACCCGGCCGAACGGACTCTGCGCCCGGATCGCCTCGCCCTCGGGGCCCTCCACACGCGGCGCCACCCGCTCCGTCGCGAAGAACCCGGGAGCGACCGAGGCGACGGCGATCCCGTACGGCGCGAGCGAGACCGCGAGCGACTGGCCCAACGCGTGCACGGCGGCCTTCGTCGCCCCGTACGCCGGATGGTCGGGCTCGCCACGGAAGGCGCCACGGGAGCCGATGTTCACGATCCGCCCGCCCCCGCCCTGGTCGATCATCCGGCGCGCCGCCAGATGGCTCAGGTTGGCCGTGGCGAGCAGGTTCACGGCCACGTGCTGCTGCCAGACCGCCACCCACTCCTCGTACGGCGTGTCCGGCAGGGGGTGGCGGATGTTCACGGCCGCGTTGTTCACCAGGACGTCGATCCCGCCGAGCGCCTCGGCCGCCGCGTCCGCCACGGCGGCGGCTCCCGACGGGTCCGCGAGGTCGCCGCCGACGAGGGCGTGGCCGGTGCCGGCCAGGGAGGCGAGGGTCGTACGGGCCTCCTCCTCGCGCGAGCCGAAGTGGACGGCCACGCGGTCGCCGTTGGCCGCGAAGGCGCGGGCCACCGCACGGCCGAGTCCCCGCGACGCGCCGCTGACGAGCACGCGGCGACCGGATGCGGATACGTTCATGGAGGGTGCCTCCCTGCGATCAGGCGTTCCGTACGGCGGCGACGATACGGCCCCCGCATCCGGACCGGGATCACGGGGGAGACGGTGCAACGGAGCCGCAGGTACCCCGTCCGCGGCCGTCCGCCCCGTTCCGCCGCCTTCCGTTTGCGACCCCCCGGACATGGGGTTTGGGTGTGAGACGAGGACCATCCCCTTGCGCATCTGGAGCTCGGCATGTCGATGGCGTTCGGTTCACCCTTCGGTTCGTCCGACCCGTTCAGCGACATGCTGAACCGGTTCTTCGGCATGTCGCCCGGATCGTCGCCCCCGGCCGTGCAGCGCGTACCGATCGGGCGGCTGCTGACGGAGTCGTCGCGCGAACTCCTCAACCTGGCCGCGCGCAAGGCCGTCGAGGACGGGACGTCCGACCTGGACACGGAGCACCTCCTCTGGGCGACGACCCAGGTCGACCCCTCGCGGCGGTTCCTCGCCCAGGCCGGGGTGGACACCGAGGCGCTCGCCGCGGAGATCGAGAAGGTGCTGCCCGGGGAGTCCGAGGAACCGTCCGCCGAGCCCGGCCTCACCCCCGCAGCCAAGCGCACCCTCGCCCTCGCCCACGCCACCTCGCAGGCGTCCGGCGTCTCGTACATCGGCCCCGAACACATCCTCGGCGCACTCCTCAACGACGCCGACTCGGGTGCCGGCCGGTTCCTGCGCGCCGAGGACGTCGACGTACGGAAGGTGCGCGGCCTCGCGGACCAGGCGGCACGCGCGGACGGTGCTCCCGCCGGGGCCGGCAGGCAGGCCAAGGCGGGCGCACAGCCGCAGCAGCCGTCCACCACCCTCGACGAGTTCGGCAGGGACCTGACCGAGGAGGCGAAGGCCGGCAAGCTCGACCCCGTCGTCGGCCGCGCCGAGGAGATCGAGCAGACCATCGAGATCCTCTCGCGGCGCTCCAAGAACAACCCCGTGCTCATCGGCGAGCCCGGCGTCGGGAAGACCGCCATCGTCGAGGGGCTCGCCCAGCGCATCGTGGCGGGCGAGGTGCCCGACATCCTCAAGGACAAGCGGGTCGTCTCCCTCGACATGTCCGGCATGGTCGCCGGGGCGCAGTACCGCGGCCAGTTCGAGGAGCGTCTGAAGAAGGTCATCGAGGAGGTCCAGGAGGCGGACGGCGCCGTCATCCTCTTCATCGACGAGCTCCACACGGTCGTCGGCGCCGGAGCCTCGGGCGAGAGCTCGATGGACGCGGGCAACATGCTCAAGCCCGCCCTCGCGCGCGGCGAGCTCCACGTCGTCGGAGCGACGACGATCGACGAGTACCGCAAGTACGTCGAGAAGGACGCCGCCCTCGAACGCCGCTTCCAGCCCGTCCTCATCCCCGAGCCCACGGTCGAGGAGACCGTGCAGATCCTCGAAGGACTGCGGGACGTGTACGAGGCCCACCACCAGGTCCGCTTCGCCGACGGGGCCCTGACGGCGGCGGCGGAACTCTCCGACCGCTACATCAGCGACCGCTTCCTCCCCGACAAGGCCATCGACCTCATGGACCAGGCCGGTGCCCGGGTACGGCTGCGCAGCGCCGGCCGTTCCACCGAGGTCGTCAGCCGCGAGGACCGCCTCGCGAAGCTGGGCCGCGAGAAGGACCAGGCCGTCGCGGGAGAGGATTTCGAGAGGGCCTCGGAGCTGAAGCGGCAGATGGCCGAGGTCGAGGGCGAACTCGCGGGCATCGAGGAGCGCCGTGAAGGCGTCGTCTCGGTCACCGCGTCCGACATCGCCGACATCGTCTCCCGCCGTACGGGCATCCCGGTCGCCCAGCTCACCGCCGGCGAGAAGGAGAGGCTCCTCAAGCTGGAGGAGGAGATGCACGCCAGGATCGTCGGCCAGGCCGAGGCGGTCACGGCGGTCTCCGAGGCCGTGCGCCGCAACCGCGCGGGCATGGGCGACCCGAACCGCCCCGTGGGTTCCTTCCTCTTCCTCGGACCCACGGGCGTGGGCAAGACCGAGCTCGCCAAGACGCTCGCCGAGCTGCTGTTCGGCGACGAGAGCCGCATGATCCGGTTCGACATGAGCGAGTTCCAGGAGAAGCACACGGTGGCCCGGCTCGTCGGCGCGCCTCCCGGATACGTCGGCTACGAGGAGGCCGGCCAGCTCACCGAGAAGGTCCGGCGCCAGCCGTACAGCGTGGTGCTCTTCGACGAGGTGGAGAAGGGGCACCCCGACGTCTTCAACACGCTGCTCCAGATCCTCGACGACGGGCGTCTCACCGACGGACAGGGCCGCACGGTCGACTTCCGGCACTGCGTCGTCATCATGACGTCCAACATCGGCGCCCATCGCATCCTCGCCCACGAGGGCGACGCGGCCGAGCTCAAGGACGAGCTGATGCAGGACCTGCGGGGGAAGTTCCTGCCCGAGTTCCTCAACCGCATCGACGACATCATCATCTTCCACAGCCTCACCGAGGGAGACCTGTCGGAGATCCTCGAACACCTCCTCGACCGCAGCAAGCACCGCGTCCACGCACAGGGCATGACCCTTGAGGTCACCGAAGCGGCGAAGAAGCTCCTCGTCGCCCACGGCTACCAGCCCGCGTTCGGCGCCCGCCCACTGCGCCGCACGATCCAGACGGAACTCGACAACCGCGTCGCGTCCCTGCTGCTCGGCGGGGAGGCGGATCCCGGCGACACGATCGTCGCCGACATCGTGGACGACTCGCTCCACTGCCTGGTCCGCAAGGGCGAACCCGGAAACGGCGCGAACCACGCCGACGCCACGGCGGCGCGCCCGGCCTGATCGACAAGACCAGGAGGGAGGGTCGTCGATCGGGTCTCAGGTCCCCAGCGCCCGTGCCAGGAGCCCGCGGCGGTGGCGGCTGCCCGTCTTCGTGAAGACCGACTTGAGGTGGTCCTGCACCGTGTGCGCGGACACCGACATCGCGTCCGCCGCGGCGCCCGTGTCGGCGCCGTCCGCGAGATGGCCGAGCAGCTCCGTCTCGCGGACGGTCAGACCGTGGGCCCGGCAGAAGACGTCCAGGCGGTCCGCCGGGGTGGTCTCCTCGATCGTCACGGCGATCTCCCGCTCGGACGACGGGACCCGCGAGCCCGGCCCGTCGTCGATCCGGGCCGCCCGCAGTGTCAGCCACAGGCCCTCGGCGAGGTGCACGCGCGCGCGTGGCGGGTTCGGGTCGACGCCGGCCTCGCGGGCGAGCAGCTGCGCGGCCACGTTGTACGCGGCCGCCGGGATCGGCGCCCGGCCCTCCTCCGGCGGGATCAGGCCCGCCAGATAGGCGGGGGCCTCCGGCGTCTGACCGCGCACCCGCAGGTCGGGGGAGAGCAGCAGCACCAGCGGGCCCGGCCGACCGGTGCCCTGCGGGCGCGCCGGGAACGCGGAGGCCTGGGCCCGCCGCAGGGCCTCGGTGACGGGCCCGGCGACCGCGTCCAGATACGCCAGGTCCGCCGCGCCGAACTCCGCCCCGTACCGCCACAGATCGAGGAAGCCCCAGCACCCGAAGCGGTCGCGGAACACCGCCGACGCCACGTCGCGCACCCCGAGCGGCCGCAGCATCTCCTCCCACAGCGGCCCCCGCTCGCCCTCCGGCAGGCCGCTCAGCGCGGCGGCGCCCGTGAGCACGGTCCAGCGACCGGCCGCCGTCAGGTACTTGAGCCGGATCAGCCGGGGCAGCTCCGGCAGGACCGGCACCCGCGCCACCGGCGCGCACCCCACCGAGGTCACCGGGTCGGTCAGCAGGAACGCGAAGGCCTCGGCCCCGAGCAGCCCCCGGAACTCCCCGAGCAACCGGACCCGCAGCGCGCGGGTGTCACCGCCGGCCGCGCAGATCCGCAGGACGCGCTCGCGGGAGCGGGCGTGGACGGCGGGAAGAGCCATGGGCGGAGCGTACGGGCCGATACCCCACGGATCTGGGATGTACGCGACGCGGTGCCGCCGTCCACGCTGGAACCGTTCCCCGAACCCGGGAGGAGGAGCCGTGATCACCCTGCACATCGAGCACCCGATCACCGACTACACCGTGTGGAAGGAGGCGTTCGACCGCTTCGCCGACGCCCGCGGGGAGGCCGGGGTACTCCGGCACCAGGTGCGCCGGCCCGTCGACGACCCCGCCTACGTCGTCGTCGATCTGTCCTTCGCCACCACCGAGCGCGCCGAGGGCTTCCTGGACTTCCTCCGCACACGCGTGTGGGCGAGCCCCGAACGGGCGCCCGCGCTGATCGGCACGCCCCACGCGCGCGTGCTCACCACGGAGGAGGAGACCTGACCGGAACGACGAGTAACAGGGCGGGGGTGAGGGCGAGGGCAGTCCGAGGGGCAGGGCGAGAGACAGGACACGGGACAGATCGCCGGGCCCGGTTCGCCGGGACCGCTCTCCCCGGGCCGGGCGCGGGCGTAGCCTGAGCGCCATGAGGCAGGACGCCGATCCCGGGCTCTTCGGGCCCCGCTCCGTGACCTGGCAGCTGCACGGCGACCCGGTGATGTGGATCGCCGGGGTCCGAGCTCTCTGGCTGCAGGCGCTCCACCCGGTGGCCGTCCGCGGAGTCATGATCAACAGCAGCTTCCGGGACGACCCCTGGGGCCGTCTGATGCGGACCGCGAGCTTCGTCGGCACCCTGAGCTACGGGACGACGGAAGCGGCGGAGGCGGCCGGCGCCCGCGTCCGCCGGATCCACCGGCTGCTCGGCGTGGACGACCCCGAACTCCTGCTCTGGGTCCACTGCGCGGAGGTCGACTCGTACCTCTCGGTGGCGCGCAGGTCCGGTCTCCCGCTCACCGACGCCCAGGCCGACCGCTACCTCGACGAGCACCGTGTCTCCGCCCGCCTCGTCGGCCTCGACCCGGAGACCGTCCCGGGATCCGTCGCCGAACTCGCCCGCTACTTCGAGGGCGTGCTGCCCCGCCTCGCCGCCGGACCGGACGCGCGGACCGTCGAGGACTTCCTGCGGCGCCCGCCGGTGAAACCCGTCCTGGTACCGGCGCGCGAGGTGATCTGGCGGCGCGTGACAGCGCTCGCGTACGACACCCTGCCCCCCTACGCCCACGCGCTCTACGGCAGGCCCGCCCCGGCGGACGGGACCGTCGACCAGCGGCTCACCGCCACGGCCAACCTCCTCCGATGCATCCCCGACCGCGTGCGCTGGCGGCTGCCACCCCGCCACATCCTCCGGGCCATGGACCGCCTCGGCCCGGACAGCCGCCCCGATCCCTACGCGCACCTGGACGAGTAGTTCCGATGTGGTGGTGCTGTCTCATCGGGGGTTGAGCGGTGTCACCAGGTACGTCGTGACATCGTGGCGCCATGACCATCGCAGTTCGCCCGGCTTCAGCCTTCGAGGATGTCCGTACCCTGGTCGGTCCAAAGTCACCTGGAGCCAACGTCTGCTGGTGCCTGAGCTACCGGATCCCGTCCAAGCTCAACAACGAGCTTCGCGGGCCGGCCCGCGGCGCGTATGTCGCCGAGCTGTGCCGTACGGATCCCTCTCCGGGGGTGCTCGCCTACGACGGCGACGAGCCGGTCGGCTGGGCCGCCGTAGCGCCGCGCTCGGACACCTCCTTCGCGCGCAGCCGTAAGATCCCGCACATTGACGACCTGCCGGTCTGGTCGCTGTGGTGCATCCGCGTACGCCCTGGTCATCGCAAGAGGGGGATCTCGCACACCCTGATTGCCGGTGCGGTCGAGTTCGCCCGTGCCCACGGCGCACCGGCGATCGAGGCGTACCCGCTCGACAGCGGTGGCGCCAAGGTCGACGTGACGATGGCGTACGCCGGGATCCGGAAGAACTTCGAGCGCGCCGGGTTCGCCCACGCCGCCGACACCACCTCGGTGCTGGCCGGTCATCCCCGAGTCCTGATGCGGCTCGACCTACGCTGATAGATCAGCCCGGCGCCTCAACGGCCGGCAGGACGGTGGTCAGTGATCGAAAGCGGTCAGCGATCGCAGGACCGGAGCGCCGGTCTTGTGGTTGTGCCAGATGGCCGTGGCCATCGCGAGGATGCGCTGGGCGACGCGGACGGCGACGCCCTCGAAGGTCCGGCCGCCGTGCTGTTCGAGATCGAGCTGGCCCTTCAACGTGTCGTTGACCGACTCGATCAGCTGCCGCACCGACTTCAGCAGCGACTCGCCCTTGCGGGGCTTTTCCCGCTTGAACGACGGGCGGAGCAACTCCGCGCCCTGGAAGGCGAGGTCGGCCTCGAACTCCTTGGAGGGGAAGCCCTTGTCCGCGATCAGCAGCAGGCCGGGCCGGTCGGCGGCCAGCTCGGGCTCGCGGTCCAGCATGGCGGCCATCACCTCCCGCTCGTCGATCTTCACGTACAGTCCGGTGATGAGGGCGTCCAGGTCTTCGTTCGTCACAAAACGATCTTGGACGCCCTCTCTGTATCCCCGGACGCACCGTCAGCATTCGGAACTACTCGTCTAGGGCCTGTCCGATGGGTCACGTGAGGTGGTTCTTCCGTGGCCTAGTGTGTGGTGCCGAATGAGGGGGGCGCTTGTCGCGGTATACGGCTGAAGCCGAAGCGGGGATGAAGGGGATCACCTTCCCTGCCTGGCAGGGACGTCACTACGTGACGCTCGCTGAGCTGCTGGTCAGGCTTGGCAGCTTCGGCCTGGGGCTGCGTTGGCGTGTCGAGTGCGACGAGCAGTGGGACCTCCCTGCGGAGTTGGAGCGCCGTTCTGCGGGCGATGGCATGGACACTCTGATGCTGCTCTCGCTGACAGCTCCTGATATCCAGCTGATCGACGCTGAGGCTTGCGGGTTTGCCGAGGACGCACTGGTTGTGGTGCTGACCGAAGTGGACAGTTCTCTGTGGGACGTCAGGGCTGTCGACGAGCGCGTGCTCAGCGAACTTCGGGGCCACTACCCGGGCGCCGCAGACCTCTGAGCGGGGCCCTCACCCCGTTCGGAGCCAGAGGCGGATAGCTGCGACCGTCACCGTGCCGTGGAAGCCGTAGCCCCTCTGCCGGCACGCCTTGGCGGGCGGGCATGGGCTCCCGCGGCGTGCTGGTGAGCACGGCAGGAGGTGGAGTCCACACTCACCATGCTCCAGTCGATCCGGCCCTCGGGTGAGTGCAACACGCTTCAGGCCGCGCCGGAGCCGTCCAGGACTGGCGCTCACGCGGTGTAATGATATGCTACGCAACGTGACAATGGAGCCCGAGGGCATCCCTCGACACCACGCGAACCCGCCCAATCACGTCTATTACTTCGACATCGGGACCGGCATCTGGCAGGGAAAAGCCACCTTCCGCGTCACCTCTTGGCGTCGTCTCATGCGTAGCCGCATCGGGTTGACGAACAAACTGCTCGTGACCGCCATGCACATCATCGAGCGGCTCACCGGTGCGCCACGGCAGGACTCGACGATCGTGGCGAATCCGAACGAGGGTGAGTTCGGTCGGGCCGACAACGTGGTCAGGATCTCCAAGTTCGGCGTGACCCTGTACCTCTTGGAAGAGCAGTACGTACTGCACAGTGACGGAATCGGAGTCACTGTGAACGGGGACGAGAGGCTCGGCCCCGTGCCGGGCCTGCTCACGCGGACCTTCACCTACTCTGCGGAAATTCGCGACGAAGGGATGGCCGCGACCTACAGCATGCCGTTGCTCGGAGCCCATTGGACCGCGGACTATCAGGTCACACCCGACCGCCAGAGCATCTTCGCGGAATTGGTGTGCGACTGGGGCACGGCGACCGAGGAAACCCACCGAATCAGCGCGCCGGTTTAGTCGGCGGCAGGAACATACTCCCGATGACCGCCGAGTTCATGCTCCCCGCCGAAAAGGTCACCCTGGTCGCCGGATTGCTTGCCGACCGGGTCAGGCAGTATGACGCCACACACGATCGCCGGGCCGCGTTCGCCTACACCTACTACCGCCTCACGACGGCGCTCGCCACAGCCTTGGATACAGGCACCCCCGAGTTCGACGACCCGCCGTGGGTCGCCGAGCTGTGTGAGACGCTCGCGTCGGCCTACTTCGGCGCGATGGACAGCATCGACGAGTGGCTGGCGGGACGATCCGGTGGCTCCGCAGACGAAGTTCAGCCCAGTGATCTGCCGGACTCCATCCCTCAACCATGGCGAGACGTCTTCGCCGCTTCGAGTGTCCGGCGCTCCTACATGCTGGAAGACGTGCTCTTTTCCATGATGGCGCACATGTCATACGACTTGCCGGAGGCGTTGCGTCGCATGGCGACGTCCACGGGCGACCGCAGCCACATCGCGGACTTCCACCGCATGAACGACGTGCTGGCGTCCTGTATCGACGGGGTCCAGGACGACCTTGCGGCCAGGTACTTTCGTGGGCTCAGCTCTCTGGACAGGCTGTTCACCCGTAGTGACGAACTGTTGACCAATTACGGGATCCGCGTCGCGCGGGGTTTGGCCTGGTTCAACTGCGACAGACTCTTGGACCCGGATGCGACCGAGGAAGCGGCGCGGTCGATCGGCAGGAGCACCGCCGCGCTCATCTCCGAAATCCGCACCCCCGGCGACCGGAAGCTGCGCGCCGGCTTGTGGATCCTGCGCAGGTTGATTCCCGACCGCCGGCACTGGCCCGCAGCGGGTACGCCCATCGGGTAGAAGGTCGAAGCCTGGAGCCCGCGCCGCACACCGTGAACGACATCACTCAGCGATCTCGGTATGTGCCGGTCCTGAGTCGTAACGGTCGAGGAACTCGTTCGCCGGGAGATCGAGCGCATGCAGCTTGGAGAACACCTCCGTACCCGCGCCCACCTCCTCGTCGCCGTCGGAGATCCGGTATGCCTGCACCATGTCGAGGACTTCGAAGTCGCTCTGCCCTGCGTACGCGGCCGACTCCCGTTCAGCCAGTTCGATGGCTTCGTCAAGGGACCGTGCTCGGAACAGCACGACGCGCTCCTCGTAGGGGCGGTTCTCCCAGGTCAGCCATCGATAGAAGGTTCTGGCGCCGTACCACGCCTTCGGCTCTTGGTTCATCTCCGGTCTGCCATATCCCCTCGCGTCACACCATGATCACCGTAAAGAAGGATCCACTCTCGCAACACCCCCTAGGCCCGGACACCCGGCGCGACAGCTGACCCGTGCCCTACCCGTACCCACTGTCAGAGGCTGCGGCCATACTGGACATGTCGGGGAGGATGCGCGGAAACGACGGGGGCGACAGCACACGATGGGGGACAGCGGGCTGATCCAGGGCCGGTACCGCCTGCACGAGGTCATCGGACGCGGGGGCATGGGCGAGGTCTGGCGTGCCACCGACGAGGCGCTCGGGCGGGGGGTCGCCGTGAAATGCCTCAAGCCACTCGGCCCGCAGCACGACCCGCAGTTCCACACGGTCGTGCGCGAGCGCTTCCGGCGCGAGGCCCGCGTCGCCGCCGCGCTCCAGCACCGGGGCATCACCGTCGTCCACGACTTCGGCGAGTACGACGGCGTGCTCTTCCTCGTCATGGAGCTCCTGGAGGGACGCAACCTCAGCCAGCTCCTCGCGGCCAACGCCCAGCACCCGCTGCCCGTCCAGGACGTCGTCGAGATCGCCGACCAGGTCGCGGACGCCCTCGCGTACACGCACCGCCAGGGGATCGTGCACCGCGACCTCAAGCCGGCGAACATCATGCGGCTGGCGGACGGGACGGTGAAGATCTGTGACTTCGGGATAGCGCGACTCGGCACCGACATGGGCTTCACCTCCAAGCTCACCGGAACCGGCATCGCCATGGGGACGCCCCACTACATGTCCCCGGAGCAGATCGGCGGCGGTGAGGTCGACCACCGCAGCGACCTCTACTCGCTGGGGTGCGTGCTCTACGAACTGGTCACCGGCGCCCCGCCCTTCGACCTCGGCGACTCCTGGGCGATCCTCATCGGGCACCGGGACACGGTGCCGCGCCCGCCGCGCGCGCACCGCGCCGAACTGCCGCCGTACTTCGACCGGATCGTCGTCGACCTGCTCGCCAAGGTGCCCGAGGAGCGGCCGGCCGACGCGGGTGACCTGCGCCGCCGGATCGTCTCGGGCCGCGTGGCCCCGGCGCACGTGGCGCCTCCGGTTCCGGTCGCGGTGACCGGTCCGGATCCGGCCGCGACCGCCCCGTACCCGATCCCGGGAGTTCCGGCCACCGGCATGCCGGCCTGGGCCAGAGGCCTGAGCGGCGGATATCGGCGGGCGACCGCCTCCGTACCGGCCGACGCGGGTGCGGGCGCCGCCACCGGCGCCGCCGTCGCGGCGCGTCCGGTCGCCCACGACCCGGCGGCGGCCGTGCTCACCACCGAGTGGACCGCCGCCACGCACGCGTCGAACGCGAGCTCGCTCGCGGACGAGACGGCCGCGACCGCGCTCGCCCCTGCCCCCAGCCCCTCGGCGGAGCTGCTCGCCGTGCTCGCCGGCCGCTACCGGGCGGGGATCGGCCTCGGCCGGCTCGACCGCTGGGGCGAGGCCGAATCGGTGCACCGGTCCGTCGCCGAGGACCGCGCCCGCGTCCTGGGAGAGGACCATCCCGACACCCTGGCCAGCCGGTACGAGGTCGGCTTCGCCCTCGCCAGGCTCGGCCGCGCCGCCGACGCCCTCGACGTCTTCGCCCGGGTCGCGGAGGCCCGCGCCCGGGCCCTCGGCGCCGACCACCCCGACACGCTGGCTGCGCGTCAGGAGCGGGCGTACGCGCTGGGCCGTCTCGGACGGCACCACGAGGCGTACGAGCTGTACGTCGCCGTGCTGGCCGCCCGCGAGCGCACCGTGGGCCCCGACCACCCCGACGCCCTGCGCTGCCGCCACAACCTCGCCTTCACGCTCGGCCGCCTGGGCCGCCTGGAGGAGTCGTACCGCACGGCGAACGCGGTCGTGGAGGCCCGGGCCCGGCTGCTCGGCGCCGACCACCCCGACACCCTGGTCACCCGCCACGAAGTCGCGGTCACGCTCGCGCGGCTGGGGCGCGGACAGGAGGCGCTCGCCCAGTACCGCGCGGTGGCCGACGCGCGCGCGGCCGCCCTCGGCGACGAGCATCCGGACACCCTTGCCGCGCGCTACGAGACCGGGATCTGCCTCGGCAGGCTCGGGCAGGCCGCGGACGCCCTGGACGTCTGCCGCGACGTCGTCGCCGCGCGCACGCGCGTGCAGGGCTCGGACGGGCCCGAGACACTGCGCGCCCGTCACGCCCTCGCGGTCAACCTCGGCCGGCTCGGGCGCTGGGCGGAGGCGCTCGACGAGTCCGAGAGCGTCCGCGTCGTCCGGGAGCGCGTCCTCGGCCCCGACCACCCGGACACCCTCCTCAGTCACCGTGAGACAGCGGTCGCCCTCGGCAGGCTCGGCCGCTATGAGGAGGCCCTGACGGCGCACCGGGCGATCGCCGCCACCCGCACCCGGGTCCTGGGCCCGGACCACCCCGACACGCTGGCCGGCCTCCGGGACGAGGCCCACTGCCTGGAGCGCCTCGGCCGCACCACCGAAGCCGCGGCCCTCCACCGGAGAGCGACCGTCCCGGAGGCACCGTGACCGGGACGCGGGGTGAGCAGAGTGCGCCGTGATCCGGAGGCAGGCGCCGTGATCCGGAGGGAAGCCGAGCCGGACGCGCCGTGACCCGGAGGCAGGGCGAGTCGGACGCGCCGTGACCGGGGTGCGCCGTGATCCGGACGCGAGGTGAGTCGGCTGCGCCGCCACTCGGCCGCGCCGTGCCCCGGACGCGCCCGCAGGTCCAGCGACGTTCGGCCGCCCGGGCGGAGTTCCCTTCGGCGAGCCCCCGCACGGGCTTGGCGCCCGGCGCCGTGCCGGTGCGGTCGGAGCGACCGGTTCCGTGGTCTTCCCCGGTCGGCCGGACTCGTGTTTGCATGAGCCATGACCGTGCCCGCTCCGCTTCCCGGTGTCCCCACCGCACCCCGCGCGTACGACGCCGTCGTCGTCGGGGGCGGTCACAACGGCCTCGTCGCCGCCGCCTACCTGGCCCGTGCCGGACGGAGCGTCCTCGTCCTGGAGCGGCTCGGGTCCACCGGCGGGGCCGCCGTGTCCACCCGGCCGTTCGCCGGGGTCGACGCCCGGCTCTCCCGGTACTCGTACCTCGTCTCGCTCCTCCCCGAGAAGATCACGCGCGAGCTGGGGCTGCGCTTCGCCGTACGGAAGCGGTCCGTCTCCTCGTACACGCCGAAGGGCGACGGCGGCCTCCTCGTCGGCGGGGGCCCCGAGCGCACCCGGGCCTCCTTCGCCGCGCTCACCGGCTCCGACCGCGAGTACGAGGCCTGGCAGGCCTTCTACGGCCGTACGGCCCGTGCCGCCCGCCGGATCTTCCCCACCCTCACCGAGCCTCTCCCCACCCGCGACGCACTCCGCGCCCGCGTCGACGACGCCGAGACGTGGCGGATGCTCTTCGAGGACCCCCTCGGCGTCACCGTCGAACGGACCTTCGCCGACGACCTCGTGCGCGGAGTCGTCCTCACCGACGCGCTCATCGGCACGTTCGCCGACGCCCACGACCCCACGCTGCTCCAGAACCGCTGCTTCCTGTACCACGTCATCGGCGGCGGCACCGGCGACTGGGACGTCCCCGTCGGCGGCATGGGCGCCCTCACCGACGCCCTCGCGGACGCGGCCCGCACCGCCGGGGCCCGCATCCTCACCGGCCACGAGGTCACCCGTATCGAGACCGACGGTCACCGTGCCGCGATCACCTACCGCACGGCCGACGACTGCGAGGCCACCGTCGACGCCGGACAGGTGCTCGTCAACGCCTCCCCGCAGGAGCTCGCGGCGCTGCTCGGCGAGACGCCCCCGCCGCCCGCGGAAGGCGCCCAGCTCAAGGTCAACATGCTGCTCACCCGGCTGCCGAGGCTCCGCGACCGTTCCGTCGACCCCCGCGAGGCGTTCGCCGGGACCTTCCACATCGCCGAGGGGTACGGGCAGCTGGCCGCCGCCCACGCCGAGGCCTCCGCCGGACACCTCCCCACCGCCCCGCCGTCCGAGATCTACTGCCACTCGCTGACCGACCCGACGATCCTCGGTCCCGAACTCGCCGCGCAGGGCCACCACACGCTCACGCTCTTCGGTCTGCACACGCCCGCCCGGCTGTTCGCCGCCGACAACGAAGGCACCAGGGCCGCGCTCCTCAAGGCGACCCTCGCCCAGCTCGACGCCCACCTGGACGAACCGATCGCCGACTGCCTCGCCCTCGACGAGGACGGCCGCCCCTGCATCGAGGCGAAGACCCCGCTCGACCTCGAACGCGATCTGCGTCTGCCCGGCGGGCACATCTTCCACCGCGACCTCTCCTTCCCCTATGGGGAGGAGTCGACGGGCCGGTGGGGCGTCGAGACCCGCCACGCCAACGTGCTGCTGTGCGGCGCGGGCGCGATGCGCGGCGGGGGAGTCAGCGGCATCCCCGGCCACAACGCCGCGATGGCCGCCCTCGGGCGATGACGAGCGGATCCCTGGCGGGGCCGCCGCCGCGGTGACGCGCGCCTTGCTCGCCGGAGCCGCCGACGCGCCTTGCTTGCGAAGCCCCCGCCGCGGTGACGCGCGCCTCCCCTGCGGAGCCCTCGCCCCCTCGAACACCCACCCGACCGCTTCGGCGCCGGCCCACCCCGCCTGCGGTGTGAAGCTGACCTGCGAGCGCGCTTAAGAAATCCTCGATGGACCCGGGGCCCCATGTACGGAAGATTCTCTTCCAGGGATCTTGGGCGCGCGGTCGTGCCCGCACCCCCACCATCACAGGACACGCACGTCGGGAGCCGTTGCATTGAAGGCGCTGGTCAAGCTGAAGGCGGAGCCGGGACTCTGGCTCACGGACGTGCCCGAGCCGGAGACCGGCCACGGGGACGTACTGATCAAGGTCAAGCGGACCGGTATCTGCGGAACCGACCTCCACATCCGCTCCTGGGACGGCTGGGCGCAGAGGTCCATCGCCACGCCGCTGACGATCGGCCACGAGTTCGTCGGCGAGGTCGTCTCCGTCGGCCGTGACGTCTCCGACATCGCCGTCGGCGACCTGGTCAGCGGCGAGGGCCACCTCGTCTGCGGCAAGTGCCGCAACTGTCTGGCCGGCCGCCGCCACCTCTGCCGCGCCACCGTCGGCCTCGGTGTCGGCCGGGACGGTGCCTTCGCCGAGTACGTGGCGCTGCCCGCCTCCAACGTGTGGGTGCACCGGGTCCCCGTCGACCTCGACATCGCCGCGATCTTCGACCCCTTCGGCAACGCCGTGCACACGGCGCTCTCCTTCCCGCTCGTCGGCGAGGACGTCCTCGTCACCGGCGCGGGCCCGATCGGCATCATGGCCGCCGCCGTCGCCAAGCACGCCGGCGCCCGCAATGTCGTCATCACCGACGTCAGCGAGGAGCGTCTCGACCTGGCGCGCAAGACGGGCGTCACCCTCGCCCTCAACGTCGCCGAGCAGACCATCGCCGACGGCCAGCGCACCCTCGGTCTCAAGGAGGGCTTCGACGTCGGCCTGGAGATGTCGGGCAACGCGCACGCCATGCGCGACATGGTCGCCAACATGACCAACGGCGGCAAGATCGCCATGCTCGGCCTGCCCAGCGAGGACTTCGCCGTCGACTGGGCGAAGATCGTCACGTCCATGATCACGGTCAAGGGCATCTACGGCCGCGAGATGTTCGAGACCTGGTACGCGATGTCGGTGCTCCTGGAGGGCGGTCTCGACCTGGCCCCCGTCGTCACCGGCCGGTACGCGTACTCCGACTACGAGGCCGCCTTCGACGACGCGGCCTCCGGCAAGAGCGGCAAGATCATCCTCGACTGGACTGCGGGAGCCTGACCCATGTTCGATTCCGTACGCGACGACATCCGTGCCACCCTCGAAGAGATCCGCGAGGCCGGGCTCCACAAGCCCGAGCGCGTGATCGGCACCCCCCAGTCGGCCACCGTCGCCGTCACCGCCGGCGGCCGCCCCGGCGAGGTCCTCAACTTCTGCGCCAACAACTACCTCGGTCTCGCCGACCACCCCGAGGTCGTCGCCGCCGCCCACGAGGCGCTCGACCGCTGGGGCTACGGCATGGCGTCCGTCCGCTTCATCTGCGGCACGCAGGAGGTGCACAAGGAGCTGGAGGCGCGCCTCTCGGCCTTCCTCGGCCAGGAGGACACGATCCTCTACTCCTCCTGCTTCGACGCCAACGGCGGTGTCTTCGAGACGATCCTCGGCCCCGAGGACGCCGTCATCTCCGACGCCCTCAACCACGCCTCGATCATCGACGGCATCCGCCTCTCCAAGGCCCGCCGCTTCCGCTACGCCAACCGTGACATGGCCGACCTGGAGCAGCAGCTCAAGGAGGCCACCGAGGGCGGCGCCCGGCGCAAGCTGATCGTCACCGACGGCGTCTTCTCGATGGACGGCTACGTCGCCCCGCTCGCCGACATCTGCGACCTGGCCGAGCGCTACGACGCCATGGTCATGGTCGACGACTCGCACGCGGTCGGTTTCGTCGGCCCCGGCGGCCGCGGCACCCCCGAGCTGCACGGCGTCATGGACCGCGTCGACATCATCACCGGCACCCTCGGCAAGGCCCTCGGCGGCGCCTCCGGCGGCTACGTCGCGGCCCGCGCCGAGATCGTCGCCCTGCTGCGCCAGCGCTCGCGCCCGTATCTCTTCTCCAACACCCTCGCCCCGGTCATCGCCGCCGCCTCCCTCAAGGTCCTCGACCTGCTGGAGTCCGCCGGAGACCTGCGCGACCGGCTGAACGCCAACACGGCGCTCTTCCGCTCCCGCATGACCGAGGAGGGCTTCGACATCCTCCCCGGCGACCACGCCATCGCCCCGGTGATGATCGGCGACGCGGCCGTCGCCGGCCGGATGGCCGAGCTGCTCCTGGAGCGCGGCGTGTACGTGATCGGCTTCTCGTACCCGGTCGTGCCGCAGGGCCAGGCCCGGATCCGCGTGCAGCTCTCCGCCGCCCACTCCACGGAGGACGTGAACCGGGTCGTGGACGCCTTCGTCGAGGCCCGCGCGGCCCTGTAGGGCCGAGGCGAACGCAGGCCCCGCGGCCTGCGAGACTAGGGGCATGATCGAAGCGCGGCGGTTGCACATCCTCCGTGCGGTGGCGGACCACCGTACGGTCACGGCGGCGGCCGCCGCGCTCTATCTCACCCCCTCCGCCGTCTCCCAGCAGCTCGCCGCCCTGGAGCAGGAGACGGGCCACCGCCTGGTGGACCGCAGCGCCCGCGGCGCCCGTCTCACCCCGGCCGGCGAGATCCTCCTCAGCCACGCCAACGCCGTCCTCGCCCAGTTGGAGCGCGCCGAGTCGGAACTCGCCGCCTACGGCTCCGGCGAGGCCGGTACGGTCACGGTCGCCGCCTTCGCCACCGGCATCGGACTCGTGGTGGCCCCCGCCATCAGGGCACTGGCCGGCTCCGCCCCCGGCATCCGGGTCCGGGTACGGGACGCCGAGGGCGACGAGAGTCTGATGATGGTCCTCGACCGGCAGGTCGACGTGGCCGTCGCGGTCGAGTACCGGGGCGCGCCGGGAGAGGACGACGCCCGCCTCACCCGCGTCCCGCTCTACGCGGAGCCCTTCGACGCGATCCTGCCCCGGGACCATCCCCTCGCGGGCGGCGAGCGGGTCGCGCTCGCCGACCTCGCCAAGGACACCTGGATCGGCCAGTCCACCGGCAACCCCTGCCATGACGTCACCGTCCTGGCCTGCGAATACGCCGGTTTCGCCCCGCGCTTCGCGCATGTCTCCGACGACTTCAGGGCCGTCGTGGCCCTCGCCTCCGCGGCGGCCGGGGTGGCCCTGGTCCCGCGCTCGGCCCTGCGCGGCACGGACCTGACCGACGTGGTGATCCGCCCGGTGGACGGGGTCGCCCCCACCCGCCGGGTCTTCGCCGCCGTCCGGCGCGGCGCCGAGGAGCACCCCCTGATCAGCCCGGTCCTCGCCGAACTGCGCGCGGCGGCGGCACCGGAACCGGAACCGGCCGAAGCGGCACGCTGACGGTCCGGCTCCGCCCGCTCAGTCGGCGGAGGGCGTCCACCCCACCGCCTCGATACGGGACCGGTCCGCCGGCCTGGCCTCGTCGAAGAGCGGCCGCCCGGCGGCGTCCAGGACCCGCATCCGGTCCACGTACACCCCTCGTCCGGCGTACCGCTTGTCCGTCGCGTACCGCCAGCGCAGCCGTACGGGCACGGTGTCCCGCCCGGGTACCTCCGCCGTCAGTGTGTGCCAGACCCGCCCGGACCAGCCGTCCGCCGTCCCCGAGGGGTGGGGCCTGGGCTCTTCTCCCGTCCGTACGGTGACGAACGGCAGCGGCGTCCAGGTCGCCCCGCCGTCCGTGGAGGCCTCCAGGTGCGCGGCGTCCGCGCCCGGCTCGGTGTCCCACCACAGGGCGCACTCCAGCCGTGCCGCGCCGGGTACGGCGGGCAGGGTGAGCGTGCCGGTGGCTCCGCTCGTCATGCCGGAGAACCAGGGGGGCCTTCCGCTCTCGGCCGAAGCCGAGGGCTCGGGCGAGGTACCCGCACGGTCCCGCCGCACCGGCACGGCCCTGGCCAGCCGGTCCGCCGCGGCGACGCGCGGCGCGGAGCCGGACCGCCAGGAACGCACGGGGTGCACGGAGTTGCCGAGGACGATGAGGAACGCGTCGGTCGACGGGTCCAGGACGAGGCTGGTGCCGGTGAATCCGGTGTGGCCGGCGGTGCGGGGCGTGGCCATCGCGCCCATGTACCAGTGCTGGTAGAGCTCGAAGCCCAGTCCGTGCTCGTCGCCGGGGAAGGCGGTGTTGAAGTCGGTGAACATCAGGTCCACGGACTCGGGGGAGAGGATGCGCGCCCGGCCGTACGCCCCGCCGTTGAGGAGGGTGCGGGCCAGGATCGCGAGGTCCCAGGCGCGCGAGAAGATCCCGGCGTGGCCGGCGACCCCGCCCAGACCGTAGGCGTTCTCGTCGTGGACCTCGCCCCACACCATGCCCCGGTCCAGCCCCGACCAGGGGCGCCGGGCGTCCTCGGTCGCGGCGATCTCCGGCCGCCACGAGAGCGGTGGATTGAAACGAGTGCGGTGCATCCCGAGTGGAGCGGTGATCTCGTCGTGGAGCAGGGTGTCGAGACCGCGAGCGGTGATCTCCTCCAGGATCAGCTGCAGCGAGATCAGGTTGAGGTCCGAGTAGAGGTACGCGGAGCCCGGCGGGTGGGCCGGGACCTCGTTCCAGATCAGCAGCAGCTTCCCCTCCCGGGTCGGCTCCCGGTACAGCGGGATCCAGGACCGGAACCCCGAGGTGTGCGTGAGCAGCTGACGGACCGTGACGTCCTGCTTCCCCCCGCCCCCGAACTCCGGGAGGTACGTGGTGACCTTCGCCTCCAGATCGAGCGTCCCGCGCTCGATCTGCTGCACTGCCAGGATCGAGGTGAACAGCTTGGAGACGGACGCCAGGTCGAAGACGGTGTCCTCGGTCATCGGAATTCGCTCCCCGGGCGGCAACTCGACCCCGGTGTCCGTCTTCTCGTCGTACGCCGAGTACCGCACCGCCGAGCCGATCGGCCGGTGCAGGGCGACGGTCCCGCCGCGCCCGGCGAGCAGGACCGCCCCCGCGTACCAGGGGTGCGTGGGGGAGGGGACGAGGAACGTCTCGGCGTCCGTGACCAGTCCGTCCAGGTGCGCGGAGAGCAGCCCGGCCCGCTCGGCCGACCCGCGCCGCAGTGTGGTCCGCCGCGCCGCCACCGCGGTCCAGGAGCCCGCCCCACCGGAAGCCCGGGGACCCGCCCTCTCCGGGCCCGGCGCCGCCGCGGCCCCGGGCACAGAACCGATCATCACCGCGCCTCCCAGGGCCAGTACGCCGCCGCCGAACCCGCGGCGGCTCAGTGCTCCGTCTCGTGCCGCATCCTCCGTCATGCCCACCCTCTCCCACGAGGAGCCGCGACGAAACGTCGCCGTGCCGTCGCCGTGCGAACGATGCCCCTTCACAGCCGGGTGCGGGCCGGGAAGGATGAGGGCGACCGAGGAGAGGAGGGGCGCTGTGTCCCAGGAGGAACGTGACGCCAGACTGGGCCTCACGGGCTTGACCGGTGCCGAGCGTGAAGCCCGGTTGCGTCTGCTGAGGGAGGAGATCGAGCGGGAGGTCACCGCGGCGAGGGCGGCGCGGGACGCCGGACGGAAAGGGCAACCTCACGCGTCGCAGGACGCAGGGCCGGCCTTCGACGCCCCGGAAGAGAGCTGAGACGGCGGCGGCCACTCACCCCCTGCCAGGCGCGAGAGCGGTGGATGCGTCGTCACGAAAGAATCTGACGCAGCATCAGAAAATCTCTTCCCTCCTTCGCACCGCTGCGGCATCCTGCCGCCCATGAAGACGGAGCTGAGTCGCACCCTGGGGATCGAGCACGCCATCTTCGGCTTCACGCCCTTCCCCGCGGTGGCCGCCGCCCTCACCAGAGCCGGCGGATTCGGAGTTCTCGGCGCGGTCCGCTACACCGCGCCCGACGACCTCGCCCGCGACCTCGACTGGATGCAGGAGCACACCGACGGGCTGCCCTACGGGCTCGACGTCGTGATGCCCGCGAAGAAGGTCGAGGGCGTGAGTGAGGCGGACGTCGAAGCCATGATCCCCGAGGAGCACCGCGCGTTCGTCCGCGCGACCCTCGCCAAACACGGCGTGCCCGAGCTCGCCGAGGGCGAGGCCTCCGGCTGGCGGATCACCGGCTGGATGGAGCAGGTCGCCCGCGGCCAGCTCGACGTCGCCTTCGACTACCCGATCAAACTCCTGGCCAACGCCCTCGGCTCCCCGCCCCCGGACGTCGTCGCCCGCGCCCACGACCACGGGGTCCTGGTCGCGGCCCTCGCGGGCAGCGCCCGCCACGCCCGCCACCACGCCGACGCCGGCATCGACGTCGTCGTCGCGCAGGGGTACGAGGCCGGCGGCCACACCGGCGAGATCGCCTCCATGGTCCTCACCCCCGAGGTCGTCGAAGCGGTGAACCCGCTGCCCGTCCTCGCTGCCGGAGGCATCGGCAGCGGAGAACAGATCGCCGCCGGACTCGCCCTCGGCGCCCAGGGCGTCTGGCTCGGCTCGATCTGGCTCACCACCACCGAGGCCGACCTGCACTCGCGCGCCCTGACCGCCAAACTGCTTGCTGCCGGTTCCGGCGACACCGTCCGCTCCCGCGCGCTGACCGGCAAGCCCGCCCGCCAGCTCCGTACCGAGTGGACCGACGCCTGGGACGACCCGGCGGGCCCGGGCCCGCTCCCCATGCCGCTTCAGGGACTTCTCGTCGCCGAGGCCGTCTCCCGTATCCAGAAGTACGAGGTCGACCCGCTCCTCGGCACGCCCGTCGGTCAGATCGTCGGCCGTATGAACTCCGAGCGCAGCGTCCAGCAGGTCGTCGACGAGCTCACCCGGGGCTTCGAGAAGGCCGTCGACCGCATCAACCGCATCGCGGGACGGAGCGAGGCATGAGCCAGGGAGCCACCGGATTCTGGGCCCAGGCCGCCGCCGACCCCGGCCGTACGGTGCTCGTCGCCCCCGACGGCGAGGAGTGGACCGCCGGCCGGCTGCACACCGAGGCCAACCGGCTCGTCCACGGGCTGCGCGCCGCCGGACTCGAACGGGGCGACGCCTTCGCCGTCGTCCTGCCCAACGGCCCCGAGTTCTTCACCGCCCATCTCGCCGCCACCCAGGCCGGGTTCTACCTGGTCCCCGTCAACCACCACTTCGTCGGCCCCGAGATCGCCTGGATCGTCGCCGACTCCGGCGCCAAGGTCCTGCTGACCCACGAGCGTTTCGCCGAGGCGGCGACCCTCGCCGCCGACGAGGCAGGACTCGCCCCCACCCACCGCTACGCCGTCGGCACGGTTCCCGGCTTCCGCCCGTACGCCGAACTCCTCGACGGCCAGGACGGCTCCGCGCCCGACGACCGCACCCTCGGCTGGGTCATGAACTACACCTCGGGGACGACCGGACGGCCCCGGGGCATCCGCCGCCCGCTGTCCGGGAAGCTCCCCGAGGAGACCCATCTCGGCGGCTTCCTGGGCATCTTCGGCATCCGGCCGGCCGACGGCAACGTCCATCTCGTCTGCTCGCCGCTCTACCACACCGCCGTGCTCCAGTTCGCCGCCGCAGCCCTGCACATCGGGCACCCGCTCGTCCTCATGGACCGGTGGACGCCGGAGGAGATGCTCCGGCTGATCGACCGGTACGCCTGCACCCACACCCACATGGTCCCCACCCAGTTCCACCGGCTGCTCTCCCTCCCCGAGGAGACACGGGAGCGGTACGACGTCTCCTCCATGCGCCACGCCATCCACGGCGCCGCGCCCTGCCCCGAGCACGTCAAGCGGGCGATGATCGACTGGTGGGGCCGGTGCGTCGAGGAGTACTACGCGGCCAGCGAGGGCGGCGGTGCCTTCGCCACCGCGGAGGAGTGGCTGAAGAGGCCCGGCACGGTCGGCAGGGCCTGGCCCATCAGCGAGCTCGCCGTCTTCGACGACGACGGGAAGCGCCTGCCGCCCGGCGAAGTCGGCACCGTCTACCTGAAGATGAACACCGGCGGTTTCCGGTACCACAAGGACGAGGCGAAGACGGCGAAGAACCGCATCGGCGACTTCTTCACCGTCGGCGACCTCGGTGTCCTCGACGAGGACGGCTACCTCTTCCTCCGCGACCGCAAGATCGACATGATCATCTCGGGTGGGGTCAACATCTACCCCGCCGAGATCGAGGCCGCCCTCCTCACCCACCCCGCGGTCGCGGACGCCGCCGCCTTCGGCATCCCGCACGCCGACTGGGGCGAGGAGGTCAAGGCCGTCGTCGAGGCGGCCGAGGGGTACGAGGCGGGTCCCGCGCTCGCCGACGAGATCCTGACCCACTGTGCCGACCGCCTCGCCGGATTCAAGCGCCCCAAGACGGTCGACTTCGTCACCACCATGCCCCGCGACCCCAACGGCAAGCTGTACAAGCGCCGTCTCCGCGACCCGTACTGGGAAGGCCGCGAGCGCCCGGTCTAGGGCCTGTCCGGCGGATCATGGCCGGAGTCGCGGCGGCGCGGGCATCGGCATCGGCGACACCCTGCGGTGTCGCCGATGCCGCGTCCTGCGGGAGCTCACGGAACCTGTGCGGCAGGGGTCAGGACGCCGGCAGTTGGATAGACGCCCACACCAACGCATCCTCGTTGTTGTACCAGCCACGGAACGGCGCGTTGAACTTGCCGTCCGCTCGTGTGCCGAAGATGTGCACAGCCATGGGGGGGTTCGTGGCCGGTGGGACCGGTGTGGTGAACCCGTAGAGGGAGGCGACATCGTCGCGCCCGTCACCGTCGAAGTCGCCGGTGGTCAGCTTCATCCGGTCGGCGGAGCCCCAGAGATTCGGCGTGTTGAGCTCCTTCCACGAGCCCACGGGACTGTTGAACCCGCCGTCGGCCTGCGAGGTGAAGGTGTGCAGGCCTACAGCGCCGTCCGCGTAGTCGTACAGGGCCGCGATGTCGTCGCCACCCTGGCCGTCGAAGTTGCCGCTGACGATCGTCGTCCGGTCCGCCGAGCCCCAGTATCCGGCTCCCGTGTTGGTCACGTGCCAGGAGCCGGCGGGGGCGTTGAAGGTGCCGTCCGCCTTGGCGGTGAACGTGTGGAGGCCGAGCCCGTCGGCGGAGGACAGGACCGAGATGTCGTCGCGGAGATCGGAGTCGAACTTCCCGCTCACGAACTGCATCCGGCTCGTCAGGGCCCAGCCGCCCTTGCTCTCGAACGCGGTCCGAGGTCCCGAGAAGGTGCCGTCCGGGTTGGCGAGGAACGTGAGGAACTTCCATGCGTCGCCGGTGCCCGCGTACGTGTAGAGCGCGGCGACGTCGTCCCGCCCGTCACCGTTGTAGTCGCCGCTGGTGAGGCGCATGCTGCTGTACCAGCCCCAGTCGGAGTTCGCGGTCCAGGACTTGGTGCCCGTGGAGTAGCGACCGTCGGGCTTGCCGAGGAAGGTCTCCAGGGAGAACGTCATCTTGCCGGTGGTGGCGTTGATGCCCTCGTCGTTGAGGTTGACGATGTCGAGCACGCCGTCGCCGTTGACGTCGCCCTTGACGGCCTTGCGGGGCACCGTGGGGCTGCCGGCCGCAGGGGAGCGCTTGGGGTCGCGGAACGTGCCGAACTCGGTCGTCCCGAACGTGAGCGGCATGGTCGTCTTGTTGGCGTAGTTGTAGAGGAACGGGATGTCCGTCAGCTTGTTCGCGGTCAGGTCGTTCTGCCTGCGCAGCTGCTCCCAGTTGGACTTGAAGGCGTTGTAGATTCCGGAATCCGTGATCCGCAGACCTGTCTCGTCGGCCAACTGGACGGCGGCGTCGTTGAAGTTGTCGGAGCCGGTGTGGACCACGCGGTGAGCTGTTCCGTCGGCGTCGTCCCAGGACAGGAGCACGTACTTGGAGTGCACTCCGCCTGATGCCCCGTTGAGACTGTTCGTCGTGACCGCCCACATCTGGACGTCCCGGTTCGGGTGGGCCGCGTCCGGCTCCAGTTTCTCCGCGAGCTCGGGGCTGCCGGCCGTCACGATCCTGAACTTGCACCGCTTGCCGCCGGCGCCGGGGTCGTCGACCTTGGCGGCGAGAGCCTTGTCCACCTCGGCGCGACCGCCCCACGAGGACATCGCGATGTGGACTTCCGGGCCGGTGGAGCAGTCGAGAGCCGAGATGCTCCTGGCCACCGGGTCGTTCATCACACCGTTGACCACGGCGTTCCGCGGGTAACGCCACCCCGCGACCGTGCCTGCGTGTCCGCTGAAGTCGCCCGCCCCCTGGGCGTCGACCTCCGTCCAGAGGCCATTGCTCTTGTTGGCGAGTTCGTTCGCCCGCATGGTGTTCCAGGTGTGCTCGTAACCCTGGTATATCTGCACGTCATTCGAGCTGATGACCATGTTGTCCGCGAACCCGGCGGTGTTGGCCGCCAGGTTGTGCGAGGACTGGACCGCGACGTTCGTCCGGCCGTCGTTCAGGGCGCTGAACAGCCAGAACTTGTCGTGGTTGATGTCCTTGTTCTGCATGCAGCCCTGCTTGCAGAGGACCACGCGCGGCGTGCCGTCCGGGGCGTTGCCGAGCCCCTGCGCCAGATGGCTGACCTCCGGGTGGAGTGGGGCGGCGCAACGGTCGGTCACGCCCTTCACCCACGGGCAGCGTTCGCTGAGGACACGTACGTCGGTGCCGTTGGCCTGGGCGTTGATGAGTGCGTCGGCGATCTGCCGGTCTTCCATCGTGTATAAGGACACCCTGATGCTGGATGCGGGGGTGGCCGTGCCGATCAGCTCCAGGAGTCGCTTCTCGATGGCCCGGTCGTAGCCCGCGGTGCCGGTGGGAAGGGGATTGTTGAACACCGCCTCCAGCGGTGGCGACACCGCGGCGGCGGCTTGAGCCTCGGGGGCTCCTGTGAGGGGCGGGGCGCTGACCGCGGCGGACGACGCACCGGGCATCGACACGGCAGCGGCGGTGATGACGCTCAGCGCCAGCGCGGCAAGTGTTCTGATTCTCAAGGATTTCACCTCGACGTCATGGTGCTCGTGGCCCGCATGTGTTCGGTGGGCTTGCCCATCCTGCCGCACCGCAGCGGCGTCGATCCCGGCGATCACGGGCCGCGCAGGGCTGTCGGGGCCGGCCACGACAGCTGAACCAAACGGGCAAATGCACCCCTTGTGGCAAGATGCGGATCATGAGTTCGAGCACGACGGCGATGACACGGCACTGGACCACCTGGGGGCCGGTGGTGGCGCTGATTGCGCTCGGCGTGGCCTGGGGGCGTGACCTCCCCGGCTTCGCTGTCGTGCTCATCGCGCTCTGCCTCGTCGCCGCCGTCCTCGCGGCGGTCCACCACGCGGAGGTGGTCGCCCACCGCGTCGGCGAACCCTACGGCTCGCTCGTCCTCGCCGTCGCCGTCACCGTCATCGAGGTCGGACTCATCGTCACCCTCATGGCGGGAGGCGGCGAGAAGACCTCTACCTACGCCCGCGACACCGTCTTCGCCGCCGTCATGATCACCTGCAACGGCATCGTCGGCCTCTCCCTCCTCGTCGGCGCGCTCCGCAACCGCGTCGCGGTCTTCAACGCCGAGGGCTCCGGCGGCGCGCTCGCCACCGTCTGCACCCTCGCCGTGATGACGCTCGTCCTGCCGACCTTCACCACGAGTGAGCCGGGCCCCGAGTTCTCCTCCGCGCAGCTCGCCTTCGCCGCCGTCGCCTCCCTCTGTCTGTACGGCGTGTTCGTCGCCGTCCAGACCATCCGGCACCGCGACTACTTCCTCCCCGTGCCCCGGCCGGGCGAGGAGTCGGCGGACGAGCACGCCGACCCGCCGGGCAAGCGCGAGACCCTGGTCAGCCTCGGCCTGCTGCTCGTCGCCCTCGTCGCCGTCGTCGGCAACGCCAAGCTCGTCTCGCCCACCATCGAGGACGGCGTCGAGTCGGCGGGACTGCCCAAGGCGGTCGTCGGTGTCGTCATCGCACTGATGGTGCTGCTGCCCGAGACCCTCGCCGCCGTCCGCGCGGCCCGCCGGGACCGCATGCAGACCAGCCTCAACCTCGCCTACGGCTCCGCGATCGCCAGCATCGGCCTGACGATTCCGGCGATCGCGCTCGCCTCGATCTGGCTGTCCGGGCCCCTCGTGCTGGGCCTGGGGCCGGTCCACATGGTCCTGCTCGCCCTCACCGGCGTGGTGAGCGCCCTGACCGTGGTGCCCGGACGGGCCACGCTCCTCCAGGGCGGCGTCCATCTCGTGATCTTCGCCGCCTTCGTGTTCCTCTCGCTCAGCCCCTGACGACCACCACCCGCAGCGCCGGCGAGCGCAGGATGTCCTTCTCGCAGAACCGGGAGGTCACCCAGCGCTCGCCCGCGTACAAGCGGGTCTGGTCGCTGTAGTGCGGCGACGCGGGGTTCGAGGACTGGGAGTACGAGAGCAGGGTGCGCGCCACCGGGCACCGGCTCCCGTCCCAGCCCACCGCCTGCACATGGCTGGTCCCGTGCGCGACCTCCACGTAACCGCCGCCCGTCGCGTTCCACACGGGCTCGGTCTTGTTCCAGATCCCCAGCGACTCGGTCCCGCCGCTCACCGGGATCCGCTCCCCGTTCCGCACGACGAACTGGTGGGAGCCGAGCGGCGCGTCCAGCGGGATCCCCGCCGCCCGCAGCTCCGCCGCCGCGTCCCGCAGGGCCTTCGCGAAGCCCGGCGCCGCCGTGTTCACCGTGTGCGGGGTGCGGACCGGATCGGCCGCGGAGAACGGCACCTTCCACTGTTCGGCCGGCGGCACCGTCCCGGTGAACTTCCGCCAGAACCGGTCGAAGAACAGCGCGCCCCGGCTCTCCGTGTCCACCGTCCGGTCCCAGGCCCCGATCACCCGGCAGGCCTCGGGATCGTCCGGCAGCGCCACAGGGCAGGCCGCGGCCACGTCAGCCGCCGCCAGATCGCCGGCCGGAGCCCGGTTGGCGAACTGCTGGCGCTGGAGGTCGGCCACCGTCAGCCGCCCCCGGGCCGCCATCGCCGCCACGTCCTCGACACCGCCCCGGGTGCGCAGCGAGCGCTGGGTGCCGATGGTGCCGAAGATCCGCTCGTACCCGGCCAGCGGCCGCTCGGCGTGGGTCAGCCAGGCGCTGTCGTTGGAGTTCTCGACGTACGGGGTGTCCCGCAGCACCGGCATCCGCGCCGGGCCGAAGACTCCCGGCTGGACCGCGTCGGGGTCGGAGCCGAGCGCGCAGTCGGAGCGCGAGCCGTCGAGGACCGCGACGCCCGAGGCCGGATAGGTGGCCCGGCCGAGCGGGGTGGAGCAGCGCTGGGCGAGCTCGTCGGTGATCCGGGGGAGCACCTGCGACTGGCTGAAGTAGGAGTGCCCCGCCGAGTCGGCCGCGATCGTGTTGACCCACGGCAGCCCCTGCGTCCGCCGCAGGGTGTCGGCGATGTCCTGCGTGGAGCGCGCCCTGCCGAAGCCGAGCGCGGTGTCGGAACCGCGCAGGTTGGCCGCGTTGGGGTCGTTGAGCGCGTACGCCGTCGTGGTGGTCCACGGCAGCGGGAGCTGCGCCCCGAGGCCGCCGACGACGGGCCCGTACCGGGTCCACCACTGGGTACGGGTGACGGGGGCGCCGTCCTTGACCGGCACGGTCACGGTGCGCGCGGTCATCCGTTCCGGTCGGCCGTCCACCAGGTAGGAGGTCGGGTCGCCGGGGGCGAGCGTCAACTGGTGGAGGTTGAGGGGCACTCCGGTCGCGACGGTGTGGCTCCACGCCACCTTGTCGTTGAAGCCGATGTTGACGACCGTCGTGCCGAGCAGCGAGGCGCCCGAGACGTTCAGCTCGCCCGGGATGGTCTGCTGCGACTGCCAGAACCGGCGGCCGCCCTGCCAGGGGTAGTGCGGATTGCCGAGGAGCAGCCCGCGCCCGTCGGCCGTCGTGGCCCCGGAGAACGCGACGGCGTTGGAGCCCATCGTGGCGTTCTCGGCGGCGAACAGCGCACGGGCGGCCTCGGCGGCGCGCTCCGGATCCGGTTCCGGATCCGGTTCCGGATCGGGTCCCGGATCGGGTCCCGGATCGGCTTCCGGAACGGAAATCCGACCGGGTTCCCGATCGGCCGCCAGGAGAGCGGAGGCCGCCGCGGGCGGCCGGGCGGCGTTGATGCCGTCGACGGCCCGGCCCTGCCCGCCGAGCACCGACACGGCGAAGCCGCGCCGGGCCACGTCGAGCGCGCTCACGGGCCGGACCCAGTCGGCGCCCGCGCAGACGGGATCCGTGACCCGGTTCTTCCGCAGCCAGGCGTTGTAGCCGGCCGCCCAGCCGCGCATCAGCTCCTTGAGGTCGCCGCTCGGCCCGGCCGGAGCGGGCGTCTCGAGCAGCTCCTCCACCGTTCCGGCGTCCTTCACGCCGCGGAAGTACAGATCGCTGGAGAGGTTCGTGGTGGCCGAGGAGAGCGAACCGTCCGGGGCGGCTCCCGGACCGAAGTGCCGGGAGCGCTCGCCGTTCACGGTCACGAAGCCGTCCGCGAGGACGCAGACCTGGTCGGCGGCCTGCGCCCAGCCCGTGCCGAAGCCCAGGTTCGCGTAGTCCCTCGCCACGATGTGCGGGATGCCGTACTCGGTGTACCGGATGACGGCCGACAGGCCCCGGTCGGACGGCCGGTGGCCCCGGTCCCCGGAGTCGGCCGCCGCCGCGCCGGGCAGCGTGGCGGTGACGACGGCGAGGGCCGCGCCGCTGATCGCCAGGTGTTTCAGGCGGGTGCGGAGGTGCAAGGTGCCTCCCAACGGATGGATGAGCACTGCGGGTCGCACCATGCACGCAGCCGGGCCACCCCCTTGTCAACATCCCGTTCGGTATCCGAGGTCGGGGCATGTACGAGGCACCGCACGGTACTTGACCTCCCGCCCGCCGCCCGCAGAGGATCACGGCATGGAACGACTCCTCAGCCGCACCGTCGACGGTGTCCTGCGCATGAGCGCCCAGCGCGTCCCCGACCGGATCGCCGTCCGGTACGCCGACCGGACCTGGACGTACGCCGAACTGGACGCCGCCGTCTCCACAGCGGCCGCCGTCCTGCGGGAGCCGCACCACGGCGTCGGACTGCCGGACGGGGCCCGGGTCGCCACCTACGGCCATAACTCGGACGCCTACCTCATCGCGTTCCTCGCCTGCTCCCGGGCCGGCCTGATCCACGTGCCGGTCAACCACCATCTGACCGGCGACGACCTCGCGTACCTCCTGGAGCAGTCGGACACCTCGCTCGTGCTCGCGGACCCCGCTCTCGCGGACCGTGTCCCGGACGGCTTCGCGGTGAAGTCGCTGCGGGACGCCCCCGGTTCGCTGCTCGACACGATCGCTGCGCCGGACACGTACGACACCGACCGCGACGCCCGCGACTTCGTCCAGCTGCTCTACACCTCGGGCACCACCGCCCTGCCGAAGGGCGCGATGATGACCCACCGCGCGCTCGTCCACGAGTACGCGAGCGCCATCGAGGCCCTCGACCTGCGCGAGGACGACCGGCCGGTGCACGCGCTGCCGCTGTACCACTCGGCGCAGATGCACGTCTTCCTGCTGCCCTACCTCGCCGTCGGCGCCGAGAACACGATCGTCGACGGACCCGACCCGGCCGTCCTGTTCGACCTGATCGAGGCGGGCCGAGCGGACAGCTTCTTCGCTCCGCCGACCGTCTGGATCGGCCTCGCCAACCACCCGGACTTCGCGGACCGGGACCTGTCCGCGCTCCGCAAGGCCTACTACGGGGCTTCGATCATGCCCGTACCGGTACTCGAACGGCTGCGGGCACGGCTCCCCGGACTGCGCTTCTACAACTGCTTCGGCCAGTCCGAGATCGGCCCGCTCGCCACCGTCCTCGGCCCCGACGAGCACGAGGGCCGGATGGACTCCTGCGGCCGGCCCGTCCGCCATGTCGAGGCCCGGGTCGTCGACGAGGACGGCAAGGACGTTCCCGACGGGACCCCCGGCGAGATCGTCTACCGCTCCCCGCAGCTGTGCGACGGCTACTGGCGCAAGCCGGACGAGACCGAAGCGGCCTTCAGGGACGGCTGGTTCCGCTCGGGAGATCTCGCGGTGCGCGACGCCGAGGGCTTCCTGACGATCGTCGACCGGGTGAAGGACGTCATCAACTCCGGGGGAGTGCTGGTCGCCTCGCGGCAGGTCGAGGACGCGCTCTACACCCACTCGGGCGTGGCCGAGGTGGCCGTGATCGGCCTCCCCGACGAGCGCTGGATCGAGGCGGTCACGGCTGTGGTCGTCCCGCGCGGCGAGGTCACGGAGGACGAACTCCTCGCGCACGCCCGGGAGAAGCTCGCACACTTCAAGGCCCCGAAGCGCATCCACTTCACCTCGGACCTGCCGCGCAACGCGAGCGGCAAGATCTTGAAGCGGGAGCTGCGCGATCGCTGGGGCGGGGCGGGCGAGGCGTAGGACGGGGCCGGCTGCGCCCGGCCCGGTCAGGCCCGGTCAGCTCCGGACCGGCTCGGTTCCGGCTCGGTCCGGCTCGGCTCGCTCCGGTTCCGCCCGGATCGCCTTGGCTCGGTCCCGCCCGGCTGCGCCCGGCCGGGTCCGGTTCGAGCCGGACCCGGTCCCATCAGCCGACCTCGCCCCGAGCCCCCTCAGGCCTCCCGATCCCTCAGGTCCACGATGCGCTTGATCTTGCCGACCGAGCGTTCCAGCGTCTCGGGGTCGGCGACCTCGACCCCGACCGAGACGCCCACCCCGTCCTTGACCGCCGCCGCGATCGCCCGGGCCGCCTCCGCGCGCTCCTCGGCCGTCGCGTCCGCCCGGGCCTCGGCCCGTACCGTCAGGGCGTCGAGCCGGCCCTCCCGGGTCAGCCGCAGCTGGAAGTGCGGGGCTACGGCCGGCGTGCGGAGGACGATCTCCTCGATCTGGGTGGGGAAGAGGTTCACCCCGCGCAGGATGATCATGTCGTCGCTGCGCCCCGTGACCTTCTCCATCCGCCGGAACACCCGCGCGGTCCCCGGCAGCAGCCGCGTCAGGTCACGCGTCCGGTAGCGGATCACCGGCATGGCCTCCTTGGTGAGCGAGGTGAAGACGAGCTCCCCCTCCTCCCCGTCCGGCAGCACCTCGCCCGTGAACGGGTCCACGATCTCCGGGTAGAAGTGGTCCTCCCAGATGTGCAGGCCGTCCTTGGTCTCCACGCACTCCTGCGCCACGCCGGGGCCCATGACCTCCGACAGTCCGTATATGTCGACCGCGTCGATGGCGAACCGCTCCTCGATCTCCTTCCGCATCGCCTCCGTCCACGGCTCGGCGCCGAACACGCCCACCTTCAGGGAGGTCGACCGGGGGTCCACGCCCTGCCGCTCGAACTCGTCGAGCAGCGTGAGCATGTACGAGGGGGTCACCATGATGATCTCGGGCCGGAAGTCCTGGATGAGCTGCACCTGCCGGGCCGTCATGCCGCCCGACGCGGGGATCACCGTGCACCCGAGGCGCTCCGCGCCGTAGTGGGCGCCGAGTCCGCCGGTGAACAGGCCGTACCCGTACGCCACATGGACCTTGTGCCCCGGCCGGGCCCCGGCCGCGCGCAGGGAGCGGGCCACCACGTCCGCCCAGGTGTCCAGGTCCTTGTCGGTGTAGCCGACGACCGTCGGCCGGCCGGTCGTGCCGCTGGAGGCGTGGATCCGCCGGACCTGGGACTGCTCGACGGCGAACATGCCGAAGGGGTAGTGGTCGCGCAGGTCGGTCTTGCCGGTGAAGGGGAAGCGCGCCAGGTCGGCGAGCGTACGGCAGTCCTCCGGGGACAGGCCGGCCGCGTCGAAGGAGTGACGGTAGAACGGCACGTTCTCGTACGCGTGCCGCAGGGTCGTCCGCAGCCGGTCCAGCTGGAGCGCCGCCAGCTCCTCGCGACCGAGCTGTTCGCCGCTGTCGAGCAGACCCGTCAGATCCGGCATGCGCCGCTCCCTCATCCGTACCGTCGCCATCGTCCACACTGCCGTAAAACGGACTACCGATCATTCGGTTGATCCGCTCCGGGCCAGTAAAACCGCTGGGACCAGGGGGTTGGCAAGGGGTAGGCGGAAGTTTTCCCGATGCGGACGACTGCCGGTACGGCGGAGTACGCGGTGCCCCGCCCCGCACCGATGTCCGTCATCCACACCCGCAACGGCCTCAACGGTCGCGGACACCCCCTGGCGCCCGGTGAACTCCGGGCGCCCTGGCCGGCCAAAACCTGTTGCCCGGGCGCCGGGCAGGGTGTTCAAGTGACCGGTATGGAACCCCAGCGCCTTCGTGACCTCTATGACCGTCAGCTGCGCCGCGAGGCACGCCCCGAGGGGCCCGGCTGCCGTGTCGAGCGCGTCGGCCCCGTCGTCCGGCAGACCGGACCGGCGCACGCCTGGAACGGGATCCTCTGGTCCGGCCTGGACACCCCCGGGGTCGACGGCGGCCTGGACACCCCCGGGGACGGCGCCTCCGGGGTCGACGCCGTGATCGCCGAGCAGATCGCGCACTACCGCACCGCCGGCCTCACCTTCGAGTGGAAGCTGTACGGGCACGACGGCCCCGCCGACCTCGCCGACCGCCTCCTCGCCGCGGGCTTCATCGCCGACGACCGCGAGACCCTGATGGCCACCGAGGCCGCCGCACTGCCCCAGGACGTGCCGCTCCCCGAGGGCGTCGAGCTCCGCGCGGTCACCGACGAGGCCGGCGTGCGCCAGGTCGTCGAGGTCCACGAACGCGCCTTCGGGACGGACAGCTCCCACATCGGCCGCCAGCTCCTGGACCGGCTCGCGGCCGACCCGGACACGGTGACCGCCGTCGTCGCCCTCGCGGCCGGCGAACCCGTCAGCGCGGCCCGGCTCGACCTCTGCCCGGGCACCGACTTCGCCGGACTCTGGGGCGGCGGCACCGTCGAGGGCTGGCGCGGCCGAGGCCTCTACCGGGCGCTCGTCTCCCACCGGGCCCGCATCGCCGCGGCCCGCGGCCACCGCTACGTCCAGGTCGACGCGGCGGACACGAGCCGCCCGATCCTCCAGCGCCTCGGGTTCCTCACGCTCTCCACGACGACCCCGTACACGTACACCGTCCGGGCCGAGGACGCCGCACAGAGCTGATCAGCCGTGCCACACGCCGGTCACGGCGGTCCGCCCGACGTAGTCGGCGAAGTCGCGGGGCTCGCGCCCGAGCGCCCGCTGCACGCCGTCGGCGAGCTCGGCGAAACGGTTCTCCCTGATCCAGCCGAAGAGCAGGTTCAGCAGGGCCACGAAGTCCGCGGGCAGGCCGCGCTCCGCCGCGTAGGCGGCGAAGTCGTCCGGCGAGGCGGGGCGGTAGGCGATGTCCCGGCCGGTGGCCCGGGCGATCTCGGCGCTCACGTCGCCCAGGCTCAGCAGTCGCGGCCCGGACAGCTCGTAGGCCTGCCCGGCGTGGCCGTCCTCGGTGAGGGCGGCCACGGCGACGTCGGCGATGTCGTCGACGTCGACGAACGGTTCGAGGCCGTCCCCGGTCGGCAGGACGACGTCACCGTCGACGAGCTGCCCCCGGAAGAACGCCTCCTCGCTGAAGTTCTGCGTGAACCACGCCGGCTTGAGGATCGTCCACTCCGCGCCGGACTCCCGCACCGCCCGCTCGCAGGGCAGCTTCTCCTCGCCGTCGGACACCACCCAGTCGCGGTGGGACAGCAGCACCAGACGCTCGACGCCACCGGACGCGGCGAGCTTGCCGAAAGCGCTCAGCGATGTGGCGGCGTCGTCGGCCATGGAGTCGACCAGATAGGCCGCGCCGACGCCTTCGAGCACCGGCTCCCAGGTGTTCTCGTCGTTCCAGTCGAAGTGGGCGGGTCCCTTGCCGCGCCGGGAGGCCGCCCGTACCTCGTGTCCGCCCTGCTGGAGGCGGGACACCACACGGCGGCCCGTCTTGCCCGTACCGCCGAGAACCAGAATCGGTTGCTTCTTCATCGTCATGTGATCAGTCAAACGGACCGCCCCTGAGTGGCGGAATGGCGTATGCGCTCATTTCCATGTCTCAGCGTCTAGACTCGCGCCGTGGATCCGCTGGCAAGTCTGCTGTACGAAGTCCGGTCCGACGGCGCCCTGTTCAGCCGCAACATCGTGAAGCCGCCCTGGTCGGTCCGGTTCGCCGCCGGGACACCGCTCTCCGTCGTCACGATGCTGCGCGGTACGGGCTGGGTCGTCCCCGGCGATGCCGCGCCCGTCTCGCTGGGCCGTGGTGACGTCGCCATCGTGTCGGGTCCGGGGCCCTTCTCGGTGGCCGACGACGCCCGCGCGGGAACGCCGCCGTTCTACGTCGTACACCCCGACCGGTGCACCACGGCCGACGGCGAATGCGTCGGCGACGACATCATCCTCGGCCTCCGCACCTGCGGGAACGGTCCGGACGGCTCGACCGTGCTGCTCACCGGCAGCTACCAGGTCGACGGCCGGGTCTCCGAACGGCTCCTCGGCGGGCTGCCCCGGGTGCTCGTGGTCCGCCACGACGGCAGACTCGGCCCGATCCTGGACCTCACCGACCTGGAGATCGGCCGGGACGACCCGGGACAACAGGCCGTCCTCGACCGGCTCCTCGACCTGCTGCTGCTCTCCACGCTGCGCGAGTGGTTCTCCCGCCCGGAGGCCGATCCGCCCGCGTGGTACCGAGCGCTCGGCGACCCGGTGGCGGGCAGGGCCCTGCGCCTGATCCACGACCGACCGGCACGCCCGTGGACCGTGACGGCCCTCGCCGAGGAGACCGGCGTCTCCCGCGCCACCCTCGCCCGCCGCTTCACCGACCTGGTCGGCGAACCGCCCATGGCCTACCTCACCGGCTGGCGCCTGGCCCTGGCGGCCGACCTGCTGGCCCGTACCGAGTCCACCGTGGAGTCGATCGCCCGCCAGGTCGGCTACCAGAGCGCCTTCGGACTCAGCGTCGCCTTCAAACGCGTGTACGGCACCCGCCCCAGCCACCACCGCACCGGCGCCGTCCGAACGGCCGCTCCGGGATAGGGCCCTGTTTCGGACATGGCGACGGTCGGCTGATCCGTTGAGGCGCCGGCGGCAGCAGTGTTCAGGTCGGCAGTGGAGCGGTCACGGACGTGGCGCAGTGCCGCGAGCCAGGCCGGCCGGCCAAGCGGGGTCCGGGGCGCCTGTGAGGTGCTGGGGAGTGAGGAGTTCGGCGAGCCGGCTTGCGGGCAGAAGGCCCTTCTCCAGGGTGAGCTCGACGACCCCTCGTCCGGTGGCGAGTGCCTCCTGGGCGATGGCCGTGGCGACCGTGTATCCGAGGTGGGGGTTGAGCGCGGTGGCCAGGCCGATGGAGTTCTCGACGGCCGCCCGGAGCGCCTCGGTGTTGGCGGTGATGCCGCTGACGCAGCGGTCGGCGAGGGCCAGGCAGGCGGCGCGCAGGGAGAGGAGGCTCTTGGAGAGGGCGTGGAAGACGACCGGTTCGAAGGCGTTGAGCTGGAGCTGTCCGGCCTCTGCGGCCATGGTGATGGTGATGTCGTTGCCGATGACTTCGAAGGCGACCTGGTTGACGACTTCGGGGATCACCGGGTTGACCTTGCCGGGCATGATGCTGGAACCGGCCTGGACCGGCGGCAGGTTGATCTCGCCCAGGCCGACGCGCGGTCCGGAGGAGAGTAGCCGCAGGTCGTTGCAGGTCTTGGAGAGCTTGACCGCGATGCGCTTGAGGACTCCGGAGAGCTGGACGAAGGCGCCGCAGTCCTGGGTGGCCTCGATCAGATCGGCGAAGGCGTCCTGGAGCAGGGCCATGGCAAGGAGGAGTTCGCGGGCGGCGCCGATCGTCGCGATGCGGACGGCGGTGGGGTAGACGTCGTTGGTGGACTGGCCGAGGTTGACGTCCTCGTGGGGGTGGAGACGGTCGTAGTCGCCCTTGGCGTGGCCGAGGAGCTCCAGGGCGCGGTTGGCGACGACCTCGTTGGCGTTCATGTTGGTGGAGGTGCCGGCACCGCCCTGGACGACGTCGACGACGAACTGGTCGTGGAGGTGGCCTGTACGGATCTCCTGGCAGGCAGCGGCTATGGCGCCGGCCTTGTCGGCAGGCAGCATGCCGAGCTCTTCGTTGGCGCGGGCGGCGGCCCCCTTGACGGCGGCGAACGCGTCGATCAGCAACGGGTAGACGGAGATCGGGGTGCCGGTGATGGCGAAGTTCTCGGTGGCGCGCAGGGTGTGGGCGCCCCAGTAGGCGTCGGCGGGGACGTCCCGGTCGCCGAGCAGGTCGTGCTCGCGACGGACAGGAGCACGGCGGGAGGCGGGTGCGGGAGCCATCAGTACGGTCCTTCGGGTGAGTGGCGCGCCGGGGGCGTGCGCGTTGCGGTGTGTCGCCGGAGTGGGTTGGTGAGGGGCGGCCGGAATCTGCGGGGCGGGATCGGTGGGGCCGGGCCCCGCCTGTACGCGGCGGCCGGGAGCGGCAGGGTCGTCGGCCGCGTCCCCGGCGCCCTGCCGGCGACTGGCGATCGTGCCACCGGTGCTGATGACGACGATCCGGCGCGCTTCCCCGTGGCTGGTGGAACACCTGGGGCCCGGCCGGAACGCGTAGGGGGACGCGGCCCGGGCCGGGCCTGTATTCAGGTGGGCGACCGCGTGATCGACTGCGGCGGTGCCGTCACGCGATCGGCCGCGGGAGCCGGCTCAGAAGGGGACGTCAGTTCAGCTCACAGATGGTGTACCAGGGGCCCTTGGTGCAGGACACGGTGTGGCTCTCGGAGTTGGTGGCGCCTTTGTCGTCGGTGACGGTCAGGGTCGCGGTGTAGTTCGCGGTCTTGTCGGGGTAGGTGTGGTGGGGCTTCTCGCCTGTGACGACCGCGGTTCCGTCGCCGAAGTTCCAGGCGTACGAGGTGATGAGGCCGTCGGGGTCGAAGGAGTCGGAGCCGTCGGCGTAGCAGCTGCCGCCGACGGTGCAGAATCCCTGGAAGTCGGCGTCCGGCTTGTCGTTCTGGGCGGGGTCGGTGACGCGGACGGTGGTGTGGTTGGAGCCGGTGCGGCCGGAGCCGTCGGTGACGGTGAGCTTCACCGTGTACTGGCCGTAGGCGCCGTAGGTGTGGCTCGGGGTACGGCCCGTGCCGGTGGTGCCGTCGCCGAAGTCCCAGGCGTAGGTGAGGGAACTGCCGCTGGACGCGCTCGCGTCGAAGGTGCAGGTCTTGGTGGAGCCGTTGCAGGAGGGGGCGAAGCTGGCGGCGGTGCCACCGTTGGCGCCGCCGGTGAACAGGGCGGTGTCGTGGAGGTCGAGGAGTCGTTCCTTGGATCCGTCGCCGGAGTTGTCGGTCCAGTCGAGGTTGCCGGCACCTACGAGCTTGTCGCGCAGGGCGATGACGCCGGCGCGGTCGCGGGGCTTGGTGTTGCCGAGGGCGAGCCAAGCGGCGGCGCCCGCGACGTGCGGGGCGGCCTGGGAGGTGCCGCTGTAGTTGGAGTATCCGCCGCTCTTGAAGGCGGAGCGTATGCAGTCGCCGGGGGCGGTGATGTCGACTCCGGCGCCGAAGTTGCTGAAGTTGCTGAGGGTGTCGTCCTTGTTGGTGTTCTTGGCGTTGCACCAGGCGAAGCTGCCGAGGCCGCCGGCCTTGCCGTCCGCGTCGGACAGGGCGGAGACGGTGATGGCGTCGGGGATGTTGGCCGGGGACTGGGCGGAGACGTCGCGATGGTCGTTGCCGGCGGAGACCACGACGACGACACCCTTGGCGATGGCCCGGTTGACGGCCTCACGGACGGCGGGCTCCTCGCCGTCGAAGCCGAGGCTGAGGTTGGCGACCTCGATCTCGTCGGCGTGGGCGGTGACGTAGTCGATGCCGGCGACGATCTCGGAGGTGCTGCCGCTGCCTTCCTTGTCGAGGACCTTCACCGACCACAGGCGGGCGCCGGGGGCGACACCGACGTAGCCGATGCCGTTGTCCAGGCCGCCGACGATGCCTCCGACATTGCTGCCGTGGCCGTTGTCGTCGTAGCCCGCGTTCTCCTTGCAGCCGTTGTCGCCCATGCAGCTGACGCGGCGAGCCACGTTCAGGTCAGGGTGGCCGGCGTCGGTACCGGAGTCCAGGATCGCGACATCGACGTCGACGCGTTGATCGACGCCATCACCGGCCTTCAGGCCCGGGTTCCCTGCGGTGAAGGTCCGGCGGACACCGTTGGGGACTTCCTGGGCGTCCATGTGAGCCCGGCCCTCGGCCTGCACGTAGGCGACGTCGGGGTGGGCGCGCAGCGCGGCGAGATCCCGCTGAGTCAGCTCGGCGGAGAAGCCGCGCAGCGCCGACCGGTACACGGCTCCCGCATCGGACCCCTGACCCAGGCCGCGGGCGAGTGCCGCGGGATCGGCCTTCGAACCATCCTTGAGGACCACGACGTAGTCGGCGGTCGGCGGGGCGGGGTGAGCCTGCTGGGCGTTGACCGGAGCGGTTGCTCCAAGGCCGGCTATCGCCATGGCCATGCCGGCGACAAGGGCGGCGCGTCTCATCTGTCCTCCGATGAAGGGGGGTTGGTGGAACGACGCAGAATCTAGGGGCTCTGGCGCGAAATGAACCGCCGGTTTACCGTCACTGCCGGGAATCCGACACCAGGAGGAAGCAGCGCATGCTCGAACCGTTCGGCATCGACAAGGACACCGAGAACCTCTATCGCGAACTGTTGGCGCGCCCCGGCCGCGCCTTGTCAGAACTCGCCGAAAGCGGCGCCGCCCCGGCCAGGCTGCGCCGGCAACTGCGCGTCCTGGAGGACGCGGGGCTGGTCGCGCGGACGCCCAGCCGCCCTGTCCGCTACCGCCCCACCCCGCCTGCGCTCGCCATCGACGTCCTCACCACCCACCGCCAGCAGGAACTGGAGAAGGCCCGGCTCGCCGCGGGGGCCTTCGCCGAGCTCTGGGAGGAGGGGAAGGCCGCCGAGCCCACCGTGCAGGTCGTCCAGGGCGCCGAGGCGAACGTGCAACGGTTCCTGCAGACCCAGCGCACCGCCCGCCTCGAAGTCCTGACGCTGGACAGGCCCCCCTACGTCGCCGAAGGCGTGGCCCGCCAGGCCGAGCTGCAACGGGAACGCATGTCGCAGGGCGTGGCCTACCGCACCCTCTACGACCGAGAATCCCTCGCCGAACCGCACCAGATGGAACTCGCCCGGGCTCTCGCCGACCACGGCGAACAGGCCCGCGTCCTGGCCGGCGTCCCCCTCAAGGCACTCATCGTCGACGGCAGCAGCGCCCTCGTCCCCGTCGTGCTCTCACCCGAACGGCACACCGTCGTCCTCCAGCCCTCGCCGCTGCTCGACGGACTCATCGCCCTGTTCGAGGCCCTTTGGGAGAAAGCCACTCCCCTCTGGCCCCGGCCCGGCAGTCGGCCGGGCAGCGGGGAGCGGCTCAGCGACTTCGACCGTCTCCTCCTCGGCTACGCCGCAGCCGGCTGTACCGACCAGGTGATCGCCCGCAAGACCAACCTCAACCAGCGCACCATCGAACGCCACATGCGCCGCATCATGGACAGCCTCGACGCCCGCACCCGCTTCCAGGCCGGACTCAAAGCAGGTCTCCAAGGCCACCTGGGCTGAAGCCCGGGCTGCCCCACGACCCGCAATGACGACGGCACGCCGATGACACACGGCGACGCCCGTGCCGATTGTTCATCGCTCGACATCTACTTTCGATACGCGGCCTTCAGGACTGGAATCAGAATGAGGTCTTCAAGGCCGGGGAATGACGGCACGTCAGATTGCGTGAGCGCGGTCCTGAGGGCTATGGAAGCTGGATTCCGGACCAGGCATCGACTTCGCACTGTCTGTCGGCATTATTCCCTGCGGTCACGACTGTGCCGTTGGCACGCAGGCCAAGGGTGTGCGTCGAACCGGCCGCCACGGCGACAATGTCGCGCCAATCGCCGACTTCGCACTGTCGGTGGCTGTTGTCTCCCGCTGCGAGGACCCGTCCGGACGCAGTGACCCCGACGGTGTGGTAGCTGCCCGCGCTGAGCGCCACCACGTCTTCCCACTCATCGACCTCGCACGCCCCGGTTGTCCGGTCTCCGGTTGCCACTGCCCGCCCGTCGGCTCTGAGGCCGACGGTATGGAGATACCCGGCCGAAATGGCGGCCAGGTCACGCCACCCTTCAACGGCACACTGCCGTCGTCGGTTGCTCCCTGCGGCCCGTGCAGAACCGTCCGACCGGACGCCGACCGAGTGCCAGTCACCACACGAGAGGAGGACCATCTCGCGCCAGGACTGCACGTCGCACTGTCCTTCCGAACTCCGGCCGACTGCTAGCACGCGGCCATTCGCGAGTAGCCCGAGCGTGCGGCGCCATCCAGCGGCCACGGCCGTGACGCCTCGCCATCCGGCGACATCACATTGCCCATCGCCGTTCCACCCCGTTGCCAGCACCGTGCCGTCCGACCGGAGTCCCACCGTATGAGACCTGCCCGTGTTCGTCGCGGTATGGACGTTGCCGGCTGCCACCGCGACGACGTCTTCCCATCGCTCGACGCGGCATTCAGCGGCTGCGGCATTGCCCACTGCGAGAACGGTTCCATCCCAGCGCCGTCCCACCGAATGACGCCTTCCGGCCGCCAGCGCCGACGAGTGAGCGAGCATTCCGCCTCCTTGTGTTCGGCGCGAGTTCGCGAGACGGGATGTCACCCTACTTTGGACTGGGATCAGAGAGAGGTCCTCAGCTCTCGTGGTTCTAGTACTCCAGCCGTAGATCGTGATCTTGTTGCTGGAGTGCAGTGGAGAGGGGGCAGCGGTCAGTCGTCGACGAGATCGAGCTGGGCAGCACAGGCGTCCGCTACTCAAGTCCTTCGAGACGGCGGGCATCTTTGATCTCGCTGATCCTGGCAGCCGCCATCGGGGTCCACTCCCTCCTCTGTCCAGCGGCACGGAGGGCTTCTCCGACCTCGTTGAGCTTCACGGAGGACAACACGCCCGCCCGCTCGATCAGGTCGTCCCGGGCCACGGTGGTCAGCCATGTGCACGGAGTAAAGCCTGGACGCGGGAACGCGAACCGCAGCACGCCTTCGAAGGGCAGTCCTTCCGGGGCTCCTACGGTCACTTCAACGCCCAGGCCGCTGATGTCGACGCCCGCTGGCGCAACGACCTGCATCGCCTGAAACCCGGATGACTCCTCGTCCGAGAGCAGCACGACCGGGCGTCGCTCATCGAAGTCGACCCACCAGACTTCACCGCGTTGCATGTGTCCTCCTGGCACGAGACGGCGGGCGAACGCTGCGTGCCCCGTGCGGGACACGGAAGGGATGCGGCCCCGTCTTCGCACGTCGTGACCGAGGGGCGGTGAAGACGGGCGCGGTCACCGTTGGTCATCGGTGTGTGAAGACTGAAGATCATGCGGTGGCCGCGAGTCACAGCGTAGACCCTGCCCGCTGGCAGGAGGCGTTCGAGGTCCTGATGTCCCGGATAGCGGGCCGGTTCGCGCGGGTTGAACCCCGGCGTCGGGTGCGGGACTTGGTGCTGGGGCTGCTGTGGGACCTGCCGCGCAAGAACTGCTGGAGCCAGTGGGCCGGGCAGGCCAGTCCGCAGGGAATGCAGCACCTGCTCGGCCGGGCTAAGTGGGATGCCGACACCGTGCGCGATGACGTGCGCGATGACGTGCGCGAGTACGTGCGCGAGTACGTGCGCGAGTACGTGCTGAAACATCTGCACGACGGCGATGCGGTGCTGGTCGTCGATGAGACCGGGGACGTGAAGAAGGGCACGCACACCGTGGGTGTCCAGCGCCAGTACACCGGCACGGCCGGGAGGATCGAGAACGCTCAGGTCGCTGTCTACCTCGTCTATGCCGGCCGCCGCGGACACGCGGCGATCGACCGCGAGCTGTACGTCCGGTCGTAACCACCCCTCCGGGCCGCGTCGACGCGAACTGACGCTTCGCCATTCCCGCCTCCCGGAGAACTCATTCTGATTCCAGTCCTAACTGCAGATGCGCTTGAAGGCACTCGCACCAGGCCGGGCGCGGAACGTCACCTCATGTCCGGCATCGTCGGTAAAGACGGCCTCCGTCGCGGACTTCAAGGTCATCGTGCCGCGCTGGGTGGGGTTGTCCCACCCGTCGGGCGGGTTGCCCGAGCCATCGGAGAGCGGGGTCTCCGCTTCGAAGTACGTCGAGCCGATACGGGCCTCGTCGATTCCGCAATGCGTATAGAGCTCGAAGGGAATCGTCCGGCCGGACGGTGTCGCCCGGACGGCGTCCGCCCCGTCGTCGGCCTGGGTGCAGCCTGTGAGAACCCCGGCAGCCAGCGTGAGGGCGAAGATGATGTGTCCTGCTCTCTTGGTCATGGCCTTTCGACGCTCGGCCCAAGTCGGCGGTTCCGTACCTCATGGTGGTGCGCCACGTGGAGGGCTCGTGCAGCGAACGACATGAGAGCGGGCTGTTTCAGAGCCCCATGCGGTACGCCTCAAGACGGTCGGCCAGTTCCTTCGGGTGGCCGAGCGTCGGGCAGTGGTCGCCGGGCATCTCGTCCGGTTCACAGCCGAGGCGCTCGGCGACGATCCGGCGCGTGAAGTCGGCCGGGAAGAAGTGGTCGGCGGCGGCCGGCAGGAACGTGGTCGGCACCTCCGGCCACGAGGCCAGCGGCCACGCCTCGCCGAACGGGGCGGGCGCCTGGCGCCGCTGATGGCCAGCCCGCTCCCGTGCCACCACGCTCCCCCCATGGGCGAGCCGTCCAGGCGGTCAAGACGGTGGGTCGATCCACAACGTGGACCTGTCAGCGGCCGTGATGATGAGATTGCGACGATGCCCCCATGACTGATGAGATCCGGAAGACCTACCTGCAGGCTGCCGAGAAGGCGGTGCACCTGCTGGCCACAGAGCAGGTAGCCCGATGCTGGGAGACCGAATCCGTGCTCCCCGGCATGTCGGTGGGTGGGCTGGCCGGCCACCTTGCGCGCAGCGTCCTCCAGGTCGAGTGGTTCCTCGACGGTCAGGTGGTCGGCGCAGAACCGGTGTCACCGGTTCGGTACTACGCGCGGCTCGCCGATACGTCGTTGCCGGACTCCGCGCTGAACGTCGGGGTGCGCGCCCGCAGCGAGGAAACCGCCGCAGCCGGCCCCGCCGTCGTGGCCGAGCAGGCCCGGGCGGCGTGGGACCGGCTGACGCAGCGGCTGGGCGTGGAGTCGGCCGATCGGCGGGTGGCTGTCCTTCACCGGCCGGGAGAGGAGATGTCGCTCGACGGATACCTGCAGACCCGTTGCGTCGAGCTGGCGGTTCACCTCGATGACCTCGCGCTCAGTGTCGACGCGCCATGCCGAGTGCCCGATGCCGCGCTCGCCGTCGCGGTGGAGGTGCTCGTAGCCGCCGCCCGGGACCGGCACGGCGACCAAGCCGTGTTGCACGCCCTCGCCAGGCGTGAGCGTGACGTCGACCAGGCCCTACGCGTGCTGTAGGCAGGCGAACGCCACGCCGATCTCCCTCAGGGGCTGCTCGAACCGTCCTGCGACCGCATGGGCTTCCGCCGCCCGCGCGACGTCACGGGTTCCAGCCGCAGCCGCCGGGTGGGCCAAGGCGGTGGCTCGGCCGGGCCGAACCAGACCCTGACGTCCTCCCCGGTGCGGACGGGCAGACGGGGAAAGTCGTTCTCGGCGTGCTCGGTGCGGTGCAGCGCATGGTCCGGGTCCAGGTGCCGGGCGGCGTACGCGTCGAAGGCGGCCGCGTCGGTGGGGTGGCAGACGGTCGCGAACACCTCACCGGCGCCGGGCCGAGGCGTGAAGCCCGGGCCGCGCAGCAGCAGGACGTCGTCGCTGTCGACCATGGTGGCGTTGGCCGCGTCGCGGTGCTCCCACCAGACCGGACCGGTGTAGAACGCCTCCAGCGCGCGTCGGCGGTGCGCCATGTCGGGGAACGCGCGCAGCCAGACGAAGCGGTCCGGGTCGTCCAGGTCGCGGAAGCGGCCTCCGACGGTGATGCCGACCGCCTGCTGACCGACCACGAACTCGCGCTCGAACAGCTCGATCAGCGTCTCCCGTGCTCCAGGACGCAGGGTGTACTGCCGGAGTTCGACGATGCTCATCCGCCGACCCGCCCCGTGGAGCGGGTGAGATCCATGGTCCAGTTGAGCTCCCAGGTGCGGCCCTCGTCGGTGGAGAACTCCTGCTCCCAGCGGGCGGTGTCCGGGCCGAGGCGGTGCCAGGCGAAGTGCACGCGGATCCGGCGGCCGTCGTAGGTGTCCTCGCCGTGGAAGTCGCCGCGGTCACCGGTGAAGCCGCCGACCACCGGCGGATCCAGTCGGCCCGTCCGGCTGTCGGACCAGTGGATCGACCAGCGTTCCGTCTCCCGGTCGAACAGTCGCAGGGTCACGCCCTGGCGGCCGAGGGTGGGGAAGGTGATCTCGTCGATGTTGCCGGCGCCCCCGAAAAGCGGCTGGACCACCGCGTGACCCGGGAACTCCACCCAGGTACCGGGGCCCGAGCCGAGCGGTGCGGTGAGACGGCGGTTGGCCACGTCCCAGGAGCCGTGCAGAAAGTCGAAGTCGTCCATGCGCCGCAGGTTAGGGCCGATCCGCTGACATCTTCTGTCAGTGGATACTGAGCGGCATGCGTGCGAGTCGGATGGTCACCCTGCTTCTGCTGCTCCAGAACCGGGGCCGGATGACGGCCCGGCAGCTGGCCGAGGAACTGGAGGTCTCCGTCCGGACGGTCTACCGGGACGTCGAGGCGCTCGGCGCCGCCGGTATCCCGTTGTACGGCGACGCCGGACACGCGGGCGGCTACCGGCTGGTCGACGGCTACCGGACCCGGCTCACCGGACTGACCGCGGACGAGGCGCAGGCCGCGTTCCTTGCCGCACTCCCCGGCGCAGCCGCCGAGCTCGGTCTCGGCGAGGCGCTCGCCACCGCCCGGCTCAAGCTGCGGGCCGCCCTTCCGGCAGAGCTACGCGAGCATGCCGAGCGGATCCAGGAGCGCTTCCTGCTCGACGCCCCCGGCTGGTACGGCGACGCCGACCGTACGCCTCACCTGGCCGCGGCGGCCGCCGCGGTGTGGGCACGGCGGGCGGTGGTCCTGCGGTACCGGCGCTGGCGGGCGCCGGCGGAGATCGAGCGGCGGGTGGAGCCGTACGGGCTCGTCCTCAAGGCCGGCCGCTGGTACCTGGTCGCCGACGGGCCGTCCGGGATCCGCACCTACCGGATCGACCAGATCGTCGAACTCCAGCCGTCGGAAGACGAGTTCACCATCCCGGACGGGTTCGACCTGGCCACGTACTGGAACGGCTATCTGGCCGACTTCCGGGCCCGACTGCACACCGGGGAGGCCCTGGTCCGGCTCACTCCGGAGGGCGCCCGCCGCCTCGGCGTCACACCTGCCGGTGACGGATGGACGGAGGCCCGGGTGCCCGTCGAGTCGATCGATCATGCCCACGGAGAGTTCCTGCGGCTGGGCGCCGACGTCGAGGTCATGAAGCCGGCTGAACTCCGCGACCGGATCGCCGAGACGGTGCGGACCCTGGCCACCCGCTACGAAGGGTGGCCCCGGGCGGAGGGTTCGCCCGACCGGGGCACCGACCACCCGCACCCTTGAGGAGTCCAGCCTTCTTGGCGACGGCGACGGCGACGGCGACGCGGTCGTCAGGCCCGCTGACGTGTGTCTGTGGCGTCCACCGCCCTGCGGGGCGCGGCGCGTTGCTTCCGGCCGCGCTCCCGCTCGTCGGCATCCGCCAGCCAGAACCAGACCGGCGGGAAGACCAGCTCGATCACGGTCAGTGCCACCTGGAACGAGTCAGGCCACCCGTGCACCGCCAGGGACAGCAACCGCCCCACGCCGCCCAGCAGGAACACCGCCGCGAGCCACCGCACCACCTTCGCCGGGACGGGGTCCTGCCGGGCCGCCCACAGCCAGGCCAGTCCGTACCCGGCGAAGATCGCGCCGAAGAACCGGCCCAGGCTGTCCAGAGTCGGGCCGGCGCCGGCCTCGCCCGGAATCGCGGCATTGCCGCCGACCACGTGGAACAGTCCGATCGCCGTGCAGGCGACGCCCATCACCCATGCGAACACCCGGAGTGCCTTGGCCATGACTCCACCTCGCTTACTTGACGCGTGTCTACTTACCTCAAGGTAGCCCTGCCTGGTAGACGCGTGTCAAGTAGTAATCTGGGTGCGTGCCGCCCCGTAGACGTCTGACCCCTGCCGACCGCCGTGCCCAGCTGCTCGCCGTCGGCGCCCGGCTCTTCTCCGCCGCCCCCTACGACGACGTGCTGATGGAGGACGTCGCCCGGGAGGCCGGCGTGTCCCGCGCCCTGCTCTACCAGCACTTCCCGAGCAAGCACGCCCTCTTCGCGGCCGTCTACCAGCAGGCGACCGACCGGCTGCTGGAGGTGACCACGTTCGACCCCGGCGCCACGCTCGTCGAGCAGCTCACCCAGGGCCTGGACGCCCACCTCGACTACTTCATCGCCAACCGCCATGCCGTACTGGCCGCGAACCGGGTGCTGGCGGGCGACCCCGTCATACAGACGATCATGACGGACGAACTCGACGCCCTGCGCGCACGCCTGCTCGGTGTGCTCCCGCTCGCCGACGACCGCACGCACGCCGCCGTCTCCGCGGCACTGAAAGCCTGGCTCGTGTTCGTCCAGGTGCTGTGTGTGGACTGGCTCACCCGCGAGACCTGCACCCGCACCGAGCTGCGGGACACCTGCATCGGCGCGGCGGTCGGCGCCCTACGCCCCTTGCTCTCCGAGGACCCCGCCCCGGACTGGCCGCCCGCCCCGCGCGCCTGAACCGGCCCGACCGGCCACCTCGCGTCCGACTCGGGACGGCAACGACACCCGACGTGGTCCTCGCGGACAAGGCGCGCTCGCACCGCGCGATCCGCCCCACCCCCGTCGGCGCGGAATCAGGGCGGCGATCCCACGCCTCAGGGAGTCCAGTGCGCGGGCCGCTCGAATCCCTCCGGGAGGACGGTCGCCGCGTTCCCGCGCGCCGCGTTCAGCTGGGGCTGCGTGAGGAACAGGGCGCCCGTCAGATCCGCCCCCGAGAGGTCGGCGTCCCGCAGGTCGACGCCGATGAGATCGGCGAGCGTCAGATCGGCCCCCGTCAGATCGGCGGCGATGAGCAGCGCCCCGCGCAGGTCCGTGCCCCGCAGCTTCGCCCCGCGCAGCCGCTTCCCGATCAGATCGGCCCCGCGTCGGCTCTTCGGCCTGCCGCCGGCCGTCGCCCTGACCAGCTCGCTGGTCCGCAGCAGCAGCGGGTTCACCTCAGCCCGTACGGGGGCCACGTCGAGCTTCTCCAGCGCGTCGGCCGTGCCTCCGGCCAGCTCCTCGACCCGGGCGAGCGCGGCGCTCAGCTCGGCGCGGAGCGGCCGGGCGGCCGACAGCGCCAGGGCCTCGGTGAGATAGCGGAGCAGCTCGTGGAGCTGGCGTACGACCGGGAACACCTCGTACATCTGCCGGGCCGTCCCCGGGGCCTCGCGCCAGGACACACCGCCGAAGGTCACCTGGGAGACCCGCTGCCCGGCGCCGAAGCAGTCGTACACCGTGCAACCCTGGAAACCGCTCGTCCGCAGCCGGGTGTGGATGCCGCAGCGGAAGTCCTCCTGGAGGTTGCGGCAGGGCTCACCGGACGACTTGTTCACCGCGAAGTCGGCCGACTTCGCGAAGGGCAGTGCCACGCAGCACAGCCCGAAGCAGTTCGCGCAGTCGCCGCGCAGTGCGGATTCCCGGGTCTCGGGCACGGTGGAACGGTTCCTTCGCATGTCGGGGACGGTTCGCCCGCGGTCCGGGACGGCCCGGGGCGATCCGCCCACGGTATCGCGCCCTCGGCGAAACCGGTTGCGGAGATGATCAAGGGCCGGTGAGGATCGGTGCCATGCCGAAGTTCACGACGTACGACGGGACGGAACTCGCCTACCGGACGCTGGGGGAGGGGGACGGGGAGCCGCTGATCTGCCTGCCGGGCGGGCCGATGCGCGACGCGGCCTACCTCGGCGACCTCGGCGGACTCACCGCCCACCGCACCCTGGTGGTGCTCGACGCCCGTGGCACCGGAGCGAGCGCCGAGCCCGCCGACCCCGGCACGTACCGCTGCGACCGTCAGGTCGGCGACGTCGAGGCCCTCCGTGCCCACCTCGGCCTGGAGCGGATCGACCTCCTCGGCCACTCCGCCGCCGGGAACCTCGCCACCCTGTACGCCGCCGCCCACCCCGAACGGATCCGCAGCCTCGTCCTCGTCACCTCCAGAGGGTGGGCGCTCGGCCTCGGCACCACCGACGAGGAGTGGGACGAGGCCGTCGAGCTCTTCGCCGACGAGCCGTGGTACCCGCAGGCCCGTGCCGGACTCGCCACGATCGGCCCCGACACCCCGCTCCCGCGCGTCCTGGAGATCGTGGCGCCCTTCGCCTACGGCCGCTGGGACGCCGCCGCCCAGGAGCACGCGGCGGCGGCGCAACACGAGATCCGCTGGGAGGCCGCCTCCGCCTACCACGGTGAGGGCGCCTACACCCCGGAGACGACCCGGCGCGCGCTCACCGCGCTCACGGCGCCGGTGCTGATCCTGGCGGGGGAGTACGACGCCGGCCCCACCCCGGCCAAGGCGGCCGAGGCCGCGGCCTGCTTCCCCGACGCCGAACTCGTCGTCCTGCCCGGCGCCGGACACTTCCCCTGGGTGGACGACGCGGACGCCTTCGTCCGCCCGATCGCCGCCTTCCTCGACCCGGAGGTCCGCACGGTCACCGTGGACGGCGTACGCCTCGCCTACCGGGTGCGCGGCCCCGAGGACGCCCCGCCGGTCGTCCTGGTCCACGGCCGCGGCGAGGACGGCACCGGCTGGCACGGCGTCGCCGAGGAACTCGCCGCCGACCACCGGGTGTACGCCCCCGATCTGCGCGGACACGGACTGAGCGACCGCCCGGGCGGCTACGGCTTCGCCGAGTTCCGCGACGAACTCGGCGGGTTCCTGCGCGCCCTCGGCCTCGCCGGGGCGACCGTCGTCGCCCACTCGATGGGCGGCGCGGCCGCGTACCTCCTGGCCCAGCGGGAACCCACCCTGATCGGCCGCATGGTCCTGGAGGAGCCGCCCGTCTTCTTCCCGCTCGACCCGCCCCGCCCGGTGGCCGAGCGCCCCGAGGGCCCGCTCGCCCTCGACTGGGACGTCGTCACGACCACCGACGCCCAGCTGAACGCCCCTGACCCGCACTGGCGTGACGACCTCCCCGCGATCACGGCCCCCACCCTCGTACTCGCCGGAGGCCCGACCAGTCACGTCCCCCAGGAACACCTGTCCTGGCTCGCCGAGCGCATCCCCGGCGCCCGCCTGGTCACGATCGACGGCGGGCATCTCCTCCATGCATCACGGCACGATGAATTCCTCACCGCCATCCGGGAGTTCGGTCTGTAGGCGTATCGATGCGGTGGTGGGCCGGAGTTCACGGCACGAGGCAACAAGTCCCTCTCCTCCGCGCACAGTCCGGAGAACGCGGCTGCGGGCGTCCGTACCGCCGCGCCTCGCCCATGGCGCCGCATCCGAGCCGCCCCTGGAGGCTCCGCGCATGACCCGCACCACGCCCCCGCGCCCCGTCGACGTCGAAGCGGTGTTCCCCGCCCTCGCCCGCCACCGGCGGACGACGACGCGGTTGCACCCCCGGCAGGGCGCGGCGACGCCGGAGGAGAGCTCGGTCGCGGGGCCGCTGCTGTGGCCGGCCGACGAGCCGTGGCCGGTGTGCACCGCCGTACACCCGAAGGGCACGGGGCATCTGCTGTCCGACGTACGGCTCAGCCGACGCATCCGGGACGAGGCCCGGGGGCGGGACCTCACCGTCGAGGAGCGGCGGCTCCTCGACGGGATGACACGGGGGACGCACATCCCGGCACCCCGGGACGCGGACCCGCTGCCGATGCTGGCCGTCGCCCAGCTCTACGCCCGTGACGTGCCGGACCTCGTCGGCCCCGGGGGACACGACCTGTTGCAGGTGTTCTGGTGCCCGTTCGAGGTCCACGGCCCGGAGCGGACCATCGACGTGGCGCTGAGGTGGCGGCGTTCGGCCGACGTCGGCGCGGTACTCACCCCGCAGCCCGAACCGCCGGTCGCGGGCCGCGAGGAGTGCGTCCCCACGTCCTGCGTCCTCCACCCGGAACGGGTCGTCGAGCACGAGTACCTCGGGCTGCTGGGGGAGCAGCTCCAGGAGGGGATCGCCGCGTGGGAGGAGGGCCTCCTCGACGAGGAGGATGCGGAGGACGAGGAGGATGCGTACGACGCGTACGACCACGACGACTCCTCCGCTCCGGCGGACTACGCGACGTACGAGGAGTACGAGGCCGCGATGGCCGCCGCCCGAGCGGAGGAGCCCGAAGAGATCGACTACATGAGCGACCTCTCGATCGCCCCCGGTTGGAAGGTCGGAGGCTTCGCCTCCTGGCACCTGACCGACCCCGGCCCGGTGGACTGCCCCGCGTGCGGGACGCCGATGCCGCCGCTGCTCACCGTCGCCACGGTGGAGTGCGACGGGGCCTCGCGGAGCTGGCTTCCCGTCGAGGACCGCGATGCGGTGGACGACCCGCGGGTGATCGACCCGGTCGGCGTCTACCTGGGCCGCGGCCTCATGCGGGTCCACACCTGCCCGACCGATCCGGCCCACCCGCACCGGATCAGCTTCCAGTGACCTGATCGGCCGCGCTAGGCCCTGGATTTGTCCGGCCGGTCATGTACAGATTGTCAGTGCCGTGCGCTTCACTGTCCGCCATGGAGCTCACGCAAACGACGGTCAATGACCTGCTGGCCCGACTCGGCCCGGGGGACGGCTACATCTACCTGCCCTGCGACCTGGACCCGCAGGACCTGACCGACCTCCTCGCCGACAGGTACGGCGCCCCGCGCACCCTCGTCCTCGACGGCTTCACCGATCCGACGGTCGACGAAACCAGGGGCGCGGCTCTCCTCGTCCCCTTCGAGGGCCGGGCCGTGAAGATACGGGCGTGGGCGTATGGGGATCAGTGGGTCGGCACGGGTACGGCGCGGGACGCCGAGGGGGCCGAGCGGCCGGTGTTGGCGGTCGCTCACAGGGAAGTGCCGGAACCCTTGGCGGTCACTCCGGAGGAGGACGAGGACGTCGACTGGATGGAGCGGCTCGGACGGATCACCGGCTGGACACGGCCCGCCCAGCGGCCGGACGTGGACTGGGCGGAGGTGGAGGCACGCCTGGGCACCGCGCTGCCGGGCGACTACAAACGCATGGTCGAGACGTTCGGTGCGGGCGCCTTCGACGGATATCTGGACCTGAACCAGGAGCCGTGGACGGATCTCAGGGAGGACGGGCTGCTCATCTGGGCCGGCACCGAGCACGAGGACCTGTACTGCTGGAGGGTCGACGGCGACGACCCCGACCGTTGGCCCGTCGCGGTCCGGTCCTTCGACGGCGAGGACGTCCCCTTTGACTGCCAGGCCGCGGAGTTCGTCTGCCGCATCCTCGTCGACCCGCACCACCCCTTCACGATGGCCCGCTACTTCGACACCCACTGGTTCATGAACTACCGGGAAAGCGGCTGACCAAGGCCCGAGACGGGGCCGGGTAGGTCGTTAGACAGGCGAAGGGTTTCCTTACATAATCCTTAGCTATGGGAAAGACTCACGAACGCATCGACGGCCGCCTGCGCACCTTCATAGAGCAGCAGCCGATTTTCTTCACCGCGACCGCCCCGCTGGACGGCGACGGCACGGTCAACCTCTCCCCCAAGGGCCTCAAGGGCTCCTTCGCGGTGCTCGACGAGCAGCGGGTCGCCTACCTGGACTTCGCCGGCAGCACTGCCGAGACCATCGCGCACCTGCGGGAGAACGGCCGGATCACGGTGATGTGGTGCGCGTTCCAGGGGCCGCCCAACATCGTTCGGGTGCACGGCCGGGGCGAGCCCGTCTTCCGTGACGACCCGCGCTTCCAGGAACTGCTCGCACACTTCCCGGACATCGACCCGACCCTGCACGGACTGCGCGCGATCATCGTGGTGACGGCCGAACTCATCCGCGACTCCTGCGGATACGGGGTGCCCTTCATGTCGTACGACGAAGATCGCGACCTGCATGGCAAGCGCTTCGCGCGTGAGGACGACGCCTCGCTGAGCGCGTACTTCGCCAAGAAGGACCACATCGCGCAGAGCCTCGACGGCCTGCCCGGCCTGCCGCTTCCGCTGCCGCCCGGCAACTTCTGAGCCGGCAGCCGCAGCGCGACCGGGCCTCGGGCCGCTTCCTGCGGCATGCGGTCGTGTGCGGAGCGGTTCCGACAGCGTACGGACGACTCCACAGCACGGACACCTTGCCCGTGAGAAGCCACGAACAAGGCGTCTGCCGTCGTCTCGGGTGATCAGCACCTGACCCAGTAGCCCGGGGAGGTCTCCTTGATGGTGCTGGAGGTCAGGACGTTCCATAGACCGAGGTTCTGGTTCGAGCCGTTGGCGTAGGTGTAGCCGCCGGACTGGTGGGCGCGACCGGCCTGGGTGTGGGCGTAGTTGCCGGCTGTCACGCACACCGGAGCGGTCGTGGTGGTGGCGGTGACGGGCGCGGTCTTGGCTCCGACCGCTCCGGACATGTCGACGGCGGCGACGGTGTAGCCGTAGCTCGTTCCGGCGGTCAGGCCGGTGTCGGTGTACGTGGTGGCCGTGACCGGAGCGCTGTCGACCTTGGCGCCGTCGCGGTACACGGCGTAGGAAGCCGCCCCCGAGACGGAGTTCCAGGACAGCGAAGCGCTCGTCGCCGTCGTGGCGGTGACGGTCAGCCCGGTCGGGGCGGGGAAGGCCGGAGGGCTCACGGTGCCTGCGCCGAGGGCCCTGGCCATGTTCATCACGGCCGTCATCTGCGGGCCGCTCTTCTGGGCGTAGTCGGCCGACTTGTACCCCCACCAGTCCCAGCAGCCGCGCGGATTACCGGTCATGGTGGTGGTCTGCGGGTAGAGGACGATCATGTCGTTGGTGTCGGCGTACTCGTTGAGATAGGCCTTCTCCATGAGGGCGTTGCCGACCAGGCCGACGTACTGGTAGCAGCCGTGGAGGGTGACCATCAGCTTGCAGGAGGCGCCGTTCTGGCAGGACTGCGGGACGTAGGCGAAACCCTCGTTGCCCATGCTGATCGCGCCGGGGCTTCCGCCGGGTGTGTAGGTGCTCTGGTCGAACTGGACCAGCTTGCCGGTCAGGGCGGAGGAGCTCGCGGGGTTCACGCTGCCGAGCAGGTGGGTCAGCATGTCCCTCACCGGGTCGCCACCGCAGTTGTTCACGTACGGCGAGCTGGTGGAGGAGCACGAGTTGGGGCCGAGCGGACTGACCCAGGCGTGGCCGGCAGCGGAGCTGTCGTTGTAGACCACGTCGGCGCCGAAGTCGCGGTAATAGGTGGCGAGGTCGTCGTTCACGACCGCCTTGACGGTGCTGTCGCTGGTGCCGTGGAACAGCCAGACCTTGTCGCCCGACAGGTTGGCGACCGGATCGACCGCGCCGGCCGCCGCCCGGTCCCGGGTCAACTGCTCCAGCTGAGCAGGGGACTTACGGGCCATGAAGGTTTCCATGCACGCGTACTGGGCCGTGTTGAGACTGTTCTGGGCGCAGTCGTACGGGCCGGCCGAGAAGATGCCCGCGCCCTTGAAGACGTCGGAGTAGGCGACGTGCAGCTGGTTGGCCATGAACCCACCGGACGAGAGCCCGCTCACATAGGTCGAGTCGATGGTGTACCGCTGCAGCGAGCCCGGGGTCGGTGCCGGAGCGGCCGCTGTCGCGTCGCCGACCATCGTCGCGGCGATTCCGGCAGCCGCCAGGGCGGCGGCGAGGAGCTGTCTGATCTTCATTCGCATCTCCAGGGGGGTGAGATGCCGACATCCTGATGAACAACGGCGACTCCGGCCCACATGGCGTCCCACCACTTCAACGGGTCGTCATATGGCGTGCGTTGCCATACAGACCGGCCACCACCCAGGCCCCGACCTGCCTGGACAGGGCCTTCCGCAGCACGCTTCAGCGGGACTGCGGGGTCAGTACCGGGAGCAAATGGGCCTCCTCGTAGGCGAAATGCCGCTCCAGTCGCGCGGCCAGCCGGTCCACCTCGGCCCGCAGCGCCTCCGGAGCGCCACTCGATGCGAGCAGGGTCTCCAGCTCCTCCACCGTGCGGGCGACCCCCTGGTGCTCCTCGCGCATCCGGCCCCGTTCCTCCCTCTCCGCCACGACCGCCGTCGCCCTGAAGTGTTCGACGGCTCCCTCCGCTGTGCCGATCTCGACGCTCACGTGCGCGTCGGCGCGAAGGTTGTGGAACCAGGCGGGATGCTTCGGCCCGCCGGCGTTCGAGGCGGCCACCGTTCTCTCAAGGGCCCATGTGTATGTGGGCGGCCCAGAGAGTCGGGGTGTCGGGGTAGCGGTCGCGCTCGGCGAGGACAGCTTCGTGCAGGGCCACCGCCGGGCTTCCCGCGCCGTCTCCGGAGCCGAAGAGTGCCGAGTAGAAGGCGGTGGTCAGGCGGGTGGCCACCTCGTCGTCGGCCGTCCACAGGGTGCCGATGACGTGGGTGTACCCGGCGATGAGGAATCCGCCGGTGAGGTGGAGCGCCTCGTCGGCGAGTTCGTCGCGCGTACGGACGGTCTCGCACGCCGAGAGGTAGGCCAGTTGGGCTCCGCTCAGGTGGAGCCGGCTGATGTCGGCGACGGTGAGAGGCTGTTCGAGGTGGTCGTGGAGCAGCAGTCGTCCGGTTGCGGTCCTGTCCGTGGCGGCGACGGCATGGCAGCCGAAGTGGACCCAGGGATGGTGGGGCAGGGCGTCCAGGACGGCGCGGCGGGTCGCCTGATCAGCGGTCAGGACCCGACTGTCCGGCCGATGCCGGGTCAGTGCGTCGGCTTCCCGGAGGACACCGGGGAGGTCCGGTGCGTCCGGAGTGTCGGGCAGGGCGACGACCAGCGGCGGCCGGGTGTCGTCGTGGTCCTGCCGGGCTTTCTTTCGGGCGGCGGCGCGCTCCCGGGCGGTGACCAGGCCCCGCAGGGTGGGCGCGTAGGACGAGACCATCCGGTCGATGACCGGGGCGGCCGCGTGCAGGGGGAGGGCGGTGAGGGCGCCGGTGGGGATCCACCACAGGCGTGGCCGTGCCGCGTCCCCGCCCCGGGCGGTCGGCCGGGTCGACGCCAGTGCGGCCAGCACCGGTTCGGCCACCTCGGTCCCGAGCCAGTCCAGGGTGGCGCGAACGGTGTCCTGGGCGTCCAGCTGCCGGGTCATCGGCAGTGTGTCGTCCCTCAGGGAGTCCAGGGCCTCGACGAACGCGTCGACGCGTCGCGGGACCGATTCGTACGTCAGGCCGGGCAGGGGTACGTGCTGCACACCTGCCCCGGTGACGAGGAGGGCGTCGGTGGACAGCCCGCTGTGGTTGACGATCACCACGGGCCCGTCGGAGGCCGCCGCCGCCATCAGATCCGCGGTGCGCGGCGGGCGGAGGAAGTCGGTGAACCCGGACCGGGTGCGGATCTCGGTGACGAGTTCCTCCCAGGCCTGGGCCAGCGCGTGCCGGTCCTGGCCGGCCAGCGGCGCGTCGGCCGCGCCGCCGGCCGGGGGAGCGGGGAGCGAGGAGAAGAGAGGGTGTTCGGGGCGGTCCAGGGCCTCGCGCAGTTCCTCGAACCGGAGGGCGAGGACGGGATGGAGCCGGTGGAGCTCGGTGACCTCGGTCCGGGCGTCCAGGGCCTGGCCGAGGAGGATCCCGCGGCCCTGCTCCAGGAGCTGTACCGCGCCCTCCGGGTCGCCGAGCCGGATCGCGCAGGCCGCCGCGTCCGAGGCGAGTCCGACCAGCGCGGCGAGTCGCCGCTCCTGGTCCGTGCGGGTGATCCGGCGCGGCGCGATCCGTGGCAGCAGAGCGACGGCGAAGCGCAGTGCGGCGTCCGCCTCGGCCCAGTCGTCCTGCCGGAGCGCGCACAGCGACCAGCGGTGGGCGGCGGTCACCCGCTCGCTGACCGGCACCGCCTCGTCCCGCGCGAGGAGGCGGTAGAGCAGGCCGGAAGCGGCGAGCGCGTCCGCGTCCTGCTCGGTGACGGCGCGGACACCGAGGGCGAAGGCCAGGAGCGCGAGGGAGGACGGGTGCTGCCGGTGCCGCCGGGGCGTGGCGTCGACGGCATCCTGGGCTGCCCGAATCAGGTCGTCGAGCGCGGCGGGTACGGGGTTCCGGTCGTAGGCCTGCCGCAGGACCTCGGCGTGCGTCCGGAGCCGGTCCGCCAGGTTCGGGTGGCCCTCGGGGGTCGCGGCGACGGCCCGATGGGCGGCCAGTACGGCGTCGTCGAGGTCCGGTTGCTCTTCCCGCTCCCGGAAGCGCTGGACGAGGGTGAGGGCGAGGTTGGACTGGAAGCGCGCGTGCAACGGGTGACCGGTGTCGGTAGCGGCCACCGCGCGCCGGGCCAGGTCCAGCGCCTCGTCCAGCGTGTCCGGTCCGGCACCGCCCCAGTCCGCCTGCTGCCTCAGTGCCTCGCCGAGGTTGGACCAGGAGGCGGGCAGGGTCGGGCTGTCCGGGCCCTCGGCGGGCTCGCGCAGCAGGGTGACGGCCTCGGCGAGGGCGGAGGAGTCGTGGTGGTGCAGGGCCAGGGCGAGCAGGCACGTACCGAGGCCGGAGCGCCGCCAGAGCAGGCGCGGGTCCTCGGGGTCGGTCGCGGCCAGGACCGCGCGATACAGCTCCACGGCCTCGGTGAGGTCCTGTATCGCGCCGCGGTGTTGCCACCTCAGCTGGAGGGTGCCGGCCAGGTTGGCCTGTACGGGCAGTACGCCGGGGTACTCCGGTGGGACCGTGCCGAAGGCCGCACGGAAGAGACCGATGGCGGTGTCCAGGTCGCCGGGGGCGCCGAGGCGTTCATAGCGGCACCAGTGGGAGGTACCCAGGCCGTTCGTCGCCTCGAAGCGGATATCGCTGTCACCACTCCCGCGCGCGAGGGTCTCGAATCCGGCGAGCGCCTGCTCCAGGTCGGCCGGGTTGCCGTACTCCTCGTACCGGGAGAGCCGGTTCTGGGCCCGTTCCAGGGCGGTGCGCTCGGGACGGTGCCGCGGCGCGGACTCTGCCGCGGGCGCCGTGCCGCTCGCAGACGCGCTCGCGGACCCGCTGCCGGACGCGCTCGCGGACCCGCTGCCGGACGCGCTCGCGGACCCGCTCGCGGGGCGATCGTCGTCCGCCGCGACCGCCCGCACGGCCTGCCTCAGCCGCTCGGCGAGGGCGGCCGCCTCCTCGATCCGGCCGCGGTGTGGATGGTCGGCCGGGAACCGGGCGAGGGCCTTCCGGTACGCGTCCGCCGACTCGTCCAGAGCGACCACCGACCGGGTGGTGCCCGCGAGCTGCAGCAGGGTGCCGGCGAGGTTGATCAGAGCCAGGGTGTGGGCGGGCGTATCGGCGACGGCGTGTCGTACGGCCGCCCGCTGGTGCACGGCCGCCTCGTCCAGGATGGCCGGATCGGGACGCTCGGCGGACAAGCGCAGAAGGGCGTTGCCGAGGTTGCCGCGCTGCCCGCCGTACTCGGGGTGGGATGACGGCAGGAGTTCCAGCGCCCGTCGGTAGAGAGCGATCGCCTCCTCCAGTACGGCCGTCGTCCTGGTCTCGTCGAACAGCTCCTGGAGGCTGGTGGCCAGCGTGGACAGGTGGTGCGCTGTTGAGACGGGGTCGTCCCGGCCGTCGGCCGCGACCGCGGCGCGCCCGACGGCGACGGCCTCGTCCAGGTCCTTGCGGGAGCGGCCGCGCTCCCAGCTCAACCGCAGCAGCTCTCCCAGGCTGGTCAGCGCGAACGCGTGGCGGGGCTGCGTCCCGGAGGTACCCGCCACGGCGACCCGCGCCAGCTGGATCGCGGCGACCAGCTGCCGGGGGTCGTGTGAGCTCCGGTAGGCCATCCGAAGCTCCTCGGCGGCGTCGAACGCCTCCTCGGGCCGCATCGCCCTCGGGCCCGGTCCCGGCCGCGGAGCCGTCCCGGGTTGCCGCCGGACGAATCTGGACCACCAGCCCGCCATACCGCCACCCCCGTACGTACGTCTCCAGCCGGCTCAGGAGCCGGAGTCTGACAGTGCGGGAGCGTGCGGACAACGACAACACCGGCCATGTAGATCAGGGGAGTTGGGCGATGGACTGGTGTGGGCGTCGAGGCTAGCGTGGGTCGCTCCGACAGAAGGGGGAGTCGATGGCGGTCGACAACGGCCCGGGGGACACCTCCGTCGCGCTCGCCAAGGTCTGCGCGCGGCTGGACGACGTACGCGAGGTCGCCGCCCGGCGCGGCCGGACGGCCGAGCTGGAGGAAGTCCTCACCGGGATCCGCGGCGTGGACGACCCGGCCCCGCAGGTCCGGGCCCTGCACGAGTTGCTGCGCCGCTGCGGGGTGCACAACGGCATCGACGGCATCGGGCGCGGGGCGGGCATCGGGGGACTCCCCACCCTGGACGGGCACCCCGTCGAGGAGGGCTTCGTCTGTTCCCGGAGCCGATGCGCACGGGTCGTCCTGGGCCGTGATCCGGAGCCGGAGAGGCACTGCGGGCTGTACGACGAGCCGCTCAGACTGCGCCGGGTCGCCCGGTGAGCCTCTTCCTCGCCGAGATAGGCAAGGGCCTCGCCGCACGCTGGCTCACCCTGCTCATCCCGTCCGGGATGCTGTTCCTCGGGCTCACCGCGGCCGCGATGCTGCTCGGCCACGGCCACGCCCTCGACGCGGCCATGCTGGTGCGGGAGCTCGACGCGGCGGCCGCTCGCCCCGCCACCCGCTCCCCGGGAGCCGTCCTGCTGCTGGCCGCCTCGGTCGTCCTGGCGGCCGCCGGCGTGGCCTTGCTGGTGAGCGGGGTCGCGGGGGCGGTCGAAACACTCTGGTACGGACAGTGGCCCCGTCCGCTGCAGCCGCTCGGGCGACGGCTGACAGCCCGCCGCCTGGCCCGCTGGCAGAGGGCGGACGAGGCGCATGCCGAGGCGCTGCGCGCGAAGATCCGACGTCTGGACACGGACGGCGCGGTCGCTGCCGACATCCCCGACACCGCCCGGCTGAACGCCGTACGCAACCGGATCTGCCTGGTACGTCCCGACCGGCCGGTGTGGACGGCGGACCGGATCCGTGCGGCCGACCTGCGCGTGCACGCCGCCTACGGACTGGACCTGGACTCGGCCTGGCCCAGACTGTGGCTGATCGTCCCCGAGGAGACGCGTGCGGAACTGCGTGCGGCCCGCGCCGCCTACGCGGGCGCGGCCGGGCTGGCGGCGTGGACCGTTCCCTATGCCGTGCTCGCCCTCTGGTGGTGGCCGGCGGCGCCGGTCGCGGCCGGCATCGCACTGGTGGCCCTGCGTCGTGGTCGCGCGGGGATGGACGCCCTGGCCGAACTCGTCGAAGCCGTCGTGGACCTGCACTGCGGTGAGCTGGCCGCCAGGCTGACCGCGGACACCCCGGACGAGTTCTTCCCGGAATCCGGCGACCGCATCACCCGCCGCCTACGCAAGGGTGCGTGAGACGGCACCCTCCGGTCCTGTCCCTCGACCGGTGAAACCACACGGGCGCGACGCGTGGAGGTGCCGGCCGCGCCGGGCGGCTCCGATCATGACCGAGGCCGCGGTGGCAGCCGCGGTCACGGGCGGAAGGGACGGCGTCGAGGAGGAGCGCGGTCGAAGACGTCGGCGGGGGCAGGACCGGATGGCGGCGCCGATCGGACCGGCTGCCGGCGACCGTCAGGACCGGTTGCTGCCGGCCCCCTTCCCCGCATCCAGGGAGCAGGTGTTCGCCAACGCCACGGGGTCCCGGTCCACCGGCAGGGCGACGGTGCCCGAGGCGGGCGGCCGGGACCCCTCCGTGAGCCAGCCCTCCAGGGCCGTGAAGGCGGTGCGGTGGCACGGCGTGAGCGGCCGGAGCCGGTCCGGGAACGCGTCGACGAGCGAGTCGGCGTGGGTTCCTCCCTCGATGCGGTAGTACCGGTGCAGCATGCCGCGGCCGGCCTCGCGCACCATCCGGGCGTAGACGTCGGAGTCCCGGCTGATGGGCAGCAGGGCGTCGAGCGTGCCGTGCAGGGTCATGAGGGGCTTGCCGATGCGTCCGGTCAGCGCGATCTTCTCCACGGCCCGCCGGACCTCGTCGGGGCGGGCCGCGTAGTCGTAGTCGGCGTCACAGCCGGGGGCGCCCGTGGCGCAGTACGGGGTGCCCGCCTCGGCAGCCCCGTCGTAGCCCGGATCCAGCTCCTCGCGGTAGATGCGCTGGGTCAGGTCCCAGTAGACCTTGTGGTGGTACGGCCACAGGAACTCCGACTCGGCAGGGAACCCGGCGGCGTGCATCTCGTCCCGCGCCCGCGCGGCGCCCTCGCCGCCGGTGGCGTACACGGGGTAGGCGCGCAGGGTGCGGGGCAGGAAGTCCAGCAAGGTGGGGCCGTCGGCCCGCCAGAGGGTGCCCTCCCAGTCGACGCCGCCGTCGTAGAGCTCGGGATGGTTCTCCAGCTGCCAACGCACCAGGTAGCCGCCGTTGGAGATGCCGGTGACCAGGGTGCGAGTCGGCGGGCGGTGGTACCGCTGGGCGATCGTGGCGCGGGCGGCACGGGTGAGCTGGGTGACCCGGTCGTTCCACTCGGCGATGGCGTCGCCCGGGGCCGCGCCGTCCCGGTGGAACGCGAGCCCGGTGTTGCCCTTGTCGGTGGCCGCGTAGGCGTAGCCGCGGGCGAGCACCCAGTCGGCGATGGCCCGGTCGTTGGCGTACTGCTCCCGGTTGCCCGGGGTGCCGGCGATCACCAGGCCGCCGTTCCACCGGTCGGGCATGCGGATGACGAACTGGGCGTCGTGCTTCCAGCCGTGGTTGGTGTTGGTGGTGGAGGTATCGGGGAAGTAGCCGTCGATCTGGATGCCGGGGACCCCGCTGGGGACGGCCAGGTCCTTCGGCGTCAGCCCCGCCCAGTCGGCCGGGTCGGTGTGGCCGGAGGCGACCGTGCCGGCCGTGGTCAGTTCGTCGAGGCAGGCGGCCTGTTGGTGTGCGGCGCCCGGTACGCGGAGGTGGGACAGGCGGGCGCAGTGTCCGCCGGGGACGGACGGCGTCGCCGTCGCCGGGGCGGTGGTGAGGGTGAGTGCGGCCAGGGCGAGTGCCGCCGGCGCGCCCCGCCGCCAGAGGCGCGGCGAGGAACGGAAGGTGGGACGACGCATCGGTGTGCCTCCGAGGCTCATGGACAGGGACCGGCGGGAGGCTATGCCGCCTGCGGACCGGCGGACACGGCTGCGTGGCCCACCATTCCTGGCCCGCCAATGGGTCGAGCCACCATCCGACGCAGGGCCGGTCCGTGCCTCGACCGACCGCCTGAGGTCTTCCGCCGGTCCGGTGTCCCGGGCAGCCACAGGGCGGGCGGAGGCGGCCACGTCCCGGGCAGGGGCCAAACGGGCCACAACCACGCATCACAACGAGCTCGCGACGTTCGCGTGTGCCACCGTGAGAGGACCTGTGGCCGACAAGAGCCGCCGACGTGCGGCAGGTGGAAACGTGAACGGACCCGGCATCGACTACCAGGCGGTCTTCCACGCCCTGCCCGGCGCGGTCGCGCTGCTGACCGGCGACCTGGTGTACGCGGATGCCAACGAGGCGTTCCTGTCCATGGCCGGCCGCACCCGTGAGCAGGTGGTCGGCCGCTATCTGTTCGACGTCTTCCCCGAGAATCCCCTCGACCCCGGCGCGACCGGCATGCGCAACCTGTACGCCTCTCTGCAGCGCGTCGCGGCCACCGGCGAGCGCGACACCATGGCCCTGCAGCGCTACGACGTGGAGGACCCCGATCGGCCGGGCGTGTGGCAGGAGCGGTACTGGAGCCCGGTCAACGTCCCCGTCCTCGCCCCGGACGGCACCGTGGCACTGCTGCTGCACCGGGTCGAGGAGGTCACCGAACTCATCAAGGCCCGCGGAGGCCGTCCGGAAGGAGACCACGGTCGAGTCCTGGAGGCCGAGCTCTACACCCGCGGCCGGGAACTCCAGGAAGTCAACGAACGCCTGCGCAAAGCCCACGCCCGCGAACGCGAAGTAGCTCTCCACCTCCAGCAGGCGATGCTGCCCGTGCCCCGCTCCCTCGTCCACCACCGCGCCGCCGTCCGCTATCGCCCGGCGGTCGGCGCCCTGAACGTGTGCGGCGACTGGTACGACCTCGTCGACATGCCCGAAGCGGGCCGTACGGCCGTGGCCGTCGGCGACGTCGTCGGCCACGGACTGCGCGCCGCCGGCGTCATGGGCCAGCTCCGCAGCGCCCTGTCCGCCGCCTCTCGCGTCGCCGCCGGTCCCGCCCAGGCTCTCGAGGTGCTCGGTCTGTACGCCCGTTCCGTCGAGGGAGCGGAGTCCACGACGGCCTTCTCCGTCTTCATCGACTGGAACGACCGCATCCTCACCTACAGCAGCGCGGGCCACGTCCCGCCCGCGCTGTGCCACCCCGATGGCACCGTCGTCTTCCTCGACCAGGCCACCGATCCTCCACTCGGGGCACGTCCCGAGCACGCCCCAAGGCCCCAGGCTCAGGCCGCGTTCACCGACGGCTGCGTTCTCGTCCTGTACACCGACGGCCTCATCGAACGCCGCGGAGAAGACATCGACACCGGCCTCGCCCGCCTGGCCGCCTCGCTGACCCGACACCGCGCCGCCGACCCCGATGCGCTCGGCGACGCCCTCCTGGTCGATCTGATCCCCCCGGCCGGCCTCACCGACGACACCGCCTTGATCGTCTTGCGGCTGTGAGGCAGGACGGTCGACCGGTCGCGGACACCGGACGGCCCGGTGCCGTCAGCCGCGGTCCCCGGCGCCCCGGCCCGGGACGACGGGCGCTCCCGCGTCCGCCTCCACGGCGACCGAGCGGGCCCAGCGGTAGTCCGCCTTGCCGCTGGGGGAGCGCTGGATGCGGTCGGTGAGGACCAGCTGGCGGGGCACCTTGTATCCGGCGAGGCGCGGACGGCAGTGGCTCTGCACGGCCTCCAGATCGAGTGGCGGGGCGTCGGGGCGGAGCTGGACGACCGCGGCGACGTGGTTGCCCCAGCGGGCGTCGGGGACGCCGGCGACCAGGGCGTCGTACACGTCGGGGTGGGACTTCAGGGCTTGCTCCACCTCCTCCGGGTAGACCTTCTCGCCGCCCGTGTTGATGCACTGCGAGCCGCGCCCGAGGACGGTGACGACCCCCTGCTCGTCGACGGTCGCCATGTCGCCGAGGAGCACCCACCGCACGCCGTCCCTCTCGAAGAAGGTCTCGGCGGTCTTGGCCGGGTCGTTGTAGTAGCCCAGCGGCACGTGGCCGCGCTGGGCCAGGCGGCCGATCTCGCCCGCCGCGACGATCTCGTGGGTCACCGGGTCGACCACCTGCGTGCGTTCGTTGACGTGCAGCCGGAAGCCCTTGGCGGGCCCGGAGTCGTCCGTGGCGCGGCCGTTGGAACCGGACTCCGTGGAACCGAAGTTGTTGAGCAGAAGGACGTTCGGCATGAGCTCCTGGAGCTGGGCCCGCACGGTCTCCGACATGATCGCCCCGGAGGACGAGAGGCTGAACAGCGCCGACAGGTCCGTACCCTTGAGGGGGCCGCGCAGCGCGTCGACGAGCGGCCGCAGCATCGCGTCGCCCACCAGGGAGATGCTGGAGACCTTCTCCTTCTCCAGGGTGCGCAGGACCTCCTCCGGCACGTACTTGCGGTGCAGGACCACCCGCTGGCCGTAGTCGAAGGCGATGAACGCCGTCAGCGTCGAGGTGCCGTGCATCAGCGGCGGCGCGGGGAAGAAGGTGATGCCGGCGCCGCCGGCCGCGACCCGCTCCGCCAGCTCCTCCGGGCGCTTCACGGGCTCACCCGAGGGGTCGCCTCCGAAGAGCCCCGCGAAGAACAGGTCCTCCTGACGCCACAGGACGCCCTTCGGCATCCCGGTCGTACCGCCGGTGTAGATGATGAAGAGGTCGTCCCCGGAGCGCGGGCCGAAGCCGCGCTCCGCCGAGCCGGCTGCCTCCGCCTCGGCGAACGGTACGCAGTCGAGAGCCGGCGCTCCCTCGGGCGGGGTCCCCACCCGCACGAGGTGCCGCAGCTTCTCCGTCTGCGGCAGCGCCGCCGCGACCCGCTCCGTGAACTCGGCGTCGAAGACGAGCGCGGCGAGGTCGGCGTCCCGGTAGAGGTAGACGAGTTCCTCCTCCACGTACCGGTAGTTCACGTTCACCGGCACGATCCTCGCCTTCAGGCAGGCGAGGACGGTCTGCAGGTACTCGACGCCGTTGTACAGGTGCAGGCCGAGGTGCTCACTGGGGCGGATGCCCGCGTCGATGAGGTGGTGGGCGAGCCCGTTGGCGGCGGCGTCGAGTTCGGCGTAGGTGAGGCGGCGTTCCTCACCCGTGCCCGGGTGATCGACGTACACCAGAGCCTCGCGGTCCGGGACCACGTCGACCACCGATTCGAACAGGTCGGCAAGGTTGTACTCCACCGTTCCTCCTGACCCCGGTTCGCGCTGACTCGTACGGGTGCGCACTGACTCGGCGGTCATTAGAGCGCCGACCGGCGACAGGGGGAAGGGGGCGCGCACAAGAATCTGACTGAGTGTCAGAAAACTATTGAACTGGACCCCCCACTCCTGCAACCTGTTCCAGAACTGGAGACGGGAGACCCCATGGGTGGCACCGAACACCTCGGCGTGCGGCGCGAAGGCGCCACGCTCGTACTCACCTTGAACCGGCCCGAGGCCAAGAACGCCCTCTCGCTGCCGATGCTCGTCGGCCTCTACGACGGCTGGCTGGAGGCCGACGCCGACGACGGCATCCGCTCGGTCGTCCTCACCGGAGCGGGCGGGGCCTTCTGCGCCGGCATGGACCTCAAGGCGCTGGCCGGCAAGGGCATGGAGGGCGAGCAGTACCGGGACCGTCTGAAGGACGACCCCGACCTGCACTGGAAGGCGATGCTCCGCCACCACCGCCCCCGTAAACCCGTCATCGCCGCCGTCGAGGGGTACTGCGTGGCCGGCGGCACCGAGATCCTCCAGGGCACCGACATCCGGGTCGCCGGCGCCTCGGCCACCTTCGGTCTCTTCGAGGTCCGGCGGGGCCTCTTCCCCATCGGCGGCTCCACCGTCCGCCTGCCCCGCCAGATCGCCCGCACCCACGCCCTGGAGATGCTCCTCACCGGCCGCCCGTACAGCGCGGAGGAGGCCGCCCGCATCGGACTCGTCGGACGCGTGGTCCCCGACGGCACCGCCCTGGACGCGGCCCTGGACATCGCCGAACGGATCAACGCCTGCGGTCCGTTGGCCGTCGAGGCCGTCAAGGCGTCCGTGTACGAGACGGCGGAGATGACCGAGACGGAGGGGCTGGCCGCCGAGCTGAAGCGGGGGTGGCCGATCTTCGACACGGCGGACGCGAAGGAGGGGGCGAGGGCGTTCGCGGAGAAGCGATCGCCGGTCTATCGGCGGGAGTGACCTCTCCGGGCCGCACCCGACGCCACCACCCCCAACCAAGGAGCCCGCCCCATGACACCAACCCCCGCCTCCCCGCCGGAGATCCTCCGCGCGCCCCTCGTCGTGGAGTTCCCCTTCACCCGCTCCCTCGGCCCCGTCCAGTCCGCCTTCCTGACCGGACTGCGCGAGCGGACCGTGCTCGGCGTCCGTACCGAGGCGGGCGACGTGCTCGTCCCGCCCGTCGAGTACGACCCCGCCACCGCCGCCGAACTCCGCGAGCTCGTCGAGGTCGGCGCCACCGGCACGGTCACCACCTGGGCCTGGAACCCCGAACCCCGCACGGGACAGCCGCTCGCGACCCCCTTCGCCTGGGTCCTCGTCCGCCTCGACGGCGCCGACACCGCCCTCCTCCACGCCCTGGACGCCCCCGGACCCGAGGCCGTCCGTACGGGCCTGCGGGTCCGGATCCGCTGGGCCGCCGAACGCTCCGGCGCCATCACCGACATCGCCTGCTTCGAGCCGTACGAGAGCGACGCCCCGGCAGCGGAACCACAGCTCCACGACGGGCGGTTCACCGACCCCGTCACCGGCATCGTCGCCCCCGCCCGCCTCGACTACACCTACAGCCCCGGCCGCGCCCAGACCCGCTACCTCCACGCGCTCTCCGAGCGCCGCACCGTCGGCGAACGCTGCCCCTCCTGCGCCAAGGTGTACGTGCCGCCCCGCGGCGCCTGCCCCACCTGCGGGATCGCCACCACCGACCAGGTCGAGGTCGGCCCCCGCGGCACCGTCACCACCTACTGCATCGTCAACATCAAGGCGAAGAACCTCGCCATCGAGGTCCCGTACGTCTACGCCCACATCGCCCTCGACGGCGCCGGGCTCGCCCTCCACGGCCGCATCGCCGGCATCCCCTACGACCAGGTCCGCATGGGCCTGCGCGTCGAACCCGTGTGGAGCGAGGACGGCCGCTATCCCGACCACTACCGGCCCACCGGCGAACCCGACGCCGAGTACGACACCTACAAGGAGATGCTGTGACGCCGCACCGGCCGGCACGAGACGTGGCGATCGTCGCCTTCGCACAGAGCGACCACCGTCGGCGCACCGACGAGCTCTCCGAGGTGGAGATGGTGATGCCCGTCCTCCACGAGGTGCTCCGGCAGACCGGGCTCAAGACCTCCGACATCGGCTTCACCTGCTCGGGCTCGTCGGACTACCTGGCCGGACGCGCCTTCTCCTTCACCATGGCCCTCGACGGCGTCGGCGCCTGGCCGCCGATCTCCGAGTCCCACGTCGAGGCCGACGGCGCCTGGGCCCTGTACGAGGCCTGGGTGAAGCTCCTGACCGGGGAGGCCGACACGGCCCTCGTCTACGCCTACGGAAAGTCCTCGCCCGGCTCCGTACGGGACGTCCTCAGCCGCCAGCTCGACCCCTACTACCTCGCCCCGCTCTGGCCCGACTCCGTCGCCCTCGCGGCGCTCCAGGCCCAGGCCCTCGTCGACGCGGGCCACACCGACGAACCCGCCCTCGCCGCCATCGCCGGCCGGAGCCGCGCGGACGCCGCCGCGAACCCGCACGCCCAACTGCCCGGCGCCCGCCCCCAGGGCGAGTACGTCGTCCAGCCCCTCCGCACCGGCGACTGCCCGCCCGTCGGCGACGGCGTCGCCGCCGTGATCCTCGCCGCCGGAGACCGGGCCCGCGAACTCTGCGCGCGGCCCGCCTGGATCCGGGGCATGGACCACCGCATCGAGGCCCACTCCCTCGGCGTACGCGACCTCACGGACTCGCCCTCCACCCGCCTCGCCGCCGAGCGCGCCGGGGCCTTCGAGCGGCCCGTCGACACCGCCGAACTCCACGCGCCCTTCACCTCCCAGGAGGTCGTCCTCACCAGGGCGCTCGGCCTCGACGACTCCGTCCGGATCAACCCCTCCGGCGGCGCGCTCGCCGCCAACCCCGTCATGGCCGCCGGACTCGTCCGCCTCGGCGAGGCCGCCGCCCGCATCCACCGGGGCGCCTCCGACCGCGCCCTCGCCCACGCCACCTCCGGGCCCTGCCTCCAGCAGAACCTGGTCGCCGTCCTGGAAGGGGACCCCCGTGCCTGAGGCCGTGACTTCGAAAGAGCCCGTCGCCGTCGTCGGCATCGGCCAGACCAAGCACGTCGCCGCCCGCCGGGACGTCTCCCTCGCCGGACTCGTCCGCGAGGCCGCCGTCCGCGCCCTCGAGGACGCGGAGCTGACCTGGGCGGACATCGACGCCGTCGTCATCGGCAAGGCCCCCGACTTCTTCGAGGGCGTGATGATGCCGGAGCTGTACCTCGCCGACGCCCTCGGCGCCGTCGGCAAGCCCATGATCCGGGTGCACACGGCCGGTTCGGTCGGCGGCTCCACCGCGCTCGTCGCCGCCAACCTCGTCGCGGCCCGTGTCCACGGGACCGTCCTCACGCTCGCCTTCGAGAAGCAGTCCGAGTCCAACGCCATGTGGGGCCTGTCCCTGCCCGTCCCCTTCCAGCAGCCGCTGCTCGCCGGCGCCGGAGGCTTCTTCGCCCCGCACGTCCGGGCCTACATGCGCCGCACCGGCGCCCCCGACGCGATCGGCTCCCTCGTCGCGTACAAGGACCGGCGCAACGCCCTCAAGAACCCGTACGCCCATCTCCACGAGCACGACCTCACCCTGGAGAAGGTGCAGGCCTCCCCGATGCTCTGGGACCCGATCCGCTACTCCGAGACCTGCCCGTCCTCGGACGGCGCCTGCGCCATGGTGCTCACCGACCGTGCGGGCGCCGCCCGTTCACCGCGCCCTCCCGCCTGGGTGCACGGCGGCGCGATGCGCAGCGAGCCCACCCTCTTCGCCGGAAAGGACTTCGTCTCGCCGCGGGCGGGCCGGGACTGCGCCGCCGACGTCTACCGGCAGGCGGGCGTCACCGATCCCCGGCGGGAGATCGACGCCGTCGAGATGTACGTGCCGTTCTCCTGGTACGAGCCGATGTGGCTGGAGAACCTGGGCTTCGCCGAGGAGGGCGAGGGCTGGAAGCTCACCGAGGCCGGGGTCACCGAACTCGACGGCGACCTGCCGGTGAACCCCTCGGGAGGCGTGCTGTCCACCAACCCCATCGGAGCCTCCGGGATGATCCGCTTCGCCGAGGCGGCCCTCCAGGTACGGGGGGAGGCGGGCGACCACCAGGTGGAGGGCGCGCGGCGGGCCCTCGGCCATGCCTACGGGGGCGGCGCCCAGTTCTTCGCCATGTGGCTCGTGGGGGACACCCCGCCCACGACGTGAACCGGGCTCCACGGGACAGGCCCGCATACGCTGACGCGTATGAACGCGGAACGTGATCTGACCCGGCTCATCGCCGGGATGCGGCCGGAGCTCGACCCCGGGCGGTACGTCTTCACCACGGTGGCCGGCCCCGGCGCCCCGCCCGGGGTCGCCCCCGTGGTCACCGTCGCCGAACGGGAGGGCCTCACCCTCGTCGTACGACAGGAGGAGGCGGACGCGGCGGGCCTGGCCTACGACTACGTGGCGGGGTGGATCACCCTGCGGATCCACTCCGCGCTCGACGCCGTGGGGCTCACGGCCGCCGTCGCGGGAGCGCTCGCCGATGCGGGCCTGAGCTGCAACGTCGTGGCCGGATTTCACCACGACCACCTGTTCGTCGAACACGCTGCGGCGGAGGAGGCGTTGGCCGTCCTCAACGGACTCGCGGAGCGCGCGGGAAGCTTGGGCGATTGACGGTCACAGGGGGCGCCATCGGGCGTACGCTGGGCCTTTCGCGGGGCCACCCGCCCGGCACCCCGCACTGTGCGCCGGGTGTGCGCCCCCGGTGTGGGGGTGGAACGTGGTACGTCAGGACGGCTGGTCGGCCCGCCAGGGTTTCGGCCTCTTCGAACGTGAGGCGGCGCTCGCGGCGGCCGAGGAGGCACTCGACCTCCTGACGGGCCTGGCCGAGGATCCCCTCGGCCTGCCCGACCGGGTACCGGCACCCCGGGGCCCCCACCTCGTCGCTGTCCCCGACGCACGCCGGACACCGAAGGGCCCCGTCCTCCTCCCCGCCGCGGAGCCCGCCACAGGAGCCGAGCCCGCCGCGGAGGCCGCTGACGGAACCGACTCCGCCACCGGAGCTGCGTCCGTCACGCGCCCGAGGTCCCTCCCGGCTCCCGCCGACCCGGCCGACCTCTCCGGCCGGCCGGGTCCGCACACCCCCACCGACCTCCCCCCTGTCGCCTGCCGCGGCGGCATCCTCGCCTACGCCGCCCCCGCCGGGCTCGGGAAGACCACCCTCCTCGCCGAGGTCCGGCGGCTCGCCGCCGCGCGGGGCTGCACCGTGCTCTCCGCGCGCGGCGGTGACCAGGAGCAGCGGGTGGCCTTCCACGTCGCCCGGCAGCTCCTCCAGCCCCAGCTGGCCCACGCCTCCGACGCCGAACTGCGGGAACGGCTCGGCTCCTGGTACGACATCGTCGGCCCCGCCCTCGGGCTGCGCGCCACCGGCGCGGGCTCCCCGCCCGACCCGCAGGGCCTGCGCGACGGCCTCGACTGGGTGCTCACCCACCTCGCCGTCCGGCGCGCGCCGCTCGTCGTCGTCCTCGACGACGCCCACTGGGCCGACCCCGAGTCCCTCGGCTGGCTCGCCGCCTTCGCCCCGCGCGCCGAGGAGCTCCCCATGCTCCTCGTCGTCGCCTACCGACCCGACGAACTCCCCGACGAGGGAGTCGAGTTCACCGGCCACCGCTCCGGTCAGCGACCCCTCGGCCTCGCCCCGCTCACCACCGACGCGATAGCCCGACTCGTCCGCGACCGCGTCGGCGCCCACGCCGACGACGCCTTCTGCCGCGAGTGCTGGACCGTCACCTCCGGCAACCCCTTCGAGGCCGTCGAGCTCGCCGCCAAGGTCCGCGACCGCGGTCTCGAACCCACCGAGGACGGCGCCCACGAGCTCCGCGACCTCGCCGCCGCCCTCAAGGGCAGCGGCCTCGTCACCCGTCTCGAACGCCTCGGCCCCGCCACCGTGCGCCTCGCCTGGGCCTGCGCCGTCCTCGGCACCGAGATCTCCCCGCAGCTCGCCGGGGCCGTGGCCGGCCTCGGCGAGGAGGCCGTCGCCGACTGCGCCGAGCGGCTCCGCGACGCCCGGGTGCTCGCGGAGGCCGACAGCCCGGAAGAGCCCCTCGAATTCGTCCACCCCCTGATCGCCACCACCGTCTACCGCTCCATCCCCGCCGCCACCCGCGTCGCCCTGCACGGCCAGGCCGCCTGGTGCGTCGTCGACGCCGGCCTCGGCTCCACCGCCGCCGCCCGCCACCTCCTGGAGACCCACCCGGAGGGCGACTCCTGGGCCGTCGGCCATCTGCGCGCCGCCGCCCGCGAGAACCTCCGCGCCGGCGCCCCCGACGCGGCCCGCCGCTTCCTCGCCCGCGCCCTGCGCGAACCGCCCGCCGCCGACGACCGGGCCGCCGTCCTCTTCGAGCTCGGCTGCTCCTCCCTCCTCACCGAACCCGCCACCACCGTCAACCACCTGCGCGCCGCCCTGGAGGAGCCCGTCGCCGACCCGGCCCTCCGCCACGGCATCGTCTACCGCCTCTCCCAGGTCCTCGCCCACAGCGACCGGCTCGTCGAGGCCTCCGAACTCCTCGGCCGCGAGGCCCGGCAGACCACCGACGCCCGCAGCCGCCTGCGCATGCAGGCCGAGAAGTTCATGTGGGACGCCTTCCGCGCCGACGAACCCGAGTCGCCCGCCCGCTCCCGCCGCCTCACCGCCCTCGCCGACCGGCTCACCGGCCGTGACCTCACCGAGCGGTACGTCATCGGCCTGCGCGCCTGGGACGCCACCCTGCGCGCGGAACCCTCCGCCGTCGCCGTACGCCACGCCGAGCGCGCCCTCGAAGGCGGGCTCAGCTGGGCCGACGAGAGCCGCGGCTTCGAGGTCCCGGTCCTCACCGCCCTCACCTTCCTCTACGCCGACCGCCCCGGCCGAGCGGAGGAGCTCTTCGCCGCCGGCACCGCCGAGTTCGAGCGGCAGGGCTGGCGCGGGGCGCACCTCTCCTTCGCCTACACCCTGCTCGGCTACATCCGCTACCGGCGCGGCCGTCTCGTCGAGGCCGAGGACTTCGTCCGCGCCGGACTGCGCCTCGCGGAGCGCGTCGGACCCCGTACCCCCGCCCAGTGGTACGCGGTCGGCGTCAGCATCGAGGTCCTGCTCGCCCGCGGCCGGGTCGAGGAGGCCCATCGCATCGCCCGCGACCACGACTTCGGCGAGCCCTTCCCGGCCGCCGTCACCTTCCCCGACTCCCAGACCGTCCACGCCGAGCTGCTGCTCGCCCGGGGGCGGACGGACGAGGCCGCCGCCGAGCTGGCCGCCGTCGGCCGCCGCCTCGACCCGCGCGGGATGCGCAACCCGGCCTGGTGCCCCTGGCAGCTCCACCTCGCCGTCGCCGAATCGGTCACGACCCCCGCCAGGGCCCGCCGGACCGCCGAGGAGGCGGTCGCCCGCGCCCGCCAGTACGGTGCACCCTCCGCGATCGGATCGGCGCTCCGGGTACTCGCCGAGGTCTCCGAGCCCACCGCCCGCGTGAAGCTCCTGGAGGAGTCCGTCGACTGGCTCGACCAGTCGCCCGCGGCGTACGAGCTCGCCCGCTCCCTCGTCGCCCTGGGCGCCGCCCTCCGCCGCACCGAACGCGCCGGGGAGGCCGCCGAGCACCTCTACCGGGGCCTGGAGGCCGCCCAGGACTGCGGCGCCGACGGCCTGGTCGACCAGGCGAGGGCCGAGCTCGGGGCGGCCGGGCTCCGGCCCCGCGCGCTCCACCCGGCCGGCACGGACACGCTCACCGCCCGTGAGCGACAGGCCGCCGAGCTCACCGTCCGCGACCGGGACGTGGCCCTCCGCCTGGGTGTCGACACGGTCACCGTCGGCCGGCTCCTTTCGGCCGTCTACCGGAAACTGGGGACCGACCGCACCGGCCTCGCCCAGGCCCTGCGGATCACCGGCGGCCCCGGCGGGCAGGCATGATCGGAGCGGGGCGCCCGGCGCGCGGCATCGCGCGCCGGGGCACGTACCATGGCCGTATGTCCTTCCTCCGCCGCCGCAGCGCCGCCACACCCGCGGGTCCGGACTTCGACGTCCTGGCCATGGATCCGGGGGACTGGCCCGGCAATCTCGGCGCCGGTCTGCTGCCCGCGCCCGACGGCACCTGTCAGGGCGTCTTCCTCCGGTACGACCTGTTCGGCGGCCGCGGCCCCGCGATGATCATCGGCAACCTGCCCGAGGGCTCCCCGGCGCGGGAGCTCGCCGACGGGCAGATCCCCTTCGAGGTGGCCCAGCTCCTCGCCGCCCTGGAGAACGACGAGCCGGTCGAGGTGCTCGACACCGAGGACGTCCCCGTGATGCAGGGCGACAACCTCCTCATCGTCCGCCGCCTCAAGCTCTCCGAGAGCCGCATCTCCTGCGTGCAGTTCGACCGCAGCGACAACGTCCTCGTGACGATCGCCAGTTGGGACCGGCCGATCACCGACGACCTGTACGCGCTGCTCAAGCCGCTGCCCGCCGAGCTGTTCCAGCAGGGCTGACGGGGGAGCGGGGGCCGATGAGCGCGCGCGTCGACAGCTGGATCTGGGCGGTACGTCTCACGAAGACCCGCGCCCAGTCCGCCGCGGCCTGCCGGGCCGGGCACGTGAAGGTCAACGGCGAACGGGCCAAGCCCGCCCAGTCGGTGAAGCCCGGCGACGAGGTCCGGATCTTCCACGGCGGCCGGGAACGGATCGTCGAGATCAAGGAGTTGCACACCAAGCGGGTCGGCCCGCCCGTCGCCGTCGAGGCGTACGTGGACAACAGCCCGCCCCCGCCGCCCCGCGAGCAGGTGGCCGTCGCGGCGGTGCGCGACCGGGGTGCGGGCCGCCCGACCAAGCGGGAGCGCCGCGAGATCGACGACCTGCGCGGCCGACGCCCCTGACGCACACCCGCCACGTTCACACGAGGGCCGTCCCCGGGATCCCCCGGGGACGGCCCTCGTCGGTTTCTCAGCGCGGGGCGGAGCCGATCAGCGCGGCCACCCGCGCGGCCGAGGTGCCGAACCCCGTCGGACCCCGTCCCACCAGCGGGGTGCCGCTGCCCACGTGGACGTCCTCGGCGCCGTAACGCCGTACGTTCTGGTGCCAGTTGAGGATGCCCGCGAGCCAGTCCTCCAGCTCGCCCAGATATGCCTCGAAGGCCTCCCGACCCTTCCGGTCGAGGCCGAAGTCCTCGTACAGCACGGGCACTTCGTTCTTCTTCAGGTGCTCGTACTGACGCAGCCGGCCCCGCATCAGGTCGTCGACCATGGACACCGCCGTCGGGTAGTCGCAGTCGAAGAACTTCTGCAGGACGAGCACGCCGTTGTGTACCTCCCCCTCGACCTCGATCTCCTTCTGGTACGAGAACAGGTCGTTGGTGAGCGTCGCGTAGTCGGAGACCGAGTTCTCCAGAGCCCGTACCGTGCCCGTCCGGTAGATCTCGGCCGGCAGCGCCTCCGTGTGCCGCAGTCGGCACAGCAGCATCGTCAGCTCGGAACCGAAGGTGGTCCGGCGCATCTCGATGTAGTCGACGGGGTCGGGCACCCGGTGCTGCGCCTGGTTGTGCAGCTCCCAGAGCCAGCTGTCCAGCATCGCCTCAAGTGCCGTACGGAGCTGGGCCCGTGCCTCGGACCCCATCGGTCCCGCCGTCCGTGCCCAGAGATCGGCGAGGGAGACCTCCAGGGGGTGCGTGGCGAGCGCCGCCCCGGCCGCCGGATCCTCCACCGGCATGAAGGACTTGAGCCCGTCCGTGAACCGCTTGGCGCCGGTCAGGTCGCGCGGCCGCCCGAAGACGAGGGGGTAGTAGTCGTCCCCGTACGTCCCCCAGGTCAGCCACTCGGCACTGAGCTCCAGCTCCTCCGGGGTGGCGTCCGGGTCGAGCCCCGCCGAGCAGAGCGCGAAGTCGAAGCCCTCCAGCAGGGGCCGGTCCCAGATGTCGTTCAGGAGCCCCATGCGCTCGGCCCAGTCCACCGAGCGGCGCAGCGCCACCTGGTGGTGCGGGCTGAGCGTGAGCGGGTACGGCAGGTCGAACTCCGGCAGCAGCGAGGGCCCGACCCGCTGGTGCGGCACGTGCGTGAGCGTGCGCAGCCGGGACGCGGCCGGGCGGCCGAAGAGGGTCCGGATGTCGAGGGCGGAGGTGCCGAGGACCCCCTCGAACCACGAGGGGCCGCCGACCATCCCCTCGTTCATGTACCGGCTGGAGCGCATGTGCCACTCGTGTCCGCCGGACTGCCAGTCCTGCAGCCCCTTCGCGTACGCCGCCACGGCCGCGCACTCCGCCGGGTTCAGGCCCTTCTCCGCGGCGAGCACGGGCACCTCGGTCAGGGCCGTGTTCTCGAACTGCTGCAGCCGGGAGGTCAGCAGGTCGTTGACGGCGTCCGCCGCCTCCTGCGTCGTGCAGCCGAGGAAGCGCTCCAGGACCAGGACGCCGTTGCTGTTCTCGCCCTCGTCCTCCACCTCGCGCTGGTACGAGAAGAGGTCGTTGCGCAGGTGCACGGCGTCCGAGAAGGCGTCCCTGAGCACCCGCAGCGGCCGGGCGTACGCCACGTGCTCCGGGACCTCGGCCCCCGCCGCGTACTCGACGAGACCGGCCGACCAGGGCGCCCCGCCCACCTTGCGGCGCATCTCGATGTACTCGACGGGGTTGGCGATCCGCCCCTCGTTGATGTTGTCGAGCTCCCAGAGCGACTCGTAGAGCAGGTGCTCGGTCGCCTCGGCGAACCGCACGCGCCAGGCGTCGGACATCGACGGGATCGTCCGCCGCCAGAGGTCGGCCAGCCCCGCCTCGACGGGGTTGGTCGGCTCGGGCATGCCCGCCGCCGGGTCCGCCGGCATGAACATCGGCAGCCGGTCCAGATAGGTCTTACTGCCGGCCCGGTCCTGGGTGCGCTTGAAGATCTCCAGGAAGTGGTCGTCGAAGAAGAAGACCCACGTGTACCAGTCCGTGACGAGGTTCAGAGCCTCCTCGCCGCAGTCCGGGTGGGTGTACGAGCAGAGCAGCGCGTAGTCGTGGGAGTCGAGGTCGTGCTCCTCCCAGACACCGGAGCCCTCCAGCATCCCCATCTCCCGCGCCCAGTCCCGGGTGTGTGTGCGGGCGGTCTCCACATGGGGGTTGAGCCGGGCCGGATACGGAACATAGAAGTCCGGCATAACGAAGGGCTGAGGCATTTCCTGAGGGGCCTTCCGGTGAGCACGTGCGCTGACCGGCCCAGAGTTACCCGTCGCCCGGACGGCGCACGCGATCTTCCGAATAGTCGTATCAACGCCGAAGGGGTGGTGCCGGAGTGTCTCTCCGGCACCACCCCTCACCTTTCGGCCACGCCTCCGTCAGCTCTGGGAAACCCGCACGTCAGTGGCCTTCACAAAGGCCACCCGATGGCCGAACTGGATCTGGTAGTACTCCTCCTGCCCCCGGACGACCTGGTGCCCGCTGCTGTCGAACACCGGCGCGAAGTAGTACTCGCCCGGGGTGCGGTCACCCACCACGTACCGCTGCCCCGCGAGCAGCTTGTACGGCAGCGGCGACACCGACTGCACCGGAACCCCCGCCGGGTACGCCGAGGCCTCCGGGTAGGCCCGCCCGTAGACCGGCACCTCCGTCAGCCCGTCCCGGGGCGTCAGGACGAGCCCCCGCACGTTCACCGCCGTCGGCTCCGATCCCGGATTGTGGAACCACGCCTTCTGTCCGAGGTACCAGATCGCCGTCCAGTCGCCCTTCCGCTCGGCCACCGCGAAACTCTGCCCCGTCGAGGCGCGCGCCCCGGTGTCGTTCACGCCGGTGGTCGAGTCCTGCCCACCGGGCCGCAGCCCGATGTCCTTCACCAGGGGCGCGTCGGCGCTCGGAGCGGTGTGCAGGCGTACGGCCCCGCTCCCGTGCGGCGCACACACCTCGCCCGCCTTCACGCAGCCCGTGTAGACCGGCTGATGGGCGCTGTACTCGGGCCGGATCGTCACGATCCCGGCGGACGGACCGGCACTCGGCGTGAGGGGACGGCCGAGGAGCTGGAAGTAGTGCGCCCAGTCCCAGTAGGGACCCGGGTCCGTGTGCATGCCGCGAATCGTCGAGGTCACCGTCCCCGGCACGTTGTCGTGCCCCAGCACGTGCTGCCGGTCCAGCGGGATGTCGTACCGCTGGGCGAGGTACCGCACGAGCCGCGCCGAGGTCCGGTACATCGCCTCCGTGTACCAGGAGTCCGGCGAGGTCAGGAAGCCCTCGTGCTCAAGGCCCACCGACTTGGCGTTCACGAACCAGTTGCCCGCGTGCCAGCCGACGTCCTTGAGCGGCAGGTGCTGCGCGATGTGCCCGTCGGAGGAGCGCAGCGAGTACTGCCACGACACGTACGTCGGGTCCTGCACCAGCTTCAGGGTGACGTCCCAGACCGCCTCCGTGTCATGGATGACGATGTAGTCGACGGACTGGGACGAGGGCCTGTTCGCCTTGTCGTGGTTGCCGTAGTCGCCGTCGCCGAACTCCTCGTACGGCGCGGGGATCCATTCGCAGGCCACCGACCGCGGACACTCCACCGGACCGGCGGCGGGCCGCCGCAGCCCGAGCGCGTCGACCTGCCCGGTGGCGGGCACCACCGCCGGGGCGGCCGGGAGCGTCACCCGCTGGCCGCTGTCCGTCGTCCGGGACTCCCCGGTCCGGATCACGTCGAACACGTCGTTGGCGTACGTCGCCGCCGTCGCCGAGTCGTCGGCGCCCGAGTAGCGCGCCACCGCCCCGTACCAGTCGGCGGGGTCCGCGCTCGCCGGAAGCCCGGCCTCCCGCTGTGCCTCGGCGAGCAGCGCCGCCCCGCCCTCGATGTTCGCGGCCGTACCGGTCCGCAGTTCGTCGGCCGGGATCCCGGACAGCGCGGACGCCCGCTCCAGGGTCCGCAGCCGGCCGGGCAACGCCGCCGGCGCGGGCAGGGGAGCGTCCGCCGCCGTCCGGACCGTACGTGAGGAGTCGCCGCGCGCGTCCTCTTCCCCCTCCGAGTGGTGCGGGGCGGCCCCGGCGAGCGCCGTCACGGCGTCCGTCAGGTGCATCGGCCCGTATCCGCCGGTCACGCTCGGCGCACCGCCGTGGACGTCCCAGCGCGACTGCAGGTACGAGACGGCGAGGAGCACGCTCTCGGGTACGCCATGGCGCGCGGCCGCCCGCGCGAACTGCCCCTGCAGCGTCCCCGCCTCGGGCACCTCGGCGACGGCCGACGGAGCGGCGGACAGCAAGGGGAGCAGCAGGGCGACGGACGCGACGGCCCCGACCGCCCTCGGTACACGTCGGGGGTACGGATGCGGCGGTGACACACGTCTGCGGGGCGCGGAACGGAGCAAGGCAGCCTCCAGGGGCGGGGGGTGACGCGGGGGCGTGCGGGACCGAACCCGTACAGGGGTATCGGCTCCCGGACGATCCGTCAATCACGCCTGACCACGCGGAAGTTCCCACGTCAGGGGAGGAATGGAGGCCGTTCGGCGGAGTTTCGCGGAGACGGGTCCCGGGCCTGGGACGCGTCAGTGGAGTGGACCAATGGGGCCGCCGCCCGGGAGGTCCCGGCGGCGGACAAGACGGCGCGCCGTGTCCCGGTGTGTCGGCACCGGGACACGGCGCCCCACCCCCGTGTCGTCGGCCGGACCCGCGCCTTCAGCGCGTTCCGACCGCCGCGCGCACGGCCCGCCGTGCCATGGCGCAGTCGTCGTGCAGCCGCCTCAGCAGCAGCCGCTGTTCCTCACCGGCCGAGAGCGCTCCGGAAGGCACCGGGACGGTACCCGCCGGCGGAGCCTCCTTGATCGTGCGCTGCACGGCCGTCTCGTACGTACGGATCTCCCGTGTCAGCACGATCATCAGGTTCACCAGGAAGGCGTCCCGCGAGGCAGGACCGGCCTGCTGCGCGAGCTGGCTGATCTGGCGCCGGGCCAGCGGTGCGTCACCGAGCACCGCCCACAGGGTCGCCAGGTCGTATCCGGGCAGGTACCAGCCGGCGTGCTCCCAGTCGACGAGGACGGGACCGGCGGGGGAGAGGAGGATGTTGGAGAGCAGGGCGTCACCGTGGCAGAACTGCCCCATGCCCTGCCGCCCGCCCGCGTGCGCCAGGCCGTGCAGCAGCTTCTGCAGGTCGTCCCGGTCCCGGTCGGTGAGGAGACCGAGCTCGTGGTAGCGCGCGATCCGCGTCCCGTAGTCCAGCGGTGCGTCGAACGTTCCGGCCGGCGGCCGCCAGGCGTTGAGCCGGGCCACCGCACCCAGCGCGGCCCGCACGTCGGCCCGCGGCGGGGCCTCGACGGGGTGGCGCGAGAGCGCCGCCGCCCGCCCGGGCATCCGCTCGATCACCAGCGTGCAGTTCTCCGGGTCCGCGGCGATGAGCCGGGGCGCCCGCACCGGCGGGCGGTGGCGGACGAAGGAGCGGTAGGACGCTATCTCGTGCCGGAACCGCTCGACCCACGCGGGGGAGTGGTCCAGTAAACACTTCGCGACCGCCGTGGTCCGCCCGGTCGTCCCGACGATCAGGACCGAGCGGCCGCTGCGCCGCAGCACCTGTACCGGGTTGAACTCCGGGCAGATGCGATGGACCGAGGCGATCGCCATCTTGAGCTGCGCCCCCTGCGGGCCGGACAGATCGATTCTTCCGCTCACCGGCTGCGTGCCGGTGCCGCCCGTCCAGCGCCGGGGCCGTACGGCCTGGGGCACGGGGGCGAGGTACGGCCCGGCGCCCGCCGGGACGATGCGGTGCTGCGGCCGGGGCGGGGCGGACACGGAGGACGATGCTGTGTACATGGAGGTGACAGATCCCTTCGTGGTCCGACGAGTTGCGTGCGTCGCCCCGCCCGCCCCCGGTCCGCACCCTGGGGAATGAGGGCCGGTCGGCGGGGCGGGGTGGCGCATTCCTACCTGACACCCGGGCGCGGGTGGCGGAACATCGGGCGCACCCTGGCGAACCCTGGCGAATAGTCGCCAGCCCTATGACAGCGGGTTAGTGTCAACTCAGCCGAGAACCTGGGGGCTTAGACGTGACCGGACAAACCAACACCCGCCTGGCAGACCTGTTCGGCCTGGCCGGCTGGTCCAAGGGCGAACTCGCGAGACTCGTCAACCGGCAGGCGGCGGCCATGGGCCACCCCCAGCTGGCGACCGACACTTCGCGGGTGCGGCGGTGGATCGACCGGGGCGAGACCCCGCGCGATCCCGTCCCCCGGGTGCTGGCAGCACTGTTCACCGAGCGTCTCGGCCGTGTCGTGACCATCGAGGACCTCGGGTTCGAACGTCACGGGCGCGCCGGAAGAAGGCAGACCGTCAGGAGCGACGACAACCCTGACAACCTGCCCTGGCCCCCCGATCGTACGGCTGCGGTCCTCACCGAATTCACGGGAATGGACCTCATGCTCAACCGTCGCGGCCTGGTGGGCGCGGGTGCCGCGCTCGCCGCCGGCTCCGCACTCAGCAGCAGCATGTACGACTGGCTGCAGACCGACCCCGCACGCAAGGCCACCGCTCAGCGCGCCACCGATCCCCTCCACGCCGACCCCGCCGGGTTCGACCGCTATGAGGCCGCCCCCGTCGGGTCGGAGGAGATCGAGGCGCTGGAGTACTCGGTGGAGGTGTTCCGTGCCTGGGACGCCTCGCGCGGAGGCGGCCTCCAGCGCAAGGCCGTCGTGGGCCAGTTGAACGAGGTGGGCGGCATGCTCGCCTACCGCCACGCCGACCACCTCCAGCGGCGCCTCTGGGGCGTCGCCGCCAACCTGGCCGTCCTGGCGGGCTGGATGTCCCACGACGTCGGTCTCGAACCCACCGCGCAGAAGTACTTCGTCATCGCCGCCCACGCGGCCCGCGAGGGCGGCGACCGCCCCCGGGCCGGCGAGGCCCTCTCCCGGGCCGCCCGCCAGATGGTGCACCTGGGCCGGCCCGACGACGCCCTTGACCTGATGAAGCTGGCCAAGGCCGGCGCGGGCGAGCAGATGCTGCCGCGGACGCAGGCCATGCTGCACACCATCGAAGCCTGGGCACAGGCCTCGATGGGACGCGGGCAGGCCATGAAGCGGACGCTGGGCGAGGCCGAGGAGCTCTTCGTCTCCGATCGGGCGGACGTGGAACCGCCGAGCTGGATGCAGAACTTCGACGAGGCCGACATGCACGGCATGCAGGCCCTCGCCTACCGGACCCTCGCCGATCACGACGCCTCCGCGGCGGTCCCGGCACAGCGCCACGCCAGGCTCGCGCTCGAGCTGCGCCTGGACGGCCACAACCGCTCGAAGCTCTTCGACTTCATCTCGATGGCCTCGGCCTGCTTCATCGCGGACGACCCGGAACAGGCGGACCGGTACGCCCGGCTGGCCCTCGTCGCGATGGGGGAGACCTCGTCCCACCGGACCTGGCACCGGCTGCGCGAGATGTACCGGCTCACCGGCCACTACGCGGGCTACTCGAAGATCGCGGACCTGCGCCAGGAGATCGAACTGGCGCTTCCCAAGTCGCCGGTCAACCGCCCGAGGACCGGGCAGGCCTGAGCCCTTCGCGGGTGTACGGAGAAGACCCGGAACATGTCGGTGCTTCCGGGCCGCCGGGCCCCTGGACGACCCGGGACCGACCGAACGTCGACCCCGGTCCCGTCAGCGGCCGACCTGGACCACCATCACGCAGGCGTCGTCCTCGCGCTGTTCCTCACCGAACTCCTCGACCACCGCGCGCACGCACTCCTGCGCGTCCCGCGCCGCGATGAGCCGGGGCCCGAGGGCGAGCAGCCGCCGCGTGCCCGTGTCGTCGTGCACGCCGCTGCCACGGGTCAGTCCGTCCGTGTGCAGGACGAGCAGGTCACCGGCGAACAGCTGGGTCTGGGTCTCGCCGTACCGGCCGCCTGCCGTCGCCCCGAGGAGTACGCCCTCGGGCCGCCGGAGGGCGTACCCCGTGCCGTCGCGGAAGAGCAGCGGGGCGGGGTGGCCGGCCTGTGCCCAGGTCAGCGACTGGGCGACCGGATCGTAACGACAGCACATCGCACTGCCCAGCGCGGGCTGTACGGAGGTCTCCAGGAGCTGGTTGAGGTGGCCCATCAGGGCGCCGGGGCGGATCCCCGCCACGGCCATGCCGCGCAGCGCGCCGAGGAGCATGGCCATCGAGGAGGTCGCGGCGACCCCGTGGCCCGTCAGATCGCCGACGGTCAGCAGGGCGTCACCGTCGGGCAGGGCCAGCGCGTCGTACCAGTCGCCACCGATCAGACCCGTACTGGCGGCCGGAAGATAATGGGCCGCCACGTCGAGCGGAGCGGGACCGTCGTGGGCGAAGCGGAGCGAGCCGCGCCACGGCGGGAGCACCGCTTCCTGGAGCTCGACGGCGACCCGGCGCTCGGTGCGCTCGATCTGGCGGCTGCGCTCCAGGCTGTCGCGGCTCTCGCGGACGGCACGCTGGCTGCGCCGGAGCTCGCTGACGTCCCGGAGAACGGCCCACATGGAGGCGGTGCAGCCGTCGGCGTCGAGGACGGGCTCGCCGGTCATGTGCACGGTACGCACCCGGCCGTCGGTCCGCACGATCCGGAACTCGCCGTCGATCGGCTTCCCGTCGATCAGACAGTCCGTCACCATCGCCTGCAGGACGGGCTGGTCCTCGACGAAGACCATCGAGGGCATCTCGTCCAGCGACATGGGGCCGTTCTCCCGGGCGCGCCCGAAGATCTGGAACAGCTCCTCGGACCAGGAGACCTCGTCGGTGAGGAGGTTCCACTCGGCGCTGCCGACACGGGAGAGCAACGAGCCGGTGCGCGCCGGGGCGGCCTCGCCGTAGGCGGTGCCGGGGTCGATGGCGAGGGCGGTGTCCGGAGCAGCGTCGAGGACGGCGTCGACCTCGGCATCCGTCCCGACGTCCCCGGTGTCCGTACCGGGCGTGATCCCCTCGGGGACGCCGACCCGGAGCTGACCCAAGTGGGCTCCCAGGTCGTCGAGTTGGTGCACCGCGAGGTCGCAGAGGGCGCGCTGCCAGCGCTGCTGGGGGTCGTCGTCGTTCGTCGCGGCGTCCCGGCGGACGGCGTCCACTTCGCCACGCAGACGACGGGTCTGCGAGATCAGCGCGTCCACAGCACCCGGCTCCGGCGGCTGGGCGGGACGGTCCGCGAACAGATGGGACGGCATGTCGTACTCCGATACAGGCGCGGCGCGGCCAGGTGGGAAAGGTGGCCCCACGCACGACTGTTGCACAGCGCGGGAGAGCTCGTAAGGGATTTGGCAACACTCGATCCGGTGGTGCTTCCGACATATGCCAACGGCCCGGCGATTATCGGCCAGGACGCGACGCGTTACGGTGCGGGGGTGGTGAACGACGGCGGAAACGGCATGGTGAACACGTCCACGGCGGGTACGCGGGTGCGGGGAGTGAGCACGCGTACGAGCGACCGGGCGGGCGCCCACGCACCTGCGGACATACGTACGGAGGAGGGCATGGTGGGGACGGCGGTACTGCTCGCGGCCGCACCCGCCGGACGGGGCCGCGTCATGGACGCCGCGTCCGTGCTGCCGGCCCTCGCGGCCGTACCGCCCGCCGTTCTCACGGGCACGGCGACGGCCACCGTCGTCGAACTCGCCGACCCGCTGGACCCCCAGACCGTCCTCACCCGGCTGCGCGCGGCGGCGGCGGCCCCCGGCCCCCTCGTCCTCTTCCTCGCGGGCCAACTCCACCTGGACAAACGGCAGTACCTGCCCCACCTGGCTCTCGCCCGCACCACCGCGGCGACCCTGCGCTACACGGCGCTGCCCTGGCACTGGCTCGCCGGCGAACTCGGCGGACGGCCTCCCGGCACCACGACCGTCGTCGCCGACCTCGCGGCGGACTCCGACGTCTGGCAGCGCCTCGCCGCCGCCCCCGACCTGCTGCACCTGGGTCAGGGCCCGCTCCTGTACGGACGGGTCGTCCCCGCCCCGCGCCGCGGGGAGCCCACCACGCCCGAGTACCTCCGCGCCTGGGCGGAGCTGTGGCGCTCGGGCGCTCGGCCGCCCATGCCCGCGCTGCACGAAGAGGCCGCCATTCGGGCGGCGGCGCGTGCGAACCCGCCGGAGTCGTTGCTCCTGGCTCCGGCGCGACCGGTTGCCGTGGGGGCGGCTTCCATGGGATCGATTTCCTCGGGGGCGGCCTCGACGGCGGCCCAGGCCCCGATCCCGGCCCCGATCCCGGACCCGCACCCCGCGATCCTCGCCGCCGCCCGGGCCGGGCGGCACGGTGAGGCGGCGGCCGTCGCGGCCGCCTGGGAGCACGAGGCCCTGCGCCGCCACGGGCCCCGGTCCATCGAGGCCGTGCACTGGACGGAGGTGCGGGCCGACCTCGCCCGTCTCGCCGGGGACCCGGCCCGCAGTTGCGAACTGTGGCTGGTGGCGGCCGAGTTCAGGCTGGCCCTGGCCCAGCCCGCGGACGCCCCCGACGTCGAGGGGGCCGTGGACCGGGCCCACCACCAGTGGGAGCGGATCGCCGACCCCGCCAGGGCCCGCACCCTCGGCCCCACGCTCATCGCGCTGCGCGAGCGGGTCCCCGGCCGCCGTCCCGGAGCCCTCGCGGCGCTGCACCGCCGCATGGGCTGACCCCGACTCCCCACGGCACCGCGGTCCCTCCCCTTCTCCCTGAAAGGTCACTGCGTGAACTCCCCTGCCCCGGCGCCCCGTTCCCTCGCCACCGCCCAGCGCTCACTCCTCGACCCCTCCGTACGTCACCCCCTGTGGCCACCGCTCACCGAGGGCTGTCCCGTCACCTCCACCGACGAGATCGCGTACCCCCTGGACATCGACTACGCGTACGACGAGGTCCCCGCCGAGCTGTTCACGCGCCCGGCCGCCCACGGCCTCGACCGATGGGCGCCGCTTCTCCCGCCGCTGGCCGCCCCCGGCCTGGGCGAGGGCAACACCCCGTTGATCGAACTCCCCGACGGCATCTGGATCAAGGACGAGTCCCGCAACCCGACGTGGAGCCACAAGGACCGCCTCAACCGGGTCACCGTCAGCGCCGCCGTCGCCTCGGGCGCGCGGGGGATCGTCGTCTCCTCCTCCGGCAACCACGGAGCGGCGGCCGCCGCCTACGCGGCCCGCGCCGGACTGCCCTGCGCCGTCTTCACCTCCCCGCACGCCCCGCCCGCCGTCGCCTCCCACCTCCGCGCCTACGGGGCCACGGTCCTGACCGTCCCGTACGAGTCGGTCCGCCCGCTCATGCGCCGGATCGTCCACGAACTCGGCTTCCAGGCCGTCAGCAGCGTCACGGACACCGCCCACACCGGACACCCCTTCGGGCCGGAGGGCTACAAGACCCTCGCGTACGAGATCGCCCTCGACCTGGGCCGGGCACCGGCGGCGGTGCATCTCCCCACGGGATACGGAGAGTTGCTCTTCGGCGTGGCCAAGGGCTTCCAGGAACTGGCCAGGCTCGGCGTGACCGACTCCGTCCCCCGGATGTACGCGACCGAACCCGCCGCGGCCGGCGCACTCACGGAGGCCCTCCGCACCGGAAGCCCCGCCGTCCGGGTCCCCGTCCGCCCCACCGTGGCGTACGCCATCGACTGCGAGATCACCAGCTACCGAGGGATCCTCGCGGTCCGGACGACCGGGGGTGCGTCCCGCACGGTGACGGACGACGACATGCTGCGCGCCCGCCGGGAATTGGCGTCGCTGGGCCTCTGGTGCGAGACCTCGGCGGCGGCGGGCCTGGCCGGCCTGAGGACCCACGGACCGCAGGAGACCGAGGGCCCGGTGGTGTGCGTGGTCACGTCCAGCGGCTACAAGGACGTGACCACGGCGAGCGGGACGTTCGAGCCGACGCCGCCGGACTGGCCGTCGATCAAGGCCGCGCTGTCGGCCGAACCCGGGCACTGAGCGGCTGCTGCCTGAGGGCGAGGCGCCCGGGCTGAGATGATCGGGTCCATGCCCGTCTCCCCGGCCTCCGCCCACGCCGCGCCCCTCACCACCGACCGGCTGCTGCTGCGGCCCGTCCGCAGTGGCGACCTCCCGGCCGTGACCCGGCTGTGGACCGACCCCGACGTGCGGCACCACCTCGGCGGGCCCGTCATCGAGTCCGTCATCCGTATCCGGCAGCGCCGGATCGTCGGGGCGCCCGGGTTCCACGCCGTGATCCGGGCCGAGGACGACGTCCTGCTGGGGCTCGTCAGCGTGGAGCCGGGCGCGCGGCACGGGGAGACGGAGGTGTCGTACCAGTTCCTGCCCGAGCACTGGGGGAGGGGGTACGCCCGGGAGGCGGTCGGTGCGATCGTCGCGCGGGTCCTGGAGGGCACGCCGAGCGTCGTCGCGGTCACCCAGGAGGCCAACGACCGCTCGCGTCGTCTCCTGGAGGCCGTCGGTCTGGAGTACGCGGAGTCCTTCGTCGAGTGGGACGCCCACCAGGTCCTCTACCGCTTGCGCCGGGACTGACGGGCTGCCCCGCCCGCTCCGCCCTCAGCCCCGCTGCCCGCCCGCCGCGAGCGCGGCCACCGCCCGCTCCAGGCGCGCCGCCCTCGTCTTCTCCGTACGCGCCTGCCAGAGGCTCAGGATCACCAGATAGCGGTCGGTCTTCCCCAGGGTCTCGAAGGCCGCCGCGGCCCGTGGGTTCGCGGCCAGGGCCTCCGCCAGGTCGTCCGGGACGGTCGCGTCCTTCTGGGAGGGGTACGCGGCCTCCCACCGTCCGTCCGCCCGCGCCGCCCGGACCTCCGCGAGGCCCGGCTCGCGCATCCGGCCGGCGGCGGTGAGCGCCTCGACCTGGCGCACGTTGACCTGGGACCAGAGGCTGCGCGGCCGGCGCGGGGTGATCTTCTGGAGGTAGGTGCGCTCGTCGCGCGTGATGCGCTTGCCGGTGATCCAGCCGTAGACGAGCGTGCCGTCGAGGATCTCGTCCGCCGTCGGTGAGGGGAGGTCCGTGCCCTTCTTGGCGAGCAGCAGCCAGATGCCGGGGGTGTCCGCGTGGTGCGCTTCCAGCCAGGCCTCCAGCTCCTTCCCGTCGCCGAACGCGATGACCGCGAGCCCTTCGACCGTCTCCACCGGACAACCCCTCCCCGTACCGCCTGCGCCGTCGGCGATGCCGTCGGCGGCCTTCGTGCACACGATATTGTCAGCGGCCGGATTCCGGCCGGAACGTGCGTGCGATGTCGTCACGACCAGTCGGGATGCCTGCGACACCTACGCCGAGGAGTTCTGCCCCCATGTCCTTCCTGGTGATCGGCGAGTGCGTCGCCGACATCGTCCGCACCCCCGCGGGGTCCGGCGTCGCCGACCGCGTCCATCCCGGCGGGAGCCCGGCCAACGTGGCCTACGGCCTGGCCCGCCTGGGCCGGGACGTCACCCTGCTCACCCAGCTCGCCGACGATTCCGCCGGACGGCTGATCGCGGACCACCTGCGGGGCGCGGGGGTACGGATCACCCTCGGCGGCACCCCCGCGCGCACCCCGTCGGCGGTCGTGGGCCTCGACGGCCGGGGCCAGGCCACGTACGCCTTCGACATCGCCTGGACCCTGGAGGCCGGGGAGCCGGCCGACGCGACACCCGCCCGCGTGGCGCCCGCGCACGTGCACATCGGCTCGATCGCCGCCGTCACCGCCCCCGGTGCGGACACGGTGCTCGCCGAGACCGAGCGGCTCCGGGACCGGGCCACCGTCAGCTACGACCCCAACGTCCGCCCGAAGCTGATGGGGGAGCACGCGGAGGCCGTCGCCCGGGTCGAGCGCTGCGTCGCCCTCAGCGACCTCGTGAAGGCGAGCGACGAGGACCTGGCCTGGCTGTACCCGGGCCGGCAGCCGCACGCGATCGCGGCCCGGTGGCTCTCCCTCGGTCCTGCCGTCGTCCTGGTCACCCGGGGCGCGGACGGCTCGCTCGCCGTGACCCGGCACCACACCGTCACCGCCGGGGCGCCGCCGGTCCCCGTCGTCGACACCGTCGGCGCGGGCGACTCCTTCATGTCCGCCGTACTGGACACCCTGGCCGGGAGGGACCGGTCGGCGCTCGGCGGGCTCTCCGCCGACGAGCTCGCCGGGCTGCTCGCTCGGGCCGGGGCGGCGGCGGCCGTCACCGTCTCCCGGGCCGGCGCCCAGCCGCCCGACCGCGCTGAACTCGACGCGATCAGGCAGGAGTTCGGCCTCAGGTCCGGGCGTGTGTCGTGATGTCCGAGGCGAACTGCTCGACCATCTCCGGGGTGACGGTCGGCCGGCACTGCGCGATGGCCTCCAGGTAGTCCGCCGTGGACGCCCCGGGCGCCGGGGCGTCCGCACCCCGGCCGCCGACCGCGACGAGGTCCCGCTCGAAGGAGGCCTGGGCGGCGATCCGGGCCGCGTGCTCGATGTCGGCCGGGGTGAACAGATCGCTCGCCAGGACGAGTTCGTCGATGTCGACGTCCGTACGCCCGTCCGTGTAGCGGGCCCAGATCGCGGCGCGCGCCACCTTGTCCGGCGTACCGATCGGGATGAGGTAGTCGAAGCGGCCGGGGCGCAGGAACGCCGGGTCGAGGGAGCGGATCGAGTTGGTGGCGCAGACGAGCAGCCGCTCGTCCCGCTCCCGGAACCCCGGTATCAGCTTGAGGAGTTCGTTGGTCACACCGTGCATCCCACCGGGCTGCGCGGGCTCCGAGCGGACCGGGGCGATCTCCTCGACCTCGTCGATGAAGACGAGGACCCGCTCCAGCTCGGCGATCCGGGCGAACGCCGACCGCAGGGCGGCGGCGAGGTTCCCCTCGTCGGCGAGGCGGGACGGCAGGATCTCCACGAAGGGCCAGCCGAGTCGGGAGGCGATACCCCGCGCGAAGGTGGTCTTCCCGGTGCCGGGCGGACCGAAGAGACAGACCGCGCGCGGCGGCCGCACCCCGTGCCGGGTGGCCCGCTCGGGCTCCGCGAGGGGCAGCACGACCCGGCGCTCGATGAGGTCCTTCTCCCGCTCCATCCCGGCGACCTTCGCCCACAGATCGCCGGGGAGCAGCCGCCCGCCCAGGTCGTCGAGGAGGCCGGCGGCCGGTCCGTGCAGGGGCTCCACCTTCTCGAAGTACGCGACGGCCGGCTGACGGGTGTACCCGGCGTTCAGGAGGCCCTCGCCGAGGAGTTCCTCCTCCGGCAGGACGTACGCGATCCGCCCGACCCGGGCGGCCACGAGCCGTCGCTCCAGCTCCACGAGCAGGGCGCTCGCCAGACCTCGGCCGCGCCACGCGGAGGAGATCGCGATCCGCATCACCCATGCCCGCTCGCCGGACACACAGGCGAGCGCGGCACCGATGGGTACGCCCTGATGGACGGCGACGACGGCCGGCTCCCGGGAGGTGAGGGCCCCGATGCACTCGGCGAGCGAGAACACCGACTCCTGGCCGAGCTCGGCCGTGGTGTCGATCAGGTGGACGACGGCGGCGAGATCGCTCTCGCGGTAGTCGTGGATGTGCCAGTTCACGGGTGGTACCGCCCCTCGTTGGTGCCCTTGTGGTGAGGCTAGGCGCGGCTGTCGGCACCGGTCGTGCGCCGCCGTGCACAAGCCGGTGCGGACGAACGCTCCGTACCGGCTCTATGCGGCGGGACGCGTGAGGGCCCGCGGAAGGATCGCCTTCCGGGGGCCCTCACACGTCGTACGTCAGTGGGCTCAGGACGCCTTGGGGTCGGCGCCGTAGGCGTTGGGGTGGGCGTCGCCCTCGATGACCGTGAACACCAGCAGGACGATGCCGCCCACGAACGGGACGAGGGCGATGAGGTACCACCAGCCGGAGCGGCCGGTGTCGTGGAGGCGGCGGACGGTGACGCCGAGGGAGGGCAGGAGGGTGGCGAGACCGTAGATGCCGACGAGCACCGGGTACGTGCCGAGCGAGAAATCGATGATCGCGAGGACGAGCACCGCGATCAAGGTGAACAGGGAGTACATCCAGTACTCCTTGCGGCGCGCGCGTCCGGTGAAGTCCGCGTATCTCTTCAGAACGTCGAGGTACCAGTTCACTTTTCCCCCAAGGACTGGGTGGCGAGCGGGATCCTGTCCCGGTGGGAGAAGTTTTGCGCAGAACGTGGGGGTGGAAACCCGGCGGGGCGATCCGTTATCCGGTAGTGGCCGTTCACTGACATGACGCAGTGAACGGCGGCGCCTCCAGGGATGGGAGGGGCCGCCGTTCCGGGGGTGAACTCAGAACGTCACGTCCTTCTCTTGGTCATGAGCAGTCCGCCGGCGGTGAGGGAGAACAGGCAGACGCACGCGCCGGTGATCACGTTGCTCAGGATCATGCCGGTGTCGGGGTTCCGCGTGACCACCCACGGGGCGACGATCAGCCATGCGCCCATGAGCAGTACGACGAAGTTCAGGTCCTGTGACCGTTCCGGAGCAATCGACATGCACAGGCCGAGTGCGGCGAGTGCGATACCGACGACCAGATTGGTGATGGCCAGTTCCGGTCGGGCGGCGGAGAAGTGAACCGTCCACGCGGAGATCGCGGCGTAGATTCCGGCGAGGATCACGAGTTCCTCGACCGCCGCGACGCCTCGTGTCTGGAGCATGCGGGCATAACGGTCCCGCATTTCCGAGGCATCGGGGTGTCCCGCGATATCACCAGGACGGTGAGAGACGTCGGCCATACGACTCGCCTCCTTTTGGCGTCATGCACGTCTGACCGCGCTTGCGGCAATCCTGCCGCTGCTCCATTGTGCGCTTATCTGGCCTTTATGTGTAGATCTGTCCGGTAGGGGAAGCGCACAGAATTTGCGGCACGAATATGCCGGAATTCACCAAAGAGACGAACGTGCGACCGGCTGCGGTGTGCCGGGTGCCCCGCGCCGTTCCGGCGTAGCCTGGAAGTGGACTCGGGGCCCGACCCCTGCACGCCGGGAGAGCGCGATGGCCGGCATCGTACGGAGAAGCTTCGATTCAGCGGACGAGACCCGTCCCTTCGAGGACGGCAAGGGCAGGCTCGACCTGCTCAACGGGGAGCGCGGTGCCGTCGGCCGCGCCGTGTTCGAGCCGGGCTGGCAGTGGTCCAAGCACGTGAAGCCGATCGTCGGCACCGACAGCTGCCAGGCGTCACACGTCGGGTACGTCGTCAGCGGCCGGATGAAGGTCGTCATGGACGACGGCGAGTCGGTGGAGTTCGGCGCCGGTGACTTCATGGAGGTCAAGCCCGGACACGACGCCTGGGTCCTCGGCGACGACCCCTGCGTGGCCCTCGACTGGGTGGGGTTCGGCGACTACGCCCAGCGGCCCGGTTCCTGACCGCTTCCGCCTCCGTGGCACCCCGGACCGTACGGGGACGGTCCGGGGTGCCGCCGAGCGGGTGGTCACACCGCGGCGGGCTCCGCCGTCGACGCGCCGGAGGCGATGCCGAACGCCGGGTCCGGTACGGACTCGGGCGCGAGGAGCACCGAGGAGGCGCCGTCCACGCCGACCGGCACGTCCCCGTCGATGGTCACCCGGCGGAGCTTCCGCTCGTGGTCGTCGGAGTCGTCCACGCCGTAGTGCTGGGTGGCGCGGTTGTCCCAGATGGCCACGTCGCCGACCTGCCACTGCCAGCGCACGGTGTTCTCCGGACGCTCGACGTGCGACTGGAAGAGCGCGAGCAGGGCGCGGGAGTCGGCGCCCGTCAGGCCGCTGATCCGCTGGACGAAGTTGCCCAGCAGCAGGGTCCGTTCGCCGGTCTCCGGGTGGACCCGTACGACCGGGTGCTCGGTCAGGTACTTCGTCGACGCGAAGACCTCGCGGAAGCGCGCGAGCTGTTCGGGCAGGACGCCCGGGCGCAGGGCCGCGTAGTCGTAGTCGTTGGAGTGCACCGCGCGCAGGCTGTCGGCGAGCGCGCGCAGCGGCTCGGGGAGCTTGGCGTACGCCGTCGCGGTGTTGGCCCAGAGGGTGTTGCCGCCGTACGGCGGGATGGTCACCGCGCGCAGGATCGAGAAGGCGGGGTAGGCCGGCACGAAGGTCACGTCGGTGTGCCACTGGTTGGCCCGGGCGCCGTGGTCGGAGTCGATCGGGAAGGAGTAACGGCCGTCGACGGAGGGGACGGTGGGGTGGGCGACGGGCGTGCCGAGGAGCTTGCCGAAGGCCTCGTGGGACTCCTCGTCCAGGTGGTCCTGGCCCCGGAAGAAGACGACCTTGTGGGCGAGGAGCGCGGCGCGGATCTCGGCGACGGTCTCCGCCGGGAGGTCGCCGCCGAGGCGGACGCCGGAGATGACGGCGCCGAGGCGGCCGCCGACCTTCTGGACGGTGACGGTGGTGGTGGCGGTCGACATGGTGGTGGGGTCCTTTCGGGGGTTCCGGGAGTGCTCCGGAATTAATTTCGGAGCGGAAGTAATGAGGGGAAAGCGATGAGGTGAAGAGGGGCCGCCGGGGCGAGGCGTACGACCGTGACAGGAGGTGTACGACCCTGCGAGGTGTACGACCCTGCGAGGTGTACGACCCTGCGAGTGGGGCGAGCTGTACGAGAGGGGGCGGCGGCGAGGCAGCCGGGGCGCGGGAGCGGCGAACCGGTCACGCGAAGGATCGCGAGGATCAGGCGCCGGAGCCGGCGGGACACGAGGAGGTCGCGAACATGTCCCGGAGCCTCGCAGCGCCCGTCGCCGGCCGTCAAGCGCCCGCCGACTCCCCGAACCGCCGCCCGCGATGGTTGAATCGGCGCCTGCTCGGCGCCCTCGCCCCGGCATGTACCGCTCCGTCAGACCCGGTGTGACCAGCGGTGATACGCCGAAGTCCGGAGGGGGGCGGCCCCTACGGGCGGGGCCGTCCAGGCTCCGCCGCCCGGCGCCCCGGGAATTCACACCGCCGCAACAGTGACGCAGAGAGGCACCCATGACGACCACCTCCCACGGGACCCGGATGGCAGGCGACGGCCGGCGCGAGACCAATGCCGCCACCGTGCTGCGGACCGTCCTCGACCACGGTCCGGTCGCCCGCGGCGCCGTCGCCCGGCTCTCCGGCCTCAGCCCCGCCGCCGTCTCGCGCCAGGCGACCGACCTCACGCGGCTGGGCCTCCTGCGCGAGCTGCCGGAACTCGCCGGAGGCGGGGGAGTGGGACGACCGCAGATCCCCGTCGACCTGCACGTCGGAGCCGTCGGCGGGCCGGTCGTCGGCGGCGTCCACCTCGGCGTCCCCAGCTCGACCCTCGGCCTCGTCGACCTGCGCGGCCGGGTCCTCGCCCGCCGCTCGTACCCGCACGACGGCATCGCCCCGGACGGCCTGCCCGCCGCCGTCGCCGGCGCACTGCGCGGCTTCCTCGACGAGCACGCCCAGGGGCGCCCGCTGCTGGGCGTCGGCGCCGCGGTCGGTGGCTGGGTGGACCCCGCGGAGGGTGTGGTCGTCCGCCACGACGCCTTCGGCTGGCGTCGCCGACCGCTGGCCGCGGAACTCGCCCGGGGCCTCGGCGGGCACACCGTACGACTGGACAACCACGCCCGCTCCATCGCCCAGTCGGAGATCCTCTTCGGGCGGCCCGCCGCCCGCCGAAGCCTCGTCCACCTCTTCATCGGGAACGTCGTCGACGCCGCCGTGGGGCTCGCCGGGATCGTGCACCAGGGCCCCGGATCGGCGGCCGGGGACGTGGCGCACCTTCCCGTGCCCGACTCCACGGTCCTCTGCCCGTGCGGGCGTTCGGGCTGCCTGGAGGCGACCGCCTCGAACACCGCGCTCGGGCTCACCGCCGTGCGCCGCGGGATCGTCCCCGAGCCCGACACGTTCCTCGTGGTGGACGCGGCCGCGGCCGGGGACCGGCGCGCCGACCGGCTGCTGCGCGAACGGGCCCGGGCGGTGGGCCGCGCCATCGCGCTGCTCCTCGACGTCCTCAATCCCGACCTGGTCGTCGTGACCGAGCACGCCAGCGTCCTCGAACCGGACTATCTGGAGGAGATCCGCGGGGCGGCGATCGACCTCTCGCACGTCTGCGACGATCCCGAACGCATCGTCAGTCCACATGCCGGACCGGCCACACTGCCGGTCGCGGCGGGCACGGTTCTGCTGAATTCCCTGTTCAGAAGGCCTCTTGAGACGGTTGAAGAGCTTCTCGCCGATGAGGGGGGCAGGTGATGTCGTCTCAGAATGTGATCTCCACCGGTTGACCGCCCCGCGAGGCCGCTGTCATATTACTCCCGTGAATCCGGACATGCGCCTCATCTCCCGCAGGCACGTCGACCTCTGTCGACAGGCCAGCGCGGTCTGTGCCGTCCGCGTCTGATCCCCCGCGCCGGCCGCCGGGCCGATCGCCCCTCCAGGTGTGGCGATCCCGTCCGCGCCCGTTGAATCTCCCCTGAACCTTTCCTGAACTTCCGTCGGCCTCACCGGCCTTCGCCGGTGCGTCGGCCGGTGCGCTCCGTCGTACCCCGACGTCGACCGGCAGCACGGCCGTACCGCCGTACCTCCTCCCGTACCGCGTCTTCCGCGTACCCCGCGCATCCGGTGTCGCTCGTTTCTCCCGCAGCGGAAGAAACGGGCGTGCCCCGCGGGTCTCCGATCCCTTCCAAGGCAGGCAACGATGACCGAGTCGTACCCCACCACGCCCTCCGCCCCCTCCCGGCGCTCCACCCTGCGTGCCGCGGGCGGTGGCGCCCTGCTCCTCGGACTCGGTCTCACGGGCTGCCGCTCCGCGGTCTCCGAGGCCGAGGCCCCGGCGGGCAAGGCGGGCGAGGCCGGCAAGGCCGGGGCGGAGCCCCGGCGCGGCGGCACCCTCACCGTCGCCGTCAACACGGACTTCACGCCCAGCCTGCTCTTCGCCCAGAGCGGCCAGTCGCTGCAGCACCGGCTGATCTACAACACCCTCACCCGCTACGACGACCGACTGACGCCCCAGCCGGAACTCGCCACCTCGTGGGAGTACGCGAAGGACGGCCGGAGCATCACCCTCGCCCTCCGCAGCGGCGTCACCTTCCACGACGGCCGCCCCTTCACCGCCGACGATGTGATCTTCGCGGTGAAGAACCTTCAGAACCCGCTCCGCGCCGCCCAGTTGAGAGCCACGGCCGCCGCGGTCACCGGCTTCGAGAAGCGCGGCGACCACGAGCTCGTCCTGAAGCTCGCCCACCCGGTGAACAACCTCTTCGACCTGTTCGAGTTCATGATCATCACCGATCCGAACAGCGTCGAGGACGCCGTCACCGGCAAGAGGCTCAATGGCACCGGCCCCTTCAAGCTCACCAAGTGGAGCCCCGGCTCGGGCCTCAGTTTCACCCGCAACGAGACGTACTGGCAGCCCGACCGCCCCTACCTCGACGGCGTCGAGTTCCGCATCGTGCCCCAGGCCGACGCACTCCTCTCCTCCCTCCGCACCGGACAGTCCCAACTCTCCTTCAGCGTCCCCGGCAAGAACCTCACCGTCGTCGCCTCCGCCCCCGACCTCGCCATCAGCGAGTACTCCACCGGCGGCGGCGCCCTCTATCTCGGCGTCAACACCACCGTCGCCCCGCTGAACGACAAGACCGTCCGGCAGGCCCTCGCCTGGGGCATCGACCGCGAGCGGATCCTCCAGCAGGTCCTCGGCGGCTACGGACTCGCCTCCGCCACCCCCTGGCCCAAGTCCTCGCCCGCCTTCACCGAGGCCGGCCGCACCCACTACACGCACAACCCCGGCAAGGCCCGCGAACTCCTCAGGTCCGCCGGCCACACCCGGCTCGACCTGCCGCTCCTCCACATCAACCTGCCCGGCGAGACGGCGCTCGCCGAGGCCGTCCAGTACGACCTCCGGCAGATCGGCGTCCACGTCACCCTCCAGCCCACCGACCCCGCCACCGCCCAGAAGAACCTCATCTCCCAGACGATGCCCGGCCTCTGGACCATGAGCCACAGCTTCGCCCAGGTCCAGCCGTCCACCCTCGCCGTCAGCGCCTACCCCTTCAACGAGGCCAAGAACACCTCGAAGTACCGCTCCGCCGCCTACACGAAGGTCGTCCGCGAGGCCTGGACCGCACCCGCCGACGGCGCCCGTGCCAACACCCTCCGGCAGCAGATCACCGACACCCTCCTCGACGAGGCGTTCATCATCGACCTGGCCATCCGAGGCGCCGTCCAGGTCTCCGCCAAGAAGCTCCACGGCGTGACGCTCAACAAGTTCTCCTATCTCAACCTCGACGACGCCTACCTGGCGGGCTGAGATGAGCGGCTATCTGCTGCGGAGGCTCCCCTCCGCCCTCCTTGTCCTCCTCCTCGCGTCCTTCCTCGTCTTCGCCGTCCTCCGGCTGGTCCCCGGCGACCCCGCGGCCGTCCTCGCCGGACCCGACGCGAGCGCCGCGACCGAGGCGGCGATCCGCGCCCACCTCGGCCTCGACGATCCGCTGCCCGCCCAGTACGCGCGGTGGATCGGCGGACTCCTCACCGGCGACCTGGGACCCTCGTACGCGATCGGTGGCCAGACCGCCGACCTCATCGGCGACGGCATCGGCGCCACCGTCGAACTCACCCTCGGGGCCCTGCTGTTCGTCGTCGTCCTCGGCGCCGCCTTCGGCATCGTCGGCGCGACCTCCCGCAACCGCTGGCTCCGGGGCGCCGTACGGATCCTCACCACCGGAGCGCTCGCCGTACCGCCCTTCGTCACCGGCGTCCTCCTCGTCCTCCTCTTCGCCGTCCTCCTCGGCGTCCTGCCACCCGGCGGACGCGTCCCGCTCCTCACCGCACCCGACCTCGGCGTCCAGTACCTGCTGCTGCCCGCCCTCTGCCTCGCCCTGCCCAGCGCCGCCGTCCTCGGCCGCTACCTGGAGGACAGCATCGGGCGCGCCCTCGCCGAGGACTACGTCCGCACCGCCACCGCGGCCGGCATCGCACCCCGGCGCCTCCTCTGGCGCCACGCCCTGCCCAACGCCCTCCCGCCCGTCGTCACCCTCCTCGGCATGCAGACCGGCCACCTCCTCGGCGGCGCCGTCCTCGTCGAGGCGATCTTCGCCTGGCCGGGCCTCGGCCAGCTCGCCGAACAGGCCCTGGTCCGCCGCGACTACCCCGTCGTCCAGGACCTCCTGCTCCTCCTCGTCACCGTCTTCGTCCTCGTCCAGCTCCTGACCGACCTCGTCCATGCCCGGCTCGACCCCCGGATCAGGTGGGAGTGACCGCCATGACCACCCTCGCAGCGGCCAAGCCGCCCCTCGCCCGCCGGCCCCGCCACCCCTACCGGGCCGCCCTCGCCACCGCCCGCGGCCGCACCGGCCTCGCCCTCGTCGGCCTGGTCGTGCTCGTCGGCCTCCTCGCACCGCTCCTCTCCGGCCACGGCCCCACCGATCAGAGCGCCCTCGCGCTCGCCGGGCCCGGCACCCCCGGCCACCCGCTCGGCACCGACGACCTCGGCCGCGACCTCCTCGCCCGCCTCCTCCACGGCATCCGCGCGGACCTCGGCATCATCGCCGTCGCCGTCCCGCTCGGCGCCGCCCTCGGCTGCCTCCTCGCCCTGGCGGCCGCCGCCCACCCGGTCGCCGACACCGTCATCCAGCGCGCCTTCGACCTGGTCCTCGCCTTCCCCGGACTGATCCTGGCACTGGCCGTCACCGCGATCCTCGGCCCCGGCCGGCTGCCCGTGATCCTCGTCATCGCCCTCGCGGAGATCCCCGTCTTCGGGCGGCTCCTCCGCACGGGCATCCTCGTCCAGCGCGGCCGGGAGTACGTGACGGCCGCCCGGGTGGGCGGTACCTCCGGCGGCCGGATCCTCACCCGGCACATCCTGCCCAACGCCGCCGACCCGCTCGTCGTCCAGCTCGCGGTCTCCCTCACCGTCGCCGTCTTCATCGAGGGCGCCATGAGCTTCCTCGGCGTAGGAGTGCGGCCCCCGGAACCCACGCTGGGAGCCGTCCTCAGCCAGTCCATGCCCTATCTCGCGCAGGCCCCGCACTTCGCCGCCGGACCGCTCGTGACCGTGACCGCGCTCGTCCTCGGCCTCTCCCTGACCGCCGAGGCACTGAACCGGGAGATACGCCGATGACCACCCCGCCGCTCCTCGAAGTCCAGGGCCTGGACGTGGAGTTCGCCACCCCCGACGGAGGTGCGCTGCACGCGGTACGGGACGTGTCGTTCACGATCCGCCGGGGCGAGACCCTCGCCGTCGTCGGCGAGTCGGGCTCCGGCAAGTCGACCACCGCCCTCGCCCTGCTCCGCATGCTCCCCGGCACCGGCCGGATCAGCGGCGGCTCCGTCCGCCTCGACGGACAGGACCTCGTCACGGCCGACGCGGCCGCACTGCGAGCCGTACGCGGAGCCCGTATCGGCATGGTCTTCCAGGACCCGATGACGGCCCTCAACCCCGTCCTCACCGTCGGCCGCCATCTGGACGAGGTCCTCCGCGCCCACGACGGCAGGGCGGCCGGTGACGGCAGGGCGACCGGTGACGGCGGGGCTGCCGAGGACGCCGGAGGCCGCCACGACAAGGCCGTTCGTCGCGACAAGGCCGCCCGCCACGACAAGCCCGTCCGTCGAGACAAGGCCGCCCGTCGCGCCCGCGCCGTCGAGCTCCTCCGGCTCGTCGGCATCCCCGACCCCGAGCGCCGTCTCGACGACCACCCACACCAGTTCTCCGGCGGACAGCGCCAACGCGTCCTCATCGCCATGGCCCTCGCCGGCGAACCCGACGTCCTCCTCGCCGACGAACCCACCACCGCCCTCGACGCCACCGTCCAGGACCAGATCCTCACCCTCCTCGGCGACCTCACCCGTACCACCGGCACCGCACTCGTCCTCATCACCCACAACATGGGCGTCGTCGCCCGCGCCTGCGACCGCGTCCTCGTCATGTACGGCGGCACCGTCGTCGAGGACGGCCCCACCGCCGAGGTCCTGACCCGCCCCCGGCACCCCTACACCGCCGGACTCCTCGCCGCCGTGCCCCGGCTCTCGGCCCCCTCCGGTACCCGGCTCACCGGCATCCCCGGCACCCCGCCCGACCTGAGTCTGCCCCTCGCGGGCTGCGCCTTCGCCGCCCGCTGCGCACTCGCGGAGGACCGCTGCCACACGGCCGTCCCCCCGCTCGCCGCCGTCACGGAGACCGTCCGGGCCGCCTGCCTGCCCGCCGCCGAACGCACCGAACCCCTGCCGCCACCCCCGCCGCCCGTCCTGATCGACCGGCCCGCACCCGGCGCCGTCGTCCTGACCGCCGAGGGCATCCGCAAGACGTACAAGGGCCGCGGGCGCCGCTCCCTCACCGCACTCGACGGCGTCTCCCTCACCCTCGCGGCGGGCGAGACCCTCGGTGTCGTCGGTGAGTCAGGCTCCGGCAAGTCCACCCTCGCCCGGGTCCTCGCCCACGCCCACCCCGCCGACGGCGGCCGGATCCTCCTGGACGGCCGGGACGTCACCCGCCCCGGCCGGGCCGAGCTGCACGCCGTACGCCGCCGCGTCCAGCTGGTCTTCCAGGACCCGTACGCCTCGCTCAACCCCCGCATGACCGTCGGCGAGATCGTCGCCGAACCGCTCCGCGCGTTCGGCACCGTCGCCCCGGGGGAACGCGCCGCGCGCGTCGCGGAGCTCCTGCGGCGGGTCGGCCTGGACCCGGCCGCCGCCGACCGGCACCCCCGCTCCTTCTCGGGCGGGCAGCGCCAGCGCGTCGGCATCGCCCGCGCCCTCGCCCCCGAGCCGACCGTCCTCATATGCGACGAGCCCGTGTCCGCGCTCGACGTCTCCGTCCAGGCCCAGATCGTCGGCCTGCTCACCGACCTCCAGCGCGACCTGGGACTCGCCCTCGTCTTCATCGCCCACGACCTGGCCGTCGTCCGCCAGGTCAGTCACCGGATCGCCGTCATGCACGAGGGCCGGATCGTCGAGACCGGCGGCGCCGACGAGCTGTGCGAGCACCCCCGCGACCCGTACACCCGGGCGCTGCTCGCCGCCGTACCCGAACCCGTACCGGTACGGGTTCCCGTCGGGGCGGTGTCCGCGTGAGCGCCTGCTGCACCCCGGGGCGCGGCTGCACGGGGGAAGCCGGGCCGCCCCGGGCCGACGAGCTGCTCCCGCTGCCGACCGTACGGACCGCCCCGCCGCCCCGCCCGATGCTGGAGCTCCCCGGCGGCACCTTCCGCATGGGCGACGCCTTCGGCGAGGGCTACCCCGCCGACCGCGAGGGACCCGTACGGGAGGTCACCGTCGCCCCCTTCGCGATCGACGCCACCGCCGTCACCAACGCCCAGTACGCGGAGTTCGCGGAGGCCACCGGGTACCGCACCGACGCCGAACGCTTCGGCTCCTCCTTCGTCTTCCACCTCCTGCTCCACCCCGCCGCGGTGGGCCACGTCCTCGGCCGGGTCCCGCAGGCCCCCTGGTGGCTCGGCGTCACCGGGGCCGCCTGGCACAGCCCCGAGGGCCCCGGCTCCGACCTCGAAGGCCGCGCCGACCACCCCGTCGTCCACGTCTCGTACGACGACGCCCAGGCCTACTGCGCGTGGGCGGGCGTCCGGCTGCCGACCGAGGCGGAGTGGGAGTACGCGGCCCGCGGCGGCCTCGACGGCGCCCGCTATCCGTGGGGCGACGACTTCACCCCCGGCGGCCGGGAGATGTGCAACACCTGGACCGGCGACTTCCCGCACCGCTCCGACCGCCCCGGCGGACGCATCGGTACCGTGCCCGTGACGGCTTACGAGCCCAACGGCCACGGCCTCCACAACACCTCCGGCAACGTCTGGGAGTGGTGCGCCGACGCCTTCGACCCGACCGACGCCTTCGCACCGACCGAGGCCCTCGCAGCGAACGACGCCTGCGCACCGGCAGACGGCCTCGCCCCGGCCGACCCGTACGACCCCGCCGGTGCGGGCTCCCGGGCCGATGCCGCCCTTCCCGCCGAGCGCGTCATCCGAGGCGGCTCCTACCTCTGCCACGCCTCCTACTGCAACCGCTACCGGGTCGCCGCCCGCTCCCACAACACCCCCGACTCCTCGACCGGCCACGGCGGATTCCGCACCGCCCGCACGCTTCCCCCGGAAGGACCCGCCTCCGTATGAGCACCGCTCCGCCCCGCCGCGACCCCTACGAAGGCTTCCCCGGCCGGGTCGGCCGCACCTTCGCCGACTCCGCACCCGCCTGGCCGACCCGTACGACCCCGCCGGCCAAGGCCCCCAACATCGTCGTCGTCCTCGTCGACGACATGGGCTTCAGCGACATCGGACCCTTCGGCTCCGAGATCCCCACGCCGGTCCTGGACGGCCTCGCCGACGACGGCGTACGCCTCACCAACTACCACACCATGCCGCTCTGCTCACCGGCCCGCGCCGCCCTGCTCACCGGCCTCAACCCGCACCGCGTCGGCTACGCCATGGTCGCCAACGCCGACCCCGGGTTCCCCGGCTACGGCATGGAGATCGCCGACGACATCCCCACCGTCGCCGAACTCCTCCACGACGCCGGATACGCCACCTACGCCGTCGGCAAGTGGCACCTCGTCCGCGACTCCGCCTCCAACGCGGCCGACGACCGCGCCAACTGGCCCCTCCAGAAGGGCTTCGACCAGTACTACGGCGTCCTGGAGGGCCTCACCAGCCTCTTCCACCCGCACCAGCTCGTCCGGGACAACAGCCCCCTCGACATCGACGAGTTCCCCGACGACTACTACTACACCGACGACATCACCGACCGGGCCATCTCCATGGTGACGTCGCTCCGCGCCCACGATCCCGACAAGCCCTTCCTCCTCTACCTCGCCCACAACGCCGTCCACGGCCCCCTCCAGGCCAAGGCGGAGGACATCGCCCGTCACCGCGGCCGCTACGACGAGGGCTGGGACGTCCTGCGCGAGCGCCGCTTCGCCGCCCAGCTCGCCGCCGGACTCTTCCCGCCCGGCACCGAACTCCCCGCCCGCAACAGTGAATCCGGTCTCGACGTCCCCGCCTGGGATTCCCTGACGGAAGATCAGCAGCGGCTTTACGCCCGCTACATGGAGGTGTACGCGGCTCTCGTCGACAACATCGACCAGAACCTCGGCCGGCTCACCGACACCCTCGCCGCGCTCGGTGAACTCGACAACACCATCGTCGTCTTCACCTCCGACAACGGAGGCACGGGGGAGGGCGGGCTCGAAGGCACCCGCTCCTACTTCAGCCGCTTCGTCCACCATCCCCGCCTCCCCGGGGACTGGGACCCCGACGTCGACCGCGACCCGGAACTCATCGGCGGCCCCCGCAGTCTCGTCCACTACCCCCGCGGCTGGGGCATGGCCTCCAACACGCCCTTCCGCCTCTACAAGGGCCACACCTACGCCGGCGGCGTCCGCGTCCCCTTCGTCCTCTCCTGGCCCGAAGGGGTACGGGACGGCAGGCTCGCGACCGGGCTGCGCTCCCAGTACCAGTACGTCACCGACATCGCTCCCACCCTCCTCGAGCTCGCCGGTCTCGACCGCCCCGAGAGCCGTCGGGGCGTCCCCCTCCAGGAAGTCGACGGCTTCAGCTTCACGCCCGTCCTCGCCGACCCCGCCCACGCCTCGACCCACCCCGAGCAGTACTGCGAGATGACCGGCAACCGCAGCCACTACCGCGACGGCCGCAAACTCGTCACCCTCCACCGGCCCGGGACCCCGTACGACGACTCCGAATGGGCCCTCTACGACATCCGTACCGACCCCACCGAGATCCACGATCTGGCCGCCGAACACCCGGAAACGGTAAAGGAGTTGTCGGCCGCCTGGGAGGAGGCCGCCTGGCGCAACGGCGTCTTCCCGCTGCCCGACCACAGCGGCGCCCTCGCCCGCCGCAACCCCGCCGAGCAGCGGCTCACCCGCCCCGTCACCCTGCTGCCCGGCACCCCGGAACTGGAGCGCTACCGCTCCTCCCGGCTCGTCTCCCTGCGCTCCTTCGAGATCGCCGTGGCCATCGAGGAGACCGGCGACGGAGTCCTCGTCTCCCACGGCGACCAGGGCGGCGGCTACAGCCTGTACGTCGAGAACGGCCGCCTGACCTTCGCGTACAACGAGTACGGCCGTCTCCACGAGACCGACGCGGGCCCCCTCGCTCGCGGCCCGCACGAGATCTTCCTCGTCGCCACGGCGGAGGAGGGCCTCCGCTGGCGATTCACCGTGCTCGTGGACGGCGAACACCGGGCCGCGCCCGACAGCGTCCACCAACTCGTCGGCATGGCCCCCTTCCAGGGCATCAGTGTGGGCATCGACCGCAAGTCACCCGTCTCGTGGCCCCTCTTCGAACGGCACCGCACCTTCCGCTACACCGGCAGGCTCCGCTCCGTCACCTACCGCCCCGGAGCACCCGGCCCCGACGCACCCGAGGCCGTCGCGGCGGCCCTCAAGGAGGCGGCGGCGGCCTTCGAGTAACGGAACACGGACGGGTCGGGCCCGGGCGAAAACCCCGGGCCCGACCCGTCCCGACCAGCCATAATGCCTCCATGACCCTCCAGGATCCCGACATCGCCGAGGCCATCGAGCGCGAACTGCGCCTGCTGGACCCGGCCGTCCGTGCCTCCCGCGCCCTCGCCGCCGAACTCCACGACCCCGAGTTCTCCGAGATCGGCTCCTCAGGCCGCCGCTGGACGTACGAGGAGATACTCGCCGCGCTCCCCGAGATGACGGGCAGCGCCGGGAACGGCCCCCGCCACGAAGCCACGGCCTTCACGGGCACGGTGCTGGCCCCCGGAATCGTCCACCTCACGTACGAGTCGGTACTCGACGGCCACCGGGCCCGCCGCAGCTCGATCTGGCGCCGCACCCCCGGAGCGCCGGGCGACACACCCCTGCGGCTCTACTACCACCAGGGCACCCCCGTCCCCGAAGACCTCCGGTGACGATCCGCCCCGAGCCCCCTGCCGTACCGCTCCTCGCGGCCGCACCCGACATCGTTCAGCGCGGGGCGGTCCCGCCGTCGTACACGTTGTCCGGGGTGATGATTCGGGTGACCGCTTGGGCGAGGAGCGTGGACGGCTCCTGGTTGTCGAGGTGGCGGGCGTCCGTGTTCAGCATGAGGACCATCGTGGCCTTCTGCGCGGGCAGGTAGACGGTCACCGTCTCGTACCCGGGCAGGGAGCCGTTGTGCCCGATCCAACCGTTGGTCTCGAAGATGCCGAGGCCGTAGGTGGTACCGGGGAAGCCGGTCGGCAGGGTCTTGAGCCGCTGCGCCTGTGTCTCGGGGCTGAGCAGCTTCCCGGTGGCGACGACCTCGGCCCAGTGGCGCAGGTCGTGGAGGTTCGAGATCATCGCGCCGGCCGCCCAGGCCCAACTGGGGTTCCAGTCCGTGGCGTCCTCGATCCGGCCGCTCAGCGTCTGGTCGGTGTAGCCGCGGGAGTGCGGCTCGGGGAACTCGGCCCCCTCCGGGAAGAGCGTGTGGAAGAGGTGGGACGGGCGGAGCACCCGGTTGCGGATGACGTCCTGGAGCCGCTGACCGGTCACCTTCTCGACCACCAGGCCGAGCAGGACCAGGTTGGAGTTGGAGTACTGGAACTGCGCGCCCGGCTTGAAGGTGTTCTTGTGCTTCATGCCGTACGCGAGCAACTCCTCCGGCGTGTACGAACGCTGCGGGTCGCTCAGCAGGTCGTGGACGAAGTCCGCGTCCGAGGTGTACGGGAACAGGCCGCTGCGCATCTCCGCGAGGTGACGGAGCGTGATCCGGTGGCCGTTGCGCACGCCGGGGACGTACTTCGCGATCGGATCGTCGAGCCCGACCCGGCCGTCGTCGACGAGCTGGAGCAGCGCGGTCACGGTGAAGGTCTTGGTCTCGCTGCCGATCCGGATGTACGAGTGGGCGGACATCGGCTCGCGGGTGGCGGTGTCCGCGACACCGGTCGCCCGTACGTAGCTGCCCTTGCCGGGCATCCACACGCCGACGACCACGCCGGGGATCTCGGCCTTCCTGCGTACGTCCTCGATGGCCTTGTCCAGGCGCGCGTTCACCTCGGGGCCGAGCCCGCCCGGCGGGCGGTCGTCCTGGCCGTACCGGTCGACGCCCGCGGCCTGGACGGCCGGAGCGGGAACCAGGGCCGTCGGAGCGAGCACGGACGCCACGAGCAGGGCCGCGGCGAACAGACGGCGGGTGGGGGTACGTCGCATGTCGGAGGCGCCTCTTCCAGGTCGGGGAGCAGGCGGCCACATCACCACCCGGACCCCTGCCGGACGTGGCCCGCCCGGACGGCGCCTCGGCGAGTCCACTCGTTCGGCGCCCCACGGATCGCCGAGGCGGCCCTGAGCCGACGTGGTCGGTGGTGTGCGGCCCGCGAGCCCTGGTGGGCCGACGGCGCGACCGCGCGCTTTCCGGCTCTGTTCGGCTTGGTCCATTAAGGCGAAAATGTGCTCTATTGTGCGATAGTCCGTAAAAAGAAGTAAAGGTCGGCGAGGTAGGCGATGACACAGAGAGTCGACGACGGCCGGGTCACGCCCCGGCGCGGCTTCTTCGACCGGCCGACCACGGGGAAGGCCGCCCTGGTGATCGTCGCCTACCTGGCGTACTACCTGCTGGTCAGTCTTGCCATCGGCGCCGTCTTCGGCGACGAGGTCGACAAGGACAACGTGCTGGCGACCGGCGCCGGGATCTTCTTCGGCCTCGTGCTGCCGATCGCGATCGGCGCCGTGACCCTCCTCGGCTTCACCGCCTCCATCGGCCGGCTCCGCTCCGTCTTCGGCAGGCAGACGGTCGCGGGTCGGCCCTGGATGTGGATCGGCCCCGCGCTCGCGATCACCGCCATCGTCGCTCATTCCGCCGCCATCGGCTGGAGCGACTGGGGGCCGGAGCAGATCCTTCTCATCGCCCTGCTCGGCGTCTTCGTGGGCCTCGCCGAGGAACTCGCGACCCGTGGCCTCGTGGTCCAGATGCTGCGCGGCGCCGGGCACCCCGAGCGGTTCGTGATGGTGGTGTCCTCGCTCATGTTCGCCCTCATGCACGTGACCAACGTGCTGTCCGGGATGAAGGTGAGCACGGTATTCCTCACCGTGGTCTACACCTTCGGCTTCGGCGTGTGCATGTACCTCACGATGCGCGTCACCGGCACGATCTGGGCCGCGATCGTCCTCCACGCCCTCACGGACCCGACGACCTTCCTCGCCAGCGGCGGCGTCGACGAAGCCGTCACGAACCGGACCGGCGGCTGGTCCGCCCTCGCCGCGGCGGTCACGATCCTCATGATCGTCTTCTCGCTCGTGGCCGTCTTCCTGGTGCGCGGAAACCGGCGCGCCCCCGTGGGCGGCTGATCGCCGAGCCGCTGGATACGCACGGGAGGGGGCGGCCGGGCAGATGCCTGGCCGCCCCTTCTGCGTTCTTCGCAGCGAGTCCGACCGAGCCGCGACGGGTTCCTGACGCCCACGCGCCACCCCGGCCGCACGCGACCGGGGCCCGTGAAGACCGTCGCGGGATTCCGTCCGTGCGGTGATCCCCCAGCCCGTCGACCGGATCGCCGGCCACAAGAAAGCGTCCGCGAGGTGATCCGGAAACCTAGGTGACAGGAACCGACTTCGGCCTCAGGCCGGCAGGGCGGTCGGCGAATGCCTTCTCCGCGTCGACCTCGTAGCACACGTTGACACTCGAGTCACCGAGAGTGGTGTCGGCGAAGCCCTGGACGTCCGCCACGGATTCCGTCTCCCAGAGGCACGTCACGACGGATCCGTCGACGTGCGGGTAGAACTGCAGCACCCGGGTGCCGTCGGGCGCTCCGGTGCCGTCGATAAGGGCCTGGCCACGGGGGAACGCCATCTCGGGGTTCAAGATCTTGTGCTGGACCACGACGTACATGGGGTCCTCCTCGTTCGGTGTCGTGTCGTTCGACGAATCGACGCAGACGTTCGGAGGTGGGCGCCGCGTCGCACGTAGTCACCCTTTCCATTGTGGACTGGATGGTCACGCCTGGCTAAGTCCGCGCGAGAGGCCGACCGCCGGACCTGCCCACAGATCCACTGTGGATACCTGGCTCAGCTGAAGGCGTCCGTGACGCAGTCGACGGCACACCGCCAGTGTTCGAACCGTCGGCGCAGCGCTGCCGCCGCGTGGTGACGCTCCACCACGGTGTATCCGTAGCGCTCCCGCGTCACCCGCACCACGGCCTCGACGGTGACGATGGCCGGTTCGCCGTCGCCGGCGGAGCGGCGGGCGGTCGCGATCACGTGGTCGGCAGCCCGCTGCAGGTCGCGCGCGTACTCCCGTTGGGCGACGGACCGCGCCCGGGAGGCGGCGAACGGTCGTACGGCGCGGCCCTTCCAGACGACACCCGCCACGATGAGTCCCGTGCCGACCAGCCCCACGAGTACCCCCACCACGACGTCGAGGTTCCATCGCATCGCGCGCCGCCTTCCCCCGTACACACGTCGATCGATCCGAGTCTAGGGTGCCTGCCGCTCGCGCGGGCGTGCCCAGGAGGGTGTCCAGATGTCGGTTCCCGAGAGCCCCGACGCGGTGGTGGCCAGGTGGTCGCGGAGGGCGACGAGCGCGGGGTGGGGGTTGTCCGCGGACCAGATCAGCGAGTGCGGGTAGACCGGCGTCGGGTCGTGCACGGGGATGCGTCGCAGATCGTGGGAGTCGGGCCACACGAGGCGGGTCCCCGTGCCCACGAGGGTCGCGAGTTCGGGGGAGTCGGCGACGGTGTCGAGCAGCGGTTCGGTGCCGAAGTCGGGGCCCGTCACCTCGATGGTGAGCCCGAACGCGGCGCGGAGGTCGGCGTAGTAGGCGGCCCATTCGGTGCCGCTCACGATGCCGGGCACCCAGATCCGGTGTCCCGCGAGCCGCGCGGGCGTGACGGAACGGGCGGACGCCAGCGCGTGGGCCGGTCCCGTGAGCAGTTCGAGCGGCTCGTCCAGGACCGGCAGGGCCTCGATCCCCTCGGGGAGCTGCCGGCCGGGCATCGTGACGGCCCGGAACGACGCGTCGATCGTGCCGGACCGCAGGGCCGCGACCGCCGCGTCGGCGTCGAAGAGCGTCACGACGTCGAGCTCGATCTCCGGATGCGCCCCATGGAACCCGCGCAGCAGGGCCGCCGGAGCGAGCCGCCGTCCGATCACGTCCACCCGAAGCGCCCGACTGCCGGGGCGTACGGAGGCGAGCGCGCGGGCCTCGGCCTGGAGCAGGGCGCGGGCGTGCGGCAGGAAGGCCTGCCCGTCGATCGTGACCTCGGGGCCGCGCGCGGTGCGGGTGAGCAGCCGGACGCCGAGCTCCTTCTCCAGCGCGGCGACCCGCTTGGAGACGGCCTGCTGGGTGATCCCCAACTCGTCGGCGGCCTTCCGGAAGCGGCCCTCGTCCAGGACGGCGAGGAACGTGCGTACGGCTTCGAGATCCACGCCCTCACCCTAGGGCCTGTCTGACAATTCCCGTCGGGTCCGGCCCGCCCGGCACGCACGCTCGCCGCACGGCCGTGACGCCCCCGTAGTCCCCCGTAGCCCTTCGGGCACGGGAGGTACCCCCACCGCTACGAGGACGCCCCGGCCGCACGCCGATCGCACGCACCGAACGACCCGGCCTATCCGACGCCAATTGTCAGACAGGCCCTAGGCCTGTCCCGTGCGACAACTGTGGGTTGTTGTCTCCGTGCCCTGCGGTTGTTTGATCGCGAGGTCCGCTCCTCGCTTGGATGGCCGAGGTCGACGCGCGGTTGTGCGACGCCGCGAGGAGAGGGGTACGGGCATGGCGGGCGGACGCTCGGGGCCGGGGCGTGACTTCGGCTGGCTATGGGCGGCGTACGGGGCCAGCGCCCTCGGTACCGGGCTCGCGTTCGGCGCCTTCCCCCTGCTCGCGATCACGGTCCTCCACGAGGGTGCCGCCGAGGTCGCGGCGCTCGCGTCGCTCGGGGCCGCCGTCGGCGCGGCGGTGGCGGTGCCGCTCGGGCCGTGGGTCGAGGCCCGACGCAAGCGGTCCGTGATGGTCGCGATGGACCTCGCCCGTTGCGCGGCGCTGCTGACCGTCCCCGTCGCGTACGCGCTCGGCCGGCTCGGCTTCGGCCAGCTCCTGCTCGTGGCGGTCGTCGTCGCCGCGGCCGACATCACCTTCGGCGCGGCGGCCGGAGCCTGCCTGAAGGCCCTCGTGCGACCCGCGGACCTCGTCGTCGCCCAGGCGCGCCTGGAATCCACGTCCTGGACCGCGACCGTCGTCGGGCCGCCGCTCGGCGGCGCCCTGATCGCGCTGCTCGGCCCGGTGGCCACGGTGATGGCCGACGCCGTCAGCTACCTGCTCTCGGCGGCCGGCATCCGGGCCATGGGTGGTGCGGAGGGCCATCCCGCGAGAGACGACCCATCCGGGACACCTGGGAGACCTGGGGTACCTGGAGCGGCTGGGGCGGACAGGATGGCTGGGGTGGGCGGGACGGCTGGGGTGGGCAGGACGGCTGCGGCGTCCGGGGCGGCTGGGACTCCCAGGACTCCCAGGACTCCCCGGGCCCCTGGGACCCCTCAGACCCCCAGGCCACCCGAAACCCCCCAGCCCCCCGAGCGCCCCAGCTCGCGTCTCGGCCCCCTCGCCCAAGGCTGGCGGCTCATCCTCGCCCACCCGGTCCTTCGCCCGCTCTTCCTCCACACCGTTCTCGTCAACGGCCTCATCCTGGCCACTTCGCCCTTGCTCGCCGTCCTCATGCTCGGGCCGCTGGGGTTCGCTCCCTGGCAGTACGGGCTCGCCTTCGCCCTTCCCTGTGTCGGCGGCCTCGTCGGCGCACGCCTGGCGCCCGGGCTCGTGGACCGGTTCGGCCGCCACCGGGTCCTCCTGGTCTCGGGCACCCTGCGCGTGTGCTGGCCCGTCGGTCTGGTCTTCGTCCACCCCGGTGTCACCGGCCTCCTGCTCGTGATCGCCGTCGAGCTCGCGCTGATCACCTGCATCGGCGTCTTCAACCCGGTGTTCGCCGCCCACCGCCTCGCCCTCACGGAGACCGGCCGGGTCGCCCGCACCCTGACGGCCTGGTCGGTCACCGGCAAGGCGACCGTTGCCGCCCTGACCGCCCTGTGGGGCCTCCTCGCGGGGTTCGTCGGCCCCCGGGCCGCGATCGGGCTCGCGGGCGCGTGCCTCCTGGCGACACCGCTGCTGCTGCCTCGCCGGGAGGGGGCGAGCGACATGCGGGCGGACACGGAGATTGACACGTGTAAGTAAGCGGTGACACGCTCCTTTCCCGGCCCCCGTGTCGCCCCCGCGCAGAAGGAGCAGCATGAGCACCACCGTCACCACCACCCGTGGGCCCGTCCGCGGCGAACGCCGCGCCGACGGCAGCCTCCGCTTCCTGGGCATCCCGTACGCGCAGCCCCCCGTGGGCGACCTGCGGTTCGCCGCGCCCGTCCCGCCGGAGCCGTGGACGGAGCCGCTCGACGCCACCGCGTACGGCCCGACCGCCCAGCGTCGGCCCTTCGGCGAGATCGTCATCATTCCCGAGCCCACCATCCCGGGCGAGGGTGTCCTCAACCTGAACGTCTTCACCCCCGACGCCGACCCGGAGGCCGCCCTCCCCGTCCTCGTCTGGATCCACGGCGGCGGCTACGTCGCCGGCTCGGCCGCCAGCCCCTGGTACGACGGCGCCACGTTCAACCGGGACGGCGTCATCGTCGTCTCGCTCGGCTACCGGCTCGGCATCGAGGGCTTCCTCCACCTGGACGACGCCCCCGACAACCGTGGCGTACGGGACTGGATCGCCGCCCTCGAATGGGTCCGCGACAACATCGCGGCCTTCGGCGGCGACCCGGCGAAGGTCACCATCGCCGGCCAGTCCGCGGGCGGCGGCGCCGTCCAGACCCTCCTCGCCGTTCCCTCCGCCCAAGGCCTGTTCCGTGGCGTGATCTCCGTCTCGGGCGCGGCCCTGCGGCCCGACGGCCCCGAGGTCGCCCGCTCCGTCTCGCGGCTCCTCACCTCCCGCACCGGCATTCCCGCCACCGCCGCCGCGCTGCGGGACCTCGGCGACGACGAGATCCTCGCGCTCCAGGACCGGCTGGCCGAGGAGGGGCCGGACCGCGAGGGGGTGCCGGCGCTGCTGACCCTCGCGCCCTTCGCGGACGGCGAGCTGATACCCGTACCCGTGCAGGAGGCCCTCACGGCGGGGGACGCGGGCGGCGACGTACCGCTGATGCTCGGCTTCACCGAGCACGAGTTCACGATGATCCCCGCGCCCGAGGGCCTGCCGGTGCCGCTCGTGCTCGGCGGCCTCGGCCTCGACGCCGCCCGGATCGAGGCCTTCACCGAGGCGTACGTGGCGGGCGGCGAGGCCCTCCTCTTCGGCCAGGCGCTGACCGACGCGACCTTCCGGGCCCCGAACCTCGCCGTCGCGGACGCCCGCGCCGCGCGTGAACGGCCCACCTGGCTCTACGAGTTCGCCTGGCGCTCGCCGGTCATGGGTATCGCCTTCCACTGCCTGGACCTGCCCTTCGCCTTCGACGTCCTCGACGCCGAAGGTGTCGCGCCCGTCGCCGGGGAGACGCCGCCGCGCGCTCTCGCCGACGCCATGCACCGGGCCTGGGTCGGCTTCGTGACGGACCAGGACCCGGGTGAGGAATGGCCGCGCTACACCACCGACAAGCGCACCACGATGGTCTGGGACGCCGAGTCCGGGACCGCCGAGGACCCGCTGAGCGGGGTCCGCTCGATCTGGCTCGGCTGAGCGGGGTCGGTCGATCCGGCCCGGGTGAGTGGGGTCGGTCGATCCGGCCCGGGTGAGTGGAAGCTCCGTCCGGGCGGAGCGAGTGCACCAGGCGGTGTCCGGCGGGCCGTGTCACACGTTCTTCATGCGCTGTGCATGGTCCGTCGGGACGGGCGCGCCGATGATCGTCGGTGAGCCCGGGGTCGCACGACGCGGCCCCGGGACACCGTTTGACGATCCGTCAGTCGCGCTCGCCGTCCCGTCCAAGGAGCCTCGCCATGCCCAGCCGCCGCCGCTTCCTCGCCGGATCCGCCGCCACGCTGGGCCTCGGCGCCCTGCCCGTGACCGGGGCCGCCGAGGCCGCCGCGGACCCGGCCGTCGCAGCGGTGCCGGAGGACACGACCCGTCCGCCGAACCTCGTCGTCGTGCTCGCCGACGACCTCGGATACGGCGAGCTCGGCGCCTACGGCCAGCGGCTCATCTCCACCCCGCGCATCGACGGACTCGCCGCCGACGGCCTGCGGTTCACGGACGCGTACTCGACGGCGGCCGTCTGCGCCCCGTCCCGCTGCTCCCTCCTCACCGGCCTGCACACCGGCCACGCGACCGTACGCGCCAACCCGTCCGGCGCCCAGGGCTCCCTCACCGCCGCCGACACCACCTTCGCCCAGCTCCTCAGGGCCCGCGGCTACCGCACCGGCGTGATCGGCAAGTGGGGCTTCGGGCCGGAGAGCGCCGGTCAGGACAGCCACCCCAACGCCCGCGGCTTCGAGGAGTTCCACGGCTACATCGACCACGGTCACGCGCACCAGTACTACCCCGAGTACCTCTGGCACAACGGCGCCAAGGAACTCGTCCCCGGCAACGCGGCCGGCGCCAAGGGTGTCTACGCACCGGAGCTGCTGCGGCAGCGGGCCCTCGACTTCCTCGACCGCCACGCCGACGAACCGTTCCTCCTCCTACTGACCCCGACCGTGCCGCACGCGCCCAGCGACATCCCCGACACCGGCGCGTACGCCTCCCGGAGCTGGACCGCCGCCAACAAGGGGCACGCCGCACAGGTGAGTCTCTTCGACTCCCTCGTCGGCGACGTCGTCGACCGGCTGCGCGCCCTCGGCCTGGAGGACGACACCGTCCTCCTCGTCACCAGCGACAACGGCCCCCACGAGGAGGGCGGAGTCGACCCCGACCTGTTCGACGCGAACGGACCGCTGCGCGGCTACAAGCGCAATCTGTACGAGGGAGGGGTGCGCGTCCCCCTCATCGCCTGGGGCCCCGGCCGCGTCCTGCCAGGAACGAGCGACCGGCCCACGCCCCTCACCGACCTCCTCCCCACCCTCGCCGAACTCGGCGGCGCCCCCGCCCCCTCCGACGTGGACGGCCTGTCCGCGGCGCCCCTCCTCACCGGCGGCGGCAACGCCGCGCACCACGACCACCTCTACTGGTTCCGCGACGAGCGGGGCGTCACGAGCCGCGCCGACGCCCAGGACCGGAAGCGGTCCACGTGGCTCGCCGAATCCCTCCGCAAGGACCGGTGGAAGGCCGTGCGCTTCGCCCCCGTCCGTGACCACGCCCTGCCCGACGACCAGTGGCAGGTCGAGCTGTACGACCTGGCCACCGACCTCGGCGAGACCTCCGACCTCGCGGCGCGGTACCCCGCGCGGGTCGCCGAACTCGTCGGGCTGATGCGCGCCTCCTGGCAGGACGCGTACCCCCGTACCCCCTTCGGCGTGCAGCTGACGGTTCCTCGACTCGCCGTGCCGGGAGTGGCGTTCGACGTCACCGCCGGCCTCTCCAACGGATCGGCGAGGGCCTGGAGCTCGGCCGCCCTCACTCTGCGTGCCCCGGCCGGCTGGACCGTACGGGCCACCACGCCCACGGCCGGCACCCAGCTCGCCCCCGGTGCCCGGCTCGCCGCCACCTGGCAGGTCACCCCGGCCGCCGGAGCGCCCGCGGCGACCCCGTGGACGCTGACCGCCGAGGGCACCGCCCTCGCCCCCGGCGGCCCGGTGCGGTACGCCGCCGACGGGGTCGTCACCACCCCGCCCCCCGCGCCCACCCGGGACGGCTATCTCTCGGACCTTCCCTGGATCACCGCCGTCAACGGCTGGGGCCCGGTCGAGCGCGACACCTCCAACGGCAGGAACGCCGCCGGCGACGGCACCCCGATCGCCTTCCGCGGCACCACCTACCCCAAGGGCCTCGGGGTCCACGCGTACAGCGACGTGGCGTTCCATCTGGGCGGCGCGGGCAGCCGGTTCACGGCTCTCGTCGGCATCGACGACTTCTCGGCCGGCCAGAGCTCCGTCGGCGCCACCCGTGCCACCGTCTACGGCGACGACCGCGTCCTCGTCACCACGCCCACCCTCACGGCCGCCACCGGCCCCGTACCGGTGGACGTGGACATCCGCGGCGTCCGCGTCCTGCGGCTCGAAGTGACGGACGCCAACGCCAGGACGTCCTTCGACCACACGTCCTGGGCCCTGGCCCACGTCACGGTCGTGTAGCGCCGGCCCTCGCGGGCCGTCCGGTCAGCCCTCGAAGCCGACCGTGCCGTCCGGCAGGATCGCCTCGACCCGCGCGCCGTGCTCGACGGTCCGGCTCACCGTGCAGAACTTCTCGTGCGTCAGACGCACCGCGCGGGCGAACACCTCGGCCGCCCGCGGGTTGTTGTCCGGCAGGTCGAACTCGTAACTGACCTTGATCCGGCCCAGCCGGCCGTCGTCCTCGGGCCCCGACACCGACTCCACCACGATCCGCAGGTCGTCGTGGTCCACGGCGCGGGCGGTCCGGTCGACGACGAGGCCGCCGCACCCGCCCATCGCGGCGAGCAGCAGCTCGACCGGCGTGAACGAGGGCTGCGCGTCCGCGTCGTCCGCGGCGGCCATCCGGACCTCCGCGCCCCGGTCGTTACGGGCGGTCCAGTTCCGGTACCCGGTGCGGACGGTTTCGATCCGGTAGTCGGCCATGGCGGCGGTGCTCCTTCGCTGTCGTGCGGTACGGTCGCCCGCCACGCAACCCCACGGTCACCGTCCCGCCAAGGGGACGCGCCGGTCGCGCGATCACCCCGGACACGAGTATCCGCACCCGTGCGCCACGGCCGGCGCGCGGGGTGGGGCCCAGGCCGACCGCACCCCGACTCCGTCGGGCGACCGGCCCCGATCAGGCGCGGGAGCGGTGCGCGACGGCGTGGGCCCGCACGACCGCGCCCCATGCCTCCGACACCGCGCCCCAGACCGTACGGAGCTCCGCCTCCGCCTCCCGTACGGAGGTCACGACGGCCTCCGGGTCCACGCCCTCCGCGCGGACCTGCGCGTGATCGGCCTCCGCCCACCGCGCGACCGTGCCGGCCCCCACCTCCGGATGGAACTGCAGCCCCCACCCCGCGCTCCCGACCCGGAACGCCTGGTACGGGCAGTCGTCGCCGGTCAGCAGCGGTACGGCACCGGGCGGCAGCCGGTCCACCTCGTCCCAGTGCCACTGCGCGGCCAGGGCGCCCTCCGGCACCGCGCCGAGCACCGGGTCGCCCTCGGCCGCCGGCAGCCGCCGCAGCGGTACGGCCCCGAGCTCCGGCCCCCGGGCCCGGGTCACGACCGAACCGCCCAGGGCGTGGGCGACGATCTGGCCGCCGAGGCAGATCCCGAGGAGCGGCACCTCGCGGGACACCGCCTCGCGGACGAGCGTACGGACGCGGGGCAGCCACGGCGCGGCCTCGTCGGCCTCGCAGTTCACGGACCCGCCGAGGACGAGCAGCCCCGCGTGGCCGCCCAGGCCCTCCGGGAGGGGCTCGCCCCGCCAGGCACGCACCACGTCGAGACGAAGACCGGCCCGTACGAGGCACTCACCGACGAGACCGGGACCGGCGTCCTCCTCGTGCTGCACCACGAGCACGGCGGGTGCGGCGCCCTGAGCCGCGAGGGGCCCGGCCGTCGGACGGGCCGGGGCCGTCGCACGGGCCCCGGCCCCGGCGGAGTTCCGGGCCGCAGCCGGTGCCCCGGCCGTCCCGGATATCCCGTCGGTCACAGTCGTCTCGCTCGTCACGGTGGTCGTGCCTCCACGCTCCGGCCCGGGACGCCCCGGGGATGCGGTCTCCCCGAGGATCTCCGAAGAAGTGCACGAGCGGGAGCCCCTGGGGACCTCCCCTGTGATCGGTTGAGTAGGCCGCGCCTCCCCGGCTGAGTACGTCGACCGATACGCGGCCGGCCGGCCGCCGCTGGAATAGGGCCATGACCTCCGACGCCCGGCGCCACCGCCCCCTCCAGCACGTCACCGCCACCGGCACGGCCCTCGCCGTGGCTCTCGGGCCCGTGGTGATCGGCGCCCTGCTCGTGCGGTCGGCGGGCGGCGACCCGATGGCCTCGGTCAACGCCCTCATCGCGGGCGGCGGTCAGCGCGCCCGGATCTCGCGGGCGCAGCTCCGCTCCTGCGGCGGCCGGGTTCAGGCGCGAGGCCGGCGGGCCGGCAGGAAGGCCCGGGGCGTCGCCGCCGTGGGGGACCGGCTTCCGCACCGGGCGGGCCGACTTGTGCGCCGCCGAGCACCGGGAGAGCGCCCCGCCGAGCAGGCGGCGGCGACAGAAGCGTAGGAGCGGTGGTGGCCGTGACGCGCGGGTCTAGGGGGTGTCTTGTCGATCAGGCCGGGCTCGCGGGGTCTGATCGACAAGACACCCCCTAGGGAGGCGCCCCGCGATGTGTCCCCGCCGAACGGTCCCCGGACGTCCCCCACATGGGCGATGATCGTCGCATCGGAGGATACCCGGCAGTAGCAGGACCGGGACCATGACGAAAGGCACACCGAATGCCGAGGCGGCACCCTGCGCGGGACGACCACCCATCGGGCGGCACCGGGGACGGAACCGCGCCCCCCGCGCCCCCGGCCGGAGACGAACCCGGCATCGCCCGGCGCCGGTTCCTCGGCTACGTGCTGGCCGCTCCCACCCTCACCGTCGCCGCCCAGCTCGGCGCCGAGGCCCTCGCGCCCCGGCAGGCCGCCGCCGCGGCCCCCGCGCTCATCCCGTCGCTGCCCGGCCCGGCCGAACTCCTCGACCTCAACGAGCTGCTCACGCTCGCGGCCCTGCCGACGAGCAACCTCCTCACGATCCGCATCGAAGCCGACGGCACGGCCCACTTCGCCCTGCCCCGGGCCGAGGTGGGTCAGGGCGTCACCACCTCCAGCGCCATGATCGTCGCGGAGGAACTCGACCTTCCCCTGGACAAGGTGAAGGTCACCCTCGCCGACGCCCGGCCCGAGCTCCTCTTCAACCAGCTGACCGGCGGCTCCAACACCACCTACTCCACCTACACCCCGATCCGGGTCGCCGCCGCCGTCGCCCGCGGCCGCCTGCTGCGCGCCGCCGCCCTCATCCTCGGCGACGCCGTCGACACCCTCACCACGAAGGCCGGCGCCGTCGTCTCCCCGGCCGGCACGCTCCTCGGCTACGGCGAACTCGCCGCGAAGGCGGCCGCCCTCACCGACACGGCCGTCGAGGTCACGCTCAAGGACCGCGCCGACTTCCGCGTCATCGGCACCGCGCAGCGCAGACTGGACGCCCTCGAAGCCGTCACCGGCCGCAAGAAGTTCGCGATGGACCTCCAGGTCCCGGACGCCCTGCCCACGATGGTCTGCCGCCCGCCCACCATCAACGGCACCGTCCGCTCCGTGGCCAACCTCGCCGAGGTCCGAGCCATGCCCGGCATCACCGACGTCGTGACCGTCTCCACCGGCGTCGCCGTCCGCGGCCGCACCTTCGGTCAGTGCGTCGACGCCGTCCGGGCCCTCAGCGTCGACTGGGGTCCCGGCACCGCCGAGGGCGCCTCCGACGCCACCGTCCTGGACAAGCTCCGCCGGGCCGAACTCCCCCTGGTCGTCCCGCCGCTGCCTCTCCTCACCAAGGCGGTCGACGCCCGCTTCACGTTCCACTTCTCCAGCAACGCCGCCCTGGAGACGAACTGCGCGATCGCCGACGTACGGGAGGACTCCGCCGAGATCTGGGCCTCCCTCAAGGCGCCGATCGTCGCCCAGGAACAGATCGCCCTCAAGCTCGGCCTGCCGCCCACCGCCGTCCGCGTCCACGTCACCGAGGGCGGCGGCTCCTTCGGCCGCAAGCTCTTCCACGACGCCGCCCACGAGGCCGCCGAGATCTCCCGCGCCCTCGGCAAGCCCGTCAAGCTCATGTGGCACCGCACCGACGACTTCCGCCAGGGCCGTACGCACCCGATGTCCACCTCGCGGGTCCGCGCCACGTACTCGCTGGGCGAGGTCCTCACGTACGAGCAGCGCCACACCTCCGTCGCCACCGACTTCGGGCACGGCATCGGCGAGCTCCTCACCGCGGAGGTGGCCCGGCTTCCCGTCGCCGATCTCACCTTCTCCGAGACGATGTTCCAGCTCACCCAGGTGAGCCCCTACCACCTCGGCGTCACCACCCAGCTGCTCTCCGAGACCGACAAGGGCTACAACACCGGCTCCATGCGCGGCATCTACTCGCCCAACGTCCGCTGCGCCCAGGAACTCGTCATGGACGAACTGGCCCGCCGCATGGGCCAGGACGCGTACGCGCTGCGGCGCCGTCTCGCGAAGGACCCGCGGGCCCGCGCCGTCCTCGACAAGGTCGCCGAAGTGGGGGAGTGGGGGCGGACGATGGCCCCCGGAACCGCCCAGGGCATCGCGGTCCACGCCGAGTACCACTCCGTCGTCGCCGTCCTCGCCGAGATCGACTGCCGCCCCGGGACCACCGGGCGGCAGATCCCGAACGCGTACACCGGACCGCGCGTGACGAAGGTCGTCTGCGCCGTCGACGTCGGCCTCGCCGTCAATCCCCGCGGTCTGGAGGCCCAGATGATGGGCGGCATCTCCGACGGCATCGCCCTCACCCTCACCTCCGGACTCCACCTGCGCGACGGGCACTTCCTCGAAGGCAGCTGGGACCAGTACTTCTACACCCGGCAGTGGAACACCCCGCCCGCGCTGGAGATCATCGTGATGCCCTCCGACGGCGAGAAGCCCGGCGGAGCGGGTGAGCTGGCGGTCGCCGGAGCCATGGCCGCCGTCGCCTGCGCCTACGGCCGGGCCACCGGCACGATGCCGACGGTCTTCCCCGTCAACCACGCCGAGCCGCTCGCCTTCACCCCCCTGCCGACCGTCCCGCCCGTCCCCGCCTCGCCCACCGACGGCCGCGACCGCACCATCTGAGAGCTGGAGTCCCCGTGCCGCAGCACACCTTCATCCTGAACGGCAAGGCCGTCACCGCCGACGTCGAGGGTGACGTCCGGCTCCTGTGGGTCCTCAGGGACGTCCTCGGCGTCACCGGACCCAAGTACGGGTGCGGCGTCGGCGTCTGCCGGGCCTGTACGAGCCACCTCAACGGCAAGGCGTTCACGCCCTGCGCCGTGCCCGTCGACGACCTCGCCCCGACCGACGAGATCACCACCATCGAGGGCCTCCCGGACACCGTCGGGACCGAGCTCCACCCGATGCAGGAGGCCTGGCTCGACCTCGACGTCGCCCAGTGCGGCTTCTGCCAGCCGGGCCAGATCATGGCCGCGGTGGCGACGGTCCGCCGGGCGCGGGAGGCCGGGCGGGAGATCACCGAGGCCGACCTCGACACGATCCGCAACATCTGCCGGTGCGGCACCTACGACCGCATCCGCCAGGCCGTCCTGGAAGGCGCCCGCCGGATGGACTGACCGGGGGACGGGCGGACGCGCCGACCCGTCCTGACGGGACGCCCGGAGCGTACGGAGGCCCCCACCGCGCAGCGCGGTGGGGGCCTCCTGTCGTGTGCCGTACGGCGTGGGGTCGGACTCAGACGGCCGGCGGTATCCGTGACGCACGGCCCGAGCCACGCGTCAGCACATAGCCGCCGACGCCCGCGAGCGCCGCGAGGACGCCGCCCGCCACGGTCCAGATCCAGCGGTCGGACCACCAGCCGGAGGACCAGCCGTCCTCCGGGGCCGCGGCCTCCACGGCGGAGGGCCGGCCCGCCTCGGCGTCCGCCTCCGCCTGGTCGGCGGTGGTCGCCCCCGGCACGAGCGGCGCGGCGAGCGAGCCGTCGGTGGCGTAGGCACCGCCCTGATCGAGGGTGGTCACCCCGATCCGGGCCGTGAACGGCTGGCCGAGGTCCTCGTCCGGGAGCCCGGTGACGGTCAGGCGGACGTAGTAGCTGCCGGGCAGCGGGTCGTTCGCCCAGGCGTCGGCGGAGGCACGGACCGGCCGCAGCACACAGGCCAGCGACACGGACGTGGTCTCCTTCGCCGCGGTACGGGACTGCGTCCCGTACATGCACGGCTGACGCCGCCGCAGCCCGTCGTACACGTCGACCCGCCAGGTGGTGGGGCCGTGCCGCAGCGCCGCGTCGGGGAGCGTGACGGAGGCGCTCACCGTCGGCCGCTGCCCGGTGTCGGCGGGGAACACCCAGTACAGGTAGTCACCCGTGGCGGCCTGCGCGGTGGCCTGCTGCCCCGGAAGGAACCGGGTGGCGGTACGGAACGTGGTCCCGGCCTCCGTCGGCCCGGCGCTCGCGGCGGGGTCCGCCGTGGGCGTGGGGGAGTCGGCGAGCGCGGCCGGCGCCGTGACACCGAGGAGCGCGGCGCCCGCGAGGGCGACCGTGGCGAGCATACGTACGGTACGCATCAGTTGGTCCTCCAGACAGCGACGCGCCAGCGGGACACCCAGCCCCAGACCAGACCGGCCAGGAACCCGGCGAGCACGAGCACGCCGAGCAGCCACCAGCCGCGGCCGAGCCCGAAGGAGGCCACGTCCGACGCGGCCGACGGACCGTCGACGACGTCCACCGTCAGCTCGATCGGCATACCGGGCGTCGTCTTGACCGACGGGGGAGCGGAGAAGGAGTTGCTGACCTGGAGGCAGACGGTCTCGGCGGCCGGCTTGGCGTCCCCGGGCCCGTCGTCGAGGTCCGGCTTCGGGTAGCGCAGACCGGTCGAGATCACGTCCGTCCGTCCGTCGCCCGCCTCGGAGCCGCGGACGATCTCGCGACCGCTCAGGGTGACCGCGCGCAGCAGTACCCCGTAGTCGTTGTTGACGGCGCGGTCGGCCGAGACGCTGACGGAGGCGCGCAGTTCCTGGCCGGGCAGCAGGTCGACCCGGTACCAGCGGTGCTCGCCGAAGGTCTCGCGGTCGGTGTAGAGACCGGCCTTGAGCTGCGGGGCGTCGGCGCAGCGCGGCGCGCCCTTCGTGCCCACGGGGGTCACGACGGGGTCGGCGGCACGGTCGACCAACTGCTTGACTCTGCGAGAGAGTTCATCGGTGCGGTGGACCGAGGTGTACGTGCCTCCGGTCGCCTCCGCGATACAGATGAGCTGCTGCCGGGTCTTGGCGTCGGGGACGAGGCCCAGGGTGTCGATGACGAGGTGGATGCCCTTCGCCGCGATCTCCCGAGCCACCTGGCAGGGGTCGAGCGGGGCGCAGGTGTCCTCGCCGTCCGTGATGAGCACGATCCTGCGGGTGGCGTCGCCGCCCTCCAGGTCCTCGGCCGCGCCGAGCAGCGCGGGTCCGATCGGGGTCCACCCGGTCGGGGCGAGGGTGGCCACCGCGGTCTTGGCCTCGGTGCGGTCGAGCGGGCCGACCGGGTAGAGCTGCCGGGTGTCCTTGCAGCCCCGCTTGCGGTCGGGGCCGGGGTAGTCGGCGCCCAGGGTGCGGATGCCGAGCTGGACCTCCTCGGGCACCGCGTCGAGGACCTCGTTGAAGGCCTGCTTGGCGGCGGACATGCGGGACTTGCCGTCGATGTCCTTGGCCCGCATGGAGCCGCTCACGTCGAGCACCAGCTCGACCTTGGGGGATTCCTTCGCCGGCGGTCCGTCGGCGGCCGCGCTCGTCGGCAGGAGCGCGGCGGTCAGGGCGGCGAGCAGTGCGCAGGCCCCGGTCGCCAGCCGTTTTCTCGTGATCATCGCCGGATCGTATTGATGATCCTCCGACAATCCAAAACGGGGGTGACGGGGCGTCCGGTCAGCGGTGCTCGGGGTTCGGGAACTCCGGCTTGCGGCCGGCGTCCCATCGAGTCCGGCGCCCGGGTGAGGAGCCCGTCGAAGTGCGCCACGACCCGCAGGGTTTCGCTCGCCTCCGGGGCGAGGGACACCAGCCGTCCCACCAGGTTGCCGCACCGGCGCCCCCGCGCGCGCTTTCCACGGTCTACGGAGGTCCGCGAGCGGTCTTCCCTCGGGCATCCCGTAGGTGTCAGTCCTCCGCGGCCAAGCGCCGTACCTCGGCCAGCGCCTCGCTCACCGCTGCCGGGATGTCCGTCACCGGGAACCGCGCGTGCCGCACCGTGCCGTCACGGTCGATGACCAGCACGGTCCGTTTCAGTCGCAGCAGTTGTCCGGCGCGGAAGGTAGGCAGGCGCAGGGCGGCGGCGAGGCGGAGGTCGACGTCGGAGAGGAGGGTGAAGGGGATGTCCTCCTGGCTAGCGAACACGCGCTGTTCGTCGGGGCGTTGGGTGCTGACGCCGCGCACCTCCGCGCCCGCGGCGCGGAAGTCCTCGTAGGCGTCCCGGAAGAGCCGGTTCTCCAGCGTGCAGCCGACGGTGCCGGGGATGTGCGACCAGCCCTCCGGCAGGGGGCTGGGGCTCCCGGTCGCCGGATAGCAGAACAGGACGGTGGCCACGCCGCCGGCCACCGGGTCGACCGGCGCGCCGTCCCGGTGACCGGGCAGCCGCAGGCGCGGCAGTCGCCGGCCCGTCAGGTCCGCGACGCGCCGTGCCTCCGCGCTCGTCTCGTCGGCGGTGCCGCTGAGCGAGCCGTCGCCGAGGAGCCAGCGGTCGGCCCAGTCCTGCATCGACAGCAGGACCGGCAGCAGCCCCCGGCCGCTCTCGGTCAGCCGGTACTCGTGCCGCGTCGGCCGCTCCTGGTACGGGACCTTCTCCAGCACCCCCGTCTCCACCAGGTGCGCCAGGCGCTCGGTGAGCACCTTCCGGGAGATGCCCAGCTCCTCCTGGAGCGCGTCGAACCTGTGGTGCCCTCGGGCGGTCTCCCGGATCAGGAGCAGGCTCCACCAGTCGCCGACCACCGACGCGGCCTGCGCGATCGCGCAGGCGGCGTCCCGCTCGGGAACCGACCTCATCACTGCGTCTCCACTTCTGCGCGCACGGCGGCCGCTCGTCGGGACCATCTTGCGCCATGAGGTCGGTTCCGGATAGAAACTCACCTGGAACCAGTGAGTTCCCAAAAGAGACTAACAAGACCCGGGGGTGGGCGCCGTATGAGCGGAACACAAGCGATCCAGGAACACGACCGACGCGACGACGAACGGGAGACCTCGTCGCCGGGCGTCTTCTGGCGCTTCTGGGCCGCCGCCACCGTCAGCGGCGCGGGCACCGCCGTCACCGCCCTCGCCCTGCCGCTCGTCGCCCTCACCGTCCTCGACGCCACCGCCTTCGAGGTCGCCCTGCTCGCCGCCGCCGGGCAGGTCTCGTGGCTGCTGCTCAGCCTCCCGGCGGGCGTCCTCGCGCAGCGCGTGCCGCTGCGCCGACTCCAGGTCACGCTCGACCTCGTACGGTTCGCGGCGCTCGGATCGCTGCCGCTCGCCTCGTGGATCGGCACGCTCACGTATCCGCACCTGCTGTTCGCGGCGCTCGTCACCGGCTCGGCGACCGTGCTGTTCGACATCGGCAACTCGACCTTCCTGCCCGCTGTCGTCCCGGCCCAGCAGCTGGCCGCCCGCAACAGCGTCATGTCGGGCACGCACGCCGTCACCGACACCGGCGGCCCCTCCCTCGGCGGCGTCCTGACCGGCGCGACGGGCCCGATCGGCGCGCTCGTCGTGGACGCCGCCAGCTACCTGGCCTCCGCCGTGCTCCTGCGCACCCTCCCCGAGAGCCGCCCCGCGCCCCGCACCGGCGAGAGCGCGCTGCGGCTGATGCGCGAGGGATGGCGCTACGTCACCAAGCACCCGGTCATGCGCCCCTGCATGATCTGGGCGACCGCCGCCAACTTCCTCAACGCGGCCCTCGTCGCCCTCACCCCCCTCTACCTGGTCCGCGAGGCCGGCCTCGACTCCGTACAGCTCGGTCTCGTCCTCGCCATGGACGGGGTCGGCGCGCTCGCCGGCGCCGCCGTCGCGGTCCGCGTGACCACGCGCCTGGGCACCGCGCGGGGCGTCATCATGGCCGATCTGGCCGGCGGCGCGCTGCTCCTGCTCGCCCCGCTGACCACGTCGGCGGGGGACGCGTACTGGTTCGCCCTGGGCAACGCCGGCTTCGCCTTCGGCACCGTCATCGGCTCGATCACCACCCGCACCTACCGGCAGACGCAGTCGCCCCCGGAACTGCTGTCCCGCGTGATGGCCACGGTCCGCTTCGTCTCCTGGGGCGCGTTGCCGCTCGGCGCGCTCACCGCCGGCCTCCTCGCCACCCAGGTCGGCGCCCACACCGCGCTCTGGACCGTCTGTGCCGCCGCCCTCCTGCCCCCGCTCTACCTCTTCTCCACCACGGTGGGCCGCCACCGCGACCTCATCTGACGCCCTGGCGCCACGACACCGTCAGATCGCCGACCACGTAGGCGCGTTCCGGCGACGGCGCACGATCTGCACGGCCTGGATCGCGTGTGGTGCGCCAGGCCGCACGACGGACCGGGTCGATCCGGAGCTGACTTCCGCCGGACCTCCGACCGATCCGGCCCGCGCTCAACGGTGCTCGGGGTTCTCGAAGTCGAACCGGCAGCCGGCGTCCCACTCGGAGCGCTGGTTTCCGTGGGCGGGGATGCCCCCGGCGTCCTTGAGCATCCTCGCCAGGTGGAGCTGGTTCCAGGTCATGAAGGTCGTGTTGCGGTTCGTGAAGTCGTTCTCCGGCCCGCCGGAGCCGGGGTCGAGGTACGACGGGCCCGGGCCGGCCGCGCCGACCCAGCCCGCGTCCGCCTGCGGCGGAATGACGTATCCGAGGTGCTGGAGGCTGTAGAGGACGTTCATCGCACAGTGCTTGGCGCCGTCCTCGTTGCCGGTGATCAGGCAGCCGCCCACACGACCGTAGTAGGCGTACTGGCCCTGCTCGTTGAGGATCGACGAGCAGGCGTACAGACGCTCGATCACCTTCTTCATGACCGAGGAGTTGTCTCCCAGCCATACAGGTCCAGCCAAGGTGAGGATGTCCGCGGCCATGACCTTCGAGTAGATGACGGGCCACTCGTCGGTCTCCCAGCCGTGCTCCGTCATGTCGGGCCACACACCGGTCGCGATGTCGATGTCCACCGCTCGCAGCACCTCGACCTCGACGCCCTGGCGCTCCATGATTCCGCTACTGATGTCGATCAGGCCCTGAGTGTGGCTGCGCTCCGGCGAACGCTTGAGCGTGCAATTGATCACCAGGGCGCGGAGACCACGGTAGGACGCGGCGGTGTCGGTCATGGATGCGTTCCCCTGCGGACGAGTGGGCGGGTCGGGCGGCGAAACACGCCCGGTTGCCGACGTCGATAGGGCCCCGGGTTGGTCCGGCCGAAAATCCCGTCTACTGTCTCGCCTCGTTGAGCGGAATGACCGAACGCCGCGCCAAGGGCGGCCCCGATCACCCACATGGCCCGCACCGATGACAGGTATCCCCGACTCGGATCGGGCCGCACGGCACGAGGATGTCGGCGGCCATCACCCGCTCGTACAGCTCGGGCCAGGCGTCCGACGCCCAGCCGTGCTCGGTCATGTCGGGCCGGACCCCGGTGGCGATGTCGAGGTCGACGGCCCGCACCAGCGAGGTGGTCACGCCCTGGCCCTCCATCACGGACCGGCTGCGCTCGATCAGGCCTTCGGTGTTGCTCACCTCGGGGGAGCGCTTGAGCGTGCAGTCGAGAGAAAGGGCGCTGAGATCGTCGTACCGGTACCGGGGGGGATTCGGGCACGGCCGTCGGCGGACTCCTCGCTCCGGGGGCGGCCCCTCCGGGGACCACTCCCAGCCTGGACGGCGACGCCGGGCCATCCGGTGCGACCGAACGCAGGAGGAGCCTGGCGTCGCGGGCCGCCGGTGTCGCTCAGCGGTCGAACGTCACCACCGCGTGGATGGTCTTGCCGTCCGGATGGGTGTCCACGGTCACCTCACGGCAGAGCCGCAGCACGATCGGCCAGCCGAAGCCGCCGGGACGCAGCTCCTTGCGGAGCTCGTGGAGCGGGAGGTTCCTACTGGCGTCGGACACGGACACGGTCACCCGGTCGTGCCCGACCTTCAGTCCGAAACCGGTGACGCCGCCCCCGTGACGGTGCGCGTTCGTGACCAGTTCCGAGGTGACGAGGAGCAGGTCGTCGATCTGGGACGGCCGCAGGGGGCCGAGGGCCACGAGCGTGTGGCGGACGACATGCCGCGCCTCGGCCGGTGTCCGGACCGGGGACGATCCGCGGTTCCCGGCGCCGTGCGGGTCAGTCCCGGGTGCCCGGGACCTCTGGTCGTTCCGGGTCTTCATGACGGGTCCCCTTCTTCCTGGTGCGTCGACAGGCGATGGGTTGCGCCTGCCCGTCCGAACCAGGGTGATGCGTGTCCTCCGCGGCCGAGGCCCGGAGCGGCCGTCCACGGAGGAGGAGTGCCTCCGGGAAGCGGGGGTACGAGAACCGGGACCGCTGAACGGACCGTGAGCAAGAGGAGGTTGTCCCCGTGCGGACCGATCCGGCCGAGGCGATGACGACGTGCGTGACGAACGGCGCGTGTGAGGACCTGCCCGTGCTCGACGCGCCGCACGAGATCCCACCCCGGGACGCGCGTGCGCTGTCGAAGGTGTTCTTCCGGGAACTGGCGGCGCGGGAGGAGGGGACGGCGGGGCACCAGTACGTCCGGAACACCCTGATCGAGATGAACATGTCGCTGGTGGTGTACGCGGCGGGTCGGTTCCGTGCGCGGGGCGAGGAGAGGGAGGACATCCTCCAGGTCGGCATGGTCGGTCTGATCAAGGCCATCGACCGCTTCGACCTCTCGCGCGAGGTGGAGTTCGCCACCTTCGCCGTGCCGTACATCGTGGGCGAGATCAAGCGGTTCTTCCGAGACACCACCTGGGCGGTGCACGTTCCGCGCCGGCTCCAGGAGGCACGGCTGGAGCTGGCGAAGGCGACCGACGAACTGAGCGCGCGGCTCGGCCGGGCCCCTCGGACCGCCGAACTCGCGCCGGTCATGGAGCTGTCCGAGGACGAGGTCGTCGAGGCCCAGGTCGCCGCCAACGGCTACACCTCGACGTCCCTGGACGCCACGATCCCCGGCGGTGACAGCGAGGACGACGACGCCGCCCTGGCCGATCGCATGGGTCAGGAGGACCCTGCGCTCGAACTGTTCGAGGAATTCCACACCCTGGCCCCGCTGGTGGAGGCCCTCGACCCGCGCGACCGCCTGCTGCTGCACCTCCGTTTCGTCGAGGAGCTGACCCAGACGCAGATCGGTGAGCGGCTTGGCGTCTCCCAGATGCACGTCTCCCGGCTCCTGGCCCGGAGCCTGAACCGGCTGCGGGAAGGGATGGTCGAGCCGGGAACCGACGGCTGAGCGGGGAGCCGGGAACCCACGGCTGAGCGAGGAGTCGGCAACCGACGGCCGAGCGGGCGGCCGGCCGGCCGTGGAAGGGCGCGGCCGGGCCTCCGCCGGGCCGCGCTCCCCTCACCGGACCGCGCCGAGAAACGCGCGGGTGCGTTCCTCGGCGGGCGCGTCCAGGAGGGCCTCGGCCGGGCCCGACTCGACGACGCGGCCACGGTCGAACATCAGGATCCGGTCGGAGACGTCCCGGGCGAAGCCCATCTCGTGCGTCACGCACAGCAGCGTGATGTCGGTCCACCGGGCGATGTCCCGCAGCACGTCGAGCACCTCCGCGACCAGCTCCGGGTCCAGCGCGGACGTCACCTCGTCCAGGAGCAGGATCTCGGGGCGCATCGCCAGCGCGCGGGCGATGGCCACGCGCTGCTGCTGGCCGCCGGAGAGCCGGGTCGGCCGTGCGTCGACCTTGTCGGAGAGTCCCACCAGGTCGAGCAGCTCCCGGGCCCTGCGGCCGGCCTCCTCCCGGTCCTCGCCGAGCACGTGCACGGGGGACTCGACGACGTTCTCGAGGACACTCATGTGCGGGAAGAGGTTGAACTGCTGGAAGACCATGCCGATCCTCCGCCGTCGCGCGGCGAGATGACGTTCGCTCGCGGGCACCAGCTTCCCGGCGGATCCGCCCGGCATGTGGGAGAAGGGCAGCCCGTCCACGTGGATGACCCCGTCCGTCACCCGCTCCAGCGTCATGAGCAGCCGGAGGATCGTGGTCTTCCCGGAGCCGCTCGGGCCGATCAGGGTCACCCGCTCCCCGCGGGCGACCTCCAGGTCGAGGCCGTCGAGCACGGTGTGGTCGCCGTACCGCTTCGTGACCCGGTCGAAGCGGACCGCGAGGTCCTCAGTGGGCAAGGCGTGCCTCCAGTCGTCGTATCAGCACGGACGTCGGCCAGCTCGCGAGCAGGAACACCGCGGCGGCCAGGGTGAAGCTCTCCAGATAGGCGAAGTGGGTGCTGCCGAACGCGTTCGCCTCGTGGACCATCTCGTGCACGGTGATCACCGACAGCAGCGGAGTCTCCTTGAGCATGGAGACCGCGTAGTTGCCCAGCGGCGGCAGCACGTTGCGGACGGCCTGTGGCAGGACCACCGCCCGCCACACCCGCCGGCGCGGCAGCGACAGGGCCGTACAGGCCTCCCACTGCCCCTTCGGTACGGCGTCGATGCCCGCCCGGTACACCTCGGAGAGGTACGTGGCGTAGTGCACGCCGAGGACCAGGACGCCCAGCGTCGGCGCGTCGAGCCCCGGGATCAGCACCCAGGCCGCGAACAACTGCACCAGGAGCGGAGTCGAGCGGACGAAGCCGGCCGCCCCGCGCACCGGCAGGGCCAGCCACGGTGGACCCGCGCGCTGGACGAAGGCGAGTGCCAGACCCAGGGCGGCCGCGAGGGCGAAGGCCGGCACGGTCGCGACCAGGGTGACGCCGAACCCCTCGAGAACGGTCGGCAGAGCGGCCCGGGCGGCCTCCCCGTCCCACATCACACGCCTCCTTCCTGCCCGAGACGGGCCTTCGCGGCCCGCTCCAGGGTGTTCATGAGGAGGCTCAGGACGACGGCCATGCCGAAGTAGAGCCCCAGGAGCAGCAGATACGAGGCGGCCGTCGAGCCCGTCGCGGAGCGCAACTGGTCGATCTGGAAGGTGAGATCGGGAACCGTGACCAGGGACATCAACGGCGTCGCCTTCAGTAGCTGGACGAGCAGGTTCTTGAACGGCGCGACCATCAGGGCGTGCGCCTGCGGCAGCACCACCCGCCGCAGGCGCAGCGCGGGCCCCAGGGACAGCGCGATCGCCGCCTCGGTCTGGGCCCGGGGCACCGCGGCCACGGCGCCCCGCACCACCTCGGAGCCGTACGCCCCGAAGTTGAGCCCCAGCGCGAGCACGGCGCAGGCCAGCGGCTCCAGCCGGAAACCGAGCATCGGCAACGCGAAGAACAACCAGAAGAGCTGTACGTACAGCGAGGTCCCCCGGAAGAACTCCACGACGAGCCGCGCCGCTCCGCGCACCGGCAGCCGCGCCGACCGGGACAGCAGGCCCAGCGCGTACGCGAGGACCAGGGCGAGCGCGGCGCCGAGCACCGTGGCCTCCACCGTGACCAGGAGTCCGTCGGCGAGCCGGGGCACCGCGCGCCGGAACTCGGGCAGGAAGTCGGCCGCGACAGTCACAGACCCGGACCCGAACGACTGCGAGCCGGCCCCGACGGACAGGACGTCAGCCACGCCAGCCACCCCTCAACCAACGCACAGGTCGGCGGTCCGCAGGGAACGGGGAGGCACCTCGCGCGTGGTGAAGCCGTAGCGCCCGATCAGCTCCACGAACCGGTCCGGAGCGCCGGTGATCTTCCGGAGCTCGACGTCGAAGGCGTCTCGCAGCCCCTTCGCACCCGGCCGGAACACGGCTCCACCCGCGCCGAGCCGCCGTACGCCGTCGACCACCGGGACGAACGGCTCGGCCACCTCCACCGCGGCGCCCTGGTTCGTCCGCGCCAGCCAGCGCAGGGAGATGGCGGTCAGCGCGAAGGCGTCGATCCGGCCGGCCAGGAGGGCGTCGAGACCGTCCTGCTGTTTGGCCAGCGTTTTCACCGACCCTTCGGGGACACCCGCCGCCTTGGCGTAGGACGCCTCCACCGCGGCGGACAGCACACCGACCGTGACGCCCTTCTCCGCACAGGACCCGAGGTCCGTCAGCCCCTTCGGATTGCCCCTGCGGACCATCAGGGCGGTGGGCGAGACGAACTCCGGCTCGGAGAAGATCACCTTGGCGCAGCGCTCGGGCGTGATCGACATGCCCGCGCTCACCACGTCGAACCGGTCGGCGAGGAGCCCGGGGATCAGCGCCCCGAACTCGGTGAGCGTCGGGCGCAGTTCGCGCACGCCGAGGGCCGTGAAGATCTCGCGGTGCAGCGTCGGGGCCTCACCGGCGAGCTCGGCGCCGTCCTGGAAGCCGTACGGCGCCTCACCGGCGAATCCGACCCGTACGAAGCCCTGCTTCCGCAGGCGCGCCAGGAGCGCGCCGTCGTCCTCGGGCGCCCCCGTCCCCACCTGGGTGCGGGTGCAGGCCGCGAGCAGCCCGGGCGTCAGGGCGAGTCCGCCCAGGAGCGCCGTTCTGCCGAGGAAGCGACGGCGGTCGAGGGGCGCGGGACCGGTCATGACCGGTCCCAGGCCGGCGCGGCGATGAAGGAGGGCCGTCGGGCGGGGGCGGCGAAGGGAGCCTCCGGCTGGTTCTCGACGCTGTTGAAGACGAGGAACACATTGCTCCGGGGGTACGGGGTGATGTTGTCGCCCGAGCCGTGCAGGGCGTTGCAGTCGAACCAGGTCGCCGAACCCGCCGGACCGGTGAAGTGGCGGATGCCGCAGGCGTCGGCGAAGGTGGTCAGCGCCTCGTGGGACGGTGTTCCGGCGTCCTGCATCCGGAGCGACTTCTTGTAGTTGTCCTGGGGCGTCGCCCCGGCGCAGCCCAGGAACGTGCGATGCGAACCCGGCATGATCATCAGACTGCCGTTGGTGGTGTGGTTCGGGGTGAGCGCGATCGAGACCGACACGGTCCGCATCCTCGGCAGGCCGTCCTCCGCGTGCCAGGTCTCGAAGTCGGAGTGCCAGGAGAATCCGCTGGCGCCGAAGCCGGGCTTGACGTTGACCCGCGACTGGTGGACGTAGACGTCGGAGCCGAGGATCTGGCGGGCGCGCCCGACGACCCGCGGATCCTCGGCCAGCCGGCCGAAGACCTCGCTGATCCGGTGCACTTCGAAGACGGACCGGATCTCCTGGGAGCGCGGCTCGACGATCGCGCGTTCGTCCGCCCGTACGGCGGGGTCGGAGACGAGCCGCTCCAGCTCCGTCCGAAGCTCGTCGACCTCGTCCGGGGTGACGATCTCGTCCACCGTGACGAAGCCGTCGCGGTCGTACTCCTCCAGTTCACGGGCCCAGAAGGGGCCCGCCGTGCCGGGCTCGGACCACACGACGGGGTCCTTGCGGCCGATGAGCTCCTCCTTGGGGCCACGGGTGGGGTAGAGATCGACGGGTCGGGTGGGTGCGGAGGGCATGAGGGAGAGTGCTTCCTTTCTCGCAGGGGTGTCGTGCGGTGTCGTCCGGCGTCGTGCCGTGGCTCAGGCGCCGTCCCCGACGGCCCCGTCGGGTTCGGTGAGCAGGGGGTAGACGCCGTTCGCGTCGTGGTCCTCACGACCCGTGACGGGCGGGTTGAAGACGCACAGGCAGCGGAAGTCCCGCCTGACCTTGAGGATGTGGCGTTCGTGTCCGTCGAGCAGGTACATCGTTCCGGGCACGATCGTGTACGTGCGCCCCGTCTCGAGGTCCGTGAGCTCGGCCTCGCCGGCCGTGCAGACGACGGCCTCGACGTGGTGCGCGTACCACATGGACGTCTCGGTGCCGGCGTACAGCACCGTCTCGTGGAGGGAGAAGCCGACCCGTTCGCGGGCCAGGACGATGCGCTTGCTCTCCCAGGTGCCCGACGCGGCCCTCACGTGCCGCTCGGTGTTCTCCAGCTCGTCGAAGGAACGGACGATCATGGGGTGTCGCCTTTCGGGTGCGTGCCGCCGGGGGATCGGGCGGCGAGGGTCAGGCGGTGTGGCGGACGGAACGGGCCAGGACACCGAGGCCTTCGTCGAGTTCGTCGTCCGTCACGGTCAGGGGCGGCAGCAGCTTCACTACCTCGCCGCGCGGCCCCGAGGTCTCCACGAGGAGGCCGGTCTCGAAGGCGCGCCGGCACACGGCCTCGGCGCGCTCCCCGTCGGTGAACTCCAGGCCCCACACCAGTCCGCGGCCGCGGACCCCCAGGCCCGTTCGCCCGTCGCCCGTGCACAGGTCGAGGAGGGCGCGCTCCACGCGGTCCGCCCGGCTCAGGGTGTGCTCGCGCAGGGCGCCGTCCCGCCAGTAGGCGTCGAGGGCGGCCGTGGCGGTGACGAAGGCGGGGTTGTTGCCGCGGAAGGTCCCGTTGTGCTCGCCGGGCTGCCACACGTCCAGCTCGGGCCGGAAGAGGCAGAGGGCCATGGGCAGGCCGTAGCCGCTGATGGACTTGGACAGGGTGACGATGTCGGGCGTGATGCCCGCCTCCTCGAAGGAGAAGAAGTCACCGGTGCGTCCGCAGCCCATCTGGACGTCGTCCACGATGAGGAGCATGTCGTGCCGGCGGCAGAGCTTCGCGAGCTCGCGCAGCCACTCGGCCCGTGCGACGTTGATGCCGCCTTCTCCCTGGACGGTCTCGACGATCACGGCCGCGGGGTGGTCGAGACCGGAGCCGGCGTCGCCCAGGAGCCTCTCGAGCCAGAGGAAGTCGGGGAGGTGTCCGTCGAGGTAGTCGTCGAAGGGCATGCGGATGGCGTGGTTCAGCGGGACGCCCGCGCCGGCGCGCTTCGCGGCGTTGCCGGTCACCGCGAGCGAGCCGAGCGACATGCCGTGGAAGGCGTTGGTGAAGGAGACGACCGTCTGCCGCCCGGTGATCTTCCGGGCGAGCTTCAGGGCGGCCTCCACGGCGTTGGTGCCCGTGGGCCCGGGGAACATCACCTTGTAGGGCAGGGCGCGGGGCTCCAGGACCGTCTCGTGGAAGGTCTCGAGGAAGGCGCGTTTGGCCGTCGTCGACATGTCGAGGCCGTGGGTGACGCCGTCGTCGGCGAGGTAGTCGAGGAGCGCCCGCTTGAGCGCGGGGTTGTTGTGGCCGTAGTTCAGTGAGCCCGCGCCGGCGAAGAAGTCGAGGTACGGCCGCCCCTGCTCGTCGTACAGCCGGCTGCCGCTGGCCCGTTCGAAGACGACGGGCCAGGCGCGGCAGTAACTGCGGACCTCCGATTCGAGGGTCTCGAAGACGGAGGGGGCGGCGATGTCGGTCAGGGTCACGAAGTCTCTTCTCCAGGGTGGGGTTCGGGCGTGGTGTGCGCGGACGACGGCTCAGGGCGCCGGGGGAGCGAGCGGACCGATGCGGTAGAGCACCTCCGAGTCGTGTCCCGCCGCGGGGAAGGCGGCCGGCGGGAAGAGGACCTCCTGGGTCACCTCCGCGCCGTGCCGACGCGCGTAGGACCGGAACAGCCGGTCGGACGCCAGGTTCCCCGGGGTGACGGTCGCCTCGACGCGGCTGACTCCCTGCTCGGCCGCCACGCGTGCCGACAGGGCGTCGAGCAGTGTCCCGGCTACCCCGCTTCCGCGGTGCGAACCCTCGACGGCGATCTGCCAGACGAAGAGCGTCTCCGGCGCGTCGGGTCGCACGTAGCCGGTGACGAAACCGATCGGGCGTCCGGAGGCGTCACGGGCGACGGAGGTCGTGTCGGCGAAGTCCCGGCACCACAGCAGATAGCTGTAGGGAGAGTTGAGGTCCAGTTCCCCCGAGCCGCGGGCGATCCGCCAGAGCTCGGCGCCGTCCTCGATCGTCGGGGGTGTCGTAAGGGCAGTGGTCATGGGCGCCGAAGTTACCCAGTGGACCTCTGAACTTCCTCGCCCCAAGGCCTTGTTCGACGCGGGTGGAAGATGATAGATGCGTCGGTGGCCACCGTGGCGGGAATACATCCTTCGGTGTGCGGCAAACAGGGGCAAGGGTGGGCGAAATCACCGTTTATCACGGATGAGTAACGCCTTCTGGGTCCCCTTACGGGTGTGCGAAGAGCGTGAGAAGATCCGCGATTTCACGTTTGAAGGTGCCGAGAGCGGTCAGGCGTAGGGGTCGACTCTCCTCGGGACGTGAAAGAGCCGGGCCAGGGGTGGTGCACCCGGCCCGGCTGTGTTCGTTCGGTCGTGCTCGACCTACCAGATCGCCTCGACCCACTCGGGGTGGTCGATGAACGGATTGCGGTTGCCCTGGTAGGTGCCGAAGATGATGTCGTTCCGGCGCTCCTCGAAGGCGCTCGGCGGGTCCTGCTCGTTCCACTGCTTCAGGATCGCGAGCCGGCCGTGGTACGGGACGCTGCCGTTGGACGTCGACTCGTTGGGCTCCAGGTCCGCCCAGGCGTCGTCGCCCTCGTAGCGGACGGCCATGTACAGGATCATGCGGGCCACGTCACCCTTGTCGGCGTTGCGCGGCTCGAAGGAGTTGGAGTCCGTGTAGCTGCCGGCCGCGCCGCTGACCGCGCTGCCGCCGGTGTCCCAGTCCTTGTTCCCGCGGGTGCTGTTGACCTGCACGTCGCACGCCCGCAGGTGGTGCAGGTCCGTACCCGGACCCGCCGAGGTGCCGAAGCTGCCGTGGGACTGCGCCCACACGTGCTCGCGGTTCCAGTCGCCGACGTCGCCGCCGTTGAGGGACTTGCTGCGCGAGACGCCGCTGTACAGCAGGACGACGTTGTTCGTGTTGTTGGGATCCTGGTCGGTGACCTTCAGCGCGTTCCAGACCGCGTCGTACGAGATCTTGGACTGGCTGCTGATGATCGTGTGCAGCGAGGACTTGAGGCTCGTGCCGGTCTTGCCGATCGCGTTTTTGTAGTACGTGCTGTCGTAGGCGGTGGTCGTGGCGCTCGCGGGAGTCGCGGTGACCGTCGGAAGGGTGAGGCCGACGAGGACGGCGGATATCGCCGCGATCCACGCCTTCCATCTGCCTGTCTGCGCAACGGACATGGGGGGAGCCCTTTCCCGGGGACGGCACGCGGCGGAACGCGACGCCCGACTCAAGGGCATCGCGTTCTACGCGTGTTGACTGCTTTCAGCCGGGAGCGTGGCACAGGGGAGGGGTCGGTCGTGTAACCGGAAGGGGACTTTTCCGTGACGTTCTCGCATACGCCGCAACCACTGACAGTCCCTCAGTGTCCGCGCGTCGGCGGCGCGGGACGGCGGCACGGCACAGAGGTGCGGCGCCTCGGGGCCGCGGGCGGCGAAGTCAGCAGGTGGGGGCGGGCACCGCCTGTGCCAGGCGCCGCAGGGCGAGTTCGGCGTAGAGCGCGGCTCCGTCCCCGAGCACGCCGTCGTCGAAGACAGCCAGGGGAGAGTGGTTGAACGGGTCCCGCTGTACGTCCCGGTCCGGCGGACAGGCCCCGAGGATCACGAACGCGCCGGGGACCTCGTCCAGCACGCGGGAGAAGTCCTCCGAGCCGGTGGCCGGCCGCGATACCCCGGCACAGCCGCACGGCACCGTCCTTGATCCGGCCGTGCGACGACGTGGAGAACGACCTCACGGTCGCGGTGAACCGGGCCTCGTCGGGGATGACGTTGGCGGCCGTGCCCGCGTGGAAGGTGCCCACGGTCAGCACCACGGGGTCGAACGGATCGAACCTGCGGCTGATGAACGTCTGCAGCGCGATGACCATTTCGCACGCCGCCGGTACGGGGTCATTGGCCAGGTGCGGCATCGAGCCGTGGCCACCCGCGCCGCGGACGGTCACATGAAGAGTGTCGGAGGAGGCCAGGACGGGGCCCCGACGGGTCGCGAACATCCCGCTCGGGTGGCCCGCCGACGTCACGTGCAGGGCGTAGGCGGCGACCGGCCGCTCACCGGAGGCGTACGCGAGACCGGCGCGCTCGGCGACGGGCAGCGCGTCCATGTCGGCGTGCAGGAGCACCGTCGGGCCGGGGCGGTCGCCCCGCAGGACCGCGGTGACGGAGGTCAGCCGGTTCCCCGTGGCGACCTCCAACGGCAGCCCGTCCAGGGCGGCCGGATCTGGTCCGATCCCTCCTGAAGCACCGGATCACGGATGCGTACGGCAGAACCCCCGGACAGCCCGGTTGAAGCGCTCCGGGTCCTCGAGGTTGCCGACATGGCCGACGCCGGGGAGCACGACGAGCGCGGCGTCCGGGATCGCCTCCTGGAAGGCGTGGGCGACACCCAGGGGTGACCGCGCGTCGAGTTCGCCCCAGACGAGCAGGGTGGGAACCGCGATCTCGGGCAGGAGGTCGCGCTGGTCGGTCTCCGCCATGACGGTGAGCTGCAACCCGAGGCTGTCCGGACGCACGTCGTCCGCCATCGCGGCCAGCAGCGGGACGAACTCGGCGGGCGGGTCACCGGCGAACAGCCCCGGCAGGGTCGGGTCGAACCGCTCCGGCGGAGCCGCGAGCATCTTCCTCACGCCGTCGACGCGGGCCCGTACCTCCTCCGGCGGCAGCGAGCCCTTCCATCCGGCGTACGTGTCCGCCAGGACGAGTGTCCTGACCAGCTCCGGACGACAGCGGTAGAGCTCGAGTACGACGGTTCCGCCCCAGGAGAGTCCTGCGACGTGGGCGGGGCCGAGCCGCAGCTCGTCGATCACCGCCGCAAGGCACCCGGCGTAGTCCGCGAGGCCGAAATCGGAGGGCACCCGCGAGGAGCGGCCCGCGCCGGGTTCGTCCCAGGCGACGACCGTGAACTCGTCGGCCAAGGCCGCGAGCTGCGGCTGCCACATGCGACCGTCGACCCCCGCACCGTGCACGAACACCAGGGGCGGTCCGTGGCCCACGCGCTCGTAGGCGACCTCGACTCCGCTCACCTGCACCGTGGCCATGCCACCACGCTACGCGCGCCCGCTCGTGACGTCCCGTCGTCCCCGCCCCGACGCCGTCCGGGGAGCGGTCCACCCGCCGGGATTCCCTGGGCCGTCAGAGGCCCCGGACATCCACCGGCATCCCCTTCGGCTCCTTGATCCGTTTCATGATGATCTGGGAGTTGACCTCGGTCACCCCGGCCAGCGTCGTCAGCCGCTCGATCCACAGCCGCTCGTACGCCGCGAGGTCGGCCACCGCGATCCGCAGCAGGCAGCCCGGGCTCCCGAACAGCCGGTACGCCTCGATGACGTCCGGCACGTCCTGGAGCGCCTCCTCGAAGGCCTCCACCGTCTCCCGGTCGCGCCGCACCTCCACCGAGACGAGCACCTCGAAGCCCCGCCCCACCGCCTCCGGGTCGATGATCGCCCGGTACCCCTGGATCACCCCGTCCTGCTCCAGCTGGCGCACCCGGCGCAGACAGGGGGAGGGGCTGAGCCCGACCCGCTGGGCCAGCTCCTGGTTGCTCAGCCGGCCGTCGCTCTGGAGCTCGCGCAAGATATGGAGATCGATTCGGTCCATGACGCAATTATCCACCAAGGATCAGCGCCGACCGGGCTGAATTGGCAATCGTCTTGCGCGTCTCCTGTCCTATCGTTGCGATCGTAGGGTCCATGCGGGCACTGCACCCATCGGTACGGAGTGAGGGCGGGTAGCCATGAAGCGGACGAACGACGGAGAACCGCGCCGGATCGTCGTCATCAGTACCGGCGGGACCATCGCCAGCCGCTGGCAGGGCACGGGCTACGCGGCGGACGCCTCCGGCAGCGACGTCCTGGCCACCGCACCCCTCCCCGAAGGCGTCACCGTCGAGGTCGTCGACCTGTTCAACGTGAACAGCTCGCGCATGACCTCGGCCCACCAGCTCGCCCTGCTGCGCACCGTCCAGGAGACGTTCGCCGACCCCGGCGTCGACGGCATCGTGGTCACCCACGGCACCGACACCCTGGAGGAGACCGCCTTCCTTCTGGACCTCCACCACACCGACGCCCGCCCGGTCGTGCTCACCGGCGCCCAGCGCCCCTTCGGTACGGGCGACGGCGACGGCCCCGGGAACCTGTACGACGCGCTCCAGGTCGCCGCCTCCGTCCGTGAGCTCGGCGTCCTCGTCGTCTTCGACGGACGCGTCCACGCGGCCCGCGGCACCGTCAAGACCCAGACCCTCGCCGCCGACGCCTTCTCCGACCCCTCCGCCGAGCGTCTCGGCCGCGTCGGCTTCTCCCGCGTCGACATCGAACGGCTCCCCGAGCGCCCCGCGCCGCTGCCGCTCCCCGCCGCCGCCCTGACCGCGACCCCCGGCGCCACCGGCGCGGCCCCGCTGCCCCGGGTCGACATCGTCACGCACCACTCCGACGGCGACTCGTTCCTCCTCGACGCGGCCATCGCCGCCGGCGCCCGGGGCGTCGTCCTCGAAGCGACCGGCGCGGGCAACGCCACCCCCGAGATCGCCGCAGCCGTCGCGGACGCGGTCGCCCGGGGCGTCCTCGTCGCCGTGACCACCCGCGTCCCCGCCGGACCGCTCGCCGAGATCTACACCGGCGGCGGAGCGGTCGACCTCGTCGCCGCCGGAGCGCTGCTCACCGGTACGCTCCGGGCCGGCCAGGCGCGGATCGCCGTCCTCGCCGCCCTCCTTGCCGAGGGGGAGGGCGTCACGGGTACGGACCCCGTGCGCCGCACCGCCCTTCTGCGCCGGCTCCTCGAAGGCCCCGTCCGCGCGGAACCGGCCTTCGCCACGGGCGGCTCCCGCTCGGCCTCGGCCGTCGCCACGCGTTCCTGACCCGGGCGACCTGCACCCGGGCGCCTCGCACTCGGGCGACCTGCACCCGGGCGCCCCACACCAGGGCGCCCCGCGCCACCGGCCCCTGACCCGGGCCCCGTAGACCACCGGCTCGCGGGCGGAGTGTTCCCCACCCCCCGCCCGCGAGCCGGCATCAACTTCCGGGTCGGTCCCGGCACGGGCGTGGCCGAACCCGCCCTGGAGAAGGCTCCGCCGCCCGCGCGCCGGCTCGCCGAACCGGTCCCCCCGAGCGGCTGACCGGCGCCTCGGGGCCCCGCCGCTCTCCGCCCCGGCCGCGGCTTCCGGTCGTTCGAGAGGAAGATCCGGACGATACGGACTTAAGTTACCCGTCGGTTTCTCGTGACTTCCCGGATCGTCGACAGTAGAACATGTTCCCATTCGCTCCCGAGTGAGGAACTTCACATGAGTGAACACCCCACGTCCGCCAAGGGAATTGGCGGCGTCAGTCGTCGCCGGTTCCTCGCGGGAACAGGTTCCCTTCTCGGCGCCGCGGCCCTCGTCGGCCACGCCGCCCCGGCCCACGCCGAGACCCGCCTCGCCAACACCCCCATCCCCAGCGGTGCCCACGTCCGCGCCCTCGTCGTCGGCACCGGCTACGGCGGATCCGTCGCCGCGCTCCGCCTCGCCAACGCGGGCGTCGACGTCCACATGGTCGAGATGGGCATGGCCTGGGACACCCCCGGACCCGACGGCAAGATCTTCGCCAACACCACCAAACCCGACTACCGCTCCTTCTGGCTGCGCAGCCGCACCAAGCAGCCCCTGAGCAACTTCCTCGGCTTCCCCCTCGACAAGGACGTCCCCTGTCACACCGGCATCCTCGACGCCGAGGACTTCGCCGGCATCACCGTCTACCAGGGCCGGGGCGTCGGCGGCGGCTCCCTCGTCAACGGCGGCATGGCCGTGACCCCGCGTCGCGAGAACTTCGCCGCCATCCTCCCGACCGTCGACGCGCAGGAGATGTACGCGACGTACTACCCGCGCGCCAACGCCGGGCTCGGCGTCACCGCCGTCGACCCGGCCTGGTGGGAGAGCGCCGCCTGCTACCAGTACGCCCGCGTCGGCCGTAAGCACGCCCAGCGCTCCGGCTTCCCGTTCGTCTTCGTACCGAACGTGTACGACTGGGAGTACATGAAGCAGGAGGCCGCAGGCGCCGTACCGAAGTCCGCCCTCGAGGCCGAGGTCATCTACGGCAACAACCACGGCAAGAAGACCCTCCAGAAGACCTATCTCGCCCAGGCGGCGGCCACCGGCCGGGTCACCGTCTCCGCCCTCCACAAGGTCACGTCGGTGACCCCGGCGCCCGGCGGCGGCTACACCGTCACCATCGACCAGATCGACACCACCGGCGTCACCCTCGTGAGCAAGACCGTCACCGCCGACAAGGTCTTCTTCGCCGCAGGAAGCGTCGGCACCAGCAAGCTGCTCACCCGGCTCAAGGCCACCGGCGCCCTGCCCGCCCTCAACGACCAGATCGGCAAGGGCTGGGGCGACAACGGCAACGTCATGTGCGGCCGCGCCAACCACATGTGGGACCCGACCGGCAAGCTCCAGTCGTCCATGCCCACCGCAGGCATCGACAACTGGGACGCGGGCGGCGCCTTCGCCGAGGTCGCCCCGCTGCCGACCGGCATCGAGACGTACGCCTCCTTCTACCTCTCCATCACCAAGACCCCCCACCGGGCCGAGTTCACCTGGAACCCGGCCACGAGCAAGGTCGACCTCTCCTGGCAGCAGGCATGGAAGCAGACCTCCATCGACGCGGCGAAGACGATCTTCGACAAGATCAACGCCAAGGAGGGCACGATCTACCGCACCGACCTCTTCGGCGCGTACAAGATCTGGGGCGACCACCTCACCTACCACCCCCTCGGCGGCGCCGTCCTGGGCAAGGCGACCGACAACCACGGCCGCCTCCACGGCTACCAGGGCCTGTACGTCATCGACGGCGCCCTGATCCCCGGCAACGCCAGCGTCAACCCGTTCGTGACCATCACGGCACTGGCCGAGCGGAACATCGAGCGGATCGTCACCGAGGACTTCTGAGCCGGAAGCACGCCCGACGAGGAAGGGGCCGACCGGCGAACCGGTCGGCCCCTTCCTCGCACCACCGCCGGGGTGTCGTGCCGATCAGGCCGTCCTGATCGGCACGACACCCCCTACTGCGTCGGCAGCACGCACACCGTGTCGAGACCGAGCACCCGGTTGAGCCGCCCGAACGCCAGCCACGAGCCGATGCTCATCGAGAGCTCCACGATCTCCGCCTGGCTGTACCGTGCCGTCATCCGCGCCCAGAACTCCTCGTCCAGGCCGTGGTGGTCCAGCGCGTACCGCTCCGCGTACTCGGCCGCGAGCCGGGTCCGCTCGTCGAAGGCCTCCGACACCTCCGTCTTCCGCCAGGCGGCGACGACCTCGTCGAAACCGTCCTCGACCTTCACGCCGTCCCGTTCGGTGCGCCAGTCCAGACAGAAGCCGCAGCCGTTGATCTGCGCGATCCGCAGCCGGGCCGCCTCGAACTCGCGCAGCCCCAGGGTCGTATGGGCGTACACGGACAGCGAGAAGGCCGCCGCCGCCGTCCCGATCTCCGGGACCATGTCGCCCCACACGTACCCGATCGGCTCCTGGCCCTCGGGGATGTCGATGATCATCGTGGTCTCCTTCCGAGCTTCCCGACCGCCGGCGTCAGCGGTACGTCCAACGCGTCGTACAGTCCCGGCTCCGCCGCGACCAGCCAGTCGATCGCCCCGACGAGCCGGCCCACGGCCGTGGCGTTCCCGCCCGCCGAGCGGTTCTCGCCCTCGTCGGTCGCCGCCACCGTCACCTCGATCCGCGGACTGCCCTCGACGATCACCCGGTGCGCGCCCGCCCCGTCCGGCGGCACCGGCCAGTCCGGCGCGCACGAGGGGTGGATGCGGGTGACGTGCTCGATGACGATCCGGGGCTCGCCGCCGACGATCCCCTGCACCTCGAAGCGGATCGCGCCCTGCGTCCCCGCCTCGAAGACGCCCATGGTCCGCGTCTTCACGGTGGTCTCCAGCGGGCGGCGCTCCATCGTCTCGCGGATCTCGTCGAGCTCGGCCCCCAGGGCGCGTGCCATCAACCGCACCTGCCCGCCCCAGATCATGGTCGGGACCGAGGGCCACAGCATCGGCGGTTCGTACTCCATCGGCCGGCCCATCCCCACCAGCTCCCGGACCGACTCCTCCTGCTCGTACGTCGAGTAGTCGAAGATCTCCTGACAGCGGATCACGTCCACCGTGGCGGCGAGCCCGCTCACGAGCAGCGGGAGCACGTCGTTGCCCCAGCCGGGATCCACACCCGACACGAAGAGCGAGCCGCCTCCCTCGGCGACCGCCGCGAGCACGGGATCCCGGAACTCGGGCGGCGCGTTGCGCTGGTCGTACAGCGGATAGAGCGCGGGGGTGACCACCACCGCGCCGGCCGCCACCGCCCGGGCCACGTCGGCGAGCGCCCCGTCGGGCCGGGTGTCGCCGGAGGCCGCGTACACCACCGCCCCCGGCCGCCCGTCGAGCACCGCGCCGACGTCGTCGACGGCCACCACCCCGAGGTCGCACCCGAGCCCGGCGAGCCGGCCCGCGTCCCGGCCGACCTTGGCCGGGTCGGACACCAGCACAGCCGCGAGTTCGAGGCCTGGATGGGCGTCCACGGCACGGATGGCCGCGCGCCCGACATTTCCGGTACCCCACACCACTGTCCGAATCATGCGCGGAGGGTAGCGCCGGGCCCCGAAGGTTCCCAGACCCGTGACGAACCTGATCTGACGATTCGTCAGGCCGAATGTCTGAGGTCAGGCCCGGAATCCGACGGCGCCTCGCTCCGGGCCCGCTCGATACGAAGATCGTTCATCCCGGCGGGGAACCGCGCCCGGTGCGGCCGGCCACCCCGTTTCCCGTTGCACCGCGGAGGCCGGGGAGTGGTCCGTACGGGTGAGGGCACGGATGTGACGGCAGTGCCGACCGTCGAACGGGTACGGATCGCTGCATTGCCCCCGGCCAGGAGGATGCCGTCCCATGCCCGTTCGCAAGGGCGCCCCCGCGCTGCTGAGCGCCGGCACACTGTGCGCGGCCCTGCTGCTCACCGGCTGCGCGCGTACCGCCCCGCCCACACCCGCCCCGGCTCCCGCCACCCCGACCCCCTCGGCCGCCCCCGCCGCCGGCGACGCCCGCCCGGATCGCGCACCACGGATCCCCGGCATCGGCCCGGCCACCCTCGCCCGCATCCCCGACGGCACCTCCCAGGCCTTCGTCGTCACCGGGGCCACGGTGGACAGCAACACCGCCACGGCCGTGCTCCACGAACGGGACGCGGCGGGCCGGTGGACCGTGGCCGCCGGGCCGTGGCCCGCCCACAACGCCCTCCGGGGCTGGACCGCCGACCACGACGCGGGCGACCTGCGCACCCCGATCGGGGTCTTCCGGCTCGGCGACGCCGGCGGACGGCTGCCCGACCCGGGCGCCCGCCTCCCGTACGACCAGGACGAGGAGTTCGCCATCAGCGGCACCGGCTTCTCCGGGGAGTCCCTCGAAGGCTCCTTCGACCACGTCATCGCCATCGACTACAACCGGGTCCCCGGCCGTACCCCGCTCGACAAGGAACGGCCGCTCGGCGCCGAGAAGGGCGGCGGCGTCTGGATCCACGTCGACCACGGCGGCCCCACGCAGGCCTGCGTGGCCCTGGAACGCGACATCCTGCGCGAGCTCCTCGTCGCCCTCGACCCGGCCCGTGAACCGGTCGTCGTCATGGGACCGGCCCCCGAACTCGCGCGCTGAGGACGAACTCACGCGCGAGCCCGGGGGCCGGTGCCGTCCCGTGCGGGCGGCCTCAGCCGGCGCCGACCGCCCCGCCGCGGAACGAGGCGGTGTGGAGCCGTACCTGCTCCGGCGTCAGATACACGTCCGTGTACTCGAAGTCCCGCAGCGTCCCCGACTTCGAGGCCAGGAACCCGGTCCGCACGAAGTCGTCCCCGGCGACGGCGTTGAGCAGCCAGTTCGTCATCACCCGGGTCTTCGCCACGTTCGTCCGGAGCGCGGACCAGTGATAGGCGCGGGCCACCGCCTGCGCCGGCATCCCGTGCAGCTCCACGCCGAGCGGCTTCGACACCCCGTCCATCCCGCCGAGGTCGACCACGAGCCCCAGGTCCTTGTGGACGTACGGCTGGGTGCGCTCGCCGCGCAGCGTCGCCACCACGTTGTCGGCGAGCGCCTTGCCCTGCCGCATCGCGTGCTGCGCGGTCGGCGGGCAGATCGCCCCCTCCTCGCCCTTGGCGACATCCGGCACCGCCGCCGCGTCGCCGAGGCCCCACACCCCGTCGAGCCCGGGTACGCCCATCTCGGGGGTGACGGCGAGCCTGCCCCGGACGGTCTCCGCGCCGAGCGTGGCGATCAGCGGGCTCGCCGCCACCCCGGCCGTCCAGATCAACGTCCGGCTCGGCAGCACCCGCCCGTCCGTGAGGGTCACCGCGTCGTCGTCGACCGAGGCCACCGACACACCGAGCGACACCTCGATGCCCCGGCCGGTCAGGATGTCCATCGCCGCGGTGCCGAGCTTGTCGCCCAGCTCGGGCATGAGCTTCGGCGCGATGTCCACCAGATGCCACTTGATGAGCCGGGGATCGATCCGTGGGTACCGCTTCACCGCGTTGTGCGTGAGGAGCTGCAGGCAGGCGGCCGTCTCCGTGCCCGCGTAACCGCCGCCGACCACCACGAAGCACAGCCGCGCGGCCCGCTCCGCCTCGTCGTTGCTCGCGTCCGCGAGGTCCAGCTGGGCGATGACATGGTCCCGGATGTACACGGCCTCCGCGAGCGTCTTCATCCCCCGCGCGTGCTCGGCGAGACCGGGGATGTCGAAGCTGCGGGTCACACTGCCGGGCGCCAGTACGAGATGGTCGTACGGCTCCGTCACGAACTCGCCGGAGATCGTCCGGACCACGCAGACCTTCGCCGCCGTGTCCACTCCGACCGCCCCGCCCGGCACGATCCGCGTCCGGTGCCGCTCGCTGCGCCGCAGGGACAACGCGACCGACTGGGGGGTGAGCACGCCCGAAGCGACCTGGGGGAGCAGCGGCAGGTACAGCTGGTACGAGAACGGTGACAGGAGCGTGATCAGCGCCTCCCGGTCCGTCAGCCGCCGTTCGAGCCGCCGCACGCAGGCCACTCCGGCGAATCCGGCGCCCACCACGAGAATCCTCGGTCGAGTCACGCTGTCCGCCCTTTCGTATGAGCGTGCAAAATGCCCTCAGTCACGACTGAGTAAGCCCATATCGCAATGTTTCGCTGACTATCCGTGGTTCATCCTTTTTATCGTCATTGCGGCGGGATCGCTCTTCGGCATGGTCCACTCCGGGCCCGGCCGAACCCGCCACCGGATACGCGATCGGCCGGCCGGGTCGATCGGTCGGTCGGGTCGGTCGGGCGGTCGGGTCGGTCGGTCGGGTCGGGTCGGTCGGGCGGTCGGTTCGTCAGAGGACCACGATCCCCAGCGGCCGGGAGCCCGCCGGGAGCCGGCGGGTGTCGCCCGAGTCGAGGTCGACGACGGTCAGCCCGTCCCAGTACCCGTCCCGGGTGAACCCACCCGTCACATAGGCCGTGCGCCCGTCCCGGGACACGGCGACATTCTCGTGGGGCCCCTCCAGCGGGTGGATCCGCTCGGCCCCGTCGGGCGTGCGCACGGTGAGCGAGGGCCCCTCGTCCTCGTCCGGGTCGATCGGTCCGGTGCCCACGGTCAGGAGCGTCCCGTCGGCGGTCGCCACCGCACCGTGCTGGTGCGTGTTCGCCGTCATCGGCTCGATCGTCGTCCGGCCCGTCCAGGGATCGACGACCACGAGCCGCTCGCCCTCGAAGGGCAGCAGCAGACTCCCGTCGGAGGGCCGTACGGCCGCGTAGTGCGGCTTGAGCCACGAACCGAGCCCGCCTTCCGTCCCGTACGGGGCGACCTCCACGCGCCGCGGGGCCAGTGAACCCGCCGTGACCACGGTGACGTCGAAGGAGTCGTGGTTCGTCACGTACACCTCCGAGCCGTCCCGCGACACGTCCACGTCGAAGGGGCGCCGGCCCACCGGCACCGTGTCCGTCACCCGCAGGGCCACCGTGTCGACGACCTCCAGCGTGCCGTTCCCGCCGGGAACGTTGACCCCGACGTACACCCGCCGCCCGTCCGGCGAGAGCGCGATCCCCATGCCGCCGCCCCGGTACTCGCCGGTGGTCACGGGACCCGTTCCCGTCCGGTACGGGATGAGGGCCAGCCGCTCCCGGCGGGCCGTGTCCACGACCGCCACGCCCTCGGCCGTCGCGACCCAGGCCCGCCCGTCGGCGCCGAGGACGAGACCGTACGGAGCGGTGCCGACCTTCACGGAGCCGGTGGCCCCGCGTCCGGGGTCGACGAAGGTGACCGTGTCGGAGCCGAAGTCGGTCACGAGCAGCGTGCCCGGAGCAGCCGGACGGGCCGGTGCGTCGGGCGAGGACCCGTCCGGGACCGGCGTGACGGTGACGGAGGACCCGGCGGTGGACGAGGCGCCCTCCCGCGAGGAGGTCGCGGCTCCGCCGGATCCCTGCGCGCAGCCCGCGAGCAGGGCGACGGCCACCGCTCCGGGCACGAGGACCCGGGCGGATCGGGACGCGCGGCGGAACTTCGTCATCTCGGACTCCTCGGTACGGGACACACGCGGATCGGCACCGCCGGCAGGCGGTCTCCGCGCCTGCCCCGATCCTCCGCCCGCACCCGGCCCCGCACGGTCCGCCGCCCGGCCCCCGCCCGGCGGTCGGACGGTCGACCCCGGGGTCGACCGATCGGCTGATCCGCCCCACCACGCCCGCCCCACCACGCCCGCCGCCTCAGACCGTGAGGCCTCCCAGGAAGCCGAGGACCCGCTCGACACAGGGTCCGGCCGCCGCCGCATCGTAGGACGCCGTACCGCGCTCGGCGAAGAGGTGCGAGCTCCCCGGGTACAGGAACAGCTCGCGATCCCCGGCGCCCGCGACCAGCTCGCGCGCCGCGTCCAGGTCCCCGTCGCCGACGAAGTACGGGTCCGCGTCCATCGCGTGCACCTGCACGGGGACGCCCACCGGCCAGGCCGCGCCGAACGCGCTCACCGGCACACAGGCACTGAACAGCAGGGCGCCGAGAGCGCCCGCCCGGGTCTGCGCCAGCTTCTGCGCGGGCAGCACGCCGAGCGAGAACCCGGCGTACACCAGCTTCTCGGGCAGCCCCTCGGCCGCCTTCTCGCCCCGCTCCGTGAGGACGTCGAACCCGACCTCCTGCGCGTACGCGGCCCCCGCCTCCAGGTTCGCGAACGTTCGACCCTCGTACAGATCGGGCACGTGCACCGTGTGCCCGGACCGTCGCAGTCCGTCGGCGAAGGCACCGATCGCCTCCGTCAGTCCGAGAGCATGATGGAAGAGCAGAACCTCGGCCATGTCGTCGTCCCCTGATCACCGTACGGAGCCCGTGCTCTCGCGGCACGGGCCTACGGAACACAGCGTGACGTACGGCACTGACAACGCCCGGACCGTGGGGGCGGGCGACCTGGCCGTGCGGTTGTCGTTCGAAGCTGTTCCCGAGGAGGACTTCTGATGCGCAGCGTGACCTATTCGATGAACGTCTCACTCGACGGCTACATCGTCGGGCCGGACGGCGGCTTCGACTGGTCGGTGCCCGACGAGGAGGTCTTCCGCTTCTGGATCGACGAGATCCGAGAGGTCGGCGTCCATCTGCTGGGACGACGGCTGTACGAGACGATGCTGTACTGGGAGACCGCCGACCAGGATCCCTCGCTCGATGGCCCGACGCGGGAGTGGATCGCGCTCTGGAATCCGCTCCCCAAGGTGGTGTTCTCCACCACGCTGTCGGCGGTGCAGGGCAAGGCCCGCCTGGCCTCCGGCAGCCCGGCGGAGGAGATCGAGCGGTTGCGAGCCGAGCCGGGGGAGGGCGACATCGCCATCGGCGGCGCGACGCTCGCCGCCGAGGTGGCCGCGTCGGGTCTGATCGACGAGTACCGGGCCGTGGTCTATCCGGTGCTGGTCGGCGGTGGCATCCCGTTCTTTCCCCGACACGAGCGCCAGGTGGATCTCGAACTCGTCGAGACCCGCACCTTCAGCTCCAGATTCGTCTACCTCCGCTACCGCGTGGCGCGCCAGGCCTAGGGGGTGTCTTGTCGATCAGGCCGGGCTCGCGGGGTCTGGCACCGCGCCTCGCCGCGTTGTCGTCACTCGCCGACGTCCCCCGTAGCCCTTCGGGCACGGGAGGTGCCCCCACCGTGTCGACTCCCTCCTCCGCCTTGCGATCCACGGCACCAGACCCCGCTCCCTGATCCGGCCTGATCGACAAGACACCCCCTAGACTCGCGGACGGAGCGGCCGAGCATCACGACCGGCGGAAACGGCCCCGGCACGGCCCACCGGTCGTCCGAAGGATCCCCTCGCCCCACACCGGGATCATCACGGCATGAGGCGAGAAACGGACCGCACTTCTAGCGCATGGGCCGGTGCGGCACGATTGCGCCGGCCTGGACCATCGCCCCGGCCTGCCCCATCGCGCCGGGCTGCCCCATCGGACCGCCCTGGCCCATCGGACCGCCTTGGCCCATCGGACCGCCCTGCCCCATCGGCTGCCCCATCGCGCCCGGGTGCCCGCCGACGCCCATCGGGCCGCCGGCACCGGCGTGGACGACGCCGCCCTGCGGTGCGGGGACACCCTGCGGCGGAACCTGGATCACCCGGCTCAGGTCCCGCAGAACCTCCTCCGCGACCTGGCGGACGTCGCCCGGAACATCCCCCCGCTCCCGTATGAGCTCGGCGTAGATCGGTGCCGTGCCGTCCGCGTGGTTCATGGGGCTCGCTTCCTTCGACTGCGCCGGTTCCGTCACCGACGGGGAGACGGCGAGTCTACGGGGCACCACCGACACGCCCGGGATCGGGGAGCCCGGAGGTCTGCCCGATCCCGGCCCCCGCCGGAGTCCTCGGCCGCCCCCGACGGGCCTCCACCCCGCCTCCCACGGGCAATATTCGCTGTCCCTCCGGTCACCCCGCCCCGAGAATGGATCACCGGACCAATGGGAGGGACCACCATGAGCCAGGCGACCCTGACTCTGCACGACCTGATGGCGCCCGAGGAGCTCGACGAAGCCCTCACGGCCGGGTACATCACCCGCAAGCGCCACCCCGAGCTGCCGCTGTCGATCTACACGTACACGCGCGCGTGCCAGTACGAACAGCGCTGGAACCGGGCCACCACCCGCTGCCGTGGACTCGTCGCCGACGACACCAGCGGGCGGATCGTCGCGCTGCCCCTCCCCAAGTTCTTCAACCTCTCCGAGCACACCTCCGGCCGTCCCTACGCGCCGCCGCTGCCCGAAGAGCCCTTCGAGGTGTACGACAAGGTCGACGGCAGCCTCGCCGTCGTCTTCCACTACGAGGGCCGCTGGCGCGCCGCCTCCAAGGGCTCCTTCACGAGCACCCAGGCCACCTGGGCCCAGCGCCGGCTGGACGCCGCCGACACCACGGGCCTGACCCCCGGTGTGACGTACCTCGCCGAGATCCTCTACCCGCAGAACCGGATCGTCGTGAACTACGGCGACCGCCGCGACCTCGTCCTGCTCGCCGCCTTCGACGCGGACGGCACCGAGAAGCCCCTCGCCGAGGCCGCGGGCGCCTGGGAGCCCGTCGGCTCCGTCGTCCGCGTCTGGCCCGCGATGACCGTCGCCGAGCTCGTCGCCCTGACCGAGTCCAACACCCTCCCGGGCGGTGCCCCCGCCACCGGCACCGACGCCGAGGGCTTCGTCCTCCGCTTCGCCTCCGGCGTGCGCGCCAAGGCCAAGATCGCCGAGTACGTCCGCCTCCACAAGGTGCTCACCGGCGTCACCGAACGGGACATCTGGCGCGGCCACGGCATCCAGCGCTTCGCCGCCGTGCCCGCCGCACAGCTGGCCAAGGGCCTCGGCTGCTCCGTCGCCGAGGTCGAGGCCGCCGGCGGCAAGCCGCTCGACGCCCTCCTGGACCAGGTCCCCGACGAGTTCGACGCCTGGGTACGCGAGGTGATCACCGGCCTCGAAGAGGCCGCCACCCGCCGCGAGCGCGCCCTCGACGAGGCGTACGGACCGCTCGCCCACCTCGCGGGCGACCGCGCCGCCTTCGCCCGCGCCGCCGCGGGCGTGCCCGACAAGGCCCTGCGCGCCCTGCTCTTCCTGCGCCTCGACGGCCGCCCCACCGACCTCCTCGTCTGGCGCCAGCTGCGCCCCGAGGCCACCGACCCCTTCACTCGCGACGAGGAGAACTGACCGTGCCTGTCGTCCACGTCATGACCGGACTCCCGGCCTCCGGGAAGACGACGGCCGCCCGCGCCCTGCAGGCAGCCGCCGAGGGGCGCGTTCGCCGCGTCAACCTCGACGACCTCCGGACCATGCTCGACGTGCCCGCCCCCGAGCGCGGCCGTTCGCACACCCACGAGCGGACCGTCCTCGACATCCAGGACGCGGCCGTCCGGGCCGCCGTCGACGACGGATTCGACGTCGTCGTCGACAACACCCATCTGACCCCGCACATCCCCAAGCGGCTCAAGGCCGCCGTCGTCGGCCGGCCCGTGACCTTCGTGGTCCACGACTTCACCGACGTCCCCGTCGACGAGTGCGTCCGCCGCGACGCGGCCCGCGAGCGGCCCGTCGGCGAGGAGATCATCCGGATCCTCGCCGACAAGCACGCCAAGGCCACCCGCGGCGGCTGGCGCCTCACGGCGGAGTGGCTCGGCGGCGAGTCGGCCGGCACGCCGTACGTCCCCGACCCCGCCCTTCCGTCGGCCGTCATGTGCGACATCGACGGCACCCTCGCGCTGCGCGGCGACCGCGGTCCCTTCGATTTCACGCGCTGCGACCTCGACCTGCTCAACGTCTCCGTACGCGACGCGCTGCGCGCCTTCCGGCAGGCCGAGAGCGACCGGATCGTCCTGCTGTCCGGGCGGAGCGAGGACGCCCGGGTGATGACCGAGGAGTGGCTCGCCCGCCACGGTGTGCCCTACGACGAGCTGTGGATGCGGGCCTCCGGCGACGGCCGTGGCGACGACATCGTGAAGGCGGAGCTGTTCGACGCCCACGTCCGCCACCGCTACGCCGTCCGTGTCTCCCTGGACGACCGCGACCGCGTCGTCGCCCTCTGGCGCCGCATGGGCCTGCCCACCTGGCAGGTCAACTACGGCAACTTCTGACCGGCGGAGGGGGTGGGGCCGCCCACCCCCGCAGCCGTGTCAGGATCGTGGGATGGTTCAGAAGATCATCGCGGCGTGCGACGGCGCGTCCAAGGGAAACCCCGGCCCCGCGGCCTGGGCATGGGTCATCGGCGGCGCCGACGGATCAGTCGACCGCTGGGAGGCCGGCCCGCTCGGCAGGGCGACGAACAACGTCGCCGAACTCACGGCCCTGGAACGGCTGCTCGAAACCCTCGACCCGGCCGTGCCGGCCGAGGTCCGCATGGACTCGCAGTACGCCATGAAGGCCGTCACGACCTGGCTCCCGGGCTGGCGGCGCAAGGGCTGGAAGACGGCCGCCGGCACCCCCGTCGCCAACAAGGACCTCGTCGTCCGGATCGACGCGCTGCTCACGGGCCGGGACGTCGACTTCGTGTACGTCCCGGCGCACCAGGTCGACGGCGATCCCCTCAACGACGCCGCCGACCGCGCGGCCAGTCACAGTGCCCGTACGCAGGAGCCCCTCGGCTCCGCCACGGGCGCCCCGCTGCCCCCGCCCGAACCCTCGACGCGCGCCTCCGCGCCCCGTACGCGCGCGTTCGCGCCCAGGGCGTCCGCCGGGTCGGTGGGGTCGGCAGGGCCGTCGGGGTCCTCCTCGGCCCGTTCCGAGGCCTCTTCCGCCCGCAGGAGTCGCCCGAACGGCGGCACGCTCAAGGCCCGATTCTCGGGCCGCTGCCGCTGCGGCAAGGCGTACGACAAGGGCGAGACCATCGCGAAGAACACCGATGGCTGGGGCCATCCCACCTGCGTCTGAGCGGACTGGCTGTCCGACTGGCGGGAGGCTCCGTCCGTCCCGTGAGACCGGCGAATCCGGGTACGCGACAGGCTTCACCCACGCGTGTATCCGGGTTCGTTCCGGGTTCTGTTCTCCGAGCGGTTGTGGCTGCATACTGTTCCTCCTCGCACCGGTGACGAACCGTTTTACCTGCTTGTTTGTCGCTCTTGACGTGATCGGCACCCGGCGAGAACCTCCCTCCTGCTGCCGCCGCGGCCACCCCGCGGTGGGAGCTGCCCCTGCCCGTGAAAGACCCGAGGATCCGTGCCAGTACCTGTTCTCCTGACCGGGCGCACCGTGCGCCTGGAGCCGCTGGCGATGCGGCACGCCGAAGCCCTCGCCCGGGCCGGCGGGGCGGACCGAGCGGCCTACGCCTTCACCCCCGTACCCGACGGCCTGGAATCGGCCCTCGACTACATCGGCCGCGCACTCGCAGATCAGGCGGCGGGCAGATGCCTGCCGTTCGCAGTGATCAGTACGGCCGACGAACGGGTCATCGGATCGACCCGATTCCTCGAACTCGACTACTGGCGGGGCCCCCTGGTCTGGCCCCCCGTTCCCGGCCTGCCCCACGGTGATCCCCTGACCGCCGTGCCGGACGCCGCCGAGATCGGGAACACCTGGATCGCCGGCGACGCCCGGGGCACCGGCATCAACACCGAGGCCAAGTACCTGATGTTCCGGCACGCCTTCGAAGCCTGGGGCGTCCGCCGCATCACCCTCCGTGCCGACGCCCGCAACACCCGCTCACGGATCGCGATCGAACGCCTCGGCGTCACCTGCGAAGGTGTCCGCCGCGCGCATTCCCGCGGTCTCGACGGCGCGGTCCGCGACACGGCCTTCTACTCCGTCCTCGACGAGGAGTGGCCCACGGTCCGCGACATCCTCGAGCTCCGCCTGGCGACCCCCCGCCAGGTGCGCGTCCCGCAGGACCTGCTCCCGGCCTGACACGCCCCGGAGACCCGGACCACCGCTCCGACGGGCGCTCGCGCCCCCGCCGGAGCGGTGGTTCCATGGAGGGGACGGGAAGGACTCGCAATCGAGGACGCGGGGTAGCGGTCGATCACTGGCCGTGCACCGTGCAATCAGGATCCGCGAGAAGCGGATGAGTCCTTCCCGCCCTCACGCTCTCCCGCGCCTACGGTGACCGGCATGATCAACGTCTGCTGCGCCGGCATCACCGGCTACTCGGTGCTCTTCGGCGGCTGAAGCCGGCCGGCGTCCCGGGCGCTCAGCCCGCCCCGACAGACTGTTCGATCAGATCGATCCGTACCCCGCACGGGCCCGGTACGGTGACCGGGACAGCGAGCCGCCGTGGGAAGGGACCGAGTGATCGTGCCGACCGGAACGCCTGACGTACTGCTCCGGACGGAGGGCCAGGCCGGGTTCATCACCCTGAACCGCCCCCGTGCCATCAACGCGCTCACCCACACCATGGTGCTCGCCGTGGACCAAGCCCTCACCGCCTGGGAGCACGACCCGGACGTCACCACCGTCGTCATCGAGGGTGCGGGGGAGCGGGGCCTCTGCGCCGGCGGCGACATCCGCGCCATCCACGACGACGCCCGTGCCGGGGGCACCGCGTCCGAGGCCTTCTGGCGGGACGAGTACCGGCTCAACGCCCGGATCGCGCGCTACCCGAAGCCGTACGTCGCCTTCATGGACGGCATCGTCATGGGCGGTGGCGTCGGCGTCTCCGCCCACGGCTCCGTCCGCGTCGTCACCGAACGCTCGCGGGTGGCGATGCCGGAGACCGGCATCGGCTTCGTCCCGGACATCGGCGGTACGTACCTCCTCGGCCGCGCTCCCGGTGAACTCGGCACCCACCTCGCCCTCACCGGCGGCCACGTCGGCGCCGCCGACGCCCTCCTCACCGGCCTCGCCGACCATGTCGTGCCCTCCGCCGAACTGCCCGCCCTGGCCCGGGACCTGACCCGGCTGACCGCCGACGAGGCCGTCGCCCGCCACACGGTGACGCCCCCGCCCGGCATCCTCGCCGAGCAGCGCGAGTGGATCGACGCCTGCTACCGCGCCGAGACGGTCGAGGCGATCGTCGAGAGCCTCTTCGGGACGGGCGTCCCGGCGGCCAAGGAAGCGGCCACCACCCTCCTGACGAAGTCCCCGACCGCACTCAAGGCGACCCTGGCCACTCTCCGCCGGTCCCGTGCGCTCGCCACGCTGGAGGAGGTCCTGGACCTGGAGTTCCGCGTCTCCTGCGCGGCGCTGGCCACCCCGGACCTCGTCGAGGGCATCCGCGCGCAGGTCGTCGACAAGGACCGTGACCCCCACTGGACCCCGCCGACCCTCCCCGAGGTCACGGACGCGGACGTCACGCGCTACTTCTCGCCCCCGCGCGGCGGCGACCTCGGACTGGCGGCGACGCTCCCGTCCGCGTAGGGGAGCGCCTGACGCCGGATCCGGCGTCAGCCCCGGCGCCGCGCCGGCCACCGCCGCCGGGTGGGCGACGGAGCGACGGAACCCGTCCCGCCGATCGCCGCCGGCTCACCGAGGGCGCCGGCCGCCGTCCGCCAGGCCTCCGTGACCGCGCCGTGGGCCAGGGCGGTCGCCTCCGCCACGTCCGCGGGCAGCCGGATGGGCGTACCGATGTGGACGTGCAGGCCGGGCCGGCGGACGGGGGCCGTCAGGACCCCGGCGATCTGCTTCGTCCGGCCTCCGGAGGTGATCCGGCGCGCCCCGGCCTGCCCGATCGGGACGACGGGCGCGCCGGTCGCCCGCGCCAGCCGCGCGAGCCCCGTGCGGAACAGCTCCGGCGGGTTCTCCGCGGCGTCGCGGCGGGGCGGGATGCGGCCCTCCGCGTACAGCATCACGTGCCGCCCCGAGGCGAGCGCGACCGCGGCGTGGTCGAGGGCGGCGGCGGCCCGGGCCGAGTTCCGGTGCACGGGCACGTGGCCCTCACGGGCCAGCGCCCGGCCGAGGACCGGCACCCGCCAGAGCCCCGCGGCCGCCAGCAGGACCGGCTCCACGGCCAATCGCCCGCGGAGCGCGGCGAGGACGAGCGCCGGGTCCGCCAGCGAGGTGTGGTTCACGACGAGGATGCTGCCGGGTTCGAGACGGGCCCCGGGGTCGGTGGTGACGGTGAGGCGCCCGAAGAACGGGACGAGGTGCGCTGCGATACGGCTGAGCACGGGCGGGCTCCCTGGATCCGAGTATCCGAAGCGGTGACACGACCATCGTCCCGGGGCCCCGCAGGACCGGCATGAGCACGCGTACTCATCCGAGCTGCGTAGCCGGACCCCCGTGGAGGGAGGCGGTGGCGGGGCGTCAGCAGTGCCGTCTAGGCTGTGGCCGAAGGAAGTTCGGGCCGTACGGCGAGGAGGGGGTGGACCGGTGTCACGTACCGCGCGGCAGCTCACGGCCCTCCTGCCCGCGATCCTCGTCGCGCTGTGGTCCCTCCTCCTGCTCCAGACCCCGGGCGGCCCGGCCGAGGCGGCGCCCGCCGCGAGCCACGGCCGCGTCGCGACGGCCCCGGTCCCCGCGCCCGTCGCGGAGACCCCGTCCCCCGTGCGCGTCGTCGCGCCGCCGGAGCCGCACCTCGCGCCCGTCGCCGTCGCGCAACTCCCGGTCGCCGTCGAGCACTCCGTACGGTTCCCGATGCCTCCCGCGGCGCCGGCCGCCGCGGTGGCCGACCTCTCCGTACCCTCCCGTGGCGTCTTCGCGGGCGATGCCCGCCGTGAGCGCGCGCCGCCCGGCGACCGCCACGAGCCGCGGGATCCCCGCGGTCCTCCCTCTCCCCGGCACAGCTGACGTTCTCCCGCGCCCGCCGTCCGGGCCATCGGCATGTCCCGGACGGTCCGTCATCGGCGCGCATCCGACCGTTCGTCCGGCACGGACGGCAGGGCTCGACCCGAGTGGTCGCCCGCCGCCCGTGCGCCGTCCGTGGAGTCCCTCATGTCCTCTCGTGCCGTCCTCTGGCGCGCGCTCCTCGCGTTCGCCGTCGTCGCGCTCTCCCTCTGGATCACCCTGACCACCCCGCCCCGCCTCGGACTCGACCTCCGCGGTGGGACCCGTATCGTCCTGGAGACCCGGGACTCGCCCTCCGTACGCGCCGACGCGGCGGCCACCGACCGCGCCCTGGAGGTGCTCCGCAAGCGCGTCGACGGCCTCGGCGTCGCGGAGCCCTCGCTGGCCCGGTCCGGCGAACGGCGCATCGTCGTCGAACTCCCCGGACTGCGCGACCCGCGCAAGGCGGCCGAGGTCATCGGCCGTACGGCGCAGCTCACCCTCCACGCCGTCACCGGCGCCACCGAAGGGCCGGCCGGAGCGCCGGCCCGTGACGGGTCGCGGGTCCTCGCCGACCCGGACGCCCCGGGTCGCTTCCTCGCACTCGCCGCACCCGCGCTCACCGGCGACGGCGTCGAGGACGCCGAGGCCGTGCTCGACACCGTGAACGCCCGTGGCTGGACCGTCGATCTCGCCTTCCGCGACGGAGCGGCGGACACCTGGTCGCAGCTCACCGGCCAGGCCGCCTGCGCGGCGCCCGGGGATCCCGCGCGCCGGGTCGCGATCGTGCTCGACGACCGGATCGTCTCCGCTCCCGCCATGCAGACGGGCGTCCCCTGCGGGGCCGGCATCGGCGGCGGCGCGACGCAGATCACCGGAGGGTTCTCGGCGCAGGAGGCGCGCGACCTCGCGGCGCTCGTCGAGGGCGGCGCGCTGCCCGTCCCGGTGACGACGGTCGAGCAGAGCACCGTGGGCCCGACGCTCGGCGCCGACGCGATCCGGGCCAGCGCCCTCGCCGCCGTCATCGGCCTGGCCTGCACCGGAATCTTCGTCATCGTGGTGTACCGCCTGCTCGGCGCCCTCGCCACCGTCTCCCTTCTCCTGTACGGGCTGATCTCGTACGCCGCCGTGGTCGCCCTCGGAGCCACCCTCACGCTGCCCGGACTCGCGGGGTTCGTCCTGGCCGTCGGCATCGCCGTGGACGCGAACGTCCTGGTCTTCGAGCGGGCCAGGGAGGAGTACGCGGCGCTGGGCCGCACGACGGTCGCGCGCGATCCACGCCGACCGGTGGCGACGGCCTTCGGCAAGGCGTGGAGCGCGGTCGCGGACTCCAACGTGACCACCCTGCTGGCGGCCGGCCTGCTGTTCGTCTTCGCCTCGGGCCCCGTCAAGGGCTTCGGGGTGACGCTCGCCATCGGCGTCGTCGCCTCGATGCTCACCGCGATGGTCATCACCCGGCTCCTCGCCGAGTGGGCGCTGAGGCTGCCCGTGGCGCGGCGGCGGCCCGCGGTGACCGGCATGGCCGGCCTCGGCCGGCTGCGGACGCGGCTGAACCGTCGCGTGCCCCGGCTGATGGCCCGCCGACGCCGCTGGCTGGCCACCTGCGTCGTCCTCCTGACGGTGGCGCTGGCGGGGATCGGCGTCCGGGGAGTGGAGCTCGGCGTCGAGTTCACCGGCGGCCGGGTCGTCCAGTACACGGCCGAACGCCCGGTGGACGCCGACACGGCCCGCGCCGCGGTCGTGGCCGCCGGCTTCGCCGACGCCGTCGTCCAGACGACGGGCGACCAGGACGTCTCGGTACGCACCCGGGAGACCGGGGACGGCGAGCAGCGGGAGATCCGGGAGGCGCTCACCCGGGTCGCGGGCCCGGTCGAGGTGGAGCGCGACGACCTGATCGGCCCGAGCCTCGGCGGGGAACTCCGTACACACGCTCTCATCGCGCTCGGTCTGGCCGTGGCGGCGCAACTCCTGTACCTGACCGTACGGTTCCGCTGGACGTACGCGACGGCCGCGGTGGCGGCGATGACCCAGGACGTGCTGCTGGTCGTCGGTCTGTTCGCCTGGCTCGGGAAGCCCGTGGACAGCGTGTTCCTGGCGGCTCTCCTGACCGTCGTGGGCTACTCCGTCAACGACTCCGTGGTCGTCCTCGACCGGTTGCGGGAACTGCGGCGCCGGGGCGGCGGTGTCCCGCTGGCGGACCTCGCCGACCGGGCCGTCGCCCAGACCCTCCCGCGGACGGTCAACACCGGCATGGGGGCGCTGTTCGTCCTCGTGGCGCTGGCCGTCCTGGGCGGCGACTCGCTGACGGACTTCTCCGTCGCCCTGCTGGCCGGCGTGGTGATCGGCATGGCCTCCACCGTCTTCACCGCGATGCCGCTGGCCGTGACCCTGGAGTCCCGCCACCCGGCGCCCACGCCCCGGGGAACCGCCGCGCCCCGGCAGCGGGCCGGCGTCGAACGGGAACGGTCGGGCGCCGTGGTCTGACCCTGTCCGGGGGACCGGCCGCGCGCGCGGCCGGTCCCGTCGGCAGGGCCGCCTCGCGCGGGGCACGGCTGACACCCGCCGTATCCGGTCGCCCTCGGGCGCCTTCAGTAGGGGGCAGACGGGAGGTGGGGGTGTCAGGGGCGGTCGCCGCCGAGGCCGAGTTCGGCCTCGACGAGGTCGGCGGCGTGCGGCGTACCGCCCTCCTCGGCCATCTCCTTCTGGATCCGAGCGGCCCGGAGGGCCACCTCGGGGTCGGAGACGAGACCGAGCACGGCCTCGCGCAGCCGCTCGGGGGTGACGTCGTCCATCGGCAGATGGCGCGCGACCCCCAGTGACTGGAGCATGTCGGCGTTCCCGAACTGGTCGACGGCCTGCGGGACGGCGACCATCGGGGTGCCGGTGGCCAGGCCTTCCTGGCTGCCGCCCGCACCCGCGTGGGTGACGAACGCGTCGGCCTGCCGCAGGATCGCCAACTGGGGCACCCAGGAGTGCACTTCGACGTTGTCCGGCAGTTCGCCGAGCTCGGCCGGGTCGACGAACTTCCCGATCTGCAGGACGACGTGCCACTCCGGAAGCTCGCGGAAGGCCTCCACGCAGGCCCGGTAGAAGTCCGGCTGCTTGGTGAAGGAGGAGCCCAGCGAGACCAGGACCACCTTCTCGGCACCGGCCGGCCGGTGCCACTCTCCCTGGTCGGCACGCGAGCCCTGGCAGGCGCCGACGAAGGTGTAGACGGACTCGTCGACCCGGTCGGCGTTCGGCTGGAGCGCCCGGGGGATGAGGACGACCGCGCGCCGCGGCCGCGCGATCAGCCGGTCGGGGTGGGTGTCGACCCCGTGCTCGGCGAGCCACGCCTCGAAGCGCGCGTAGTAGGCCTTGCCGCGCGGCGAGGCCTTGAGCTCGGCGAACATCGGCTCGGCGACCTCCTCCTCGTACCCCTCCCACGGTACGAGGTTCGGCCACAGGGAGAGCGCGGGCACGCCCCAGGTGTGGGCGAGGACGGGGGCCGGGTAGGCGGTGATGTCGTGGAGCACGAGGTCCGGCCGGTCCTGGTCGAAGGCCTCGGCGAGCTGGGGCAGCGCCTGCACGGCGTCGGCAAGGAACGGCTCGATGTTGTCGATCAGCTCCGTGCCCCAGGCGTCCGGGTCGTCATCGGTCGGCAGCGTCGAGGTGTAGACGACGGGCGTGGCCCCGGTCTCCGCGACCTTCTCGGCGAAGGAGGCGGGGACGGCGTAACTGACGCGATGCCCGCGCGCGACGAGTTCCCTGATGACGTCCAGGCTCGGGTTCACGTGCCCGTGGGCGGCGATGGAGAACATGGCGATGTGTGCGGGGGAAGGGGTGGTCATGACGACCACTGTAGACGAGACGATACGTATCGTCTACTCGCTTGCGTATGGCGGGACGAGCCGGGTGACGTCGGAGCGGTTTCCGCAGTTCGTGCCGCAGGGTCGCCCGGGTGCGGGGATACGGTCGGCGGCATGCAAGGTGAACGCCAAGGCTGGCTCCCGTGTCTGCTCGGCGGGGCCGTGTTCGTCGTGTGCATGGCCGGCACCACGCTCCCGACGCCGCTCTACCCCCTCTACCAGGAGAAGTTCGGGTTCTCCGAGCTGACCGTGACCGTCGTGTACGCGGTGTACGCCTTCGGGGTCATCGCCGTACTCCTCCTCGCGGGCAACGCCTCCGACACCATCGGCAGACGGCCGACGCTGCTCTGGGGCCTGGGGTTCTCGGCGGCGAGCGCCATCTGCTTCCTGTGCGCCGACACCGTGGGCTGGCTGTACGCGGGCCGGCTGCTCTCCGGACTCTCGGCCGGTCTCTTCACCGGAGCCGCCACCGTGTACGTCATGGAACTGGCCCCCCGAGGCGGCGAGTCCCGCGCGACGCTCGTCGCCACCGCCGCCAACATGGGCGGTCTGGGCTGCGGCCCCCTGCTCGCCGGCGTCCTCGCGGAGTACGCCCCCGAACCCCTGCTGCTGCCGTTCGCCGTTCACCTCGCCCTGGTGGCCGTCAGCGCCGTCGTCCTCCTACGGCTCCCCGAGACCGTCCGCGAGCGGAAGCCGCTGTCCGCCGTACGGCCGCGGCGGCCCGCCCTCCCGGCCCAGGTGCGGGCGGCCTTCGTGCCGGCGGCGATCGCCTCCTTCGTCGGCTTCGCCCTCTTCGGCGTGTTCACCTCGGTCAGTCCCGCGTTCCTCGCCCGCTACCTGCACGTGGACAACCACGCGGTCAGCGGCCTGGTCGTGGCCCTCGCCTTCTTCGCCTCCACCGCCGGACAACTGGCCGTCGGCCGGGTCGGGGTCGCGCGCTCCCTCACCCTGGGCTGCGCCGTCCTCTTCGCCGGCCTCGTCCTCCTCGCGGCGGCGCTGTACACGGACCTGCTGGTACTCATCGTCCTGTCCGCCGTGGTCGGCGGAGCAGGACAGGGCCTCGCCTTCCGCGCCGCGCTCTCCTCCGTCGCGGCCGCGGCGCCGGCGGGGCAGCGCGCGGCGGTGGTCTCGACCCTGTTCGTGGTCGCGTACACCGGAATCTCGATCCCCGTGATCGGCGTGGGGCTGCTGGCCGATCCGCTCGGACTCGAAGGCGCGGGACTGGTGTTCATCGCCTGCATGCTGCTCCTGGTCGCCTCGGCCGCCGCGTACCTGATCCGGCGGCAGGTGACGGTGAGGAACCCGTGACCGAGGCCGATGATCGAGAGGTGCGTGACCGGGCGCCCTGGACCGAGGCGCCCCGTGACCGGGGCCGCCCGCCGGTTCCGGCGGGCGGGTCAGAGCCCGGTGACCTTGGAGCTCGCCGTCAGCTCGTACACCAGGGTGACCGTCCGGCGCCCGCCCGGCGGGAGAGCGACGTCCCAGCGGGCGATGCCCTCCGCGTCGACCCCGTCGGGCGGCGGGGAGCACGCGTCCTTGTGCAGACGCACCTCCACCGCCGAGACCTCGGAGACCGGGATCCGCTCCCGCAGCGCCACCAGCCGGTCGCCCCGCTCCCCGGGGGCGGAGAACCGTGACAGGTGCAGCCGGACCGTGCGGGTGACCACGGTCCGCTGCGTGATGCCGGCGGTGTCGCGGGACTCCTCGGTCTCCCGGACCACTCCGTAGTCGTCGCGGCTGCCGAAGGCCAGCTCGACCGGGGCGCCGACGGCGGTGAACTCCAGGGTCCCGCGGCCGCTGAACCCGCTGTCGCGGACCAGGTCCACCGGCCCGGCGAGCAGCACGTGACCGGACGCGTTGTCACACCGGACCACCTGGGTGACCAGGGGGGACAGCTCCGGAGCGCAGGCGTACTCGCTCCGCGCCGCCGTGGTGAACGCGGAGAGCGGCACGCGGTGGGCGCGGCCGTCCCCGGGCACCGAGACCGGAGCCGGAGGCCGCAGCACCCGGGTCTCGCCACCGTCGTCCACCCCCGGCAGGCCGAGCACGGGGACCGGCCCGAGAGTTCCGATCTCCTCCTCGCGCAGCTCGACGTCGACGGTACGGCGCTCCGCCGCGGAGCGCTCCTGGAGCGCCAGCCGGTCCTCGTCCAGCCGCGGCGGATCGGTGGCCAGCGCCGAACGGGCCGTCGACAAGGTGAGTGATACGTCCGACCAGTCCTCGCCGGTGCGCTGCCAGACCATCGCCTCGGTCTCCAGCGTCAGCGAGTCCCCGTCGAGCACGGCCCGGTAGGCCGGACGCCACAGCGCGCACGGGGTGAGATGGCTCAGCCGCAGCGCCACCGGCCCGGCGGCCGCGGTCTCCACGGTCAGCTCGACATGTCCGACCAGCTCGGCAGGCTCCTCCTCGGCGAGGCTCATGGCCCGCTTGGTGCCACCGAGTTCGGCTTCGACGACGACCAGGCGCGCCTCCACGGCGCGGAGTTCCTCGCCGTGCGTGTCGCGCTCCGCGTCCACCCGGTCCAACTCCTGGGACCAGCGAGGGCGTTCGGGCTCTCCGTAGCCGACGCCCTCACCGATCTCCCGCAACAGGTCGGCGGCGAGCCGCCCGAGCAGGTCGAGGCGGGCCCGCAACCGATCGCATCGGCGGCCCAGGGCCGCCCGCTCCTCTTCGAGGGCCTGCGCGCGCAGACGCAGGGGGGAGTCGTCGTCGGCCGACGGCAGCGGCCCGCGTGGTGTCCAGGCGCGGACGATCCGTACGTCGAGGACGGTCGCGGAGTGCTCGGCGGTCAGTTCGGCGTGGAGGGTACGGTCGACGGCCAGCGCGCTGACCGGCCCGAGGCGCAGACGCTGGACCCCGGCTTCCAGGTCCAGCACGGCGGTCCGTTCGATGTGGGCGCGATCCTCCAGGCACGTGACGGCGGTGACGGGGAGGGCGATCGGCTTCGGGGGCGTGGACATGGCGGGTGTCAACTCCTGCGGTTGCCGCCGACCAGGGCCTTGCCGGTCGGGATGCGGATCTCGTAGCCGCCGTCGAGGGCGGTGGTGGCGCCTGCGGGCAGGTCGACCCGCCAGACGCGGGTGCCGGGTGCGTGACGATCGGGACCCGTGCCGTTCCCGGGCGCCGTCCAGTCGGCGCGCTCCTCGATCCGTACGTCCGGTTCGGAGGTCACCGGAACCCGCTCACGGACCTCGACGGTGACGGGCCTCGGGAGCCGGTTGGCCAGCTCCACGTGGACGCGGTGGTCGAGCACGGTGGTGTTGTTGCGCAGACCGGAGGTCGACTCGCGCAGGTTCGTGCGGCGGGTGACCCGGATGCCCTCGGCGGGCCCGAGCCCCACCCGGCGGACGCCGCCGGGCGCGAGCGTGGGCAGCGCGGCGGTGAGCAGGAAGTCGTCGTCGACGGTGACCTCCACCGGGCCGGCGAGGAGGGCCTGGTCGGTGGCGTTGGAGAGCACCAGCGTCGCGTACACCGTCTGCTCGACGGACGGTACGGTCAGGTACTCGGTGCGCAGACCGACCGCGATCTCGCCCACGGTGACGGTGTGCCAGGTGCCGTCCGACGGGATGTCGGCGCGGGCGGCGGCGTCGAAGCGGTGGTCGAACGAGCCCGCCGACCGGCGGGGTCGCACGGTCCGCCCGGGCAGCGGCAGCGCGGCCACCGCTTCGGCGCGGCGCCGGTACTCGGCGGCCACCGGGTCGACGGGAGCGTCGGGGAACAGCCGGCCCCGGCGACCGGCGTTCTCGTCGGGTCCGCACAGGACGAGGCCGGCGTAGTCGAGTTCGGCACCGCTCGGCTGCGGCGGGCCGGGCGGCGGAGGCGGAGGCACGGGCGCGGCGGCCCCGGGAGCCGCCGGCGCGGACGGAGCCATGCGGGCGAGGGGGGCCGGGGCGCCCGTGAAGGACCGGTCGTGGGCGGGCAGCCCGGTCAGAGCGGGCATCCCACCGCCGAACCCTGTCGGGGGAGCGCCGTAGGCCTGCGGCGCCGGAGGCGGTGGCGGTGGCGTAACGGGACCGGGTGCGGAGCCGGGGGCGTATGCGGAGCCCGCCGCGGCGGCCGAGGACGGGCCGGGCGAGGTCGGGCGGGGGCCCTCCGCGCCGTAACCGGAGAACAGATCGGCGAGCCCGGCCGGAGGCTCGCGCCAGCCGGACGGCGCAGGGGCGGCCTGTCGCCGCCCGATGCGCATCGAGCGGAGCCTCGGCAGGTCGGTCCGGCGCCGCAGGTCGGCGGTGGCCAGGGCGATGCGCACGCCCGCCCAGTCCTCGCCGGTGCGTTGCGCGACCGAGGCGCGCAGCACCAGACGGCCGGTGTCGTCGCCCTGACGGTGGGTGAGACGGTACGTCGGCACCCAGACGGCGCCCGGCACCCCGTACTCCAACTCCACCGTCACCTCCCCCTCCCCGGCCACGTCACTGGCGCCGGTCCCGGTCCCGGTCCCGGATCCGGCTCCGTCTCCGGTTCCGTCGAGGGTCAGTACCGCGCAGACCGAGGTCTCCACGTGTGCCGACGGGGCGTCGGTGGAGGCGCGGCGGAGCCGGTCCGACGCGACGTCGAGCTCGTGCCCGACGGTCTCGAGCGCCTCCTCCAGCTCGACGAGTCGGGCGTGGAGGCGTGTGAGCCGCTCGTCGACGAAGTCGGCCAGCTCCAGCCACGCGTCGACCGGGGCGCGGCGGTGCGGGTCGTCGCGCTTGCGGGCCGGGGCGACCGGGCGCAGGGAGACGACCTCCGCGATCAGCTTCGTCTGCCGTTCCAGTCGTTCCTGCGTAGCCGCGAACACGTCGCCGAGCCGGTCGACCTCGCGCCGCAACTCGTCGGGCGTACCGGCGGGGAGCGGTTCGGCTTCGACCTCCACCCGCGCGCCGGTCACGCGTACTCCGGGGCCGTCCAGGACCCGGGCGCGCAGCGAGCCGGGGTCCAGGGAGCGGGGCAGCCCGGTCACCCGTACCCGGCCGTCGGGGGACACCCGTCCCCGGGCCAGGCGGCGGCAGACCGCGCCCTGCGCGTACACCACGACGGAATCGAGGACCGATCCCCACCGCTGTACCGCCTCAGCCGTCATGTGCTCCGCCCCCACTCCGCCGCGCCGATGCTGAGCGCAGCCTATGCCAGGGCGGGCTCCGTGTGCCGGGGGGATGAGGACGCCGTCGGAGCCTGGGCCGAGGGCCGAGTCACGATGGGATGAATGTGCCGTGATGGCACCTCGTCGATCACGGCGGGGCGCCACGCTGCTGATGTGCGCAAAGAAGACAACAAGGTCGTTCCCGGACAGCGGGGAGCCACATCGGGCGGGGGGCACGGCCGGGGCCGGGACCGGGGCCGCGTCCCCGGCCGTGTCGGCCGCGGCGGGGGAGGTGGCCCTGTCGGGGTCGGGGGCAGGGGCGGGGTCGGGGTCGGGGGGACGTCGGTGCCCGGCGGACGGCGGCGCTTCCGGGCCGATGCCGTCGGGGACCGCCTCCGCTACTGGTTCGACACCACCCTGACCCGCGGAACCCCCGCACTCGTCGGCTGGCTCGCCCTCGCCTGCCTGATCCTCGTCGTCCCCGTCAGCGTCCTGCTGGTGTGGACCGACCACCGCGCCCCCGCGTCCCTCGGCTCGCGGATCGCTGCCGTGTGGCGAAGCACCGGGCAGACGCTCCGGCTCGGCGGCGAGGTCGGCCCGCCCCTCCGGGTCGCCCTGTCCGTCCTCCTCGCCCTGATCGCGCTCTTCTACGTCTCCACCCTGGTCAGCCTCATCACCACCGGCATCACCGACAAGCTGATCGCCCTCGACCGAGGGCACTCCACGGTCCTGGAACGCGGGCACACCGCCGTACTCGGCTGGTCCGAGCAGATCCCGACCGTCGTCACCGAACTGGTCACCGCCCAGGCCCACCGGCGCGACAGCGTCGTCGTGGTGCTCGCCGACCACACCATGGCCGACATGGAGGAGGAGCTCCGGGCCACCGTCGGCGGCACCGGTCGCACCCGGCTGATCTGCCGCACCGGCCGTCCCACCGATCCGGTCGCGCTCGCGCGTGTCAGCCCGGAGACCGCCGACTGCGTCCTCGTCCTGCCGAGGGACAGCCCGCGCGGCGACGTCGAGGTCGTCAAGGCCCTGCTGTCCCTCTCCGCCGCGGTGGGGGAGCACCACCCGGTGCGTGTCATCGCCGCCGTACGCGACGACCGCTACCTCGCGGCCGCCCGGCTGGCCGGCGGAGACCGGGCCACCGTCCTGGACATGGACGACATCTCCGCGCGGCTCCTCGTGCAGTGCGCCCGCCGGCCCGGGCTCTCCCTGGTCCACCAGGAGCTGCTCGACTTCGCCGGCCACGAGTTCCACACCGTGCGGGAACCGGGGCTGCTCGGCAGGGCCTTCGGGGAGGTCGCGGGCGCGTGCCCGGAGTCGAGCGCCGTCGGCATCGTCCAGGGCGACGGTACGGTCGCACTCAACCCGCCTCGCGACACACGCTTCCTGGCGGGCGACGGTCTGCTGGTGGTCGCCGAGGACGCGGGCTCGACCCGCATCGCCGCGGCCGGCCCCGTGGACGGACCTTCGCCCCACGGCCCCGCGGAGGCTCCCGCGCCGTCGCCGACTCCTCCGCGGGTTCCCGCGTCCCCGCCGGCGACGCGGGCTCCCGCGTCCCCGCCGACGCCCTTCGCGGAACCCGAACGGTTCCTCCTCCTGGGATGGAACCGCCGGGCCCACCGCATCGCCGGCCAGTTATCGCGTCGTACACCGGCCGGCTCGGTCCTCGACGTGGTGGCCGAGCCGCGTGCCACGACCCTCGCCGCGATCCGGACGGTCACCCGATCGGTCGGCCACCGCCTGTCGGTCGTCCACCGCCCCGCCGACCCCACCCTGCGGGAGACGATGGACGGCCTGGACGTCACCGGGTACGACGCCGTCATCGTCCTCGGCCCCGACCACCGCGAGGGTCACGACGACCCGGACGACGGGACCCTCGTCACCCTCCTCCACCTGCGGGCACGGGAGCGGGAGAGCGGGCGGCACGTCCCCGTCGTCACCGAGATGACCGACGACCGCAACCGGCTGATCGCCCCCGTGGCCCCCGGGGCCGACTTCGTCGTCAGCGGTCGGCTGATCGGCCTCCTCATGACCCAGATCTCCCAGAACCCGCACCTGACGGGTGTGTTCGAGGAGCTCTTCTCCGCGGAGGGGAACGCCCTTCACCTCCGCCCGGCCTCCCACTACGTCACGACGGGGCGAACGGCGTCCTTCGCCGAGGTGGTGGCCTCGGCAGCCGGGCAAGGAGCGTGCGCCATCGGCTACCGCTCCCACACCCGGTCGGCGACCGCCCCGCACCACGGGGTGCGCCTCAACCCTCCGAAGGCCCACGTCCGTCACTGGCATCCGCGCGACGAGGTGGTGGTCGTCGCGCCGGGGGAGTGACGCACGCGCCCCCTCGGCCGGTTCGGCCGGTGGAGTGGGTCGATTCGGTTCAGTCAGCCGACGCGGGCGGCGATGGCGCGCGCGCAGTCCAGGGACTCGGTGTGCGTCGTGTCCACCTCCAGGTCGTAGAACACGCCCTGGTGCACCACGTGGGCCTGCAACGCCGCCATTCCCCTGCCGCGGTCGCCCCGCGCGACCTCACGGCCCGCGGCGACGGTGCTCTCGCACCGCACGCCGACCCACAGCACCGAGAGTTCACCGAGGGCCTTCCGCCACCGCTCCTGGGACGCGGCCCCGCCGAGGAAGACGTCGTCGATGATGATCCGCGCGCCCGCGCGGGCCATCGTCGCGACGCCCTCCCGCCAGGCCGCCTCCAGGGCGAGGAAGTCCGCTCCGACGGTCACCTCGCCATCCGCCGCGAACGCGATCCCGTCGTCCGACGCCTGCATCCTCGCGGGCAGGGAGTCGACGAAGGAGTCGCACCCGAACGCGAGCCACGGATCGGGCAGGACGTCCTGCAGGCACCGTACGATCCCGGACTTCCCCGAGCTGGAACCACCGTTGAGAATGATCATCTGAATCGCCACCGCGTCACCGTAGGGCGTCCGCCGCACGGCACGAAACGCATTTCCACCGGAATCGGCGGTCGCGGCGGCTTACGCTGCGTGACACACGACCACGACCACGGCGACGCCCGATCGCCCCGTCCCTGTCTCCCCATCGAGCCATCTCCCCATCGAACTGCCGAACCGTCGAGGAGTCCTGATGATCACGTGGCGCCGACTCGGTGAACCCGACTTCCCGCTGCTGGGGCAGTGGCTGGCCCAGCCGCACGTCGCACGCTGGTGGAACCACGAGACCTCACCCGAGGCCGTCGCGCGCGACTTCGGCCCCGCGGCCCGCGGGGAGGAGCCGTCCGAGGACCTGCTCGTACTCCTCGACGGCGAACCGATCGGCCTCATGCAGCGCTGCAGTTTCGCCGACTACCCCGCCTACCGGGCCGAGCTGGCGGCGGCCGAGGTCGACGTGCCGGACGGGTCGATGGCGATCGACTACCTGATCGGAGATCCCCTCCTGACCGGCCGTGGCCATGGCGTACGCGTGATCCGGGCGATCGTCGCGGCGACCTGGAGCGACCATCCCGAGGCCACCGCGATCATCGTCCCTGTCCACACGGCCAACCGAGCGTCCTGGCGGGCTTTGGAGAAGGCGGGCCTGCACCGAGTCGCGGAGGCCTCTCTCGAACCCGACAACCCGATCGACGACCGCGCCCATTACGTCTACCGCGTCGACCGCCCGATCCGTTCCGAGCCGGACCGGCACGGCGAGTGAAACCCGGCGCGGTCGTCCGAACCCCGGCGCCGTCGTAGCCGTCCGCGGGGGCCGGTCGATATCCGCTTGCGTACCGCCGCCGCCCGGGTCATCGTCGCGTGACACCGTACGGAAGCAGGGAAGATGACCACGCAGGCAGAGCAGGTAGACCACGAACTCGTCCAGGCCGCGGCCGACATCGCGCGCACCCGCTGCCGGGGCGACAACCACACCATGGCGGCTGCGGCCCGCGCCCAGGACGGCCGGATCGTCACCGCCGTGAACGCCTACCACTTCACGGGAGGCCCGTGCGCCGAGCTGGTCGTCCTCGGCGCGGCAGCCGCCCAGGGCGCCTACGACCTGGTCGCGATCGTCGCCGTGGGAGACCGCGACCGGGGGGTCGTGCCTCCGTGCGGACGGTGCCGTCAGGTCCTGCTGGACTACTTCCCGGACCTGAAGGTCATCGTCGGGTCCGGCGACCGCCTCCGGGCCGTCCCCGTAGCCGACTTGTTGCCCGAGACCTATGTCTGGGCCGACCACCAGCTCACCGCCGACCTGGCCGGGTCGCCGGGCGAGAGCTGACGGAGCCGCACGGCGCGAGCGCGGCCGAGAGGGCAGCCGGGCTCGCTGTCAGCCGGCGGCGAGGGCCTCGGAGAGGCTCACCGCGCGGCAGCCGAGCAGCTCGGTCAGTACGCACTGCTGGTGCTCCGTCAAGGAGGCGACGAAGACCGCGGCGTCGGCATCGGCGGCCTCGCAGGCAGCCGCGACTTCACGGACCTTTCCGGAGCCGAGCAGCGTCCGCGAGGAGAACGGCCAGGTCATCTTCGCGACCCCACCGTGCGAGACACCCCGCCGCTGCACGATCCGCCCCTCGACCCGGGCGCCGCGCGCGGTCAGTGCGGCGGCCGCCGCGTCCATGAGCGCGCCGAAGCGCTTCTCCTTCGCGGAGAAGTAGCCGACGAGCACGACACGGGCCCCCGCGAGCTCCACCGGCGAGGCCGCGCGCCCGGCGGACGCGGACGCGGGTGCGGCGCGGCGGGCCGGGCGCCGATCGCGCCCTCGGAGCTGATGCACGCCCACAGGCTAGATCCCCGGCCTCGGAGGCGGCACGCGATTTCTGGCTGACGGAGTCCGTGCACGCCGAGGGCTACGCCCGTGATCCCCGAGTGGGGTTCCCGAGGCCACGGATTCGATCACGTGTTCGAAGATGTGTCTATGCTGGAACCATGACCGCGCCACGCCCTGCCTTTCCCGCCCGCCCTGGCCTCCCGGGTCTCCAGGGATCCCTCTTCGACCAGGGCTCCGACATGGGGCCCGGCCCCTTGAGCGGCATCCGACGGACGGCCCTCGGTGACGGAGGCGCGTGGGTCGACCACCTGCCCGGTTGGTTCCACGGCGCCGGCGCCCTGTTCGAGGAGCTGGCCGGGAGCGTGCCGTGGCAGGCCGAGGAGCGCAGGATGTACGACCACGTCGTCGCCGTACCGCGCCTCCTCGCGTACTACCGCGAGGGCGCCCCGCTCCCGCACCCCGCGCTCCTCGAAGCGCGCGAGGCCCTCAGTGGCCACTACGCACGCGAGCTGGGCGAGCCCTTCGTGACCGCCGGTCTCTGCCTCTACCGCGACGGGCGCGACAGCGTCGCCTGGCACGGTGACCGGATCGGCCGCTCCGCCACACAGGACACGATGGTCGGCATCCTCTCCCTCGGGGACCCCCGCGACCTCGCCTTCCGGCCGCGCGGCGGCGGCCCCGTCGCGCTCCGGCTGCCCCTGGGCCACGGTGACCTGGTGGTCATGGGCGGTTCGTGCCAGCGCGCTTGGGAGCACGCGGTCCCGAAGACGAGCCGTGCCGTCGGGCCTCGTATCAGCGTCCAGTTCCGCCCGCGGGGCGTGGCCTGAGCGGCTGAACCGAACGCGTGGGGCTGAGGCGGGACTTGGTGTGGGCTCCGATGCGGGTTCCGATGCGGGATTCGGCTGAGGTTCCGGCGCGGGCCACGGCGCGGCGAAGTGCCGAGGCCGCGGACGATTCCCGGATTCTTGGAATGGGCATGTCACTGGCGCCGCGCGCCGCGCGCGTCGTCGAGCCCAGGTCAAGGAGTCAGAGTGAGGATCACGCGCCACCTCGTCAAGGGGGCACTCACCCTCGGGAGTTCGCTCGCGTTGCTCGTCGCCCTGCCGGGCAGCGCCTTCGCCGCCCCGCCGCCTGCCCTGCCCGCGAACGCGGACGGTCTGGAGCAGACGTTCCAGCCGGCGTTCGACTACGACACGGACGGCTGCTACCCCACCCCGGCCATCGGGGCCGACGGGACGGTCAACGGCGGGCTCAACCCCTCCGGCGCCCTGAACGGCCAGTGCCGTGACTCGTGGGACCTGACGAACACCAACGGGTACGCGCGGTACAAGTGCAACAACGGCTGGTGCGCGATCATCTACGGCCTGTACTTCGAGAAGGACCAGGCCGTGGCAGGCAGCGGGCTCGGGGGACACCGCCACGACTGGGAGCACGTCGTGGTGTGGGTGCAGAACAACCAGGCGCAGTACGTGTCGACCTCCGCCCACGGGGGCTTCTCGGTGTACGGCCGCGACCGGATCCGCTGGGACGGCACCCACCCCAAGATCGTCTACCACAAGGACGGCATCAGCACGCACTGCTTCCGTCCCGCGAACTCCAACGACGAGCCGCCCGAGAACCACCAGTACACCTGGCAGTTCCCGAGCCTGGTCGGCTGGAACGGCTACCCGGCGGGCGTACGTGACAAGCTCACGCAGGCCGACTTCGGCAGCGCGGTCTTCGGCCTCAAGGACGGCAACTTCGAGGCCCACCTGGCGAAGGCCAAGCCGTCCGGCATCGCCTTCGACCCCTACGCCTGACGAGAAACCGGCCGCGAAGTGGTCGCGGGACGGGGCGCCGTCACTCCCGGTCCCCGTCGAGCAGCGAGTACATGAACATGTCCCGACGCTCGGGACCCACCTGCTGCCACGACCGCAACAGCCCCTCGCGCTGGAAGCCCGCGCGCTCCGCGGTCCGCACGGAGGCCGTGTTCCACGGCTCGACATACAGCTCGAGCCGTGGGATCCGCAGCTCCCGCAGGGCCCACCCGGCGACGGCCCGCAAGGCCGTCGCCGCGGCACCCTGACCGCGCGCCGATCGCACGACCCAGTAGCCCAGGGCGGCGCGGCCCTGCGCCGAGTCCCTCAACCACAGCCCGACATTGCCGACAGGACGCCCCTCGGCGTCGACGATGACGAACGGATACCCGGCCCCCGAAGTCGCCCGGTCCCACTGAGCATTTTCAGCGTTGACGCTCAAGGGTGAGGATGGCTGCGGCGATGGCGGTCATGCGGTTGGGGCTGCAGCGGGCCCGGCGGAAGATTCGCCAGGACTTCAGCCTTGCGATGCTTCGTTCGACCGGCGCCCGTGCCGCCGACAGGGCCCGGTTGATCGTCTGCTGGGTCGTGGTGAGGTCCCGGCCGGGAAGCCGTCTGATCGGTGTGGTCACCCAGGGGCCGGCGCCGATGTAGGCGCGGTCGGCGAGGACGGGAACGCCCTGGCGTTCGCAGATCCGGATGATGCGGTGGGTACGGGCCGCGGTCAGGTCGTGCGTGCGGCCGGGCAGCGCGGGCGAGATCCACAGCAGCTTGCCCGCGGCATCCGCCACGACCTGCACGTTCACGCCGTGACGGCGGTGCTTCTGCGAGAAGTCCGCCCGGCTGTCGCCGACCCGGTCACACTCAGCGAGCGTCCCGTCGAGCAGGACGTAGTCCGGATCGGCCTCGCGCAGGACCCGCAGGAGACCGGGCGCCCGGCCGGACAGATGCTCGACGACGGCCGTGACGTAGGCGTGGGCGGTGCCGACGGATATGCCGAAGCCGGCGGCGATCTGCGCGAGCGTGTCGTGCCGGCGAAGGTAGACCAGGCCCACAAGAGCACGCTGGTGGGGCGGCAGCTTGCAGCGGCGGTCACCCTCACGGGTGACGATGAGCATGGATACCCACTCGACCAGAGCATGAGGCAGGTCGAGTGCGGCAGGATAGGGAACCAACGAGGCTCCTGCGCTGATGAGTTGAGACGTCGAACACCTCTCTCAACGGCACAGGAGCCTCGTGCGTTGCGGGACGCTGGCCCGTCACCCGATCAGTGGCCACTCTGAAAGAGCTCACTGTCTCTCGACGAACGCGTGGGCCGCCGACGCGGACCAGGGGCTGGGCACCGTCGTGGTGAGCGGGATGTAGTCGTCCTCGGACGCCTCACGGACGAGAGGTACGTCCGAGAGACGCCACGGGCGCAGCGTGACACCACCGTCGGCGGCGAGTTCGGGTACGTGAAGGGGGCGCTCCATCCGGTCATCGTGCCGGAGGCGGACACCGCTCGCACACGGATATCCACGCGCCCCGAGCCCGGGGCGCGGTGCGCGCTCTCCTCTCGGGCTCGTTGTCAGTCCCCATGGCTAACGTGATCACATGAGTTCTTCCCTGAGCGTGTACCTCCTCGACCCCAAGGCCGCGCGCGCCCTCGTCGGTTCGCGCGACGACCAGCTGCTCCAGGTCGTCCGCGACAGCTTCGGCGACGAGCTGGCCTCCGACGACAGCTGGTTCTCCTCGGAGATAGCGGAGGGTGCCCCCACCGCGCACGAGGCGCTTCGGACGGTGGTGTACGGCGGCCCGTTCCCCGAGGACGGCCGGTACTCCTTCATGTACGGCTACGCGTACAAGCGACTGTGCTCCCTGACCGGGTCCTTCCTCGACAACTCGTGCTTCAGCCCCTTCCGGGGCGACTGGCTGGAGACGGTCGACGAGGCACTGCGCGCGCTGCGCATCACCGCGGTCTCGGTGGCGGAGTTCGGCTCGTACGGCGGATTCCCCGCCGGCGTCCCGTCCTCCGACCTGCCGCGCTGCGGAGAGTGGACGCACGACCGATGTCTGGAGGCGCTGGAGCAGTTCGAGCAGACGAAGCAGGCCGGCCACGCACCGCCGCTGGAACCGGAGGCGGTGGACGCCGTCATGGACGTCATCGGCTGGCTCCGGCACGTGGAGACGCGCCCGGGCTTCGGTGTCGTGGGCTTCGTGTCCTGAAGCGCCGCGCCTCGCTTCCTCAGCTGCCCGCGCCGCGCTCCCTCAGCTGCCCGCCTCAAGCACCCGCCCGCCTCAAGCACCCGCCCGCCTCAAGCACCCGCCCACCTCAAGCACCCGCTCGCCTCAACCGTCCGCTCGCCTCAAGCACCGGCTCAACGACCTCGCGGAGCCCTAAACGGCAGCCTCCTGAGCGGGATCCCGGGATTCCGGGTGATCCGGATCATCGGCCGGGGCGGCGGCGCGCAGCGCCGCCTCGACCTGGCGGTTGCTCGTCATGGTCGACGTGACGGCGGTCATGGTGAGGAGGAGGCCGGCGGCGGCGTAGAGCGGGGTGCGTACGTCGTAGGCCGTGGCCAGCCAGCCGCCGAGGAAGGCGCCGAACGGGGCGGCGCACATGGCGAGCATGCGGGAGGTGGAGGCGACCCGGCCCATCAGGTGGGCGGGGACGATCGTCTGTCGGAGGGAGGGGCCGAGCACCATCGTGGCGCCCATGCCCGCTCCGCAGACGGCGAGCGCGAGGCCGGCGACGTACGGGTTCGGGGCGACGGCAAGACCCAGGATGGCGAGCCCCTCGACCGCGGCCGTGCAGGTGAGCGCGGTGCCGGTGCCGAGCCGTCGGCCGAGGAAGGAGGCGATGCCCGCGCCGAGCAGACCGCCCGCGGCCTCCGCCGTGAGGAGCAGGCCGAAGCCGAAGGTGCCGATGCCGAGACGATCGTGCGCGAAGAGGGCGAGCACGGTCTCCACGGCGAGGAAGGCGATGTTCCCGACCGCCGGACGCAGCGCGAGCCCGAGCAGCAACTGATCCCGGAATACGTACGAGGCGCCGGCCCGCGCCTGCCGCAGCAGCGACTCACGCGCCTGCGGTACGGGCCGGGGTGTGGCAGGCAGCGACCGTACGAGCAGTGCGGAGAGCGCGAACGACACCGCGTCGGCGAGCAGCGGAACCGCCCGCCCGAGCGCGAGCAGGGCACTGCCGGCAGGCGGACCGGCGAAGCCGGACGCGGCGGTCTGGGTGCCGCGCAGGCGGGAGTTGGCGCGCTCCAGGAGCGCGGGGTCCCGGCCGAGCAGATCCGGCAGATAGGCCGTGGCGGCCGTGTCGAAGAAGAGTCCGCCGAGGCCGAGCAGGAAGGCGACGGCCGCGAGCAGCGGAATGCTCAGCACGTCGAGCGCGGCCGCTGCCGCCGGTATCGCGAGCAGCACCGCACGCGCCGCGTCCGCGACCCACATCGTGCGCCGGCGGTCCCAGAGGTCCACCAGTGCGCCGCCGAGCACCCCGAACAGCAGCCACGGCAGCGTTCCGGCGGCCGTGACGACGGCGAGCGCCATCGGATCCCGCGTCAACGTCAACGCGAGCAGCGGCAGCGCGGCATGCGACACCCCGTCACCGAGCGAGGACACCGTCTGCGCAGTCCACAGCCGTCCGAATCCGGTCGGCAACTTCCGAACGTCCGAGGTCACTTGGCGTCTCCTTCGGCCTGCTCGCGCGGTGTCGGGTGGAACAGTGCGAAGACGAGCGACGCGTCCGGCAGTGCCGGATCGGACAGCTCCCGGTACTCGTCCGCCAGTGCCTGCAGCCGCGCCCCCAGCTCCGCGAACTGCTCCTCGGTGAGCCGCAGATGCGCCATCCGCACGTGCCGCTCGGCATCCACCGGGGCTGCCTCCAGGTCGGCCACCGCATGCCGCATCAGCACATCCGGCCCTCCCTCGCCCGGATCCGGCAGCACGATCGACCGCGCGGCCATGGCGTAGTACCGCTCGGTGACCCCCCGGACCTTCCGTGTTCGTACCACCTTCACCAGGCCGGCCCGCTCCAGCAGTCGTACGTGGTAGCTGGAACTCCCCTTCGCAAGCCCCACGCGCTCGGCGATCTGCGTGATCGTCGCCGGCTCGAAGCGGAGCACGGCCATGATCCGGTGACGCGTGAGATTGGAAACGGCGCGTAGCTGCTCGTCGGTGGTGACGTGGAACGTCTCGGGAAGATCATCGGTAGGCATGGGCCTAATGGTCAACACCTCTTGACCATTAGGCAAGGGGTTTGCTCGAACTTCCGGAACCGGCTGTCCAGTACGCGCGGCCCGCTGCCCGCACCGGGGCCGCTCCCTCACCGCGATGGCGCGATACGGCAGCAGGGCCCGGACCGCGCGTCGCGGTCCGGGCCCTGCCCTGTCTGGTGCCGCCCTGCGGCGGTGGTGCGTCAGCTCTGTGCGGTGTCGTCGTCCGCCTGCCCGGCACCCCCGGCTGCGGCTGCCTTCTCGCGCATCTTGCGCACCAGCTCCGCCTTCTGGTCGGCTGCACCCTGGCGGTCGAGGTTGCGGTGGGGGCCGTTGTTCGCCCGTTCGGTGCGGGACTGCTTCTTGCGCTGGCCGCCGCCCTGGCCCACGGGGTTGTTGATGTTCTTGCTCACGGTCATGGGTTCTCCCGGTATTGATGTGAAGTAATCGACGGATTCATCGGTGGGGGACGGGCAGCGACGTCGAAGGGCGTCAGCAGGGGCCTGTCACGCGCTCACTCGTAAATCGGAGTCTGGAAGAACATGACAAAGAGGTTACCCGGTCCCGTCGGCCCCGCACGCCAACCCCTCGGGCCATCGGCATCACCGGGGCTGGTGCAGCCGGATCGCCGCAGGCCGTCCGCCCCGGCCTCGCCGAGTAGCTCCTCCGCATACCGCCCGTACGGCAGAACCCGTTGCCCGCCGTCGAGCCCCGTGGCAGCATCAAGGCTCAACGGTCCGTCTCCTTTCGTTCACGCTGCGCAACGCAGACGAAAGAGTGCGGGCCGTCGCCGTGTCCACGGCTTTCGAGCAATCCACCAAGGTCCGCGAATGACAGGTACCGGTTGATGTACACAACAGAGCTGACAGAAGCGTGCATTGAGGATGCGAGCAACATCTTGGTTGCGCCTTCGACGGTGCAGTCCAACGACTTGATCAGGGACTTCTTCGGGTCCACCATCACGCCAGAGGACCTTGCTTCCGGTGTGCTCGACCTCGCGCGGAAGACCGTCTATCTATGTGGCGACGTATCCGGGATCAGCGGCCGCCACCTGCATGCGGCTGCCCGGGTATGCGTCATCCGGGAGCTATCGCGCGGTTACCGCGAGGGCGTCGAGACATCGTGGACCCTCGTCGACCTCGGCCGAGTTCCCCTCCGCGTACACGGCGTCGGCGTGTACTATCGCCGCTTTTTCGGACTCGACGACGATTACTTCGGACGGATCAGTGGGGAGCATGCGTTCCAGTCCCTGACGGAGTCCACCAAGCCTGGAACAGCCCACCGCAGCGGAATCTATCTGACACCTGTCGCGCGAAACGGTGACGACCTGCATTTCCGCCTGCTTCGGTGCTCCACGAATCTCTCGGGGCCGACCGAGAGTTTCCGCTCGACCGACACGCGCATCGTCGAGGATCTGAACCGCGAGGCCGCAGTCGTCTTCCGGAACCAGGCACCGCTCAATCACGTCCTGGCTCAGATCTACCACAACACCCTTGCCACGGCCGAGCGTAAGCAGTCGAAGGCCAAGATATCGGCCCATGCGGACAAGACCAAGGACATGCCGGTCAATGGCATCATGGCTTTCTGTACCTTCTATGACCGGCTCGACGAGCTGCAGCCCCTGGCGGAAGACCCCTTCGACTACGGTGTGAAGGGTGTCAGTGGGCTGACCAGACTCCACTTTCGCCTCAAGGATCCGACCGAGGAACGCGACGGGGTGACGCTCCCTTCGCAGTTCACCCTGACTCTCTATCCCGGCTCCGTGTTCTTCATGCCGCTGTCCACCAACCGTCTGTATACGCACGAAATCCGGCCCTCGATGTTGGGTGCCGAGTCGCTCCCGACCCGCCTGGGATACGTGGTGCGCTGTTCGGGTGCCGAAGCCGTTCACAAGAACGGCCACACGTTCCTCAAGGTGGCCGGAGACCTGGTGAAGCTGGGTCCCCCCACACCGGCCGGCATGAACGAGCTGCGCAGGCTGTACGCCGAGGAGAACAGGACCTCGTCCTTCATTGACTACGGCGACGAACTTCTCTTCAGTATGAACGCGGGAGACTATGATGCCCCGCGAGTCTAGGATCTCGGATGAGATCCTCTCGTGCGCTTTGCCGACCGAGGAGAATCTCTTTGCGGAGCTGTCCGCGTCGGTTCGTTGGGAAGCCGTAGGAAAAGGCCGGCGAGGGGCCGTGCTCACCAAGGTCGACGACACGGGCGGCGTGCCACTCGTGCGCACTACCAGTCGATACACCGTCCCGACGCAGCGATTCCGGACGGTGCACGAACGGCTGGCGCAACAGATCCAGGAACGTGTGGAACTTTCCGTCGGCTTCAACAACGCACTCATCGAGAGCTACACGAACGCCTACAAAACCATGGGCAGTCATTCCGACCAAGCCATCGATCTGTCCGACGAGTCATTTATCGCCGTCTTCTCCTGCTACGAACATCCCGAAGCGATCCCGTCGAGGAAGCTGATCTTCGAATCGAAGGGGCCCGATGGCGAGAAGTTCGAGATCCCCCTCGCCCACAACAGCTTCGTCGCGTTCTCCGTCGACACGAATCGGCGACTCAAGCACAAAATCGTCTTGGACGCACACGCTCGGGCAGCGGACAATCAATGGTTGGGCGTGACGTTTCGAACGGCGAAGACCTTCGTAAGGTTTCGCGAGGGACATGCATATCTCCCGCAGGGTGCGCGTCTCATGTCGGCCGACGATGAGCAGAGGCGCGAGTTCTATCAACTGCGGCGCCGCGAGAACGAGGAAACGGACTTCGTCTACCCCCTGCTGACGTACACCGTCAGCGAGAGCGATCTGATGCCGCCCGTCTGACCTTGAGGGCTTGAGAGAGGCCCCCATGGGGACACGTGGCGGGAGACCGCGTCGGTGCGTCGCTGTGGATTCTGAGAACGACTGCGAGCTGACAGCCCTGAACGTGTCGGTGAGAAGTGGGAACAGACCGGAGCGCACCACCGGATCACTTTGGCCGGATCAGGGCTCGACAGCCGGCGCGAGACTCCTGAGCATGGCGCAAGACGTAGGGACGCCATGGGATCCCTGGGGTGCTCGTGCCGGGCGTGGTCCCGCCGGAGCTCGTGCGGCGCGAGGTGAGGTGGGGGTTGGGCGACCGTGAAGCGGATCGGTGACTACACGGTCGTTCGCCTGTTGGGCAGCGGAGGTATGGGTTCCGTCTATCTGGCGCGTTCGCGGTCGGGAAGGTTCGTGGCTATCAAGGTCATCCGGCCCGAGTACGCCGCCGACCCCCGGTTCAGGGAACGCTTCCGCCAGGAGGTCGAGGCTGCCCGAAAGGTCGGGGGCTTCCATACGGCGGCGGTGGTCGACGCCGATCCGGACGCCCCGCAGCCGTGGATGGCCAGCGCGTACGTCGAGGGGCCGACCTTGCAGGCGGAGGTCGCCCGGCGCGGACAGCTCTCCGAAGAGCAGCTGTGGCGGCTTGCCGCGTCGCTGGCCGAGGCACTCAAGGCGATCCATGGCCACGGGCTCGTGCATCGCGATCTGAAGCCCGCCAATATCATGCTGCCCCCCGACGGCCCCCGCGTCCTGGACTTCGGGATCGCCCGGGCCTTGGAGGAGTCCCGGCTGACGACCGACGGTGTGGTGGTCGGCACCGCGGGGTACCACTCGCCAGAGCAGGCTCTCGGACGCCCGGTCACGGGGGCGAGCGACGTGTTCGCTCTCGGTGCGGTCCTCGTCTCGGCGTCCGGCGGTAGCGCGTTCGGCCATGGTTCGCCCGCGGGGCTGATGTACCGGGTGGTGCACGAGGACCCGGACGTCTCCACGGTGCCGCCGTCACTACGGCCCGTGGTCCTCGCCTGCCTCCGCAAGGAGCCTTTCCGCCGCCCGAGCCCACTCGAACTGCTCGACCTGTGTGCGGCACACGCCGGGGCCGTGCCGACGCACGACGCCACGGTGCTGGACGACGAACCGCCCCCTCCTACCCCTCCACCGCCGTCGTCGCCCCACCCGCCGCAGCCACCGACAGTGACAGCAGAGAACCCCTCACCTCCCGCTGCCGTGTACTTCGTTCGCAGGTCCGCCTGGTTCCTGCAGATCCTGCGCAACGCGCTCGGGGTGGCCGGACTCGTCGGCGGAGCCGTGCTCAGCGGCACGAACGCCTTCCCCGTCGCGGTACCGGCGACGGCCGGGGTCATTGCCTTCCTGTTGGCCATACGCCTCCTGGGCCTGCTCGGCGCGGCCAAGGAAGGCCTCTCCCTCAGCAGCCGCGGTATCGGACTGGGCCCGCCGAACAACCTCGTGGTCATGCCCTGGCACGAGATCAAGGCCCTGGAACTGACGCGCCATACCGGTTGGACGGAACTGACTGTCCACCTCGACGTGGTACGGCCGATGCCCACGGGTGCCCACCACCCGACCTGGGTCCGCCAGGGCCGCGGCGGTGTCACCCGGATCCGTGCGCGCAGACTCTCCCCTTTCGGCACCGCGCCCCAACTGCCCGACGCAGTGAATGCGTTCGCCAGATGGCAGCGGATACGGGTGAACGAAGGCTGATTCTCGAAGTCGTGAACACAGCCATCAAGCCGACCGCCGAGTGATCCGTAAGAGAGCTCTGCCGTCGACGATCCACAACCGCTCCACCGCGTCCGCCGGGCGCGCGGCGGGTTCGATCGCCGGCAGTGGCCGCAGCCGCTGGATGACCCGGCACACCGTCGCCGGCGAGCAGCCGAACAGGGGCGCGAGCTGCCGCATCGTGAGGTTCGTGCGGTAGTACACGGCCACCAGCAGCACCCGGTCGGCCAGTGCAGGCACCACGGACGGCCGCCACCGGGACCGTTCCCGCCCCGTTCGCGGACGACCTTCAGTAGCCGCTCGAACTGCCGCATCCGCAGGCCCGTGAACGTCTCCACCCATAACGAATCAGCCTTCAACACCCCACGCATACAGGGAAAATGCCCGCCCAACAATCCTCTGCAACACGCATGAGGCCGTGTATCGAAAGCCTCGGATCCTGTCGCAGTCCGACGATGCATTCGGGGAACGCGCCCTTGGGGTGCCACCTCGCCCTGCGGCAACGGCGCAACCTTCTGGGCCGTAGCGGAGTCTGAAGGGGAAACACGGTCGGTCTTAGGAAGGATCCTGTGGACGACGTCCTGGTGACGGCAGTGAAGTGGGCTGCTCGCGGTGTGGCACTCGCCCTCGACTACCTCAATCTGCGCGCTGGCTTCGAGCAGCTCCGACGCGACGCTCGAAAGAGCCGTCGCTAGTGTCCAGCGCGGCCGGCCGCCCCGCGATCCGCGTTCGAGGCGGTTGCGGACCCGGTCAGCAGGAACCGGAATCGTGGCCTTGATCCCGCGTCTGCGCAGGTAGGACCGGTTGCTGCGGGAGTCCTACGCCTTGTCCGCGTGGACCCGATCGGGGCGGACACGTGGCCGGCCCGGCCCGACGCGGGGCACACGGACTCTTTCCAGCACGGGTTCGAACTGCGTCGAGTCCCCCGCGCTGTCCTGCCGTCACCACGACCGATTTGGGCTTCTGCCCCTGCTTGACGGCCAGGTGGAGCTTGGTGGTGAACCCGCCGCGCGACCTTCCCAGGCCGTGCCCGCCGGGCCGCGTCGGCGGTGATGCCGATGTCCGACAGCATCTTCTGCAGGTCACCCTGCTTGCGGGCCGCGGCCTGGTGCTGATGGGCGCGGCACACACTGGAGTCGACGCTCAGGTCCCAGACGATCGCGCCCTTCGAGTCGGCCAGGGACGGGAGCCGGGTGAGGATCCGCTGCGCAGCCTCAAGCAGATCAAGTACCGCCCTGCCCTCGTCGACGGCTGCATCGCTGCCACCGGCCTGACTCTGGATGGCTGACCGTAACCGGGGACCAGTCCCGGATCATGCATCCCAGTCCGCGTAGTCCCCCATTTCCACGTCGTCGCAGAAGGTCTCCCAGAACCCATCGCGCACGAGAGCGGTCTCGTCGATGCCGGAGAGGAGGTCGCGCAACTCTTCCGCCACGTCGTGTGCCTCCTCGTCGCCCTCGGCGTAGAACGGAAAGCGTGCGGACGGGCTGTGCGGAATCCGCAGCCGGTTCCGTCGGCCGGCGGCCTCCCGGCACTCTGACGTCCCGGCCCTCAGCGAAGGAGCAGCGACGGCGGAGCCGGGGCGTTCCGGTCATCCCTGCCGCAACTCGCCGAACCAGCGCACGATCGACGACGTGGCCGCCACATTGGACCCCAGGTGACGCGATCCGTGGTGGCCGACCTCGCCCAGATCGACGACCGGGGCGTCCACGCCGTTCCTGAGCAGAGCCGCCTGGCAGTGCTCGGTGTTGTCGGTGACGGCCTGCTCGTCCCCGGTAGCCATGTAGAGCCGCACCGGGACACGGGGTGCCCAGTCGGTGCACACGGCGTCGGTCGCGCGCAGCGCCTCCGCCAGCGGCCCCGTCGGATGCGCGAGCACCTCGCGGCCGTGCCCGGTCAGCAGCTCGTCCAGAGCGCCCGGGGTGCCCCGCATCAGCTGCTCCCCTGTGTGGGCGCCGTCGAAGAGTGCCTCGACGGTGCCGGCATAGGGGGCCCGGAACACCTCGCCGGGACTGTCGTAGATGTGGTGGAGCCGGTTGAACGCGACCAGGGTGTACGCCGCGTACAGCACACTGGACTTGGGTTCCAGCCTGCCCTCGAGCAGCGCGGGCAACTCGGCGCCACCGAAGTCGTACGCGCCGCTGACCGGTGCCAGCGCGCCCAGTCTGAACCAGCGGTCCTCACCTGCTTGCAGAGCCCGGCCGAGCCCCAGCGCCGCCGAGGCGCCCTGAGAGAAGCCGGTGACCATGACCTCGCGCTCCAGCACATGTCCGGTGCGGGGAGCGAAGGCGCGGGCCGCCCTCAGCATGTCCAGGGACGCCGTGGTCTCGGAGACGATGTCCATCCAGGGGTGCAGACCGGGTCCCTTGCCCATCCCCAGATAGTCGGGCGCGACCCCCGCTGCGCCGGCCGCCGCATGCGCGATCGCCGGCGCGGACACGAACGCGGCACGCCGCATGGACGGGGAATCGTCCTTGTGACTGCCGGTGCCGTGTGCGAAGGAGACCGCACGCAGCCGTCCCTCGCTGCCGAGCGGCAGCACGAGCAACCCGCTTGCCGTGGTGGGTCGTCCGTACGCGTCAACGGTCCGGTAGATCAGCCGGTACGCGACCACGCCGTGCCGAACGGTGTCGTCCTCGAACCCGGCCGCGCCCAGTTCGGCGGCCACGGCCTGCGGGGTCGCGAGCGTGTACAGCTTCTCGGCGGACACCAGCGTGCCTCGGCCACGCTCCTGGTGCGGCGTCTGGGCCTGGGCCTGGGCGGCGGGCGGAGTGGCGGCGGTGGCGGCGGTGGCGGCCGTGGCGACGGCGGTCGGTGCGCTCAGCAGCAGGCCGCAGCAGACGGCTGCCACCTGCACCCGGCGACTGCCGTGGTACCGGGTCTTGTTGCGCGACGACGTCGAGGTGGAGATGTTCACGAGTTCCCCCAAGTGTGGCTCGGTGACTGCCCCTTCAGCCTCACGCGTCGCGACCTTCGGCGCACGGGTGCAGCCCCCCGGGTCCTCCTGGTGCCTGCACCCGCTCGTGTTCTGTCGTCGAATTCACGCCCACGCCCGTGTCGGCGGACAGTGCGGCGACCTGACACTTCACCCACCGCCCCGGCAGGCCGGCGGCTTGCTCATGCGATCATGCGGGCGGCTCTTGATCGGCCGGTGCACAGTCAACTGATCAGACGGTCGAGTGAGAGCCATCGAGCAGTCGAGCAAGAACGGAAGTGTGGTGTGAGCGGGGCTGGGGGGCAGGACGGGTCGTCCGTGTCCGACGAGGAGCGGGAGCGGTTCCTCCGTGAATCGGTGACGGGTGCGGCCGAGGCCCCCGTGGAGCCGTCGGCACGCGCCCGCGAGGTGGAGCGTCGGTTGCGGGAGCGCTCGGGGCAGCCGAAGGGCCGGCGTACGTACTCACCGGCCCGACCCCGACCCCGGCGCACCGGTTGGTACGTGACCGGGTTTGTGGCGGCCGTGGCCCTCCTGGTCGTGGCGCTCTTCCCTCAGCTGGTCGTCGGCCGGCTCGGTGGCGACGACGGCGCGCAGGACAGGGCGCCGTTGGCCGCCGAGTCGGAGGGCCCGCGCGAGGCGCCCGGCGCCGAGCCGGATCTGCGCCCTACGCTCGCCCAACCTTTCCGGGGTTCGCCTGCCGCCCGGTGGGCCGACGGAGCGGCGGGGATCACGGTGCCACCGGCCAGGGCGACCGGCTGGATGGACGCCGCCCAGGTCGAGCGAGCCCTGCGGCAGAGTCGGGACTTCCTGGTGGCTGCGGGGCTCGACTCCCGCGTGCTGCAAGGCGAGCGGCCCACGAAGGCGATCGCGCTGCTGAACCCGCACCAGAAGGACGTGCAGGAGTATCTCCGTACCGCCCTGTCGTCGACGGCGCCCACTCCCGAAACCGACCCACTGCTGTTGTTCAGCCGCTTCCGGCCGGAGCAGGCCCGGCTGGTCGGTGACGTGGTCAAGACGCGCGGTCGACTCACCTATCGGGAGGGGAAGCGCGGGGCGGTCGAGGTGACGGCGGACGTCACCTTCGTGTACCCGGTCACCCCGCCCGGCGACGGTGGGCGTGACGCCGAGGTCGTCCGCGCGATCGTGCGGCGCGAGGTGGTGATGAGCTGGGACGACCCGGCCGAGGTCATCACCGAACCGGGCACGATGTCCCTCGTCTCGTACGCGCTCGACATGACCAACGGCGGCTGCTCCGACCCGACCGGCTACTTCGTGCCGCCCTTCGGCACGGCCGACGAGCAGCCCACCGACGAGTCCCGCCAGGTCGATCCGTACGACCGCAGCAAGCCGATCGACACGAACAACGGCACGACGGACGCGGGCGACGACTGTGCGACCGCCACCCGCTCCTAAAGCGTGTTGCAGAAGGCTGCGGTGTGGGCATTTCCCTTGTATGCGTGGGGTGTTGAGGGCTGAGCCGTTGTGGGTGGAGACGTTCACGGGCCTGCGGATGCGGCAGTTCGAGCGACTGGTGAAGGTCGTCCGGGAACGGGGTGGGAACGGTCCCGGTGGCGGCCGTCCCTGGTGTCTGCCGCTGGCTGACCGGGTGCTGCTGGTGGCCGTGTACTACCGCACGAACCTCACCATGCGGCAGCTCGCGCCGCTGTTCGGCGTCTCGCCCGCGACGGTGTGCCGGGTCATCCAGCGGCTGCGGCCGCTACTCGCGATCGAGCCGGCCGCCCGTCCGGGCGACGCGATAGAACGGTTGTGGATCGTGGACGGCACCCTCGTCCCGGTCCGCGACCGGAAGGTCGGGGCATCTTCACGCAACTACCGGTTCTCGGCGAACGTGCAGGTCATCATCGACGCGGACACGAAACTCGTGGTCGCGGCGGCCCGGCCGGTGCCCGGCAACACCGCTGACGCAAGGGCCTGGCGGGACTCCGGCCTGGCCCAGCACTGCGAAGGCGTGACCGTGCTGGCCGACGGCGCCTACATCAACACCGGACTCGTCGTCCCACACCGCAAACGCCCCGGACGAGCCCTCCTGCCCGGCGAGGAGGAGGACAACGCCGAACACCGCAAAGTCCGGGCCCGCGTCGAGCACGCCTTCGCCCGGATGAAGCACTACAAGATCCTCCGCGACTGCCGCCAACGCGGCAACGGCCTCCACCACGCGGTCCAAGCCGTCGCCCACATGCACAACCTCGCCCTCGCCGCATGAGCAGACAAGCCACGATGCCCGCTCTGACCTGCCCGGACCCGACCTTCTGCAACACGCTTTAGGGCCTGTCTGACAATTCCCGCCGGGTCCGGCCCGCCCGGCACGCACGCTCGACGCACGGCCGAAACGCCCACGTAGCTCCGCTACGTCGACGTGAGCGTAGGGCGAAGCCCGCAACCGCTCCGGGAAGAGCCCGGCCAGCCCGCCCCCTTCGAGCGCCGGCTCCAGACCGAAGTGCGTGAACCCGGGGGCCGCCTGCGGATCGCGGATGACCAGGTGGTCGACCCCCGAGGCCGCGGCGAAGGCCACGACCGCCTCCAAGTAGGCGGATTCGACGGGGCCGTGGTCGCTGGTGGGGTTCTCGGCGCCGATGTAGCTGCCGTACTCGTCACGATCGGCAGGGTCGTACGTGGTGATCCGATGCGCGAAACGCGGCACGCCGACTCCCGTGGTCGCTGACAGGGTTGACCGGGCAGGTCGGTCCGACGACCGGGCCGCGCACGGTGAAAGAGGCCGATCGCCATGCGCTCGTCGCCTCGCGCCTCGCCGACTCCGAGGATGTCCGTCGGACTCGCCCTCCGCAAGCGGGATTCCTCCGGGAAATGCGCATGCGGCGGGGTGCGGGGCGCTCCTATGATCATGAGCGGGATGGGGCTCGTAGCGCAGCGGTTGTCGCGCCTTCACCGCATGTGGGAGGACGCCGGTTCGAATCCGGCCGGCCCCGTCCCCGCGTTCGCCGTGGCCGCCCAGGAGCGCCGGCACGGACCGGTAGGCGCCCGGACCATCAGGGGATCACGGTGGGACGGGCCTTCTGTGCCGGATCATCCTCAAGGAAAGAGCAAGCTTGATGACGAAGGAAATCACCGACCGCCAGGACCGGCGCGTGGTGCTCGAAGACATCACCGACGAGAACTGGCGCGACGTCGCCGACGTGGCGCCCGCCGACGACCAGCGTCGGTTCGTGGCCGCCCTCGGTGCGCGCTACCTGCTGCTGTCCCTGCGCGGCGGACTCTGGAACTCGCTCGCGGTCCGGGCCGGTGACGAGGTCGTGGGGCATGTGATGTGGGCGTACGACGACGAGGACGGCACCCACTGGATCGGCGGCATGGTCGTCAACGCCGCCGAGCAGGGGAAGGGCGTGGGCCGTGCGACGATGCGTGCCCTGCTGCGCCGTCTCGCCGCGCTGCCGGACTGTACGGAGATCCGTCTCTCGTACCACCCCGACAACGCTCCCGCCGCCGCCCTCTACACCGCCCTCGGCTTCACGCCCACCGGCGACTTCGAGGACGAGGAGATCGTGGCCTCGGTGAGCGCGGAGGCCGTGGAGGCCATGGAGGGTGTTGCGGCCTGAACGGGTGGGGGTGAGTGGTGCTTCGCGTCGTCGCGCGCCGTCAGGCGTTCAGGCGCCGTCGAAGGTCCAGGACGCGATGTCCCGGTAGCGGATCGGTGCCGGGCCTCGGCCGAAGTTGCTGCCGACGAGGTGGAGGCGTTCGGTCGGCCATCGGCGGCCGGCGAACGAGGCGAGCCCGTCGGCGACGGTCACCACGCTGGTCGGGTCGTCACGGCGGGCGCGCGCCAGGGTCAGGTGGGGGCGTAGCGGCCGTTCCGGGAAGTCGATACCGCACTCCTTGACCACGGTACGTACGTCGGTGGCGAGCCGCTGCAGTCCGTCGACGTCCCCGTCGATCCCGCTCCACAGCACCCGATCGTCGAAGTGCCCGCCGCCGCGCAGTGCCAGTTCGAGCGGTCGGTGGGTCGCCGCGAGGTGCGCGAGAGGCGGCCGCAGGAGCGGCACCGCCGTGACCGGGAGTTCCCCGAGGAACGCCAGGGTGATGTGCCAGTCCTCGATGCGGTTCCACCGCATCCGGGGGTACGCGTCGTAGGCGGGGCGCAGCGCGTCGGCCAGCTCGTCCTTCGCGTCGTCGGGCGGGGCGAGGGCGATGAACACGCGCACGGTCGCGCTCAGGGGGCCTTCGTCCACGTGCTCGGTCATCGTCCGTTCCCCGCTCGCGGTGCGGTCTGCACCTCGTCTCCCACCGGACCTGATGGGTATCGAGTGCGGCGTGTCGTTCCTGGGAGCGAGCGTATGCGTTCGCGCGGACGGGAGCGGCGTCGGGGGTATGCGTCCGGTCGGTCGTCCGGTCGTCCGGTCGTCCGGTCGTCCGGTGGTCCGGTGGTCCGGTGGTCCGGTGGTCCGGTGGTCGGTCGGTCGCGGTCGCGGTCGCGGCGGACGGTTCCGGCCCCGCCCCGTCCCGCCGCGTCCCCGGGTCCCCCCGTACCCCTCAGTTCTCCGCGCGCGGAGACTCCTCCGGGATGAGCCGGAACTCCTGGAGCAGTTCCCCGATCTCCGTCGCGTCGAGCCTGTGGAGCAGCCGGTCGCGTACGAACGCGGGGCCCGGGACCTTCAGCTCCTCGCCGTCGCGCAGGCGGCTCATCGCGGCCAGCAGCTTGCGGACGTCGTAGGTCGAGTTGAAGACCTCAGGGACACCCCGCTCGATGCCGAGGAGCTGGTAGACGGCCTCCATGCCGGTGCGTACCGAGTACTCGGTCGTGAAGACGGTGTCCCGGGTCGTCTCGGCGAACTGGCCGATGAACGCGAAGTTGACCGCTCCCTCGGGCACCACGGCGGGCCGGTCGCCCGCCCGGCGGGGCAGGAAGAACGACGTGACGTACGGCATCATCACGGGCACGCACCGGGCGCCGCTCGCCGCGAGCTCCGGGATGTCCTCGACGGGGACGCCCAGGTGGTACAGCCACTCCTGGGTGATCTCCTCGCCGGTGCACTCCTGCATCGGCTTCCGCACGTAGTCACCGGGCCGGTCGGAGAAGAGGCCGTAGAGCCAGACGACGATCTGGTCGGCCGGCTGCTGCTTGAAGTGCGGTTGCCGGTTGACCGTCCAGCTCAGCAGCCAGCCCGAGTCCTTGACGGTCACGATGCCGCCCGTGACCACCCGTCCGCTGAACGGGTCCCGTTTGGCGATCTTCCGGATGTAGTGGGGGATCCGCGGGTCCAGCGTGGTGACCGTGGCCGACTCCCACTTGCTCTCGGGGATGTCCTCGCAGAAGACCTCGGGCCGGCCGAAGGAGGGGTCATGGCGGGCGATGCGGCGCCACAGGTCCCAGGCCGGCGCGGGGCCCCGGTCGAGTCGGGCGGGGGTGTGGTGGTCGCCGTTGTCGGAGTTCTCCGTGAGCGAGCCGATCGTCGTGAGGACGAGGTCGTCCTCGCCGAGGTCGACACCGCCCGGCGCGCCGCCCTCGATCCAGTGGATGCGGGTGGCGACCTTCCGCTCCGCGGAGACGTCGAAGTCGATGTCGGTGACCTCCGTCTCGAAGCGGAAGGTCACGCCCTGGGCCATGAGCCAGCGCGTCAGAGGCAGCACGAACGATTCGTACTGGTTGTACTTGGTGAACTTGAGCGCGGTGAAGTCCGGCAGCCCTCCGACGTGGTGGACGAAGCGGTGCAGGTACAGCTTCATCTCCAGGGCGCTGTGCCACTCCTCGAAGGCGAACATCGTCCGCCAGTACAGCCAGAAGTTGCTGCGCAGGAAGTCCTCACCGACGACCTCGTCGATGCGGCGCCCCTCCATCTCCTCGCGGGTGGCGAGGAAGAGCTTGACGAGGTCCTTCTGCGCCCGGTCGGAGAGGGTGAACAGGCCGCCGGTGTGCGCGTCCCGGCCCTGACGCTCGGTCACCCGCTGGAGCGAGGAGTTCGGGTCGTCCTTGTCGAGCCAGTAGAACTCGTCGAGCACCGACGCACCCTCGATCTCGATCGAGGGGACTGACCGGAAGAGGTCCCACAGGCACTCCATGTGGTCTTCCAGCTCACGGCCGCCGCGGATGACGAAGCCCTTTCTCGGCACGTTGATGCCGTCGAGGGCGCCGCCGGCCAGTTCGAGGCGCTCAAGGATCGTGATGCGGTTCCCCGCGACCTGTCCGTCCCGGATCATGAACGCCGCCCCCGCGAGGGAGGCGAGCCCGGCGCCGACGAACCAGGCGCTCTTCCGGTCCGCGCCGGCGGGCTTGCGCGGTCGCGCGAACGCCTCGTAGTTGCCGCTGCTGTAGTACACCCTGCTCCCTCCACCGCTGCGCCCCGGGCGGATCTCCGCCAGGGCGTGGTCCGCTCCATTCACGCGCGGAGGCGGCCGGGCTGCACCCGACGGACGGCCGAACGAGTGAGGCAGGGGCGGTCGGAATGTTCTCGGCGCCTTGAGCGGCCGGAATGTGAGGGATTGGCACCTCTTGCGGGAGGGGGTCGAGGCATACAGGAGAACTGATGCTGCCGCAGGGGTTGTCAGTGCAATTTCACATTACTATGTTACAGCGCACACGGTGTGGTGAACCCCAGCCGTACGCCGTGCGAACCACAGCACCTCTTGTTCCCATCCCCGCGCATACCCCCCTCAACAGCAGGAGTTCTGTTGTCTCTCCAGACACGCGTGCGCTCGTCCTTGCTCGCCTCCGCCATCGCGGTGACCCTCATGGCCTCCGCCGGCCAGTCCGCCGTCACGGCGGCGGGTTCGGACGACCAGCCCGCCACGGCGACCCCGCTGGCGGGCCCGGCAGCACCGCAGGCCCAGCCCCAGGCCAACCCCTTCGACGAGGTCGACCACCTCGCCAACGCCACCGTCAAGACCTTCGGACCGGCGCCCGCCCCGGGCGGTCTCGCCAACGGCCGCGTCGCCGGCAAGGCCAAGGCCACCACCACGGCCGCCACCAAGACCACGGCCAAGAGCACCGCCAAGGCCGACACGGCCGCGCGCTCCCTCGCCGCGGACGCCGACACCACCGCGGCGGGCGTGCCCTGCACCCTCAACGGGGTCACCGGCCTCTCGCCGGAGGCGTTCGCGGACTTCCTCGCCGACCCCGCGGTCACCGTCGAGTGCGTGAACAGCATCGTCTGGACCTGGGACGCCCGGCTCGTCCCCGTGATGTCCGACGCCCACGTCCAGGCCGTCGCCCGTCGCATATCGAGCCTCGCCGCGTCCCATGACGGGAACAACTCCTCCCACCTGGAGCAGATGTTCACGTACCTTCACGCCGTCGTGTACCACGACTTCTCCCGCGGCGAGATCGACGTCACCGACGCCGCGACCGTCGGCACGATCACCAAGGCCGTCACCGACTTCGGTGCCGCCGCGCGCACCTTCGACGTCACCAAGAGCAACGCGACGACCCTGCGCGAGGCCCTCTACGCCGCGAGCGGCCCGGGCCTGCGCGCCCCCCAGATCGGCCTGATCAAGCGGGTCCTGGCCACCATGGACCCGTCCCACCCCGCCACCAACCAGGACGCCTCCTGGGCGGGTGCCGCGCTCGCCGGGCTCTCCGTCAACTACCTCGGCGTCTACTCGGGCAACAACGACTCCGCCTTCCAGGCCGCCGCCGCCGCGGACCCGGCGTACCGCGCCCTCTTCAAGGCCTTCGCGGGCTACAGCCACCTGAAGGGCACCGTCAACGACTGGGTCGCCCGTGACGCCCTCAGCGAGTACGGCCGCTTCGGCCAGATCGCGTCCCTCAAGACGGAGATCGTCGCCGCCCTGGGCCCCCTCCTCGGTCAGACCGTGACGACCTTCGGCCGCGGCAGCCAGCAGTGGGGGAAGATCGTCTCCTGGCTCAACTACTTCGAGGCGTGCCAGCCGTACGGCGTCTGCAAGGCGGACATCGAGGCGCAGATCTTCCCGTACACGTACACGTACGACGGCGGCAAGATCAAGGTCCGCACCGGCCTCGACCGCGCCACCGTCGACCAGCTCTACTACGCCAGCAAGCAGGTCAAGGCGCAGTACCACCGCGTCATCGGCACCGAGACCCCGCTCACGGGCGACGTCAACACCACCCTGAACATCGTCCTGTACGGCTCCCGCGCCGACTACGAGATCTACCACCCGATCATCACCCCGTACGACACGAACAACGGCGGCATCTACATCGAGAACGGCGCCACGTTCTACACGTACCAGCGCCGCGTCCCCCAGGACTCCAGCCTCACCCTGGAAGAGCTCTTCCGTCACGAGTACGTCCACTACCTCAACGGCCGCTTCGCCGTCCCCGGCACCTTCGGCCAGGGCCCCTGGTACCAGGGCGACCGCACCACGGCCATGGACGAGGGCACGGCCGAGTTCTTCGACGGCGCCACCCGCGACAACGGCATCGCCGTCCGCAAGTCCCTGGTCCGGGGCATCATCAACGACACCGCCGGCGGCGGCCCGCGCATGAGCGTGAACCAGATCCTCCGCGCCACCTACAGCGGCGACGGCTTCCGCTTCTACAACTACGCGGGCACCTTCTTCGAGTTCCTGTGGACCGAGCGCCCGACGCTGCTCCGCGAGATGTACACCCACCTGCGGAACGACGACGTGACCGCGTACGACTCCTGGCGCTCGCGGCTCGGCGCCGACAGCGGTCTGCAGCAGGCGTACGACCGCTTCCTGGACACCCAGATCGCCAAGGTCGACACCCTGTACGTGCCGAACACCACGTACACGGCCAACGGCTACCTGCGCGACGTGGACGTCTCGGCCGTCAGGACCGCCTTCGCCAACGCCACCGCCAACACCCCCGACTGCGTGGAGGCGGGCGAGTACGGCAAGCGCCGCTTCGTCTGTACCGGCCGGATCACCGCCAACCTGTCCGACGCGAACAACTCCGACAAGGTCTTCAAGGACATGTCCGAGACCGTCGACTACTTCATCCTCGACCGGGCGGGCGCCGTCTCCAACAACCTCGCCGACATGAACTGTTCCTTCGGCCCCGTCGACATCTGGCCCTCCCGGGTCGCCGGCACGTCGAGCTTCAACTGCGAGGGTCCCCTGCGCAGCTGATCCCCTGCTGTCCGGGCCGGCCTCACCCACGGGGGAGGGGCCGGCCCGGCTTCCGTTTCCCCGGCGGCCTTCCTCAGAGGCCGTCGGGGAATGTCGTCACCGAACGTTCCCCCGAACCCGTTTACCGGAGGCCGTACCTCGTGAGCACCACCCCGCACTCCGTGCGCACCACCGACTACCACGCCGCAGGCGAACCCTTCCGGATCGTCGACCAGGACCTCCCACCGATCCCCGGCGACACCGTCGCCGAGCGCCGCGCCACCGTCATCGGCGCCGGCGGGACCGCCACGGACCCGCGCCGCGGGCCGCTCGACGACGTGCGCCGCCTCCTCGTCCAGGAACCCCGCGGACACGCGGGCATGTACGGCGGCTTCGTCGTGCCGCCCGACGACGACGGCGCCCACTTCGGCGTGCTGTTCTGGCACAAGGACGGGTACTCCACCGCGTGCGGCCACGGCACCATGGCGCTCGGCGCCTGGGCCGTCGACAGCGGACGCGTCGCCGCCCCCGACGACGGCGACGTCGCCGTCCGCATCGACGTGCCCTCGGGCCGCGTCACCGCGACCGTGCACCGCGCGGGCGGCCGCACCACGGGAGTCACCTTCCGCAACATCCCGACCTTCGTCACCGCCCGGAAGGTCCCGGTGAAGACCTCCTTCGGAGCCGTCGAGGTCGACCTCGCCCACTCCGGCGCCTGCTACGCCTCCGTCGCCGCCCGCGACCTCGGCCTCGACACCGGAAAGGCGGCGCTCCCCGCGCTCGTTCGCGCCGGCCAGGAGATCCGCACCGCGCTCGCCGAACACCCGGCCACCCGGCACGCAGGCGACCCGCGCCTCTCCGGTGTGTACGGCGTCATCCTGTACGAGGACCTGCCCGAGCCCGCCGACACCGGCACCGACAGCACCGTCACCGGCCCCCGCCAGCGCAACGTCACCGTCTTCGCCGACGGACAGATCGACCGCTCGCCCTGCGGATCCGGTACCTCCGCACGGCTGGCCCTGCTCGCCGCGGAGGGCCTCCTCGCCCCCGGCGACACCCTCACGCACGAGTCCGTGGCCGGTACGGTGTTCACCGGCCGCCTGCTGCCCGGCGGCGTCACCGAGGTCACCGGTTCGGCGCACCTCACCGGCACCCACACCTTCCACCTCGACGCGCACGACGACCTGGGGACGGGGTTCCTGCTGTGACCGAGCTCCTGCAGATCGACGCGGCGACCATGGCGCGCCTCCTCGGCCCGAAGGCGGCGATCAAGGTCCTCTCCGGCGTCCTGCGCGCCGGCCTCGACCCCGAGACCGCGCCGGCCCGGACCGCCGTCCCCGTCCCGGCGGGCGAACTCCTGCTCATGCCCGCCGCCTTCGGCCCGTACGCCGGAGTGAAGGTCGCCGGCGTGGCCCCCGCCAACCCGGCCGCGGGCCTGCCCCGCATCACCGGCTCCTACCTGCTGCTCGACGGCGCGCACCTGCGCCCGATCGCCCTCCTCGACGGCGCCGCCCTCACCGAGCTGCGCACCCCGGCCGTCTCCGCGCTCGCCGTGCACCATCTGACGCCGGAGAGCCGGCCCCTGCGCCTCGTCCTGTTCGGGACCGGTCCGCAGGCGTACGGACACCTGGAGGCCGTCCTCGCCGTCCGCGAGGTCGCCGAGGTCATCGTCGTCGGGCGCAACCAGGTGGGCGCGCGCGCCCTCGCCGGGTACGCGCGGACGCTCGGCACCCTCGCCCGTACCGGCACACCCGACGACGTGGCCAAGGCCGACCTCGTCGTCTGCTGCACCACGGCCCGGGAACCCCTCTTCGACGGAGCCCTGGTGGCCTCCGGCGCCACCGTCGTCGCCGTCGGCTCGCACGAGCCGGACGCCCGCGAGACCGACACCGCGCTCGTGGCGCGCTCCGAGGTGTACGTCGAGGCGCGCTCCGCCGCGCTCCGCGAGGCCGGCGACCTGCTGGTCCCCACGGCCGAGGGGGCGATCGAGGAGGACCACATCGCGGGGAACCTCGCCGAGCTGGTGACCGGCCGCCGCACCCCGTCGACGGACCGCCCGCGCTTCTTCAAGAGCGTGGGCATGGCCTGGGAGGACCTCGCCGTCGCCGGCGCCCTGTACACCGCGGCACTCGCCGCGTCCTAGCCCGAAGACCTGTGGCCTGACCACTCCTGTCCGGACAGGCGAACCCCTGTCCGGACAGACCCCTGTCCGGACGACACCCCGGCCCGGACACACCTCATGCCCCGGCCCCGCCTGCGCGGGACCGGGGCATGCGTGGGTTCAGGAGGCCTCGGGGAAGTGGCAGGCGACCTGCCGGGCCTCACCGGGGGAGGCGATCCGCAGCAGCGGCGCCTCCGTCCGGCAGATGTCCTGGGCCTTGGGACACCGAGGGTGGAAGGTGCACCCCGGCGGGGGAGAGGCCGGGCTCGGCGGGTCGCCGAGCAGTGTGATCCGCTCCCTGGCCCGCTCGGCCGCCGGGTCGGGCAGCGGTACGGCGGACAGCAGCGCGCGCGTGTAGGGGTGGGCGGGAGCCGAGTACACCCGCTCCTTCACACCGATCTCCACGATCCGGCCGAGGTACATCACCGCGACCCGGTCGCAGACCCGCTTGACGACCGAGAGGTCGTGGGCGATGAAGAGGTAGGCGAGCCCCAGTTCGCGCTGGAGCCGTTCCATCAGGTTGACGATCTGCGCCTGGACGGAGACGTCGAGGGCGGAGACGGGCTCGTCGGCGACGACGAGCTTGGGGCTGGTGGCCAGGGAGCGGGCGATGCCGATGCGCTGGGCCTGGCCGCCGGAGAACTCGTGCGGATAGCGGTCGATGTGCTCCGGGATGAGCCCGACCAGGTCCATCAGCTCCACGGCCCGCTTGCGGGCGTCGGCCGCCGAACTCCCCTGCACCATCAGCGGGTCGGAGATGATCCGGGCCACGGTCTGGCGGGGGTTGAGGGAGGAGTGCGGGTCCTGGAAGACCATCTGCAGATCCCGGCGGAGCGGCTTGAGCTCCCGCTGGGACAGATGGCTGATGTCGCGGCCGTCGTACGTGACGGAGCCGGCGGTCGGTTCCAGGAGCCGGACGATCATGCGGCCGGTCGTCGACTTGCCGCAGCCGGACTCGCCGACGAGGCCCAGGGTCTCGCCCGCCGCCACGTCGAAGCCGATGCCGTCGACGGCCCGGACGGGCGCCGAGCGGGCCCGGCGCCCCGGGAAGGTCATCGTCAGGTCCCGGACGCTGAGCAGGGGCACGCCCGTCTGGCCCGCACCGGTGCGCGGGTCCGCGGTCGCGGGGGTGGTCGTGGTCATGAGGCGACGCCTTCGTACGCGGGGAAGTGACAGGCGGCCGGATGCCCCTCCGGGCCGCCGAGCAGCGGTCGCTCGCCCTCGCAGCGGGCCCGTTCCGCCGCGGAGCCGGCGGCCGCGCGGGGGCAGCGGGGGGCGAACGCGCAGCCCGGGGCCGGTTCGAGGAGGGACGGCGGGCTGCCCGGTATCGCGCGCAGCGGGGCGTCGTCCTCGTCGTCGAGCCGGGGCAGCGAGTCGAGCAGGCCGCGGGTGTAGGGATGGGCCGGGACGGCGAAGAGGTCGTCCACGGGGGCCTGTTCGGCCGCCCGGCCGCCGTACATGACCAGGACGTCGTGGGCCACCCGGGCGACCACGCCCAGATCGTGCGTGATCATGACGACGGCCAGCCCCCGGTCCTGTTGGATGCGGGCGATCAGCTCCAGGATCTGGGCCTGGACGGTGACGTCGAGCGCGGTGGTGGGCTCGTCGGCGATGAGGAGGTCGGGTTCGCAGGAGAGCGCCATCGCGATCATCACGCGCTGGCGCATACCGCCCGAGAACTGGTGGGGGTACTCACCGGCCCGGCGGCGCGGTTCGGGGATGCCGACCTCGCCGAGGGCCTCGACGGCCCGTTCGCGAGCGGCCGCGCGGCGGGAGCCGAAGTGGACCCGGTGGTGCTCGGCGATCTGCTCCCCGACGGTGTAGTAGGGGTGCAGGCTGGACAGCGGGTCCTGGAAGATCATGGCCATCTTCCGGCCGCGCAGCCCGTTGAGCTCGCGCTCGGAGAGGCCGATGAGCTCGCGTCCGTCCAGGTTGACGGAGCCGGTCACCTCGGCGCCGGTGTGCAGGCCCATCACGGCGAGCGAGGTCACGGACTTGCCGGAACCGGACTCGCCGACGATGCCGAGGGTCCGGCCGGGCAGCACGTCGAAGGCGAGGGAGTCGACGGCCCGGACGGGGCCGCGCTTCGTCGGGAAGGTGACCGTCAGGTCCCGTACCGAGAGCAGGGACGCGGCCCCGGGGGTGTGGGCGGCCATCAGTACCTCACTCGCGGGTCGACGACGGCGTACAGCAGGTCGACGGCCAGGTTGGCGACGACGATGAAGGTGGCGGCGAGCAGCGTCACCCCGAGGATCACCGGCTGGTCGCCGGTGGACAGGGCGCCGTAGAAGAGGCGCCCGATGCCGGGCAGTCCGAAGATGGACTCGGTGATCACGGCGCCCGCGAGGAGCCCGCCCAGATCCATGCCGAAGATGGTCAGGATGGGGGTCATGCCGGCCCGCAGCCCGTGCTTGACGACGACCGTGCGGCGCGGGAGGCCCTTGGCGCGGGCGGTGCGGATGTACGGCTCCGCCATGGACTCGATCATCGAGCTGCGGCTCTGCCGGGCGTACATCGCGGCGTACAGGATCGCGAGCGCCAGCCAGGGAAGCAGCAGGTTGGTGGCCCAGGAGAGCGGATCGTCGCCGAAGGCCACGTACTGCGGGTAGGGCAGCAGCCCGGTGACCCGGATCAGCCCGAAGATCAGCAGCACCGAGGTGAAGTAGACGGGCAGTGAGGCGGCGGCGACCGCGCCGACCATCAGGGCCCGGTCGGTGAGGGTGTCCTTGTGGAGGGCGGCGGTGACGCCCGCGGTGAGCCCCAGGACAAGCCAGATCGCGGCGGCGCCCACGGCGAGCGAGGCCGAGACGGGCAGCCGGTCCACGAGCAGGTCCCAGACGCTCTGGCTGTTCTCGTACGAGTAGCCCAGGCACGGGAAGTCGCAGGTCAGGGCGTACTGGCCGGTGCCCATCGTGCGGCCGGTGAAGATGCCGGTGACGAAGTCGCCGAACTGCCGCCACAGCGGGGCGTCGAGGCCCATGTTGGCGCGGATCGCCTCCAGCCGGTCGGCGCTGCACGACTTGCCGCAGGCCGCGGCCGCGGGGTCGGAGGGCAGCACGTAGAAGATGGTGAAGGTGACGGCGGCGATGGCGAGCAGGACGCCGAGGACGCCCAGGAGCCGGCGGCCGAGGTAGAGGATCACGTGCCGCTGCCTCTCGGGTCGAGGATGTCGCGCAGCGCGTCGCCGAGCAGGGTGAACGCGAGCACGGTGAGGAAGAGGCAGAGGCTCGGGACGAGGAAGTACATCGGGTCCGTGTCGTAGTACGCGACGCTCTCGGCGATCATCTGGCCCCAGGACGGGGTCGGCGGGCGGACGCCCACGCCGAGGTAGCTGAGGGCCGCCTCGGTGGCGATCATTCCCGGGACGATCAGCGTGGTGTACGCGATGACCGGCCCGGCGACGCCCGGCAGGATGTCGCGGGCGAGGATCCGCCAGGGGCCGGAGCCGCCGACGCGGGCGGCGTCGACGTACTCGCGGTGCTTGAGCGACAGGGTCTGGCCGCGGACGACCCGGGCGATGCCGGGCCAGCCGAAGAGCCCGATGACGGCGGTCATCAGGACGATCCGGTTGACGTCCCGCGCCACCGACATCATCGCGATCATGAAGATGAGGGAGGGGAAGGACATCGTGAGGTCCATCAGCCGGGACAGCACGGTGTCGGTGCGGCCGCCGAAGTAGCCGGCGGCGATGCCGGCCGCCGTCCCGGCGACGACGACGATCGCCGTCGCCGAGAAGGCGATGAGCAGGGACACCTGGGCGCCGTGCACGACCCGGGCGAACAGGTCGCGGCCGGTGACGGGTTCGACGCCGAGCCAGTGCTCGGCGGAGACGCCGCCGAGCGGTCCGATCGGGAGGCCGCCGAGGTACGGATCGACGGCGCTCTTGTCGAACTCCTCGGGGCTCCAGCCGCCCAGCGCGCTGAGCAGCGGGGCGGCCACGGTCATCAGCGCGAACAACGCGACCACGGCCAGCGAGAGTTTCACGGACGTACGGCGGCGCAGCTCCGCGCGGACGAGCTGCCAGGGACCGGTGCCCGCGCGCACGGCGGGGGCGGCGGTGGCCGGCGGGGACGCCGTGGGCGGGGGAGAAGTGGTGGGTGTGGTCTTCATCGGGGTGGCTGCCTTCAGTTCGCGCTCTTCGCGGGGGCCTTGAGACCGACCGTCGCGTAGTCGATCTGTCCGCCGAAGGAGGTATGGCCGAAGGCGCCGGCGACGTTGGTGCCGATCAGCAGCGGCTTGCGCTCGATGACGCCGGGAGCGGTGGGGGCCTTGGCGAGGATCTGGGCGTCGAGGTCCTGCCACGCCTTGTTCGCCTGCTGGGCGTCGGTCATGGCGGCGATCTCGTCCATGCGCTTCATCGTGGCGTCGTCACGGAAGAGGGAGTGGTTGCCGGAGTTGCCCTTCTCCTTGATGTAGCGGCCGTCGAAGACGAAGGGCAGGAAGGTCGAGCCGGAGGGGAAGTCCGGGCACCAGCCGGTGTAGGCGAGGTCCGTGCGGTTCTTGGTGTCGCCGATCGTGTCGTAGAAGGCGGACGGGTCGACGGTCTCGATGGTGACCTTGATCCCGGCGCGGCCCAGGGACTGCTGGATCGCCTCACCGATGGCCTTGTCGCCGGTGGAGACGGTGATGCTGGTGGAGAAGCCGCCGGCCTTGCCCGCCTCCTTGAGGAGCTGCTTCGCCTTCTCGACGTCGCCGGTGAGCGGGATCTTCAGGGTGTCGGGCTGCTTGCCGCCGGGGAAGAGCAGGCCGGGCATGTGCGCGGTGGCCGGGTCGTTGAGCGCGGGGCCGCCGGTGGCGGTGACGAGCGCCTCGCGGTCGAGGGCGTACTGCACGGCCTGGCGCACCTTGACGTTGTCGAACGGCGCGCGGCCGGTGTGCATCTGGACCATCTCGGTACAGCTGGTCGACTCGGCGAGGAGACGTGCCCTGACGTCCGGCTTGGTGAGCACCTTGGGCGTGGACTCGGGGCGGAGCGAGGCCCAGGCGACGGAGGAGGCGTCGGCGCCGGCCGAGGCGATGAGGCGGTCGTCGATCTGGTTGGCCTTGAGGCCCATCGTGACGACGATCCGGTCCGGGTACGCCTTGCGCACGGTGTCCGTCGCGGCGCTCCAGTGGGTGTTGCGCACGAGGACCATCTGCTTGTCCCGGGCGTACGACTCGATCTTGTACGGGCCGGAGGAGAAGGGCCGGTTGTCGTACTGCGGGCCCTTGTCCTGGGACTTGGGCACGGGGCTGAAGGTGGGCAGCACGGTCGCGTACGGGAACTCGGCGAAGGGCTTGCGGAGCTCGAAGACGATCGTGCGGTCGTCCGGGGTCTTCACGGAGTCGAGGTGCTTGCCCTGCGCGGGGCCCTGGTAGCCCTCGGCGCCGACGAGGTAGCGGGCCGCGTAGTCGGGGCCGCCGGGCAGGTCGGGGGAGAAGGACCGCTCCACGTTGTACTTGACGTCCTGGGCGGTGATCGGGGTGCCGTCCTCGTACTTCAGACCGGGCTTCAGCTTGAAGGTCCAGGTCTTGGCGCCGTTGGAGGAGACGCCGAGGTCCTCGGCGAGGTCGGTCGTGAGCTCCCCGCCCTTCGCGCCGGCCTCGGCCTTGTACGTGAGGAGGGTGCGGTAGAGCAGGCGCGTGCCGAAGTCCATGTCGCCCACGACCCAGTTGCGGGCCGGGTCGAGGTGGGTGAAGTCCTGGTTGGAGAGGACGGTCAGCGTGCCGCCCTGCTGCGGGGTCCCGCCGACGACCGAGCCGTTGTTGGAGATCGCGGGGTTCTTGCGCTCCGGGGAGCCGTCGGACTTCTTGCCGTCGGAGCAACCGGTCGCACTCAGGGTCAGGGTCGTCACCAGGGCGATGGCCAGCGTGCACGTGCGCTTGTTCATGAAGGTCACTCCGGAAGGGCAGTTCGGCCAGCTCAGAGCTGGAATGTGACCTGTAACATAGTAATGTGAAATTGCACTGACAAGAGGTCGCGGCCTCCGTTACTCATCCGTGTCCAGTAGGTGCTCGGCTGAACGGCACGTGGCTGGAATGCTCCGTTTCGGGGTCTTGGCAACTCCAGTGCCATGTGAAATATTACTGAGGTGCCCACGAGAAAACCCTCGGATGTCATCATCGTCGGCGCCGGCGTCGTCGGCGCGGCCTGCGCCTACTACGCCGCCCTTGCCGGCCTCTCCGTCACCGTCGTCGACCGCGGTTCCGTCGCCGGCGGAACGACCGGGGCGGGTGAGGGAAACCTCCTGGTCTCCGACAAGGAGCCGGGACCCGAACTCGAACTCGCCCTCCTCGCCAACACACTCTGGCGGGAACTGGCCGATCTGCTCCCGTCGCAGATCGAGTACGAGGCCAAGGGCGGCCTCGTCGTCGCCTCGGGCGAGTCCGGGATGCGGGCCCTGCGCGACTTCGCGGCCCACCAGGAGAAGGCGGGCGTCACCGCCCAGGAGGTCCCCGGGGACCGGCTCCACGACCTGGAGCCCCACCTCGCTCCTGGCCTGACGGGGGGCTTCCTCTATCCGCAGGACGCCCAGGTGATGCCCGCCCAGGCCGCCGCCCAGCTCCTCCGCGCCGCCGGCGACCGCGTCCGGCTTCGCCTGGGCGAGGAGGTCACGGAAGTGCTCACCGGCGCCGCCGGAGAGATCCGGGGCGTACGGACCACGGCCGGAGAGCTCCACGCGCCGTACGTGGTCAACGCCGCGGGCACCTGGGGAGGCGCACTCGCCGAGCTCGCGGGCGTGCACCTTCCCGTACTGCCCCGCAGGGGCTTCGTCCTCGTCACCGAACCGCTGCCGCGCGTGGTGCGCCACAAGGTGTACGCCGCCGACTACGTGGCCGACGTGGCCAGCGGCTCCGCCGCCCTGCAGACCTCCCCGGTCGTCGAGGGCACCCCGGCGGGACCCGTCCTCATCGGCGCCAGCCGGGAGCGGGTCGGCTTCGACCGGTCCCTCTCCACCGAGGTCCTGCGGCGCCTCGCCGCCGGGGCCACCGGGCTCTTCCCGGTCCTCGGCACCGTACGGGCGATACGGACCTACCTCGGGTTCCGCCCCTACCTGCCGGACCACCTGCCCGCGATCGGGCCCGACCCGCGCGTCCCCGGGCTGCTGCACGCCTGCGGCCACGAGGGCGCGGGCATCGGCCTCGCGCCGGTGACGGGCCTCCTCATCGCGGCCTGCATGACAGGCGGCGCACCGCCCATCGACATCGATCCGTTCCGACCCGACCGGTTCGCCACGCCCACACCCTGAGGTGTGCCCGTACCGCCGTCGTCACCGTCGACCTTCGCCTTCACGAGAGGAGGGCCCGTGGCCCGCACACCCGCCGACCTGGTCGGGGCACAGCCCGATCCGCCGTTCGAGATCACCTTCGACGGCCGGAGCATCACCGTCCTGCCCGGCCAGACCGTCGCCGCCGCCCTCTGGGGCGCCGGCGTCCTGGCCTGGCGCACCACCCGGGAAGGGGGGCGGCCCCGCGGCGCGTTCTGCGGAATCGGCCAGTGCTACGACTGCCTCGCCACGGTGAACGGCGAGCCCAACCGTCGCGCCTGTCTGGTCCCCGCCCGCCCCGGCGACGCGATCACCACCCAGGAAGGGCACGGCCATGACCGCCTCGCTGTCTGACCGGGACGGAGGGCGCGGCCCCCGCGAGGTGTACGACCTCGCGGTCGTCGGCGCGGGCTCCGCGGGACTCGCCGGCGCCGTCACCGCCAACGAACTCGGCCTCTCGGTCGTGCTGCTGGACTCCTCCACGCAGCCCGGTGGGCAGTTCTACCGGCACCCGGCGCCCGCCCTCGGAGCCGTACGCCCCGAGGCGCTGCACCACGACTGGTCCGCCTTCTCGGACCTGCGGCGGCGGCTGGGCGCGGGCGGTGTCGAGCACCTGACCGGACACCACGTGTGGTCCGCGGTGCACGAGCCCAACGAGGCCGACGCGACCGGCGGGCAGTGGACCGTCCACGCCGTCACCGGCGCCGACGGCACCGCCGAGCGGCCCGTCCGGATCAGGGCCCGGGCGCTGCTGCTCGCCACCGGCGCGTACGAACGCCAGCTCCCCTTCCCCGGCTGGACCCTGCCCGGCGTCGTGGGCGCCGGGGGAGCGCAGGCCATGCTCAAGTCCGGGCTCGTGCTGCCCGGACGGCGCGTCGTCGTGGCCGGCAGCGGCCCCCTGCTGCTCGCCGTCGCCTCGTCGCTCGCCGCGGCCGGGGCGAAGGTGCCGGCCGTGGTCGAGGCCGCCGGGTACCTGCGGTACGTCCGCAGTCCCCGCGCGCTGGTGACCAACCCGGCGAAGGCCGTCGAGGCCCTGGTCCACGGGGCCGCACTGCTCAGGCACCGTGTGCGGGTGCTGCCGGGCAGCGCGGTCACCGAGGTCCACGGCACCGACCGGGTGGAGGCCGTCACCGTCACCCGGCTGGACCGTGACTGGCGGCCCGTGCCCGGGACGGGCCGTCGCATCACCTGCGACGCGCTGGCCGTCGGGCACGGTCTGGTCCCGCAGATCGAGCTGGCCACCTCCCTCGGCTGCGCCACCCGCGCGCTGCCCGACGGGACCCTCGGGCTCGCCCTGGACGACCTCCAGGAGACCTCGGTGGCCGGACTCTGGGCGGCGGGTGAGACCGGCGGCGTGGGAGGCGCCGGACTCGCCCGCACCGAGGGCGAGCTGGCCGGCCGGGCGATCGCCGCCCGGCTGGCCGGCCGCCCTGCGGCGGCGGGCCGGCTGGCCGAACTCCGGCGTCGCCGGGACCGGATGCGGGCCTTCGCCGACGTGATGTCCGCGGCGCATGCCCCGGGCACCGGCTGGCCCGGGTGGCTGGAGGACGACACGGACGTGTGCCGCTGCGAGGAGGTGACCGCGGGGCGTGTGCGCGAGGCGGTCGCCGATCTCGGGGCGCGCGACGCACGGACCGTCAAGCTCCTCACCCGGGCCGGCATGGGCTGGTGCCAGGGGCGGATGTGCGGCGCGGCCGTCGCCTGCCTCGCGGCGCGCGGCGGCGACGCCGAACCGCCCGCCGAGAAGCGTCCCTTCGCGCTCCCGGTCCCGCTCGCGACGCTCGCCGCGCTCGAAGAGCCGACGGAACGGACCGGACCGGCGGAGCCGGCCGGTCCTCCGCACCCCGAGAACTGACCGACACCGGGGGAGAGGCCCGTAACGGGCCTTTCTTCCTCCCCTTCTGTAAAATGTCACACACCATAGAAAGGCAGGCCGTCGACATGACCGCCACCACCTGGAACACCGCCCGCCCCTGGCGCGGCATCATGGTCGCCACCACCCTCCCCTTCCGCGAGGACCTGTCGGTCGACTACGACGCGTACGCCGAGCACGTCGCCTGGCTGATCGCCAACGGCTGTGACGGCGTCGTCCCGAACGGCTCCCTCGGCGAGTACCAGACCCTCACCGACGAGGAGCGCGCCAAGGTCGTCCGTACGGCCGTCGCGGCCGCCGGTGACGGCGCCCGCGTCATGCCCGGCGTCGCCGCCTACGGCAGCGCCGAGTCCCGCCGCTGGGCCGAGCAGGCCGCCGAGGCCGGCTGCGGCTCGGTCCTCCTCCTGCCGCCCAACGCCTTCCGCGCCGACGAGTCGGCCGTCCGCGCCCACTACACCGAGGTCGCCCAGGCCGGCATCCCGATCGTGGCGTACAACAACCCGATCGACACCAAGGTCGACCTCACCCCCGGCCTCCTCGCCGACCTGCACGCCGACGGCAGCATCGTCGCCGTCAAGGAGTTCAGCGGCGACGTCCGCCGGGCGTACGAGATCGGCGAGCTCGCCCCCGAGCTCGACCTGCTCATCGGCGCCGACGACGTCCTCCTGGAGCTGGCCCTCGCCGGCGCGGTCGGCTGGATCGCCGGCTACCCGAACGCCTTCCCGGCCAGCTGCTCCGAGCTGTACCACGCCGCCGTCGCCGGCGACCTGGAGACCGCCGTGCCGCTCTACAAGTCCCTGCACTCGCTGCTGCGCTGGGACTCGAAGACGGAGTTCGTCCAGTCCATCAAGCTCTCCATGGACATCGCCGGCCGCCAGGGCGGTCCGACCCGCCCGCCGCGCCACCCGCTCACCGGTGCGATCGAGGCCGGCGTGCGCACCTCCACCGAGAAGGCCGTCGCCGACGGCCACCGCTGACGGCGCCTGACGGCGACACCGCTCGTCAGCCCCTGACGGCGAACCCCACCCGCCCAGTGAAAGGAACTCCGTGCGTACCCGTCATGTCTTCCACGCGGTCGACTCGCACACCGAGGGCATGCCCACGCGCGTGATCACCGGCGGTGTCGGGGTCATCCCCGGCGCCACGATGGCCGAGCGCCGGCTGCACTTCATCGAGCACATGGACCACCTCCGTACCCTCCTGATGTTCGAACCGCGCGGTCACGCGGCGATGAGCGGCGCGATCCTGCAGCCGCCCACCCGCCCCGACGCCGACTACGGCGTGCTCTACATCGAGGTGTCCGGCCTGCTGCCGATGTGCGGCCACGGCACCATCGGCGTCGCGACGGTCCTGGTCGAGACGGGCATGGTGCCGGTCGTCGAACCGGTCACCACCGTCCGCCTCGACACCCCGGCCGGCCTCGTCAGCGTCGACGTCCAGGTGGAGGACGGTGCCGCGAAGGCGGTCACCCTCACCAACGTGCCCGCCTTCAGCGTGGGCCTCGACCGCACGGTGGACGTCCCCGGGTACGGGACGGTCACCTACGACCTGGCCTTCGGCGGGAACTTCTACGCGTTCGTCGAACTCGACTCCCTGGGGCTGCCGTTCGACCGCGCCCACAAGGACGACCTCCTCGCGGCCGGGCTCGCCGTCATGGACGCCGTCAACGCCTCGCTCGACCGGCCCGTGCACCCCACGCAGCCGGAGATCGCCGGGCTCAAGCACGTCTACCTCGCGGCGCCGGGCTCCGACGCCCGCCGCTCGCGGCACGCCATGGCCATCCACCCGGGCTGGTTCGACCGCTCTCCCTGCGGCACCGGGACCAGCGCCCGCATGGCCCAGCTGCACGCCCGCGGCGAACTCCCGCTCGACACCGACTTCGTCAACGAATCCTTCATCGGTACGGAGTTCACCGGCCGGCTCACCGCCGAGACGGAGGTCGGCGGCCTGCCCGCCGTCGTCCCGACGGTCACCGGCCGCGCCTGGATCACCGGCACCGCGCAGTACTTCCTCGACCCGGACGACCCCTTCCCCGGAGGATTCCTCCTGTGAACGACGCACTTCCCACCGTCATCTCCCACAACCCGGCCGACCCCGCCGACCTCCTCGTGCGGATGCCGGCACCCGGCGCCTTCGCGACGGTCGACACCGTCGAGCGCGCCCGCGCCGCCCAGCCCGGCTGGCTGCTCGCCGGTGCGGCCGCCCGCTCGGCCGCCCTGAGCGCGGTCGCCGACGGCATCGAGGCCGCGGCCGACGAACTCGCCGCCCTCGCCGTACGCGAGGTGGGCAAGCCGATCGCCGAGGCCAGGGGCGAGATCTCCCGCACGGTCGCGATCTGGCGCTACTACGCCCAGGCCCCCTTCGAGCCGACCGGCGCCGTCCACGAGACCGCGGGAGGTCCCGGGCTGCTGCTGACCCGCCGCCGCCCGCACGGCGTGGCAGGGCTCATCACGCCCTGGAACTTCCCCTTCGCCATCCCGACCTGGAAGGCCGCCCCGGCGCTCGCCACCGGGAACGCGGTCGTCCTGAAGCCCGCCCCCGAGGCCACCGCGTGCGCCCTGCGCCTGGCCGAGATCGTGGGGGCGGTCCTCCCGGAGTCGGTGTTCACCGTCCTGCCCGGCGGCGCGACCGAGGGCAACGCGCTCGTCTCCGCCGTCGACGTGGTCTCCTTCACCGGTTCCACTCCCGTCGGCCAGGCCGTCGCCCGGGCCGCGACCGCCCGCGGCATCCCGGTCCAGGCCGAGATGGGCGGCCTGAACGCCGCGCTCGTCCTGCCGGACGCCGACATCGAGCAGGCCGCCGCCCACATCGCCTCCGCCATCGCGGGGTACGCGGGCCAGAAGTGCACCGCCACCAGTCGTGTCGTCGCCGTCGGCGCGGCCCTCGACCCGCTGCGCGAGGCGCTCTCCGAAGCGCTGCGGGCCGTCCCCGTCGGCGACCCCACGGACCCGGCCACCGTGTGCGGACCGCTCATCCACGAGTACGCCCGCGACCAGGTCGGCGAGGCCAGCCGCGGTCTCTCCGTACTCGCCGGCGGCACCGTACCCGACAGGAAGGGCTGGTACGCGGCCCCGACCCTGGTCGAGAAGGTCTCCCCGGGACACCGGCTGCTGCGCGAGGAGGTCTTCGGCCCCGTCGCGTCCCTGCTGGCCGCCGAGGACCTCGCCCACGCGGTCCGGATCACCAACTCCGTCCCGTACGGACTGGTGACCTCGGTCCACACGGCCGACCTGAACACGGCCCTGAACGGCCTCGACCTGCTCGACACCGGGATGATCCGGATCAACGCCCCGTCCAGCGGCGTCGACTTCCACCTGCCGTTCGGCGGGTCCAAGGCGTCCAGCCACGGACCGCGCGAGCAGGGCAGGGCGGCCCTGGAGTTCTACACGGCCGGCCGGACGTACACCCTGGCACCCGCGGGCTCCGCGGCGTGACATCGTACGGTGGTGATGTCAACCGGAACGAAGGGATCACCACCGTCATGGGGCACCTGACCCAGCGCGACCTCAACGCCTCCCGGGAGCGGCTGCGCGACCAGGTCGCCCATGCCCTGCGCGCCGCCCTGATCTCGGGCGAGCTCCGCCCCGGGGTGGTGTACTCGGCGCCGACCCTCGCCGAGGACTTCGGGATCTCCGCCACCCCGGTCCGCGAGGCGATGCTCGACCTGGCCCGCGAAGGCCTCGTCGAGCCCGTCCGCAACAAGGGCTTCCGGGTCACCGAGGTCGACGAGCGCGACCTCGACCAGTACACCGAGATCCGCGCGCTCATCGAGATCCCGATGGTCGGCCGGGTCACCCGCATCGCCGCCCAGGAGGACCTGGAGGCGCTGCGGCCGGTCGCCGAGGACATCGTGCGCGCCGCCCGCGAGCACGACCTGATCGGCTACCTGGAGGCGGACCGGCTGTTCCACCTCACGCTGCTCGGCCTCGCGGGCAACGAACGTCTCGTCGAGACCGTCGGCGAGCTGCGCAAGCGGTCCCGCCTGTACGGGCTCACCGCCCTGGACGAGAGCGGCAACCTCATCCCTTCGGCCGAGGAGCACCTGGAGCTGCTCGATCTGATGCTCGCCGGCGACGCCGAGGGCGCGGAGCAGTGCATGACCCGGCACCTGGGGCACGTCCGCTCCCTGTGGGCCAAGGGCGACCGGCCGGCCGGGGAGTAGCCGCACCGGCCGGACGGCGGTGCGGGTTGCTCTCGACGGGCGGACGACGGCCACCCATCGATGCAATGCCACATCCGACCGGCCGTCAGCGGCCGTGGAAGGACCCCATGAACCCCGCCTACGCCACCGTCGACCACACCTTCACCGTCCCCCTGGACCACGCGGCCCCCGACGGCCCCACCATCGAGGTCTTCGCCCGCGAGGTCGCCGACCCGGCCCGCGCGGGCGAGGAACTGCCCTGGCTGCTCTACCTCCAGGGCGGACCCGGCGGCAAGTCGCCCCGGCCGTCGGCCGGTTCCCCCGGCTGGCTGGCCCACGCGCTCACGACCCACCGCGTCCTCCTCCTCGACCAGCGCGGCACGGGCCGCTCCACCCCGGTCACCGCGAAGTCCGCCGCCCGGTTCGCCTCCCCGGAGAGCCTCGCCGGGTACCTCGCCCACTTCCGGGCCGACGCGATCGTCGCGGACGCGGAACTGATACGCCGCGAACTCTGCGGCGACACCCCCTGGGAGACCCTCGGGCAGAGCTACGGCGGCTTCATCACGCTCACCTATCTCTCCCAGGCCCCCCAGGGCCTCCGGGCCTGCTACGTCACCGGCGGCCTGCCCGGCCTCACCGCCACCGCAGACGACGTGTACGCCCACACCTACCCGCGCGTCCGCGACCGCGTCCTCGACTTCTACGCCCGCTACCCCGAGGACGCCCCCCGTCTGAGGAAGATCGCCGACCTCCTCGCGGCCGACGACGTCCGCCTCCCGGACGGCGACCGGCTCACCCCGCACCGCCTGCGCACGCTCGGCCTCGCGCTCGGCATGGGCGACGGCTTCGAGCGCGTCCACTGGCTCCTCGACGAAGCCCTCGGCGCGGACGGCGAGTTGAGCGACACCTTCCTGCTTCAGGTGATGACCGCGACCGGCTTCACCGACAACCCGCTGTTCGCCGTCATGCAGGAGACCCTGTACGGACAGGGCGCCGGACGGACCGGCTGGGCCGCCTCCCGCGCGCTGGCCGACTTCCCCGAGTTCGCCGAGGACGCGGACCCCCTCCTGTTCACCGGCGAGATGATGTACCCCTGGATGTTCCGGGAGATCAAGGGCCTGCGCCCCTTCGCCGATGCCGCCGACCTCCTCGCCGAGCGCACCGACTGGCCGGCCCTCTACGACCTGGACCGCCTCGCGGCCAACGAGGTACCGCTCGCCGCGATCGTCTACCACGACGACATGTACGTCGACGCGGGCATCTCCCTGCGCACGGCCCGACACATCGGCGCCGCCCGCGCCTGGGTCACCAACGAGTGGGAGCACGACGGCGTCGCCTCCTCGGGCGGCCGCGTCCTCGCCCGCCTGATGGACATGGCCGCCGGCCGCGCGTAGCCGCTTCCCCCGCCCAAGCCCTCCCGCTCCCGCCACACGGAGCCGGAGGGCTTTTGCGTTCCACGGCCAGGGTGGCTGGATACTGTCGATCACCCGGATAAACCCCGAATGGAGCAAGATCACTGCTTCGGGGTAATGCCCCCGAACTCATGGGGCGAGCGCCGCGTACCAGCCGTTACTGTTCCCCGGGATCTGGACGAATTCCCAGAGATTAACCCCTTATTTCCTCTTTTACCGGTCGACGCCCGCACCCCGTGTGTCGTCCACCCGAAGGAGAACGCGCCCCGATGACAGTTGAGACTGGCCCGGAAGCCCAGGTGGAGCCGCCCCGGCAGTCCAGCCTGAGCACCGCGGCTGCCCGCAACCTCGCCACCACGACCAAGTCCGCCCCGCAGATGCAGGAGATCTCCTCCCGCTGGCTGCTCCGGATGCTTCCGTGGGTGGAGACGAAGGGCGGCGCCTACCGGGTGAACCGCCGCCTGAGCTACACCGTCGGCGACGGGCGCGTCGACTTCGTCCAGGACGGCTCCCGCGTCCGGGTGATCCCGCGCGAGCTCGGCGAACTGGCCCTGCTCCGCGGCTTCGAGGACGACGACGTCCTCACCGCGCTCGCCGGCCGGTGCGTCCAGCGCGACTTCGCCGCCGGCGAGGTGCTGGTGCAGCGCGGCGCCGCCGCCGAGCAGATCCACCTCATCGCCCACGGCCGGATCAACCAGACCTCCGTCGGCAAGTACGGCGACGAGGTAGCCGTCGCCGTCCTCGCCGACGGCGACCGGTTCGGCGAGAACGCCCTCCTGGACGCCGACGCCAGGTGGGACTACACCGCCACCGCCGAGACCTCCGGCACCCTGCTCACCCTCTCCCGCGCCGACTTCGCCTCCGTGCTCTCCTCGGCTCCGACCCTCCGGACGCACATCGAGCAGTTCAGCACGCTGCCCCTGCAGCGGCAGAACCGTCACGGCGAGGCCGAGATCGCGATGTCGGCCGGTCACACCGGCGAGGTCGCCCTCCCGGGCGCCTTCGTGGACTACGAGCTCAAGCCGCGCGAGTACGAACTCTCCGTCGCCCAGACCGTCCTCAAGGTCCACACCCGCGTCGCCGACCTCTACAACGGCCCGATGAACCAGACGGAGGAACAGCTCAGGCTCACCATCGAGGCGCTGCGCGAGCGCCAGGAGCACGAGCTGATCAACAACCGGGAGTTCGGCCTCCTCCACAACGCCGACTTCAAGCAGCGGATCCAGACCCACTCGGGCCCGCCCACCCCCGACGACCTCGACGAGCTGCTGACCCGCCGCCGCGGCACCAAGCTCTTCCTCGCCCACCCCCGGACGATCGCCGCGATCGGGCGCGAGTGGAACGCCCACGGGCTCTACCCGGACACGGTCGAGCTCGACGGACACCAGGTCCCGGCCTGGCGCGGGGTGCCGATCCTGCCCTGCAACAAGATCCCCATCAGCAAGGAGAACACCAGCTCGATCCTCGCCATGCGCCTCGGCGAGGACAACCAGGGCGTCATCGGCCTGCGCCAGACGGGCCTGCCCGAGGAGTACGAGCCGGGCCTGTCCGTGCGGTTCATGGGCATCAGCGAGCAGGCGATCATGTCGTACCTGGTCACCACGTACTACTCCGCCGCGATCCTGGTGCCCAACGCGCTCGGCGTACTGGAGAACGTCCAGATCGCCCGCAGGCGCGCCTAGCTCCTCGGCTCCTCAGCTCCTCAGCTCCTCAGCTTCTCCGGAGCCGCAGCCTCAAGCGCCGCACCCTTCAGCGCCGCATCCGTCCGACCGGTACGACAGCCCGGCCCCTGCCGGGTCGATCGAGCGTGCCCGGGAACAGGGACGGACCACTCACCCCCTCAAGGAGTCACGGATGCCCGAGCCCGGGCTTTCCCCTCTGCAGTCGAGCCTCCCCGCCGCCGCTGCCCACTTCGGGGCCCACGTCCTCGCCCAGGCCGACTCCGTCGGCGTCGACGCCGTGGACGCGGTCCTCCCCTCCGTCCCCGCCGCCGTTCCCGCCGCGGTGGGGGAGCCGGGGCCCGACCTCGGCCGGATCCTGCGCGGCCCCAGCGGTCTGGGCACGGCGAGTCTGAGCCTGGCCCGGCGCGAGGAACCGCCGGCGCCGGAGCCCGTGGAGAGCGAGGCGCCCGTCGACGCCCTCCACATCCCGGGCCTCTACTACCACCCGGTGGCGGAGCCCGATCCGGTACGGGTGGAGGAGGTCAGCCGCAGGATCAAGGACTGGGCGCTGGACGAGATCCGGCTGTACCCCGAGGAGTGGGAGGGGCAGTTCGACGGCTTCTCCGTCGGCCGGTACATGGTGGCCTGCCACCCGGACGCCCCGACCGTCGACCACCTGATGATCGCGACGCGACTGATGGTCGCGGAGAACGCGGTCGACGACTACTACTGCGAGGACCACGGGGGGTCGCCCATCGGCCTCGGCGGGCGCCTTCTCCTCGCGCACACCGCACTCGACCCGGTGCACACGACGAGCGAGTACCAGCCGCCGTGGGCCGAGTCGCTCCACGCGGACGCCCCGCGGCGCGCGTACCGCTCGGCCATGGAGTACTTCGTCCGGGACTCCACGCCCTCCCAGGCCGACCGCTTCCGGCACGACATGGCCCGGCTGCACCTGGGGTACCTGGCGGAGGCCGCCTGGGCGCAGACGGACCACACCCCCGAGGTGTGGGAGTACCTGACGATGCGGCAGTTCAACAACTTCCGGCCGTGTCCCACCATCACCGACACCGTCGGCGGCTACGAACTGCCGACGGACCTGCACGCCCAGCCGGCCATGCAGCGGGTGCTCGCGCTCGCCGGGAACGCCAGCACGATCGTCAACGACCTCTACTCGTACACGAAGGAACTCGCCGCCCCCGGACGGCACATGAACCTGCCCGTGGTGCTCGCCGACCGGGAGGGCCTCTCCGAGCGGGACGCCTACCTGAAGGCGGTCGAGGTCCACAACGACCTCATGCGCGACTTCGAGGCCGAAGCCGCCGACCTGGCCGCCGCCTGTCCCGTCCCCAGCGTGCTGCGCTTCCTGCGGGGCGTGGCCGTGTGGGTCGACGGCAACCACTACTGGCACCAGACCAACACCTACCGCTACAGCCTGCCCGATTTCTGGTAAGAAATGGATCCCTCTGTGACCAGCACCGAGCTCACCACCGCCCCCGGCACCTCCGCATTCGTTCCGTCGCCGGCGTCGCCCTACCAGAGCGACATCGCCCGCTACTGGAACCAGGAGGCGAGGCCCGTGAACCTGCGTCTCGGCGACGTCGACGGGCTCTACCACCACCACTACGGCATCGGCGACGTCGACCACGCGGCCCTCGGGGACACCCAGGACAGCGAGTACGAGAAGAAGCTGATCGCCGAACTGCACCGCCTGGAGTCCGCGCAGGCCGAGGTGCTCCTGGACCACCTCGGCGTCATCGGGCAGGGCGACACGCTCGTCGACGCCGGCTGCGGCCGCGGCGGTTCGAGCGTCATGGCCCACCAGCGCTTCGGCTGCAAGGTCGAGGGCGTCACCCTCTCCTCCACGCAGGCCGAGTTCGGCAACCGGCGCGCGCAGGAGCTGGGGATCGACGACCACGTCCGGGCACGGGTCTGCAACATGCTCGACACCCCGTTCGAGAAGGGCAGCATCGCCGCCTCGTGGAACAACGAGTCGAGCATGTACGTCGACCTCGACGACCTCTTCGCCGAGCACTCCCGCTTCCTCAAGGTCGGCGGCCGGTACGTGACCATCACCGGCTGCTGGAACCCGCGGTACGGGCAGCCGTCGAAGTGGGTCTCCCAGATCAACGCGCACTTCGAGTGCAACATCCACTCCCGCCGGGAGTACCTCCGCGCGATGGCCGACAACCGCCTCGTTCCGCAGGCCGTCGTCGACCTGACGCCCGAGACCCTCCCGTACTGGGAGCTGCGGGCGACGTCCTCCCTGGTCACCGGTATCGAGGAGGCGTTCATCGAGTCGTACAAGGACGGCTCGTTCCAGTACGTCCTGATCGCGGCCGACCGCGTCTGACCGAACGTCCCCGAGGGGCCGGGCCCGTCACCGACGGACCCGGCCCCTCGGCGCGGACTTCCCCCGCACCCCTCCGCTTAGGTAAGGTGAGCCTTACCTAAGTAACGACTTGGGTTTCTTCCTCCCTCGTCCCCGGAGAGCTCGGATGCGCCCCTTCCCCACCCGCGCCACGCGCCCCACCGCCGTCGAACGCGTGCGGTCGATCCTGTCCTCGGCCCACTCGATGACCGTCGTCACAGACGGGCAGCACCAAGAAGTGCGGCACCTGGGCGGGACGGGACCGATGAGTCGCCTTCATCTCCACGACCCCGCCGAGGAGGGGCACTTCGGGCAGAGCGCGCGCATCCCCGTACGCCTGGAGTTCACCGACATCGCTCCCACTCCCGTACGGGAACGCCTGAGGGCGCGCGTCACCCTGACCGGACTGCTGGGTGCGCGCTACGAGCAGGAGGCGCCCGGGAGCACGTGCGTGGAGTTCGGCCAGGCACTCCTGGAGGACGCCGACGGCCGCGCGTACGTCACCCTGGATGAACTCCACGCGACCGAGGTCGACCCCATCGCCTCCTGTGAGGCGTCCATGCTGACCCACCTCGTCGACAGCCACAGTGAACTGATCCCCCTGCTGCTGCGCCTCGTCCGCCCGCTGCCCGAACGAGGGATGACCCGCGCCCTTCCCCTCGCCCTGGACCGCTACGGGATCACCCTGCGCCTGGAGTATCCGCAGGGGCACCGGGACGTCCGACTGCCCTTCCCCACCCCGGTGTTCGACATCGACCAGGCGGGCGTCCGGATCCACGCGCTTCTCTTCGCGGCGCGCCGCTCCTCGCACCCCCACGGCCTGCCCGCCTGACGTCCCGGGCGTCGTGAGTGCGCGGGCGTGCACGGGCATTGACGCCTCCGGTGGCGCCATGCTGCACTTGCGGCGCCCAATGGTTACGTAAACATGAGCGTCGTCGTCACCTTTGGGCTGCCTGCTACCTGCTGCCTGCTACCCCTCCCCTCGGTGAACGGAGCCGCCACCATGCACCTCCCCGACGCATTCCCCGAAGCACCCCTCGGCCGCAGACGGTTCATGACCGCGACCGCCCTGGCCGCGGGGGCGATCGCCCTCCCCGGACTCGCGGCGCCACGGGCGGCGGCCGCGGTCCCGCCGGGGGCCACGCTGCCCGAGCGGGGCATCTACGACACCTCCGCCGCCACCGCGTGGACCGACGGGTTCGTCAGCGGCAACGGAGAGTACGGCGCGGTGGCGTACGGCACGCCGACGGAGGAGCGGATCCTGCTCAACCACCACGGCTTCGTCCTGCCCAACGGCACGCGCGACACCGAACCGCCGCTGCTCGCCGACCGGCTGGAGTCCGTCCGGGACAGCGCCCTCGCGGGGGACTACGGCGGCGCCGCAGCCGCGTTCGCCTCCGGATGGACCCTCCGCTGGACGCAGACGTTCCACCCCGGCTACGAACTGCGCCTGAGCAGCCCGGCGATGAGCACGGCCGAGAACTACGCCCGCACGACCGACTTCCGCAGCGGGGAGATCACCCACACCTGGAGCGACGGCTCCGGCGTCTGGAAGCGCCGCGTCTTCGTCTCCCGCGCGGACCGGGTCGTCGTCCACGAGCTCACCCCCGCGCCCGGGCGGACCGTCGACACCACCATCAGGGCGAACACGGCCCTCGAAGGGGTACCGAACGACGTCTCCTTCACCGCGATCGCCACACTCGGCGGCCGCGACGGCTACCTCAACCTGCGCGGCACCTACCCCGCGGGCCAGGGGGCGTACGGCTACGAAGGCGTGACGCGGGTCGTCGTCACCGGCACCAAGGCCTCCGTGACGGCCGGCGGCGGCGCCCTCGTCGTCGCCAAGGCCGCCAAGGTGGTGCTCCTCACCCGGCTCGACCGCTACGAGTCGTCCGGCGACTGGAACGCCAAGCCCCTGCACACGGCCCTCGCCGCCCTCCCCGCCGACTACGCGACCCTGCTGGCCCGCCACACCCCGCTGCACCGGGCCCTGTTCGACGCCTCCACCCTCGACCTCGCCGTACCGGACGCCGACCGACGGCTGTCCACCAGCGAGCTGACCGCACGCCAGAACAGCGACCGGTCGAGGGTCGACCTCGCCCTCCTGGAGCGGATGTACGACTCCGGCCGCTACCTCTTCGTGAGCTCCTCGGGCGTGCTGCCGCCTCGGCTGACCGGCGTCTGGTCCGGCACGTGGAACGGCGCCTGGGCCGACGACTTCACCACCGACGCCAACATCAACCTCCAGGTCGCCGGCGGCAACATCCTCGGCCACGGCACGGCGATGCGGGGCTATTTCGACCTGATCCTCGGCCAGCTCGACGACTGGCGCCACAACGCCACCCGGCTGTACGGCGCCCGCGGGTTCCTCGCTCCGAGTCGCACCGACGGCGAGAGCGGCCACATGCTCCACTTCAACGGCGGCGACTTCCCCGGTCAGTGCTGGACCGGCGGCGCGGACTGGCTCCTCTACCCCCTCGTGGAGCACTACCAGGTCACCGGCGACAACGCCTTCCTCAGGGACGAGCTCGGACCGGCGCTGATGGAACTCGCCCTCTTCTACGAGGACTTCCTCACCCGGACCGACGCCGAAGGGAAGGTTGTCTTCGTGCCGTCCTTCTCCATGGAGAACTCGCCCTCCAACACCGGGCAGATGCTCTCCGTCAACGCCACCGGCGACATCATGGCCGGTCGGCACGCGCTCCGCTCCGCGGTCGAGGCGGCCCGCGCCCTCGGCGTCGAACAGGGACCGGGACAGGGGGTGGACCGATGGACCGCCCTGCTGGACAGGCTTCCCGCCTACGACATCAACGAGGACGGCGCACTCGCCGAGTGGTCCTGGCCCGGGCTCGCCGACCGCTACAACCACCGGCACGTCCAGCACCTCTACGGCGCCTGGCCCCTGCACGAGGTCAACCCCGAGGAGACGCCCGAGCTGGTCCGCGCCTCCCGCCGCGCCCTCGACCTGCGCGGCGACGAGAACATCTCGGCCCACGGCAGCCTGCACCGTGCCCTCGCCCGGGCCCGCCTCAAGGACGGAGCCGGCGTCTACGACAACATCCGGAAGATCCTCGGCAGCAACATGGTCTGGCGCTCGCTGATGACCTCCCACAACCCCGATCTGCACATCTACAACGCCGACGCCGCCAACGCCCTCCCCGCGGTCGTGTCCGAGGCCCTGCTCTACACACGTCCGGGAATCCTCGAACTCCTCCCGGCCCTGCCCGAGGAGTTCGTCCGGGGCGCGATCCGCGGGGTGCGCGGCCGCAACCGCGTCCTCGTGGAGAGCCTGAGCTGGGACACGACCGCCCGCAGCGCCACCGTCACGCTCGTCTCCGACATCGCGCAGGACGTCACCCTGGTCTGCCGACGCGGCATCGCCTCGGTGTCCGCGACCGTCGGCGTGGCCCCCTCCCCGCTGGGCGACCACGCGCGGACGGTCACCCTGGCCGCCGGGGTCAGGACCCAGCTCACCCTCGGGCTGATGACCGGCACCTTCCGGGTGGTCAACCAGCACAGCGGGAAGGTCCTGGACGTCTCGGGGGTCTCGTCCGCCGACGGCGCCGACGTCATCCAGTGGCCCTGGAACGGAGGGGACAACCAGCGGTGGTCGGTCCAGCCCGGCTACGACGGCTCCTTCCGCCTCCGCAACGTCCACAGCGGGCGGGTCCTCGACAACCCCGGAGCCTCCCCGACGGACGGCCAGGCCCTCGACCAGTGGACGAACACCGACAGCCCGAACCAGTGGTGGCGACTGGAGCCCGCCCCGGCCGGCGGCCGGTACCACCTCGTCAACGTGTCGAGCGGCCTGTACGCCGACGTGGAGAACGGCTCCGTGAGCGACGGGGCCCGGATCGTCCAGCGGGCGGCGAGCGGTGCTCCCGGTCAGGAATGGCGCCTCGAAAGCCCCTGACCTCCGCGTGTGGCAGCGGTTCAGCGCGGCCCCGGCAGGTAGTACGCGCGGTTGTGGGCGGCCACCGGGGGCGACTGGAAGGTCCAGGCGCCGGCCGCGGGGACGGCGCCGACGAGCGTGGTGAGGTCCTCTCCGAGGGGTGTCGCGTCGTCGTGGACGGTCAGGCGGACGCGGTCGGCGTCGGTGGCGGGGTCGAGGGCGTGGTGACGGTAGGGCTGGTAGAGGTTCATCGGGCCCGCCAGCGCGCGCCCCTCGGCGTCGGTCCCGTAGCCGGTGACCGGGGCGTTGTTCGCCGGGGTCGAGGACAGACCGGTGAGATCGGCGGTGAGGGTGAAGACGTCGGCGTCGTGACGGACCACGGCGTCCGCGCCGTCCGGGCCCGCCGTGGCCTTGCGGCAGCGCACGGACCAGGAGGCGCCGGCCGGGCCGTTGGGCGAGGGCATCGTCGTCTCGAACCACCCCGGATGCTTGGGCTCGGCGAAGAGACGGCGTCCCGCGTCGATCGCCAGCGGGTTGTCGCACAGGACATGGATGCGGGCGATGCCGAGCAGCCGGGTCTGGTCGACACCGTGGGCGTACTCCTCGTACGAGAGGCGCGGCAGCCGGTGCGCCTCCGTCGTCGGGTGGGCGATGACGTTGAACTCGATCTCCTGGGTGATACCGCCACCGAACGCGTACTGGGCGAAGTAGAGCTGGTAGTTCAGGGACACCACCGCCCGCCCCTCGAACTCGGCGGCGCTCAGGGCCGGGTGGTGCTTGGCGAGCAGATCCCGCACCGGCTCCGGATCCACGAGGTAGTCCACCCCGATCTGGTGCAGCGCCCCGTAGTGGAACGGCAGTTGGTACGGCGCGGGGACGGGCGGCAGCGGCAGGGAGGTCACGGGGCGTCTCCTGGAGTGATGACGGCGGGCCGGTCGCGGGCGGTGAGCTCGCGGGCGATCGCCCCGGCGCTGCGCAGCGCCAGGGCGGCCATGGTCAGGGTCGGGTTGGAGGTGGCGACCGAGGGCATGCTTCCGCAGCCCACGGCGTACAGGCCGGGGTGGTCCCAGCAGCGCTGGTCGGAGTCGACCACGGAGGTGGCGGGGTCGTCGCCCATGATGTGCGTGCCCGCCGCGTGGCCGGCTCCCCGGTAGGCGTAGGTCGTGCCCCGGTGCTCGAAGCGGCCCGGCCACGCCGGACCGGCCGGGTGATCGGTGTGGTCCTCGGCGCCGAGCAGGGCGAAGATCCGGTCGGAGACCTGGCGCGCGGCGGCCATGCCCTCCTTGACGTGGGGCGAGAGGTCGTACGACACCACCGGGCGCGGGAGCCCCAGCGCGTCGCGCCGGTCGGGGTCCAGGGTGACGCGATTCGCCGGGTCCGCCTCCTGCTCCATCTCGAACTGGAGCGTGAACTGCCGCCCGAGGCGCTCCCGCACCGCCGTCCGGAGCGCCTCGCCGAAGAGGCCCCGGCCGTGTTCGCCCCCGGTCCTGAGGAGTTCGGCGACGTCCCCGTCGACGGGCCCCTTGGCCCACACCCAGCCCCAGTTGCCGATCTCGACACGGAACGGGGCGCGGGCGCGGCGGGCGGGGCCGAACCGGAAGCCCTCCAGACCGGAGGTGGAACCGGGACCCCGGTAGGGACCGACCGGCTCGGGCAGAAGCCCCCAGGTGAGCAGCACCGGATGGTCCATGAGGTTCCGGCCGACCTGGTCGCTCCGGTTGGCGAGTCCGGAGAGAAGGAGCAGACGGGCGTTCTCGACGGCGTGCGCGGCCAGGACGACCACGTCGGCGGAGACCGTGCGCCGGGTGACCGGACCGGACGCGTTCCAGGCCAGGTACTCGACGCCGGTGGCACGGCCGTTGCCGTCGACGAGGACCCGGTCGACGACGGCCCGGTCGACCAGGGTCACCGTGTCGCTCCAGCGGGCCTGGGTCTTCAGCGGCGTGTACTTGGCGTGGCTGGGGCAGAGCGGGATGCAGCTGGCGCTGCCGAGGCAGCGGCTCCCGGGGTCGGGCCGGCCGTGCGCGCCCACGGGGACGTACCCGGCACCGCCGTCGTAGAGCGGATCCGGCGTGCTGTTGCGGCCGTGCGGGGTGCCGGTGACGCGCAGGACGACCGGGTCCCCGGTGGCCGGGTCGGCCAGGCGGCGGCCGTCGAGACGCGCGGCGACGATCCGGTCGAGATGGCTGGCGGGCAGGGCCCGCATGGGGAAGACGTACTCCTCGGGGAACGGCAGCCCGACGTGCTCGCGCTGCTCGTCGACGTCGGCGGCGACCCCGATCTCGTACTCGGCGGCCCGGTAGTGGGGCTCCAGCTCGTCGTAGCCGATCGGCCAGCTGCGGCCGTAGCCGAACTCCGCCGTACGGAAGTCCTCCGGGTGCATCCTCGGGGTGAGGCCGGTCCACACGTTCCCGGTGCCGCCGTTGACGCGGACGTAACCGCTGGCGTACGGGAGGGGGCCCCGCTGGATCAGGTGGCCCTCGGCCGCGTACCCGCCCGAGGGCAGACCCGTCAGGTCGGTGACCTCCGGCCAGGTGGCCTCCGGGCTGGGGACGTACGGGGAGCCGGGGACCTTGGCCCCGGCCGTGAGGTACGTCCGCAGGGCGGCCCGGTGCCCGGCCTCGGGGTCGGCCGCGGCGGGCCCGGCCTCCAGGACCAGCACCCGCCGACCGAGGTCCCCGAGCCGTCGGGCGACCAGCGAACCGGCGATGCCGCCCCCGACGACGATGACGTCGTAGGAGCCGTGCGGGGCAGCGGCCCCGCCTCCGGGGCTCATCGGCCGACCCTTCCGGGCGCCTCGGACCAGCTTCCGAACCCGGGCCGGCCGACCCCGGGCGCGTACCCGCCGAGGACCCGCCACACCAGCCCCTCGGCGTAGGCCCGCTCGGAGACCACGACGGGCGCCGATCCGGCGAACCCCGGCCAACAGCCCGTGTACCAGAGCTGGGTGACCGCCCGGGCCAGCGCGAGGACCTCCTCGTCCAGCCCTTCGGCCACCTCCCCGACGGAACCCGGCTCCGTCCGTCCCCCTGCCCACCCGTCCCGCAAGGCCCGGCAGGGCACGGCGCCCACCCGTCCCGCGACGAACTCCGCGTACGCGGAGGCCATCCCCGTCTTCTCCAGCTCGGTCACATCGAACCCGCTGAGGGATGCCGACAGAGCGACGAACTCCTCCGCACCACCCCAAGCCTCGGCGACGGTCGACTGCCTCACGTACCCCTGACCTCTCCTCGACGCACGCCGGTGATCGTTCCCCACGACCGTCGGCCGAACGCGTCCAATTCAGGCCATTCACGACCCATGCCGACCGGCGACCCCACCGAGGTGGAGCCGCCGGTACCGCCCAGCGGGCGGGTTCGGTTACGACACGGCCGGTACGGAGTCCTCGAAGGTCGTCTGGGACGAGCGGTAGGCGGCGATCCTGGCCGTCACCTGGGCCGGGGTCAGGACCTGGTCCTTGACGTGCAGGACGTAGTCGACCTTCTGGTCGTAGGCGCGGGGTGTCGTCGAGGTCTGGCCGGCCAGGTCGATCAGCCACTGGTTGAAGTTGATCGACATGGGACGTTCGGGCAGGTAGCGGGCGTCGTGGCGGCCGAACTCCTGGCCGTCGACGTAGTACACGATCGCGTTGTCGTCGACGGTGAGGACGAGGTCGTGCCAGCCCGCGTAACTCGCGCGGACCTCGGAGTGCTGGTTCACGGCCTCCCAGGGATCGGGCCGGTACGTCTCCCACGACGTGGTGTAGAGGATGTTGGCGGGCTCGCCCCAGCCGCCGTTGGGCAGGTACTCGAAGTCGTACTCGGCGTAGTCGTCGGCCATCGGCGCCTTGAGGTCGTTGATCGTGAAGAAGGTCTGGACGACGCGGTCGCCGTCAGGGCCGGACAGCGGCGCGTCGGAGAAGCGCACACGCGCCGCGTACGTGCCGTTCTTGAACTTCGTCGCCCGGGTGAGGATCTCGGTGTGCTTCGTGGACTCGCCCGTACCGGCGGTCGAACTCCGCAGGTTCATGATCGAGTTCGTTCCCTCCTTGGCGAAGGTGACGTTCTCGGGGGCCCAGGTGGCACCGGGTACGCCGGGGCCGCCGGAGTTGGAGCGCACGCTCCAGCCGTGGGCGGTGATCGCCGGGTCCGTGTGGCCGCTGTAGTCGAAGTCGTCGAAGAGCGCGGCCCCGGCGGGCGGCGGAGTCGTCGGGTCGGTCGGGGTGGGGGTCGGGCCGGTCGGGGTCGGGGTGGGTTCGTTGCCCGTGGGTGCGGTGCCCCAGACCGGCATGCCGCCGACGGTCGCGGTGACCTTCGACCAGTTCGTGTACGAGGTCTGGCCCGGTCCGAAGGAGTAGTCGTCGTTCTGGTTCAGCGGCTGCCAGTTGGAGCGGTGGAAGCGCAGCTGCATGTCGCCGGTGTCCGCGCCGGGGGCGAGCGAGCCGGCCCCGGCCGTGAAACCGACCTCCAGGTAGCGGTCCGCCGTCGCGGTGGGGTTGGCCAGGGCGCCGAAGGTACCCGTGAGGTTCGCGCAGCCCTTCACGGCCCAGGAGCAGGCGTACGTGTACGACGCCCCCGCGTCGGCCTTGAAGTAGTAGCGCACCTTGACCTGGCTCAACGGGACGCTCGACGTACCGGTGTTGACCACCTTCAGCCAGGGCTCCACCTGGTCGCTGCCGCCGGCGCTCTGCCGGTACTGGACGGTGACGGCCTCGCCCGCCGCGGCCGCCGGAAGAGCGGTGAGGGCGGTGGCGCCGAGCCCGGTCACGGCGGCGACGGCGAGGGCGGCGCGGAGCCGCGGGCCGGGGGTCTTCGTGCGGTGGTTCAGGGGGTTGTTCATGGGTTCCTCTCCTCAGGTGGGGACCGACGTGGGCGGAAGGCGGCGCGGCACCCCGAGGGTGTCGAGCCGGGTCCTGTGGTGGCGGAGGCGTTCCTGGAAGCCGGGCCAGTCACGGCGGCCGGTCCAGACGACCTCGGCCAGGGCGCAGAGCCGCGGGAACGTGAGGTACTCGGCGTGCTCCGCCGTGGGGACGTACTCGGTCCACAGCTGCGCCTGGGAGCCGAGGACCCGGGCGGACTCCTCGGGGCTCCACTCCGCCGGCGCCGGATCGTTCCCGTGGACGGTGCGCAGGTCGACGACCTCGCCCGCCTGGCCCGGCGGTTCGGCGGGGCTCGTGGACTGGGGGTAGTCCAGGTACGTCGTGCGGTGGGGCGCCATGATCACGCGGTGCCCGCGCCGGACGGCGACACGGCCGTGGTCGGCGTCGCGCCACGGCATCACGGTGAAGTACGACGGGAGGTCGGCGCCGTTCTCCGTCCAGCTGAGCGGCCGGCGGCCGGCGTCGAGCAGGTGGCGTCCGATCCGCTCCATGAACCAGCCGTGCAGGGCCTCGGGACCGGGCAGCCCCTCCTCGGCGGCCCGTCGGCGCGCGGCCGGGGAGGTGTGCCACTCGCTGGTGGGGCACTCCTCGCCGCCGATGTGGACGTACGGGGAGGGGAAGACGTCCATCACCTCGTCCAGGACGGTGCGGCAGAAGGCGAGGGCCTCGTCGTGGACTCCGAGGATCGTGTCGCAGACGCCCCACCGGTCCCAGACGTCATAGGTGCGGCCGGGGTGGTTGCCGAGCTCGGGATAGGCGGCGAGCGCGGCACGGACATGGCCGGGCATCTCGATCTCGGGGACGACGGTGACGCCGCGCTCCGCCGCGTACGCGACCAGGCCGGTGAGCTCGGCACGGGTGTAGGCGCCGCCGTGCGGCACCCCGCCGACCTCGGTGAGCCGGGGGAGCGCGGCGACCGGCATCCGCCAGCCCTGGTCGTCGGTGAGGTGGAGGTGGAGGACGTTGAGTTTGTGGAGGGCGAGGAGGTCGACGTACCGCCGGAGGAAGGAGACCGGACGGAACCGGCGGGCCACGTCCAGCATGGAGCCGCGCCAGGGGAAGCGCGGGGTGTCGGTGATCTGCACGCAGGGGACGGACCACGCGACGCCGGGCGCCGGCGCGTCGCCGAGTGCCTCGACGGGCAGGAGCTGGCGGAGCGTCTGGACTCCGGCGAGGAGGCCCTGGGGGCGGGCGGCCCGCAGCAGCACCCCTTCGGGGCCGATGGTGAGGCCGTATCCCTCCTCTCCGAGGCCCGTGAGGGCCCGGTCGAGGGCCAGGACGACGGAACCGTCGGGACTGGCGGGCAGCGGCAGCCCGGTGGCCGGTCCGAGCAGGGTGCGCAGGAGTCCGGCCGCGCCGTCCGCGCCGGGCGAGACCCGGAGCGCGGTCGTGGCGTCGAAGGTGAACCTGCCGGGAAGCGGTGAGAGCTGGGTGGGTTCGGGGACGAGCTGGGGCAGGGGCATCGGGGCGCGTTATCCCTTCACGGCTCCGCCGGTCATTCCGGCGGCGACCCGGCCCTGCAGGACCAGGAAGAGGACGAGGACGGGCAGGGCGAAGAGGGTGGAGGCGGCCATGGTGGCGCCCCAGTCGGTGCCGAAGACGTTGGAGAAGGACGAGAGCCAGACGGGCAGGGTGCGGTCGTCCTGGTCCTTGATGACGAGCATGTTGGCGAAGGCGAACTCGTTCCAGGCGGTGATGAACCCGAAGAGCGAGGTCGCGAGCAGCCCGGGGGCGAGCAGGGGGAGGGTCACCCGGCGGAAGGCCGCGGCGCGGGTGCAGCCGTCGACCTGCGCGGCCTCTTCGAGCTCGGCCGGCACGGCGGCAAGGAAGGACCGGAGGGTGACGATGGTGAAGGGCAGGGTGATCATGAAGTAGACGAGGCTGAGCGTCGCCAGCCGGTCGAGCAGGTCGGCGTCCCGGGCGATGACGTACATCGGGATCAACAGCGCCTCCCAGGGCGCCACCTGGGCGACGAAGACCATGAGGACGAAGCCGCGCCGGCCGCGCCATCGCAGACGGGCCACGGCGAAGGCGGCGGCGAGCGCCACCACGAGCGCGAGCAGGACGCACCCGGCGGTCACGAGCAGGCTGTTGCGCCAGAAGGTCCAGAAGCCGTCCGCCGCGACGGCGTTCGCGAAGTGCTCCAGGGTGACGGACACGGGAAGGAACCGCGGGGTCTCGGACTGGATGTCGCGGGTCGGCCGGAAGGCGGTCAGGACCATCCAGTAGACCGGGAAGACGGCCAGGACGAAGACGAGCAGCGCCGCGGTGTTCAGCGGGAGTCGGCGCAGGGCGCGCGGTGTCACCGGTCGGCCTCCTGTCGGAGCAGTTGGCGGAAGTAGGCGATCAGCGCGGCCATGAGGAGGAGGACGGTCAGGGTGGAGACGGCCGCGCCGAGGTCGTAGCGGTGCAGGGACTGCGCCACCCGGTAGGCGTAGACGGGCAGGGTGGTCGTCGCCTCGCCGGGCCCGCCCTTGGTGACGGCCCAGATCTGGGCGAAGCAGCGGAAGACCCAGATGACTTCGAGGCAGAGGACCAGGCCGAAGAGCGGTCGCAGGAGGGGCAGGGTGAGCGAGCGGAAGATCCGCCAGCCGCCGGCCCCGTCCAGCCGGGCCGACTCGTACAGCTCGGCGGGGACGGTCAGCAGTGCCGAGTGGAGGGTGATGGCGGCGAAGGGGACCGACTGCCACACCACGATCAGGACCAGGACGGTGAAGGCGGCGGGCCCGTCGGCCAGCCAGGAGTACCCCTCGAAGGAGGTGAACCCGAGCCGGACGAGCAGCCAGTTCACCACGCCCAGGCGGGAGGCGAAGAGCCACTGGAAGACGGTGGTCGTGGCGATGACCGGGCTGGCCCACGCGAGGACGAGCCCGCTCGTCACCAGGATCCGCATCTTTCGGCCGAGCCGCTGCATCATCAGGGCGACCAGCGTGCTGATCACCATGATCAGTACGACGTTGACGAGGGTCCACCAGAAGGTGCGCCGGACCACCTCCCAGAACTCGGGGTCGGTGAGGACGGTCCGGTAGTTGCTGAACCCCACGAAACCGGCGCCGCCGCGGATGAGTTCGGCCAGGCCGTACTCCTGGAAGGAGATCAGGAGATTGCGGACGAGGGGGTACCCGAGGAGGAGTGCGCCGCCGAGGACGGTGGGGGCGACGAGGAGATAGGGCCAGAGGGCCGGGCCGAGCGGCCGCCGTCGTCCGCGCGGGTGTCGAGGCAGTGGGTTCACGAGCCGAGGGTCTTGGTGATGCTTCGGGACGCCGTCGCGGCCGCTTCCGCCGGGTCGGTGCCGGTGAGCACGGCGGTCATGTACTGCTTGATCGGGTTCGTGGCCTCGACGGCCGCCCACTGCGGCGAGTTCGGCGTCGCCCGGCCCCGCGCCGCGCCGGCGGCCATCGCCGCCGTGCCCGGGTCGTCCTGGATGACGTGGGCGAGGGACGTGCGGTTGGGGACGTAGCTCATCGTTCTCGCCATGTCCGTCTGCCACTTCTCGCCGGCCAGCGCCTTCACGACCTCGTAGGCGGCCTCGGGGTGGGTCGCTGCCTCCGGGACGATGAGGTCGGAGCCGCCGGTGAAGACCGCGCCGGGCTCGGCCGCCGTCTTGCCGGGGACGGGGAAGAAGCCGAGCTTGCCCTTGAGCGAGGGGTTGATCTCCTCGACGATCTTCGCGCCGCCGGGTACGGCGATGATCTGGGCCACGTCGCCCCGGGCGAAGACCTCGGCCTGCGGGGGCTTGGCCTCGTCGGAGTCCTTGGGTCCCTTGCCGAGGGCCTGGAGCCGGCCGTAGAAGCCCATGCCGGCGAGGGCCTGCGGGGTGTCGAGCGCCCCCTTCCACGCCGTGCCGTCCTGGACGGCGAGGTCGCCTCCCTCCTCCCAGACGAAGCCGGCGAGGGTGTACCAGTTCTGACCGGGGAGGTAGATGCCCTGGGTCGAGCCCCGGTTGAGCTTCGCGGTGACCGCGAGCCACTCGGCCTGTGTCTTCGGCGGGGAGGTGACGCCCGCCCGGGAGAAGAGCTCCTTGTGGTAGATGACGACGCGGTTGGCCGCGTACCAGGGGATGCCGTACTGCCTGCCGTCGACCTTTCCGGGCTCGGCGAGCCCCGGAAGCCAGTCGGCGCCGTTCAGTTCGGCCGTCTTGTCCCCGAGGTCGCGCACACCGCCGCTCGCCGCGTACTGCGCCACCTGGGTGTTGCCGACCTCGATGACGTCAGGAGCGTCCTTGCTGGCGAGGGCGGCCGTGATCTTCTCGCCGATGCCGTCCCACTCCTGGATCTGGATGTCGAGGTCGATGTCCTCGTGCTCCGCCTCGAATCCGGTGCGGAAGCGGTCGAGGAAGGCGTCGGTGACGCTGTCCTTCATGATCCAGACGGTGACCTTCTCGGGACCGGACGACCCGGAGGCCTTGGGGTCGCCCGGTCCGCCGCAGGCCGTGGCGGCGAGTGCGACGGCCGCCGCGAGGGCGACGGGGCCGACGAGGGGACGAGTCTTCACGGGCACCTCGATGCGTAGTTGACCAATTGGTCAAGTGGTCTGGTGTGTGACCAGAAGGTGGCATGGACCGTTCCCGCCGTCAATCCCCGGGAAAATGTGCGCCGTTCACTCAGTGACAGGTCAAGTCGTCGGGCTAGGATGCGACTTACCAGTTGACCAGTCAGGGAGAGTGGCATGAAGGACAGCTCCTCCAGCGGGGTGCTGAAGAGGGAGCGGGTACGGGAACACCTGCTGGGCCTCATCGAAAGCGGCGGCCCGGGCGATCCGATCCCCTCCGAACGCACCCTCTGCGCCGCCCTCGGCGTCTCCCGCCCGACCCTGCGCGCCGCCGTCGACGAACTCGTCGCCACGGGCCTGCTGGTGCGGGAGCACGGCCGCGGCATGTTCGTCGCGCCCGCCAAGATCACCCAGCGACTCGCCCCGGACGACGCGGCCTTCGCCGTCCCCCGGGCGTCCGGCAGCTGGTCGAGCACCGTCCTGGAAACCGCCACGGTCCGGGCCGGCGCCCGCATCGGCCGCAGGCTCCGCCTCTCGCCCGCCGCCGAACTGCTCTACGTCGCCCGCCTCCGCCTGGTCGACGGCGCGCCCATGGCCATCGAGCACCTGCACATCCCGGCGGACCTGGTGGGCGCCGCGCTCACCCCGGCGGAACTCGAGGCGGGCGACCTCTACGACCACCTGCGCGAGCACCACCGGGTCCATGTGCGGGAGGCCACGCAGTCCATCGAACCCACCGTCGTGAGCGAGGACGAGGCCGCGCTCCTCGACGTCCCCGTCCTCTCGCCCGCCCTGCTGATCGAACGCCTCACCCTCGACACCGCCGGCCGTCCCGTCGAGTACGTCCACTCGGTCTACCGCGGCGACCGCTACCGCATCGTCTCCCGCCTCGACTTCACCCGCGACGGCCTCGTGACCTCCTCGACCGAGGGAGATGCATACTGACCCGCAGTCGACGGTGTACGAGGGAGGGGTCGCGATGGAGCCCAAGGGAGAGGGCCGGCCCGAGCTGAAGCGGGAGCGCGTACGGGAGCATCTGCTCGGCGTGATCGACGGCCGCCGCCCCGGTGACGCCATCCCGTCCGAACGCACCCTCTGCGCCGCCCTCGGCGTCTCCCGCCCGACCCTGCGCGCCGCCGTCGACGAACTCGTCGCCACGGGCCTGCTGGTGCGGGAGCACGGCCGCGGCATGTTCGTCGCGCCCGACAAGATCACCCAGGAGCTGGTCGCCGAGAACCACGCGGCAGGCGCGCCCCGGAGCGGGGGCAGCTGGACGAGTACGGTGCTCGACCTCCGTACCGTACGGGCCGGCGCGCGGATCGGCCGGAAACTCACGCTGTCCCCGGCGGCGGAGCTGGTGCACGTGACGCGTCTTCGGTACGTCGACGGCGACCCGATCGCGCTGGAGCACCTGCACGTACCGGCCGACCTGGTGCCGGGACTCACCGTCGCCGACATGGAGGGCGGCTTCTACGCCCATCTGCGCGAGCGGCGGGGCATCCGGACGGCCCACGCGGTCCAGTCCATCGAACCGACCGTGCTGAGCGAGGAGGAGGCAGCCCTCCTCGACGTGCCGGTCCTGTCGCCCGCGCTGCTCTTCGACCGGATCACCTCCGACACGGGCGGCAGGCCGGTCGAGTACGTCCGCTCCCTCTACCGGGGCGACCGCTACCGCATCGTCTCCCGGCTCGCGCTCCGCGACGGCGCGGCCGACCACCCGGCGGCGGACGCCGCGCGTGCGGGGGCGTGGTGGGGAACGGTGCAGTGAAACGCGGACCCGCCGCGCTCGTGATTCCGTGACGTCGTCGACCCCTGCCCGAGGAGGACGGGCTCCCGTCCTCCTCGGGCAGTAGGGATCCGAAGACCGGCGCACTCAGCGCGTACGGGGCGGCGACGGGAGCGTGGGCAGGGCTGCCGGAGTCGTCGTGCTCCCGGCGTCCCACTGGCCCACCACACCGGGGAGTTCGACGCGCGAGCGGATGCCCAGCCGGGCGAAGACGCTCCGGAGGTGGTGGTCGACGGTACGGGGGCTCAACGCGAGGCGGTCGGCGACCTCCTGATTGGTGGCGCCCTCGGCGACGAGCCGGGCGATGCGCTGCTGCTGAGGCGTCAGCTTCCGCGCGGTCGCGGGATCCGGGACCCCGGCGGAGGCGCCTCCGGTGGCGCGCAGCTCGGACCGGGCCTGCTCGGCCCAGCCCTCCGCCGCCGCCCGCTCGAAGGTGACGAGGGCGTCGCGCAGCGGACCGCGCGCGTCGCCCGGACGTCGGCGGCGCCTCAACCACGTGCCGTAGGCGAGGAGGGTGCGGGCGCGCTCGAACTCGTTGCCGCAGCTGTCGTGGCGGCGGACGGCCTCACCGAACCAGTAGGCCGGTTCCTCACCCGTCGCGAGCAGCGCCCGGCAGCGCGCCAGCTGGGCCGGTGCCGACCCGTCCACGCCCTGGGCCGCCCAGACCGCGTACTCCTCCGCCGCGGCTCGGGCCTCCGCGCTCCGGCCCGACGCGATGGCCGCCTCCACGAAGCAGGGGATGGCGGGCATCCGCAGCGCGAAGTGCCCGCCCCGGGGGCCGGGCCGGACGAGGGGAAGGAGCCGTGCGGTGGCCTGGGGGGCCAGGCCCCGGCCCAGTTCGGCCCGGGCCAGCGCCCACTCGGCGAGGGTCGCGGTCTGGACGAGCCCGTGGGGGCGCGCCGTCGCGAGCGCGCGCCCGGCGTGCTCCGCGACCGCCTGCCCGTCGCCCACCACCGAGGCCGTGAGCGCCAGGACGGCGTGCTGGTGGGCGGCCACGTTGCGCTGCCCCGTCAGTTCCGCGGTGCGCAGCCCCTCCCGGGCGGAGCGCGCGGCCCGGCTGTAGCGGCCGGCCCGGAGCTCGGCGTAGGCGAGGTGCTCCAGCGCTCTGGGCAGCAGGTCCGTGCGGTGCTCGGCCCGGGCCCGGGCGATCGCGCGGGCGTGGACCCGGGCCGCCGCGTGGATGTTGCCGAGCAGGAGCGCGGCCGAGCCCGCCCGCAGCAGCAGCCGGATGTCGTCAGAGGCGCCGTCCCGGACCACCACCCGGGTGAGCGCGGCACGGGCCTCGTCGCGGCGTACGGTCAGGGCGGCGCTCAGCCCGTCGGCGAAGTCCTGCTCCGTACCGCGAGCGCCCTTGCCGCCGTGGAGGGCGGCCAGGCAGGCTGAGACGTCGCCCGCTGCCCAGGCGGCCTCCATCGCGAGGAACCGGGCGTCGGAGGCCTCGGCGGGCGCCCGGTCCCGCAACAGCTCCGCCGCCTGCAGCAGCGCCTCGTGCGCGTCCATGACCGGCCCGTCCGCGAGGACCGCGAGCCCGCGTGCGAGTTGGGCGCGGCCCCGGGCGACAGCCGTGAGCGCGCGTACGGACGCGGGTGGGCCGGGTGGGCCGACGTGACGGTCCCGGCCCGGGGAGAGGACCGGGACGGGCGGGGAGAGGGCCTCCGTCTCGGAGGACACGGCGGCGGCAGGGCACGCCGCCGTCCGCGCGAGCACGGCTCGCCCGAGGAACGGATCCTCGAAGCGGAGGGCATCGCCGCTGCGGCACAGCAGCCCGTCCGCGATCAGCCCGTCCAGCGGTTCGAGCGAGGTGCGCGTCGCCCGCGCCTCCGCGAGGACGGCCTCGACGCCGACCTCGTACGCGACCGGGTGCGCGTCACCGGTCCCGGTACGGCCCGTCAGGGCCACCACGGAGAGCAGGCGGCGGGAGTCCGCGGGAAGGGAGCCGAGCAGACCCCCGTACACCTCGGCGAGCACGCTCCCGTCGGTCACCGGGCTCGGGAGGGGCACCGTCCCGGCGAGATGGGCGGGGGTGAGACGCCGTACCGTCGCGATCAGGACACCGGGGTGCCCGGCGGCCTCGTCGAGTAACCGTCTCGCGACCCCTGGAGCCGGTGCCACCGCGCAGAGGTCGCGCAGGAGGGCCCGGGCGCCCTCCGGGGACAGCCGGCCGAGGCGTACGGTCTCGGCCTCCGGTACGTCGGGGAACCGGTGGTGGGGGGCGGCCGACACGATCCAGCCCAGGCCGGTACGACGGCCGAGCTCCTGCCAGGAGGCGGCGAGCGCGGCCCGCGAATGGGCGTCCCACAGGTGCAGGTCGTCGAGACAGATCAACACGGAACGGCGGGGGCCGAGACCACTGTCGGAAGGGGAGACGTCCGGGAGGAGGTGAGCCAGGAGGGGGCCGAACCCGTCCGCGCCGCGCGCGAGCCGCAGTGCCCGGCGTGCGGCGGCAGGGGTGGGGGCGAGCGCGCCGAACAGGGCCCGGGCCCCGCTCCACGGCACCCGGCTGCCGGGCGCGGCGATCCGGTACGCCGTACCGGGGAAGTCGGTGGCGGCCCGGGCCAGCAGCGCGCTGCGCCCCTCGCCGGGCCCCCCGGTGACGAACAGGACACCACCATCGACACCGACACCGACACCGACACCGACACCGACACCGGTCCCGGTCCGGGCACGAATACGGGCGGACAGGCGGGCCACGGCGGCGAGTTGGGCCGCGCGGTCGTGCAGCCTCGAACCCAAGGCAACGGCTTGCATCGCTCCGCTCACGGCGGTCACGTTACCCACCCGTAGGGGACGACGGAAGGCTCCCGGGTCTGCGCTGGAGCCCAGACCCGGGAGCCTCCCGTTGTGATGGTGCACAGGTACACGGGTGCAAAGCGTCAGGAACCGAGCGGGCAGCTTCCCCGGTACTCGTCGATCGCCGGGCCCGGCTGCGGCAGCGGGCAGAGGAACTGCTCGTAGCGGGTGTCGTCGTCGATGAAGCGCTTCAGCCACGAGAGGCTGTACTTCGCGAGCGTCGTGTGCGGGCTGCTCGGGGTGAGGTGGTGGGTGTCGTTGAGCTCCAGGTACGCCCTGTCACGCGCGCCGGTCAGCCCCTCGTAGAACGGCTCGGAGTAGGAGGCGACGGAGGCGACGTTGTCACCGTCCGCACCGATGACGAGGGTGGGGGTGGTGATCTCCGGCCAGCTCGTGTCCGTGTGCCAGCCGGCCAGCGGAATGGCGGCCTTGAGGGAGGGGCGGCTCTTGGCGGCCGCGAGGGTTCCGCCGCCGCCCATGGAGTGGCCCATCACACCGAGGCGGTTGGGGTCGACACGGTCTCGTACGGAGCTGCGCTGGGTCAGGTGGTCGAGCGCGGCGAGGAGCTGCCGGCCGCGGCTGTCGGGCTGGTCGAACAGGGTGAGGGTGTCGATGGTGAACACCACGAAGCCCTCCGAGGCGAGGCGCGGCCCCAGCCAGGAGATGGACGACTGGGTCCCGGTGAACCCGGGCGAGATGACGACCGCGCCGAACGTGCCGTCGCTCGTCGACGTCGGATAGTAGATCGTGCCGCCGCCGAAGCCGCTGACGAGGAAGCGGGAGACGCTGGTCTGGGAGACGGCGTACGAGCCGGCGGGCGCCTCGACGCTCGCCGCGGTCGGCGCGGGTCCGCGCTCGTACGGATTGCTCGCGGAGGAGTCGATGGCCTGGGCGCCGGGGGCGAAGAGAAGGGTGAGGCAGGCGGCGGCGAGGGCCGCGGCGAAGGGTCGTGTCACGACGGAGTCGTCCTCTCGTGTCGTGGGGCGGCCGCTCGCCGTGGGAACCGGGCGGCGGACGCGCATCGAACTGGCACGGCCACTCTCCGGGCGGCACGGCACGCGTGCATCGGCAGAATCACCGGCCTCCGCGAAGCCCGGGCGCGACCGCCGCGCGAGGACGTGGGCGTGCCCCGGTGCGCCTTCCTCTATTGCGGGTGTGGACCGTCCACGCTCTCGGGGTTGACGGTGTCGAAGTACACCTGATCCGTCAGTGAGGAGAGATGGAATCTGCCCCTGTAGAGCGATTTGGTGATGTGCGCGTCGTATCGGGCGCTGCTCGTCCATTCGGCGTTCGCGGACACGAATTCCGTCAACGCGGCAGGAGTCTCGGACGGAGCGGAACGCTCGAAGCCGTACCCCGGTGCGCCGACGATCGACGCGACGACCCCCGCCGGCAGGCGGGCAACCCCGACAACGCGGATCTGCGGGTCCTGGTCCGGAAGGAATTCGCGACCCGAGTCGTTCGGGTTGTACCCCAGCCAGTGTGGATCGGACAGCGTGCCGATCGCGCGGAACGGGTGTCGAAGCGGATCGACGTCCGTACGGATCCGCTCGCGGTCCGGGACGGGGGCCGCGGTGGGAGACCCGCACGCCCCGGCAGCACCGCCGCCCAGGACGACCAACCCGCTGAGCCATAGCCAATGGCGACGGCTGATCGATCTCGACGTACCCATGCACTCCGCCCCCGTGTGTGCTTCGAGGTCGCGATTCTAGCGAGCGCGCGAGGGATCGGGTCCTCGCGGCGCCATGGAGCGCGAGGTGCCGGCCGGGGGTCGGTCGGGAGGGCCCCGGGAGAGCCTGATGGGACGTGGGGATGCGGGCGACGGGGGCGCGTGTCGGTGAGGGAGGAACCGGAGTTCTGGGGCATGCGTCGTGTGGTGTGTCGTGGGTCCACGACACACCACAGGGGGGTGGGGAGCAGTGCGAAGACTGATGATCCGAGTGGTGGTGGGATGCGTCGTCCTGGCGATGGCATCCTGCGCAGGTCCGGAGGAGCCGGTGCGGGAGCCGCTGCCGACGGCCGAGCGCGGGAGCGTGACCGGGACGCCGCCGCGTCCGGAGCCCTCGGCGGTGGAGTCGTCGAGCGCGGAGAATGCCGTCGCCCAGGCGACGAACCAGATGCTCGCCGCCGCCACCGGCACCAATTCCCCCGCTCCACCTGGCCTGTTGGTCGCCGCGGAAGGGGATGCGGGGGCGCTCTTCGTCTGGGAGACGGCGGACGACCGGTTCTGTCACGGTGCCGCGTCGACGGCGGGGGCGACGACCGTCGCGTGCACTTCCCGTCCGGACACACCCCCGGTGGGGGAGAAGCCACGGATCATGCGGTTGGTCGCCATGGTGGCGACGGGATGGAACGTCGTGTTCGGCGCGGAGCACGAGACCGTGGAGTCGGTCACCTGTAACGGTGTACCGGTCCCGGTGCGGGACGTCGGCGTGCTGGCGGACGGACGCCGCACGATCCACGCCATCGAGTTCCCCGACATCACGGTGGGCTCGGTGACCGTGAAGGTGAGGAGGGGGAAGCGGGTGGTCACGGAGTCCCTCGAACTGCTGTCGCCTGCGATGGCGGTCGGCCAGGACCTGGCGTCGTGCGAACTCGCCAAGCCCTGAGGGCTGTCCCGTGAATGATCTCCGAGTCGCCTCGGGCATGGTCGACCCCGGTGCGGTCCGCTGACAACTCGGCCCACCTCTCAGCCACCGCTCAGCGGAGACGCCCACGTGGGATCGTGTCGGGATCTCCTCGTGAGGTGGGTCAGCAGGTGCTGTGCGGTGGTGGAGGCGGTGTCTTGCGGCGCGCCGACTGCGACCAGGGCGGCGGTGAGCCGCGCCGATGCTGTTTCCGGCACGTCCGGGTCGGCGAGGAGGGGAAGCAGCAGCAGGAGGCGGGCGGTTGTCTCTTGAACGCCTTCGACCGCGGCAAACGGGCTGTCGGCGATGCGGATCAGCTCGCGCCATGTCAGGCCGGTGCCCGAGAAGTCTCCGTCCCAGCCGGCGATCTGCTGGACGTCGCCGCTGCCTGGATGGGCGAGGAGGTAGTCGGTGCCGTAGTCGCCCTCCAGGTTGCGGTAGATCACCACGGCTCCGGGACCGTCTTCTGCCGGCACCCTGAACACCGGCCAGTGTTCAGGATCGAAGAGGACCTCGGACAGGGCATCGGCATCGGCTCCGTCGTCGCCGAACCACTCCGGAACCGGCCGCTCGGCGCACCCTCCGTCGCTGCACATCGCCAGAAGGTAGTTGGACCAGAAGCCCGGGCGGGCCGGCAGTGACTCACCCGGCACCAACGGGCCGACGTCGTATCCCTTGATCAGCATCCCTCGATCCTGTCACCGGCCACGGACACGGTCCGCAGGGGGTACTTGTTCGTCGGGCACCCTACCCGGGGACCGCGTAGGGCCTTCGCCTGTCGACCGTGCCCGCCCGGGCAGCAAGCACCACGGACGTCAAGGACATGGGCACGTACGAGTCGGTCGTACGCGCCGACGGCACGCTCTTCGGCGAAGGCCACAGCCAAGATCTACGAGTGGAAGTAGGGCGTGCGCGCGGAGCGGATCATGCGCACGTTCGGCAGCCTGCCCTGCCGTAGCTGCCGCTTGCCGGTGGAAACGAAGCCGTAGTGCTCGTAGAAGCGGACGGCCCGTTCGTTGTACTCCGTCACCATCCTGACCACTTCGCCGCGCCCTTTCGAACGGAATATCCACGGCCCTCCGGGCAGGGCTCAGCGCACGCCGAGCAGGTGCTCCAGGGCCAGTTGGTCAAGGTGCTCGAAGGCCATCGAGCGGTCGGCCGCCGCGTCCGCGTCGAAGGTCTCGTACGCCGTGGGGTCGGCGAGCAGCGCCGCGAGGCCGTCGGCCGCCGTGGGAACGGCGAGCTCGGGCAGCCGGGAGGCCGCCAGTGCCTGCCGGACGTCGGGGTCGGCGCGGAAGGCCGCCGCGCGCTCCTTGAGGACCAGGTAGTTGCGCATGCAGTTCTTCGCCGACTCCCACACCCCGTCGAAGCCGTCCGTGCGCACCGGCTTGAAGTCGAAGTGGCGCGGTCCCGCGTATCCGGCCGTTTCCAACAGGTCCACCAGCCAGAACGCCTGCCGCAGATCGCCCGCCCCGAAGCGGAAGTCCTGGTCGTACTTGATGCCCGACTGGCCGTTGAGGTCGATGTGGAAGAGCTTGCCCGCCCACAGCGCCTGCGCGATGCCGTGCGGGAAGTTGAGGCCGGCCATCTGCTCGTGGCCCGTCTCCGGATTCACGCCCACGAGTTCGGGGCGCTCCAGGCGCTCGATGAAGGCGAGGGCGTGCCCGACGGTGGGGAGCAGGATGTCGCCGCGGGGCTCGTTCGGCTTCGGCTCGATTGCGAAGCGCAGGTCGTAGCCCTGCTCGGTGACGTACTCGCCGAGGAGGTCGAAGGCCTCCTTCATCCGGTCGAGCGCCACCCGTACGTCCTTGGCGGCGCCGGACTCGGCACCCTCCCGGCCGCCCCAGGCCACGTACACGGTCGCGCCGAGCTCGACGGCCAGGTCGATGTTGCGGAGGGTCTTGCGCAGCGCGAAGCGGCGCACGTCCCGGTCGTTGGCGGTGAAGGCGCCGTCCTTGAAGACGGGGTGGGTGAAGAGGTTGGTCGTCGCCATGGGGACCGCCAGGCCGGTCCGCTCCAGGGCCGCGCGGAAGCGCTTGACGGCCGTGTCGCGCTCGCTCTCCGAGGCGCCGAAGGGGATCAGGTCGTCGTCGTGGAAGGTGACGCCGTACGCGCCGAGCCCGGCGAGCCGCTCGACGGCCTCGACCGGGTCGAGGGCGGGGCGGGTCGCGTCACCGAAGGGGTCGCGGCCCTGCCAGCCGACGGTCCACAGGCCGAAGGTGAACCGGTCGTCGGGGGTGGGGGAGAAGTGCTCCGGCATGCTGTGTCCTTCTCTTGCTCTCGGGATTTGTTATCTGAGATAACTAATACGGGATGGGGGCGCGTCGGCGCCAGACCCACCCCTGAATCAATCAGCGGCAGATCGAAAGATCGACAGATCGGGAAATGAGGTGACGGCGTGCACGGCAGTCGCTCCGTCGTGATCGGCGTGGACAGCTCCACGCAGTCCACCAAGGCCGCCGTCGTCGACGCGGAGACCGGCGAGCTCCTCGCCGTGGGCCGCGCCCCGCACGCCGTCACCGGCGCCGGGGGAGCGCGTGAGAGCGACCCCGAGGAGTGGTGGACCGCCCTCGGCACGGCCGTCCGCGCGGCGGTACGGAGCGCCGGCGTCCCGGCCGCGTCCGTCACCGGCATCGCGGTCGCCGGACAGCAGCACGGCCTGGTCACCCTCGGCGCCGACGGCCGGCCCCTGCGCCCCGCGCTGCTCTGGAACGACACCCGGTCCGCGCCCCAGGCCGCCGCGCTCGCCGCCGGTCTCGGCGGCGAGACGTCCTGGCTGGAGCGCACCGGTTCGGTACCCGTGGCCTCCATGACGGCCGCGAAGTGGCAGTGGCTGCGCGAGCACGAGCCGGCGCACGCCGAGGCCGCCGCCGGGGTACGCCTCCCGCACGACTACCTCACCGAGCGCCTCACCGGCCTCGCCGTGACCGACCCCGGGGACGCCTCGGGCACGTGCTGGTACGGCACCGGGGGAGCCCCGACCCGAGCGGGCGTGGCCCGAGGGGCCGCTGCCGGAGCGGGCGGACCCCAGGGAGTCGCGGCCGGAGCGGGTGCACCGCAGAGCGCCGCCGCCGGAGTCCCCGCCGGCCCCGCGGGCGCCTACGACTCCGCCGGCCCCGCGGGCGCCTACGACTCCGCCGGCCCCGCCGGCCCCTACGACTCCGCCGACGCTGCCCCAGCCGGCGCCTACGACTCCGCCGACGCTGCCCCAGCCGGCGCCTACGACCCCGACATCCTCGACCTCCTCGGCCTCGACCCCGCCCTCCTGCCCACCGTCGCCCCCACCGGTGCCACCCGCGTCGGCACCCTCACCCCGGCCGCCTCCGAGGCCCTCGGCCTGCCCCGTACGGTCGTCGTCGCCGCCGGCACCGGCGACAACATGGCCGCCGCCGTCGGCCTCGGGCTCGGCGGCGCGGGCCTGCTCGACCATCCGGTCGTCAGCCTGGGCACCTCCGGTACGGTCTTCGCCGCCACCCGCGCCCGGCCGGCCGACCCCGGGCTCGCCGGCTTCGCCGCCGCCGACGGCACCCGTCTCCCGCTCGGCTGCACCCTCAACTGCACGCTCGCCGTCGACCGGTTCGCCACGCTCCTCGGCCTCGAACGGGAGGACACGGCGCCGGGCGGCGAGGTCGTCGTCCTCCCGTACCTCGACGGCGAACGCACCCCCGACCTTCCGCACGCCGCAGGCCTCGTCACCGGACTCCGGCACGACACGGACCGCCGGGCGATCCTCGGCGCGGCCTACGAGGGCGCTGCCTTCACCGTGCTGCGCGCGCTCGACGGACTCCTCACCGCCTGCGGCCTCGACCCGGCAGACCCATCCGTACGCGACCGTCCGCTGCGCCTGATCGGGGGCGGCGCGCGCGGGCGGGCCTGGACCGACACCGTACGCAGGCTGTCGGGGAGGCCCCTGGTGGTCCCCGCCGCCGAAGAGCTCGTCGCCCTCGGCGCGGCGGCCCTCGCCGCGGGCGCCGTCACGGGCGACGACCCCGTGGCCCTGGCCGTCGCCTGGGGCACGGGCGCGGGCGCACTCCTGCCCCCGCTCGCGCGCGACGCGGCGGCCTGGGACAGGATCGAGACGGTCCTGACGGCCGCCGCCCCGACCCTGTTGCGCTGAGGGGCCGCAGCCCGGCACGGGAGCGGGCCGCTCCCGGCGCGGCCCGCTCCCGGCGCGGCCCGCTCCCGGCGCGGCCCGCTCCCGGCGCGGGGCGCGCTCGGCGCCCGCGCCCTCACGCGCGGGCTCGGTTCCAGTCCATCCGGGACCACGGCAGGGCCAGCTCGCTCCGGTCGGTCACGTCGCGCGGGGCGAGGGTCGCGATCGGCGCGGCCTCGCGGTGCCGTGCGTAGACGGTGTCGACGTACCGGTGACCGGTGTCCGCGGCGATGAAGAGGACCGTCCGCTGGGGGGAGCGCTCGCGCTCGTGGCGGGCGGCGAGGTAGCCGGCGCCGGTCGACAGGCCCGCGAAGACCGCGTGCCGCCGCAGCAGGTCGACGCTGCCGGCCAGCGCCGTGTCGAAGGAGATCCAGTGCAGGGTGTCGTACAGGTCGTGGGCGACGTTCCCGAAGGGGATGGAGCTGCCGATCCCGGCGATGATGATCTCGGGGTCCGCGACGTGCTCGGAGCCGAAGGTGACGCTGCCGTACGGCTGGACGCCGACGAGTTCGACGTCGGAGCCGTCCTCGCGCAGGTAGCGGGCGAGAGCGCCCGTCGACGCGCCCGACCCGACCCCGCCGACGACGGTGAGCGCGCCCGAACCGGCCGCCGCCCGGATCCTCTCGACGACCGGGCGGTAGCCGAGGTAGTGGATGTCGTCGTGGTACTGGCGCATCCAGTGGTACTCGGGGTGCTCGGCGAGGATCTCGTGGATCCGCTCGACGCGCCGCTTCTGGTCGAGCTTGAGGTCGCTGCAGGGCTCCATCTGCTCCAACGTCGCTCCGAGGACGGCGAGTTGGGTACGCAGCGTGTGGTCCACCGTCGTCGAGCCGACGATGTGGCAGCGCATGCCGTGCCGGTGGCAGGCCAGGGCGAGGGCGTACGCGTAGATGCCGCTGGAGCTGTCCAGCAGGGTGTCCCCGCGCCGTACGACTCCGCTGTCCAGCAGGTGACGCACCGCCGCGAGGGCGGAGACCACCTTCATCGTCTCAAAGCGCAGGCAGACGAGCCGGTCGTCGAGGCGTATCAGGTCCGGCCGGCCGATCGACTCCGCGATGTGCTGGTCCATTCAGGATCTCCTTGGTGGTGGTGAAGGTCGTGAAGGTCCGGGTGGCGGGGATGCCGCGGGCGGCCAGGGCGCGCAGACAGTCACGCACGCGCTGCCGCTGCCCCGGCGCGGCGGCGTCGAACAGCACGCCCGCCACCGCGCCGCTGTGCGCGATCTGCACGCCCACCGCCCCGACCCGCCCGGCGATGCCGGTCAGCGCCTCGAACTCCGGGTGTCCGAGCACTTGTTGCCCGCGCCGCGCGCTGGCCGTGGCCACCTCGCCGAGCAGCGCCGCGTCGCCGGTGGCCACGGCCCTGCGCAGCAGGGCGCGCAACCCCTCGTACGCCCGTACGTCCTCGTCGTCGAGCTCGCGCACCGGCAGCGCGAGGGTGTCCACGGGGGCGCCCCCGCCGAGGGCGCAACCCACCACGACCAGCGGCGGGAGGGCCCGGCCGAGGGCCTCCAGGACCCGGCCCTCCCGCTGGGCGAACAGCACCGGGCGACCGCTCAGCATCAGCGGATCGCAGGCGAGTTCGGCGCGCACGGTCAGCCGGGCGACCGTGGCGGAGTCCAGGCGCAGCCCGTACGAGTCCGCGACCGCCCGCACGGTGGCGGTGACGTCGCTGGTGGAACTGCCCATCCCCAGGCCCACCGGAACGGCCCCGGTGAGCCTCAACTCCCCGCCGCAGGGCGGCTCGCCGACCCGCTCCGCGCACTCGGCGACGGCGAGCACGGCGGCCTGCGCGGCCTTCGTGCGGTCGGCCGGCACGACCGTGACCGCCAGGGGCGCCGTGCCAGGCCCGCGGACGAACTCCGCGCGGCTGCCGGGGCCGGCCATGGGGAGGGTGACCAGTCCGGCGCACCGGCGCCCGTCGCCGTCGAGGAACACGCCCTGGAGGATCTCGCCGTGGTGACAGGGGGCGGACCCGGTGCCGGTGGGGAGGGCACCGGCACCGGATTCACCCCGGCGAGCGGCGGGGATCACGCGCCGCCCGTCGTGCGGTAGCGGTACAGGGCGGACTCCTCGGCGCTGAACTGGGAGAAGGGGAACGGCTCCGCGGACAGGGCGGTCACACCCGAGCCGAGGAAGGCGCGGGCGACGGCGCTGCCGGTCTGCGCGTACACGATCAGCGGGATGCCTCGGGAGCGACAGCGCTCCAGGACGGTGTCGAACGAGCCGTTGCTCAGGGTCATCCCGGTGGCGACGACGACCTCGGCACGGTCCAGCACCTCGTGCATGTCGGTGGTGACCGCGTCGCCCCACTGCGTGGTCTTCAGATTGAAGTCGCAGGGCAGCGGGTGGCCGCCGGCCTCGCGGATCGCCGCGACCAGCGGGTTGACGACACCGATGAGGCCGACCTTCGCGCCCTCCTCGATGTCCAGCAGACCGGCGATCGCCGCGTCGCGCGCCTGCGCCCGGACCTCCGGCGTACCGGTGGGGAGGACGACCCGCTCGGCGTCGCCCGCCTCGCCGGCCACGCGGTGCGGGCGTATCTCGGAGAGGTACGCGTCGAGGGCGGCGATCCGCAAGGGGCGCGGGGCCTCCCGCAGGAGGACGTCGAGCGGGGTGCCGGAGGCGTCGCGGCAGATCGCCGGATCGATCTCGCCGGCCTCGAAGGCGCAGCCGCCGAAGGAGCCGCCGAGCCGGACGAGGACGTACTGGTTGAGGTAGGTGGTGTCGCCACCGGCCAGGCGGGTGCCGTGGTGGATCCAGAACACGCTGGTCGCGACGAGTTCGGAGGGCAGCGGGCCGTGCTCACCGGCCAGGACGGCGTCGACGAGCCCTTGGACGGATACGGCGGGCGCGGCGGGCGCGGCGGGCGCGGCGGGCGCGGCGGGCACGGCGGGCACAGCGGGCGCGGCGGGGGAGGAGGTGGGGGTCGTGCGGGTCATGGGTTTCCTTTCAGAGGGCGGGCTGGGGTGCGGGTGCCTCGGCCGGGTCCGGTCCCGGGTCCGGACCCGGGAAGGAGTCCGGGTCCGAGCCGGGGTTCGATCCCGGATCCGATCCCGATCCCGGATCCAACCCCGGGCCCGGGGCACGGCCGAGGCCGAGATGCCGGGCGCCGAGCGAGCCGCGGTAGGCGACCGAGGGCTGTCCCAGGGCGTCGGTGGTGAGTTGGGCGTCCACCTCGAAGACCTCGGCGAGCCGCTCGGCCGTCAGGACGTCGGCGGGCGGGCCGGAGGCGACCAGGCGGCCGTGGTGCAGGAGCAGCAGCCGGTCGCAGTACCGGGCCGCGAGCGTCAGGTCGTGCAGTGCGACCAGGACCGTCCGGCCGGTGCCGGACAGCAGCTCCATCAGTTCGAGCTGGTGCCTGACGTCGAGGTGGTTGGTGGGTTCGTCGAGCAGCAGCGCGTACGGCTGCTGGGCGAGCGCCCGGGCGATCTGGGCGCGCTGCCGCTCGCCGCCCGACAGCGCCTTCCAGGAGCGGTCGGCGAGCGCGGTGAGTCCGAGGCGTTCGAGCGCGGCGGCGACCACCGCCCGGTCCGTGGCGTCGGGTCCGCGCCAGCGATCCCGGAACGGGATCCGACCCAGGCCCACGACGTCGGCGACCCGCAGGTCACTGTCCGCGCCCGAGTCCTGCTCGACGAAGGCGACGTGACGGGCGATCCGGCGCGCGCCCCAGTCGCGTACGGACTCCCCGTCGTACCGGACGGCACCCGTGTCGGGTGTGCGCAGCCCCGCCAGGCAGCGCAGCAGCGAGGACTTGCCCGAGCCGTTGGGGCCGAGCAGCCCCACCGTCTCGCCCGGCGCGACCTCCGCGCTGACCTCGCGTACGACGGGAGCGCCGGCGACCGACCAGCTCAGCCCTTCGGCGGTGATCCTCACAGCTCACCCCTTCTGCGCAGCACGAGGAGGAACAGCGGTACGCCAAGGAGCGCGGTGATGACGCCGACGGGCACCTCGCGGGGCGCGAAGGCGATGCGTGCCAGCGCGTCCGTCCAGACCAGGAACACCGCGCCCGCGAGTGCCGTGTAGGGCAGCAGCACCCGGTGCAGCGGCCCGACGAGGAACCGCACCCCGTGGGGGACGATCAGGCCGACGAACCCGATGGCGCCGACGGTGGCCACCGCCACCGCGGTCATCACGGCCGTGACCACGAGCAACAGCATCCGCGTATGCCGTACGCCGATCCCGAGGGACGCGGCGGTGTCGGTGCCGAACGCGAGCCCGTCGAGGGCGTGGGAGCAGAGCCAGGCCGCCGCCAGTCCCAGCGGGGTGACGACCGCGCAGACCATGACGGTGTCCCAGCGGGCCGGGGCCATGGAGCCCAGCAGCCAGTGGGTGACGGCCCGCGTGGTGTCCGCGTCCGCCGAGGCCATCAGGACGAGCGAGGTCAGCGCGGTGAAGAGCTGGCCGACGACCACACCGGTGAGGACGATGCGGACCGAGTCGAGCCCCGTGCGCCTCAGCAGCAACAGGAGCATCGCGAACGAGAGCAGCGCCCCGGCGAGCGCGCCGCCCGTGACGCCGAGCGCGCTCGCGCCGACGCCGAGGACGACCACGGTGACGGCTCCCGCCGACGCGCCCGAGGAGACGCCGAGCAGGTACGGGTCGGCCAGCGCGTTCCGGGTGACCGCCTGGAGCACGGCTCCGCACACGGCGAGCGAGGCGCCGACGAGGGCGGCCATCAGTACCCGCGGCAGCCGCAGGTCCCAGACGAGCGAGTCCACGAGCGGGGGCAACGGTTCGACGTCCAGGCCGAGTCGGGCGCCGAGGATCCGGGCGAGGTCGGCCCAGCCCACGTCGGCGGTGCCGATGCGAACGGCAGCCGCCGACGAGGCGACGACGACGCCCACGGCGAGGAGGAGGAGACCGGCCTGGGCGGTGGCGGACCGCCCACGCTGACCGGGACCGGCCTGGGCGGCCGCGGACTCTCCGTGTTTCGTGCCGGATCGGGCCGCGGGTCCCTCCGTCGCCACCCACCCCCGGGCCGAGGGCAGCAGGAGGTCCCCGGGCCTCTTCAGGGGCACCGGATCAGCGGACATACCCGAGGTCCTTCATGCCGTCCGCCAGCAGCCCCAGGGCGTGGACGGAGCGCACCGAGGGGTCCAGTTCGATGCCCGGCACTTCGAGGATCCTGTTGTCGCGGACCGCGGCCAGCCGGGAGATCACCGGGTGCCGGGTCATCGTGGCGCGCTTCTCGGCGGCGCTGTCGCCGGGGCGGCCACGCTCGGACAGGTCGCCGATGACGATGAAGTCCGGGTCGCGCTCGGCGACTTCCTCCCAGGAGACCTCCGGCCAGTCCTCGTCGACGTCGTCGAAGGCGTTCTTCGCGCCGACGATCCGGCTCATCTCACTGGGCAGGCCGGTGCCGCCCGCCACGTACGGCATGCCGTTGAAGACGGAGTAGAGGTAGACGACCGTGGGCCGTTCGGCCCCCTTGGCGGCCTTCGCGGCGTTCGTCCCGGCCTTCGCGACGGCGGCGCGCTGTTCGGCGGCGAGCTTGGCCGCCCGTTCCTCCGCGCCGAAGGCCTTGCCGAGGTTCTCGTAGTCGGAGAAGAGCAGCTCGAAGGGGGTCGTGCCGGCCGGGTTCCGCTCGGGGCAGTCCACGGCGCTGACGAAGGTGGGGACCTTGAGGGAGGCCAGCTCCTCACGGGTGCCGGCCCGGTCCTTGGTGAACAGGTCCGCGGAGCCGGCGACGACGAAGTCGGGGGTGGCCGCGCGCAGTTGCTCGCCGGTGGCGATCTTGGGTGCGATGACCGGGACCGTGGCGTAGGCGGCCGCGTAGGCGGCGGGGATCTTCGTCTTGAGGTTGGCGGTTCCCGCCATCCGGTCCTGGAGTCCGAGTTCGAGCAGGGTCTCGGTCGAGGTCTGGTCGAGGGCGACGGTCCGCTTCGGGGGCGTGGCGAGGGAGATCCGGTGGCCGCAGCTGGTGACGGTTGCCGCTTGGGCGGACGCCTCGGCGGGTGTCTGTGCGGAGGGCTTGGTGTCGGACCCGGAGCCGTTGTCGGTCGCTGCGGAGCAGCCGGCGGTGGCGAGGGCGAGGGTCAGGGCGATGCCGAGGCGGGCGGGGTGGCGCATGGGTTCTCCGGTCTGGGAGGGAGGGCGTGGGTGTTGTCGTGCACCGGGCAGGAGTGCCGCGTTCGAAGGGTACTGTAATGGCAATCATTTCCATTAACGACCTCGGGGGCTGCTCTCCGCCCCCGAGCACGCCCTCCAAGGAGTCACCACACCGTGGTCACCACACCCACGCCCCTGGCGGCCAAGTCCGAGACCCCGCCCCCTCGTTCGGTCCTCCGTGACCCCGCGTTCCTACGCCTGTGGGCGGGCACCACCGCCTCGGGGCTCGCCACCTGGGCCCTGCCGTTCGTCCTCGGACTCGCCGTACTGCACCGCGACCTCGACGCCGCCGGCCTCGGCCTGGTCCTCGCCGCACGCACCGCCGGCTTCCTCGTCGCCGTCGCCGTCGGAGGCGTACTGGCCGACCGGCACTCCCGCCGCGCCGTCGTCCTCTGGTCCGGACTCGCGGCCGCGGTCGCCGCACCCCTCCTCGCCTTCGGACTCGGCCACTCGCTCGTGCTGATGACGGCGGCGGCCGCCCTCGCGGGCGCCGGACAGGGCGCCTGCCGCCCGGCGTTCCAGGCGCTCACCGCCGAGACCGTCGACCCCGAGCGCCGCCAACAGGCCAACGCCGCCATGACCATGGCCGTACGCGGTTCCACCCTCGCCGGCCCCGCGCTGACCGCGCTGCTCGCCGCGTTCCTGGACATCGGGACGCTGCTGCTCGGCATCGGCCTGCTCTGGCTTGTCGCCGCACTCGTCCCGGGCAAGGGATCCGGCAACGGGTCCGTCAAGAAGTCGGCAGAGGGCTCGACCACGGGCTCGACCACGGGATCCGCCACGGGCTCGACCGCCACGGAGCCGGACCCGTCCGACCCGCCGGCGTCGCCGCGCGCGGGCTTCCGCGCCGAGTTCCTCGAGGGCATACGCGAGGCACGGCGCCACCCCTGGTTCCTCGCCGGACTGTCCGCCCTCGTCGCGGTCATCGCCCTCGGATACTCCGCCACCAGCGTCGCCCTGCCCCTGATCAGCCGGGACCGGTACGGCACGGAGTGGGTCCTCGCCGCGGCCATGACCGCGTACACCGTCGGCGCGCTCGCCGGAGCCCTGGTCATCGCCCGCTGGCGACCGCGCTCCCAGGGCTGGGCCGCCTTCGCCGGGCTCGGTGTGTACGGCTTCGCCCCGCTGAGCCTGATGCTGCCCGTGCACCCGGTCGTCGTCGTCGCCGCGTACGCCGTCGCCGGGATCGGCATCGAGCTGTTCAACGTGCCCTGGTTCACCGCCACCCAGCGCGAGGCCGCCCCGGACAAGCTGGCCCGCGTCTCGTCGCTGGACTTCCTCGTCTCCTACGGCCTGGCGCCGGTCGGCCTCGCCCTGATCGCCCCGGCCATCGAGGCCTTCGGCGTCACGGCCGTACTCGGCGTCTGCGCCGCCGCCTGCTTCCTCGTACCGGCGGCGGCGGCACTGGTGCCCACCGCCCGCCACTTCGCGCGGACGGCCCCGGCCCCGGAGCGGAGGGACTGACCGGCGCGCGTCACACCGTGCCCGGCTCGCAGCGCACGCGCCGACGGGTGACTATGGGAGACGGGACCGATTGGGGGCCAGGCGCTGGGAGGCAGCGTGGCGCGTACCCGGATGGTCGACGTACTGGTCGTGGGCGCCGGTCCGGTCGGACTGAGCGCCGCCGCCGAACTGCTCCGTCACCACGTGCGCTGCCGGCTGGTCGACCGGCTCCAGGCCCGCCTCCCGTACGCGAAGGCAGTCGGGATCCAGCCGCGCACCCTGGAGATCTGGGACCGGATGGGCCTGGCCCGCGCCGTCCTGGAAGCCGCCGCCGAACTGCGCGGCCAGCTGGTCTACGTCAACGGCCGGGAACGGAACCGGATCGACCTCGTGCTCCCGCCCGAGGTGCCCTACGGGTTCGCCGCGCTACCGCAGTACGCGACCGAGCGCCTGCTCGAGGAGTACGTCGCCGGCCTGGGCGTGGCCGTCGAGCGCGGCACGGAACTGGTGTCGTTCAGCCAGGACCAGCACGGCGTCACCGCCGTCCTGCGTACCGCCGACGGCACCGAGGAGGAGGTCCGGGCCCGGTATCTCGTCGGCTGCGACGGCGCCCACAGCGTCGTACGCAAGCAGCTCGGCCTCACCTTCGAGGGCGGGGCCTTCCCGGAGGAGTACATGCTGGCCGACGTCGTGGCCGACTGGGACCTCCCGTACGGATACGGCGTACGGTCCAGCCATCTCGCCGACGACGGATCCGCCGACGACGTGCTGGTCTGCATCCCGCTGCCCGGGGCAGGCCGCTACCGCATGTCGATGCGGGTCCCGCCGGAACTCGCCACGCAGCACGCCGCCCCGCCCGCCGCCCCGCCCGCCGGCAGGACCGGCGGCGGGCAGGACGACGGCGTGGCCCACGGCCTGGCGAGCGGCGGCCGGGCCCCGCGACTGTCCGACATCCAGACCGTCGTGGACCGCCTCGCGCCCAGGCCCGCCGTCCTGTCCCGGATGCGCTGGTCCTCCGTCTTCCGTATCAGCCACCGGATCGTCGACCGTTACGGCTACGGACGGGTCTTCGTCGCGGGCGACGCCGCCCACATCCACCCGCCCACCGGCGCCCAGGGCATGAACACCGGTATCCAGGACGCCTGCAACCTGGCCTGGAAACTCGCCCTCGTCGTCCGGGGCGAAGCGCGCCCCGACCTCCTCGGCACCTACGACGCCGAGCGCCGTCCGGTGGGGGAGGAGGTCGTCGGCCGGACCGTTCGCCACGCGGCCCACGGCATCGACACCGAGTCGGACGATCCGCGGACGCTGCTGCTCCGCGAGGCCCAACTCCTCGTCGGCTACCGGGGAGGCCCGCTCGCCGGCCGGGAGTACGGACCGGCCGACGCGCCCCAGCCCGGAGACCGGGCCCCGGACTGCGCCGGTCTCACCACCGCCGTCGCCGCCTACTCGCTGCGCCTCCTCGACATCCTGCGCGGCCGCCCGGGACACGTGGTGCTCCTGTACGCGGCAGAACCCGCCGACCTCGCGGCCGCCGCGGCGGCGACGGCGGCCACGGCGGCTCCGGGGACGGTGCGGGGAACCGACGGCACCCCGGACGAGCCCGGGCACCCGAACACCGCACCCTCCCCGCGACTCCTCCCCGCCCTGGACGTCCTCGCCGTCCTCGCCCGCGAAGCGCCGCCGACGCCCCCCGACGCGCTGCCCGTCGCCGGATACCGCGACGCGGCAGGGGAGTTCGCCCGGCTCTACCGCACCGACGGCCCGACAGGCTTCGTCGTCCGCCCGGACGGCCAGCTCGGCGCACGCTTCCCGCTCGCCGGCACGGCGGCGGCCCTCTCCGGCTACCTCGCGGCCCTCTAGGGCCTGTCTGACAATTCCCGTCGGGTCCGGCCCGCCCGGTACGCACGCTCGCCGCACGGCCGTGACGCCCCCGTAGTCCCCCGTAGCCCTTCGGGCACGGGAGGTACCCCCACCGCTACGAGGACGCCCCGGCCGCACGCCGATCGCACGCACCGAACGACCCGGCCTATCCGACGCCAATTGTCAGACAGGCCCTAGGCACCCGCGCCCACGTGACGCGGGCGGGACGGCACCCTGACGGCCGGGCCCCGCGCCGCCGGAGGCGCCGGCACCGGCCCTGCCCAACGCACCGGCACCGGCCCCGCCCCAAGGCACCGGTACCGGCGCACCCATGCCGTCCTCAGGCGGGCAGCCCGGCGAGCCTCCGCCGGTCGAGCGGGGACGCCCGGCGGTCGAGGCGCTGTTCGAGGAGGTGGCGGGCGGTGTCACTGTGACCCGCCTCCACCAGCGCGTACAGCAGGGTCTCCTCGACGACCTCGCGCTGTGCCGCGCTGCCTCCCACCCGGCGCAGCGAGGGCAGAAGGCCGCGCAGTTCGCGTACCGCCGTGGCCCACTCCTCCTCCAGTACGGCTTCCAGCGCGCTGCACAGCGGTACGACGACCTCCCGCTGCACCGGGTCGGCGCCGGCCGCGTGGGTGCGCAGGCGGCGGAGCGCCGGGAGGTCGCCCGCGGCGGTGAGGGCGATGGCGCTGTGCAAGGCCGTGAACGCGGTCGCGGGACGCTCGACCAGCTCGCGGGCGACAGCGTCGAGGACGCCGTCGACGGGGACGCGGCCGGTCCAGTTCCGCGACATCCGGGCCCGCCACAGCAGCGACCCGGAGTCGACGAGGGCCCGTACCCCGTTCACCTGCCCGGGGGCGAGCTGGGCGAACCACCGGCGGCGCACGGCCGCCGAGTCGTCGAGGGCCAGCTCGTGCAGCGCCACGTGCCAGGAGAAGTGCGCCCGGTGCACGGCGCCGCGCCCGTGGCCGCCGATCCAGCCGTCGAGCCAGTCCCGGCCGGCGCCGTGCTGCCCCGACTCGTAGTGGACGTGGGCGAGGGCGTGCACGGCGTGCCCGGAGGCGGGTTCCGCGGTGAGCGCCGCCCGGGCGAGCTCGCCGGCCTCCTCCATCCGTCCCTGCTCCTGGCGGACGAAGGAGAGGAGCGAGGTGTGGAACCAGTGCCCTTCGTAGACGGGCGCGGTCCGCTCCACGAGGTCCAGGGCCAGTGTGCCGTCGAGATCCGCGATGCCGGAGAAGGCGATGGTGGGGACCGCGATGCCGAGTGCGAGCGCGTCGCCGGGGAAGCGGTCGAGATGCCCGACGAGTGCCGCGTCGCCATCTCCTGTCCCGTGTCCCGCTGTGTGTCCCGCTCCGTGTCCCGTGACGCGGCGCGTGACGACGTCGACGAACGACTGCTCCCGCTCGTCCCCGCGTTCGCGCACGCAGCGCTGGGCGTCCGCGAGCTCCCGGGCGACGTCGACGTCGGCCCCGCACTCGTGCCCGAGCAGGGCGAGCGCGGCGTGCCCGAGCGCGAACCCGGGGTCCAGCTCGGTGGCGCGCGCGAACGCCTCGGCCGCCTTCGCCCGCACCGTGATCACCCGGGAGACGCCGCACCGGAAGGAGGCCGCGGCGGCGCCATGGGTGGACAGCGGCAGCCCGAACTGGTCGGTGGGCCGCCGGCGTACGGCCCGGGGAGCGAGCGTGAACGGCGCGAGCACGGCCTCGGCGATCTCCTTGGCCTGGGTGCGGATCTCGGGGATCGCGGTCGTCTCCCACAGCTCGCCCCGCCGGGGCGCGCCCAGCGTGAACAGCGGCCGCCCGGAGTGGCCTGCCGCGTCGAGCAGTCGGCCGTGGTCGGTGGACACGCCGATGCCCAGCGGACCGGGGACGGCGAGCCCGTCGGCCAGCAGCCCGCTCCACAGCGGGTCCCCGCCGGCGTCGGCCCGCAGCCCGGGCCCCGTACAGTCCACGACCCAGGCCACGCGCACCTCGCGGCCGTCGCCGAGGGAGACGACGAGGCCGCCGTCCTCCGCCGGACTCGTGGAGGTGATCCGGCCGGAGTGGACGCGGAGTCTGCGGGCCGCGCGGGCCCGGGCGACGGTCTCGGCGGTGGACGGGGCCATGCGGTGCCGGAGCACGTTCCACGGGGTGGCGTCGCGGCCGAGGAACTCCGCCCGCTCGTCGTCGGTGAGGCCCTGCCAGAGCCGTACGATCTCGGGCCGCAGCCCGTCGAGCGCGGGCCGCCAGTCGCCGTGGACGCGTCGCGTGGCGGCGAAGTGGCGGGTCAGCTCCCTGCGGAGACGGTGGAAGGGGAGGTCGGCGAGGCCGGGCGGCGGGGATACGGGGGGCAGGGGCGCGACCGCGTGCGGCTGGGGGAGCAGGCCGCTGCGGGACACGGCGTGCACCGTGCGGCCGGGACGGTCGAGGACCAGTGCGAGGTCGACGGCGGTGAGACCGGTGCCGACGAGGAGGACGTCGTCCGACGCGCCGACGCCGTCGAGCGCGCCCGGGGCCCAGGGCCGGGCGACGAACCGCTCGGAGGCGACCAGCTCGGCCGGGGCCCAGCCCGCCCGGCCTGCCGCCGGCCCGGTGGCGAGAACGACGCTGTCGGCCGTCACCGTGCCGCCGTCGGCGAGCCGGAGCTCCACCCGCCCGCCGGCCGCGTCGGCGCACCCCGTGGCCCTGGTGCGCAGCCGCCGTACGGAGACCGTGCCGTGCGCGGTGATGACGGCGCGGCCGAGGGTGTCGGCGAGGTAGGAGCCGTAGCGGTACCGGGAGGCGAAGTCGGCCGGCGTGACGGTGGGATCGCCGTGGCGACAGAGCCAGCGCCGGAAGTGGCCGGGGTCGTCCGGGTAGCAGCTCATGCCGCCGACCGGCACGTTGAGCCGGTGCTCGGGGACCTCGGTGGCGTACGCGACACCTCGACCGGCCTCCGGTGCGGGGTCGACGAGGACCAGGTCGAGCGGGACGCGCCGCCGTGCGGCCGCTTCGCACAGCTGTACGGCGACGAGCGCACCGGCGGCGCCGGCGCCGACGACGGCCACGGTCGATCGCGGAGGAGCGGCCGCGGTGGCGGACGGTGAGGACACGACAGGTACCACGGACACCACGGAGACCTCCGAACGAGGGGGCGGGCGAGGACGGCACGATCAATGTTCACTATCTCGATGAACAAAGTGGAATGGCAACGCCGCTTCCGGACAACAAGGCCGCGCCGAAGCACCCGTTGACGAGCCGGGCCGCACCGCCGCAGGTCGGGTTCCCGTCACTCGTGAGACATTGAGTCCGTGAGGATCTCAGCACGAACGGACTACGCCATCCGGGCCATGGCCGAGTTGGCCTGCTCCCCGGACCGACCTCTCAAGGCCGAGGACATCGCGGGACGTCAGGACATCCCCGTCCGCTTCCTCTTCGTCGTCCTCAGCGAGATGCGGCAGGCACGACTGGCGCGGAGCGTGCGCGGCCCCGACGGCGGATACACCCTCGCCCGCCCGCCCGCGGAGATCACCCTCGCCGACATCATCCGCGCGATGGACGGCCCGCTGGTCAGTGTGCGCGACCTGAAACTGACGGGCCTGGAGTACCAGGGAGCGGCGGCCCCCATGCCGGACGTGTGGCGCGCCGTACGGACGAGCCTGCGCCAGGTACTGGAGAGCACGACCCTGGCGGACCTGGCGACGGGCGTACTGCCCGAGCTCGTACGGGAACGGGCCCGCGACTACAACGACGACATCCGGACATACCCCTGACGCGGGCACCCGAGAGACACCCCACCGGACACCCCCTAGGCTCGAAGACGTGCCGCACTCCATGGAGACCCCGGAACGCGCCGAGTCCGCCGACGGCAGCCCGCGCCGCCTGCTCGTGCTGCGGCACGCCAAGAGCGCCTGGCCGGAGGGCGTGCCCGACCGGGACCGGCCCCTCGGTCCCCGGGGGCTGCGCGACGCCCCGGCCGTCGGGCGCTTCCTGGCGGAGACCGGCACGCCGCCCGACCTCGTCCTCTGCTCCCCGGCCCGGCGCGCCCGCCACACGTGGGAGCTGGCCGCCGCGGAGCTGGACAGCCCTCCGCCGACCCGCCACGACCCACGCCTGTACGGGGCGGACGACCGGGAACTCCTCGACGTCCTCCACGGCGTACCCGACGCGACCGGAACGCTCCTGCTGGTCGGACACAACCCGGGCCTCGAAGACCTGATCCTCCTGCTCGCGGGCAGCGCGGTCGGGGACGCCCTGGCGCGGGTGCGCACTAAGTTCCCGACCTCCGCGACGGCCGTCCTGACCTGGCACGGCACCTGGAAGTCCCTCCGCCCGGGCGGGGCGGTCCTGACACGACTGGCGATTCCCCGGGGGCTCCCGCACCACTGACCCTGCCGCCGACCCCGGCACCAGTCGTGCGTCGCTCGTCAGGTTCCGGCGAGGAGGGTGTGTCCGAGGGGCGTGAGGGTGTGGAGGACGGCGACGCCGGTACGGGTGGTGTCGACGAGCCCGGCGTCGCGCAGGACGTGTGTGTGCCGGCTGGCCGCCGGCAGGGAGATGGCGGCGCGCTCGGCCAGGGCGGTGGTGGTGGCAGGCGTACGGAGGAGAGCGAGGAGGTGCGCGCGGGTACGGCCCAGGAGCGCGGCGAGCGCTTCCGGCCGGCCGTCCCTTCCGTCCGTACCGCCGGCGGCCCCTGTGCCGGGGCTGTCGTTGTCGTGCAGGGGGTAGACGAGCACGGTCGCCGCCTGGGGCCGGTACATCACCAGGGGGCCGGTCGCGAACCAGGAGGGAACGAGGAGGAGTCCGCGGCCGCACAGCGGGATGTCGTACGCCGACGCCGACGGCAGGTGGAGTGTCGGGGCCTGCCACCTCCAGGTGGTCGACAGGGTGGTGAGCAGCGCGTCGACCCCTCCGCGCAGCAGCATCTCGGCGCGCAGCGCGCGGTCGGTGAGGGTGTCGCTGCTGATCCGGGGCCAGAGCGGTTCGACGGAGGTGTGGAAGTAGCGGCGGGTGTCGGCGACCAGGGTGCGGGTCGCGCTCGGGGAGCCCTGGGCGAGCTCGCGCGCCCAGGGGCCGGGGCGGCTCAGCCTGCCGTTCCCGCCACGGACTTCGGGTATGCCGAGATCGAGCGCGAGCTGCTCCGCCGGTGTCGAGGCGGCTGCCTCCAGGGCCTCCGCGAAGTCGTCGAGTGACGGCTGGAGCAGGAAGTCCGGGATGTAGCCGTCCTCGGTGACGAGTTCGGCCAGGACACCGGCCCTCGCTCGCGCGGCCCCGTGGAGCGAGTGATGCCATCGCCGGGCCGCAGGACGCGGCCGGCCCCAACGCTCTCCGGGGCGCAGGCTGAGCCGCAGACTCAGGGCCGTCTCGGAGAGCGCGTTGGCCGCCGGCGCGAGAGTGATCTGACGGAGATCGGCGGCCGTGAAGTGAAGGCGGATCATGTGAGCCGATTATCGGTGCGGGGAACCCTTTTACCCAGGGGTAAAAGGCGATGCGTTGATGCGGACGACGCCGCACGCTCACGGTGTCCACGTCGTCGACTCCCCGCCGGAGGCCGTACCGATGCCCCGCATTCCTGCCCGTAGCACCGCCCGCGTCCCCGCCCGTACGCGTACCGCCGCCCGTTCCGCGTACCTCACCGTCACCGCCACCACCACCGCTGCCCTGCTCACGGTCCTCGCCGGCGCGCCCGGCCCCGCAGCCGCCCGGGACCTGCCCGACACCTACGTCGTCTCCCGGGCGGCCGGCGTGCTGCCGGAGGGGATCGCGATCGGCCGGGACGGCACCATGTACGTCTCCTCGGACGGTACGGGTGCCTTGTACCGCGGCCGCGTCGGTGCCCCGGACCTGAAGCCCTTCCCGGCGCGGGGACTCGAGGACCGTCCCAGCTCGCTGGGCGTCCACACCGACCGGCGCGGTCGCGTCCTGTCGGTGGGCGGCGCGAAGCTGACCGTCCACGACCGCCACGGCCGGCTGCTGGCCACCCGTACGGCCCCCGACGGCCCGCTCGGCGCGCCCGACCTGAACGACCTGGCCGTGACGAAGGACGCGGTGTACGTGACCGACTGGGCCAACCCCGTCGTCCTCCGGGCGGAGATCGGGGCCGACGGCGTCCTCGGCCCGCTCGAACCCTGGCTCGACATCCGCTCCGCGTTCCCGCAGTTCCCCGCGCGGTACTGGCTGTTGAACGGCATCGTGGCGAACGAGTCGGGCACCGCCGTCCTGGTCGCCTCCAACGGGACGGAGGCCGTCTGGCGGGTCGGCACGGCCGACAAGGAGGTCAGCCGGGTCGACCTGGGCGAGGAGTCCTTCGGTCCCGACGGCATGGTGTTGCGGGGCCGGACCCTCTACGCCGTACTCAACTACGGTGCCCCGCACGGCGTGTACATCGCCGAGCTGGACGAGGAACTGCGGACGGGAACGGTGACCCACCGCCTCACGGGCGCCCCCTTCGACCTGCCGACGACGCTGGCGCGGTACGGCTGCCGCCTCTACGTGGTGAACAGCCAGCTGGACGAGCCGCCGGGCCGGCCTCCGTACACCGTGAGCGCGATCGCGGACCCGACGTGCGACACCCCGTGATCTGACGGGAGCTCACACACGGGCACGGGCACGGGTACGGGTACGGGTACGGGCACGGGCACGGCGCCGGTCGGCGGGTGCTCGGCCCGTGTGCGCTCCCCCGCGGGGGTGGTTCGAGGGGGCCAGTGGGCGCAGTACGGCGGTGCCCGCAGGTCACGGGCGGTCTCCGGTCACGAAGCTGTGCGCTCTGTCCGCACATCCCCTGACGACGGAGGCCGTACACCCATGACCCACACTCATCCGAGACCGCCGCGTTGGCGCCGAGGACCGCGGGGGAGGGCCGGGGCGCCGGCCGTCCTCGCGGCGGCGCTCGTCCTCACGCTGTCCGGTGCCGCGCTGGCGGCCCCCGGAGATCCGGACCCGGGCTTCGGACCCGACGGCCGCGTGGTCACGCCCTTCCCGGGGTACGCGGAGGGCCACGACATCGCGCGGCAGGCGGACGGCAAGCTGGTCGTGGCGGGTCTGAGCGAGGGCGGGTTCGCGCTCGCCCGTTACCTGCCCGACGGCGGCCTCGATCCGGCCTTCGGTACCAGCGGCCTGGTGACCAGCGCCTTCGGCGGCGGCGCTCACTCGGCGAACGCGGTCGCGGTCCAGCCGGCGGACGGAAAGATCGTCGTGGCGGGCACCACCGAGGTGTTCGCGGAGGAGGGCGGCGGCTGCTGCTTCTTCTCCGTCGCCCGATACCTGCCCGACGGCACCCTGGACGCGGAGTTCGGTGACGGCGGCCTGGTGCGGGTCGAGGAGTTCGGCGGGTCCGCGGACGGCGCGGACGTGGCCGTGCAGAGCGACGGCCGGATCGTCGCCGCGGGCAAGGGCGCCGGTGGCGGGTTCGCGTTGGTCCGCCTCGACACCGAGGGGGACCTGGACCCGAGCCTGGGCGGCGACGGCGCGGTCGTCGCCGGCTTCACGCCCGGCTCGCCCCAGGACGCCGGCGGCATCGCCCGGAGCATGGCCCTCCAGGCCGACGGCAAGATCGTCTCGGTCGGGTACGTGGGCAACACCGCCTTCGACATCGGCGTGGCCCGCTACCTGCCCGACGGCAGCCTCGACCCCGGCTTCGGCGGCGGCGACGGCATGGTCAGCGCGGACTTCGGCAGCACCGAGTTCGGCAACGCGGTCGCCGTGCAGCCGGACGGCAAGATCCTTGCCGCGGGCTCCGGCGGCGCCGGCTTCGCGCTCCTGCGCTACAACGCCGACGGCAGCCCCGACGCCGGCTTCGGCACCGGTGGCCGGACCTCGGTGGCCTTCCCCGGGGACGGCGGCATCGCGTACGGGATGGCGCTGCAGCAGGGCGGCAAGATCGTCCTCGCCGGCCGGGCCGACGACCCGAACAGCTCCGAGGCCAACGACTTCGGCCTCGCCCGCTTCAACGCCAACGGCACCGTCGACACCGGCTTCGGCGGCGACGGCTTCGTGGTCACCGGGTTCGGGGACTTCGACGAGGCCCGCGCGGTACTCGTCCAGCCGGACGGCAAGATCGTCGCGGCCGGATACGGGGCGGGCTTCGCCTTCGCGCTCGCCCGCTACCAGGGAGGTGACGCGACGCCGCCCCCGACGCCGTACGCCGATCTGTCGGTGACGACGACGAGCACGGCCACGGTGAGCATCGGCGACCGCGTCTCGTACACGGTGACCGTCGCCAACCGCTCGACCTCCACCGCCACCGCGACCGGCGTCACTCTGACGGACACCCTCGCCGGCGCGGGCGTGACCCTCACCTCCGCCACCCCCTCGCAGGGCACCTGCACGACGACCGCGACGAGGGCCACCTGCGCCCTCGGCTCGCTCGCGCCCGGGTCGAGCGCCACGCTCGCGCTCACGGCGGAGCCCCGCTCCACCGGCACCCTCACGCACACGGCGGCCGTCGGAGCCACCCAGTCGGACCCGGTCGCCTCCGACAACACGGTCACCACGACCACGTCGGTGAACAACGCCCGCGGCTGCACGATCATCGGCACGAGCGGCCCGGACACCCTGAACGGCGGCTACGGGAACGACGTCATCTGCGGCCTCGGCGGCAACGACATCGTCCGCGCGAGCTACGGCCACGACACCGTCCACGGCGGTTACGGCAACGACAACCTCGACGGCTCCTTCGGCGACGACACGATCAACGGCGGCCCGGGCAACGACACCCTGACGGGCGCCTACGGCAACGACCGCCTCACCACCACGGACGCCGTCCTCGCCAACGACACGGCCAACGGCGGCTACGGCACCGACACCTGCACCACCGACCCGGGCGACGCCCGCATCAGCTGCCCCTGACCGAGTCCCCCCAGCCCAGGAGCCGTCACCGCCTTCTCGCGGTGGCGGCTCCTTCACGACGCGCCGGTCTGGAAGTGTGAGGTCCGAACGAAGGGGTGGAGGGGAGAACTGCGATGAGCACCGACACGACACCGGACAACCCGGCGCAGCGCCGCGTCGAGGCGATCCTGGCCGAGGTCACCGGAACGGGGGCGGAGACCGGCATCCAGGTGGCGGCCTGGCTGGACGGGGAGGTGGTGGTGGACGCCTGGGCGGGGGCGGCGGACGTGGCCGAGGGGCGGCCGATGGGCCCGGACACCCTGATACCGGCCTGGTCGACGGGGAAGGGCGTGGCGGCGGCCTTGGTCGCGGTGCTGGTGGACCAGGGGAGGCTGGAGTACGAGGCGCCGGTGGCGCGGTACTGGCCCCGGTTCGACGCGGAAGGCAAGGGGCGCGTCACGCTGGGGCAGCTGCTCGCTCACACGGCCGGCCTGCCGCAGCTGCCGGCCGACGTCACCCCGGAGCGGCTGCTCGACCTGCCGACGATGGCCGACTGGCTCGCGGGGCAGCGCCCGCGCTGGGAGCCCGGCAGCGCGCTCGGCTATCACGCATGGACGTACGGGGTGCTCCTGGCCGAGATCCTGCACCGCGCCACGGGCCGGACCTGTGACCAGTTGCTGCGCGAGGAACTGGCCGGGCCGCTGGGGATCGGTGACGACCTCCTCTTCCATGTCCCGGAGGAACTCGCGCCGAGGATGGCCACCTCCTACGACGGAGGCTGGGCGGCGCGGCTGAGGCGGATGCCGGCCGATGCGCCGTTCTTCGACTGCGCGCCCCGCGGCGTCCTCCCGGTGGCCGAGCTGGCCAACCGGGCGGACTTCCGGCGCACGGCGCTGCCGGCCAACGGCATCATGACGGCACGCGGGGTGGCCCGGATGTACGCGGCGCTGGCCTGCGACGGCGAGCTCGACGGCGTACGACTCATCTCCCCGGCGACGCTCAGGGCGGCGACCACGGGCCGGGCGAGCGGCGCGGACAGGATGCTGGGCACCTCGTGGACGATGGGCCACGGTTTCGTGGTCGGGGACAGCGGAGCGAAGCCGGTGCGTTCACCGGGCGGCTTCGGTCACAGCGGGTCGGGAGGCAACACGGCCTGCGCCGACCCGGCGCATCGCTTCTCCTTCGCCGTGGTCAAGAACCGGATGACCGTGGCGGGCTTGGACGCCCGACTGTTCGGCGAGGTCCGCGCGGCGCTGGGCATCACGAACGACTGAGCAGCGAGGGGGGCCGGCCGGCCGGCAGGGCGGGCGTCGGGGCAGCCGACCGCCCGACCGTCACAAGCCCGACCGGCCGCCCGCCCACTAAGGCTGTGTCGCGATCTGGATCAGATTGCCACAGGTGTCGTCGAAGACGGCGGTGGTGACGGGCCCCATCTCCACGGGCTCCTGCGTGAACAGGACGCCGAGGCCGCGCAGGCGCTCGTACTCCGCCCGCACGTCGTCGACGGCGAACTGGGCGAGCGGGATGCCGTCCTGGACGAGCGCGTCGCGGTAGGTCTTGACGGCCGGGTGGCCGGCGGGCTCCAGGAGGAGTTCGGTGCCGCCGGGCTCGTCGGGGGAGACGACGGTCAGCCACCGGTCCTTCTCGCCCACCGGGACGTCGTGCTTCTTCACGAACCCGAGGACCTCGGTGTAGAAGCGCTCCGCCCGAGCCTGGTCGTCGACGAAGACGCTGGTCAGATGGATCTTCATGGAGTGTTCTCCTCCGGTCCGGATGTGTCGGAAACGAGCCATCGCTCGGCGATCCGCCGCAGCGGGGCCGTGTTGAGGTCGTGGAACTTGTAGCGACCTTCCCGCCTGGTCTCGACGAGTCCGGCTGCCTCCAGCACGGCGAGGTGCTGGGAGACGCCCTGCCGTGAGATGCCGAGCCGGTGCTTCATGCTCAGCCGCGCACAGATCTCGAACAGTGTCTGCCCGGACTTCTCCGTGAGCTCGTCGAGGATGGTGCGACGGGTGGGGTCGGCCAAGGCTTTGAAGAGTTCGTCGGCCACGACCACAGGATAGGCAATCATTCGCTTGCCTATCAAGTCGAGCCGCCCCGCCGAGAGCGCCCGGAGCGTCTCACCGGCGCTCCGTCACCTGCCGGGAGAGGAGAGGTGCCGCAGAGTCTGGGGCAACTCGTAGGGGCGCTCCACGGGAAGCAGGCGCTGGGCCTTGGCGGCGTGCCCGGTCTGCAGGAACGTGGCGGCCTTGCGGACCTGAGCGGTGACGTCGGTGAGACCGACGATCCAGTCGTCGGTGAACGTTCGGATCAGATGGCGGCCGATGCCGACCTGGATGCTGTGGTGGTTCAGTGCCGCTCCCCGCAGGGAGCGCTCGGGATCCCACTGGACGTGCACGGCGGCCTGGGCGACGGCGTCCGGGTCGGCGGTCGTCAGCACCGCCCGGGAGAGGGCCTCCTCCCACCCCTCCCGGGTGATCCGCACCGCGAGAACACGCTCCTGACCGGGCTTGCGGGCCCAGTTGCTGCGGTGCATGAGCCAGAGGAACGACGGCTTGATCCATGTCATTCGCTGGAACGAGAACGGCGCGACGAACCGCCCGGCCCGCATGGCCGCGTCGGCGATGGCGGGCGGATACGCCTGGTAGACGACGATCGTGCGAGCGTCGTAGTCGGCACGGATCTGGTAGGGAGACGCCATCCGCCGCACCCTGCCATCTGCTCGACCGACGTGGCGAACCGTTTTCCCGCGGTCGGCGCCCGGGCCCACGCCGGAGAGCCGCTGCACCGAGCCGCCTCGGTCAGGCCGAGGGGCGGGGGTGTCCGTCGAGGGTGGCGATCGTGTCGCCCAGCCAGGCGAGCTCGGCCTGTGATGTCGCTCGGGCGATCAGCAGGATGCCGCTGCGGAACGGGTCGGTGATGTCCTCGGCGCTGAGCGGCCGGGCGCCGTCGTAGAAGAAGCTGGCGGGCTCGTCGAGGAAGGCGAGCCTGCGGCGGAGCACGGTGGCCTGTTCGGCGGGGCTGTCGAGGTGGCGGAGGAAGGCGAGCACGGTGAACCAGCGGTTCTCGTCGCTGATGTCCAGCCGGTCGGGCGTGCGGAGCCGTTCGAGCAGCGCTGTCCGCCCGGCCGGGGTGAGGTGCAGGGTGTGCCGGGGAGCGGCGGTGGATCCGGGTTCCGTCTCACGGATGAGCAGACCGTCGGTTTCGAGGCGCTTGATCGCCGGATAGAGGGTGCCGTCACTGATCGGGCGGATGTGGCCGGTCAGTGCGGCCAGGTGCCGCCGCAGTTCGTAGCCGTGCATGGGCTGGTCGTGGAGGAACCCGAGGATCGCGAGCTTGAGCATGAACACATGCTGTCAGATCACCAAGGGTGCGAGGTATAACAACTCCGAGATACCTCGACACCGAGGTATCGTGAGTGCTCCACACACGAGCGAGGAGTCGGCCATGCGCCATGCCCCTGTGACCCCGAACGGTGACCGGATCCGGTGGATTGAGATCCCCGGCGCCGAGCCGCCGAGGCTCTACCTGCACGGACTCGGATCCACGTCGCCGGTGTACTGGGCCGCGGCCGCCGCACACCCTCTCCTCACCGGTCGCCGGTCACTGCTGCTCGACCTGCTGGGCTTCGGCATCAGCGACAGGCCGACGGACTTCACCTACACGCTGGAGGCCCACGCGGACGCCGTGGCGGTCGCGTTGGAGGCGGCAGAGGTGACGGGCGCGGAGGTCATCGCGCACAGCCTGGGGGGCGCGGTGGCGATCCTGCTGGCCGCCCGGCATCCGCGGCTCGTCGCGAACCTGGTGCTGGTGGACTCGGTCCTGGACCCTGCTCCGGCGGTGCCTGCTCCCGGCAGCAGTGGGATCGCGGCGTACACCGAGGAGGAGTTCCTGGCCGAGGGCTGGGATCGGACGGAGGAGCGGGTCGGCCCGGTCTGGTGGTCGACGATGCGCCTGGCGGGCCGCGAGGCCCTGTACCGCACCACGGTCCACCGCTCCCAGGCGACGGTGCCTGCCCTGCGCGAGCACCTGGCGGGACTGCGGATCCCCCGTACGTGCCTCCATCCGGCGGCCGACGGCGAGCCGGCGGACGTCGCGGGCCTGACGGCTTCGGGCGTGACCGTGCGGGCGATACCCGACTGCGGCCACAACATCATGTTCGACAATCCGGAGGCCTTCGCGAGGGCGACCGCCGACGCGCTGAGCGCCCACTGACGCAACCCCACCCCCGCCCAGGACGTCCACCGGCTCGACAACGTACAGCGGACGATCACCTCGGAACGTGAGGGCATCGGAGTTTGTTCGATTCCCCTTGATGGGCGGCTCCAGGTTGATCATGATCGTCTGGACGTGATGAGTTGATACTTCGAAGGGTGTTTCCTTACATGCGGGTTAAGGCTTTCGATCACTTGGTGCTCAATGTGACTGATGTCGACCGGGCGCTCGAGTTCTATACCGGCCCTCTGGGGCTCGCGCCCGAGCGGGTGGAGGAGTGGCGGGACGGGAAGGTCCCCTTCCCGTCCGTGCGCATCGACGAGTCAACGGTCATCGATCTCTTCTCGCGCCCGCGAGGTGAGTCCAACGTCGACCACATCTGCCTGGTCGTGGATCCGCTGGACTGGCAGGAGGTCATCGGTTCCGGGGCGTTCGATGTCATCGAGGGTCCCGTTCCGCGTTGGGGTGCGCGTGGTTCGGCCCAGTCGGTGTACGTGAGGGACCCGGACGGCAATACGGTCGAGCTGCGCTGGTATCCCCAGGACGCCGAGGGCGGGCAAGCCGGCTGACGGTGCCCGGTTTCCGAAACCGATCACGGGCGCAGCGATGAGTTTTCCCGGCCCGGCAAGTCTCACCACTGTTGTCGACACCACAGGAGGAACACGTGGCTCAGCTACTGAGAGTCCAGAACTTCAATGTCTCGAGCGACGGGATCGGTGCCGGTGAGGACCAGACCCTCGAGAGGCCGTTCGGGCATGTCGATCCCGAGAGGCTGTTCTCCTGGGCCGGCGCCACGGCGAGCTGGCCCATGCGCACCGACCCCGGGGGCAGCCGTGGCCTGGACGACTACCTCACGCGGGACTACGCCCGCAACATCGGCGCCGAGATCATGGGCCGCAACAAGTTCGGCCCCCAGCGCGGCCCCTGGGAGGACCATGAGTGGCAGGGCTGGTGGGGTGACGAGCCTCCGTTCCGCACCCCGGTATTCGTCCTGACCCACCACAAGCGTCCTTCGATCACGCTGTCCGACACCACGTTCCACTTCGTCGACGGCGAACCTGCCGCGGTACTCGAGCAGGCCCGGGAGGCGGCGCAGGGCAAGGACGTCCGGCTCGGCGGCGGGGCCACCACCATCCGGGAGTTCCTCGACGCCGACCTCGTCGACACCCTGCACGTGGCGGTCTCGCCGGTGAAGCTCGGGTCCGGAGTGCGCCTCTGGGAGTCACCCGACGAGCTGCTCGACCGGTTCCACCTGGAGGTCGTTCCCAGCCCGAGCGGGGTGGCACACCACCTGTTCTGGCGAAAGTGACCTGACCGGTCCTCAGGGTCGGCCCCGGCCAGCCGCTTTGGCTGCCCGGGGTCGACCCTGAGGCGGGCCGCCGAGCCGCCTCGGGCGGCCGGCCTCGGTGTCGGATCGTCAGATCATCACCAGGAGCCGTGTGTGCGGGACGAGCTTCCGGTTCACGCTGGTGCTCTGCACGAAGATCGTGAAGCCGTCGTTGTGGTCCGGCTTGACGCGTGCCTCCACGTCCGGCAGGCCGAGCAGAGCGCGGGCTTCGGGCCCTGTGTACACCCGGTCCGTCTTCTTCTCCAGCACCGCGATCTGCTTCTGCGCCTGGATCTTCTCCGGCTTGCTCAGCTGGTAGAAGGCGCAACCGGTGCGGTAGGCGTGTCCGGTTTCGATGACCCAGTCCCGGATCGCCGTGGCATGGGCGACGGGGACCAGCTGGTACTCCGACGGCTTCACCGGGGTGAGGCCGGCCGCCTTGATGGTGTCCTTGTTGACCGCCTCCGCGCCCATGGAGAACACCGCCCGCGATCCCCGGATGCCCTGGGTGCGGCCCACCATGAACTTCTCGGTCGCCTGCCGGATGACGTGCCCGGCCTCCTCCAGCCCCTGCGTGCTCGTGGCGTCCCAGATGGCGATGTTCTCCTTCGGGAAACCGCACTGCATGGCCTCGCGCTTGCCCATCTGGTCGGGCACCAGGACGGCCAGCGTCCAGTTGTCCTCCTGCGTCACGATCATGTCGGCCACGGCCTTCACCAGCTCACGCGGGTCCCTGGTGGGGCTGTCCGGGCAGCGATGGCTCGCGTTCTCCTGCCCGTCGGTCAGGACGAACGTCAGGAAGCTGTGGTCGCCGTACAGTTGAGCCGTCTGCGCCAGCTCCCGCTGTGACTTCAGCGCTGCCGCCAGAAGGGACGTCATCCCGCCGACCCGGTACAGCTGCTTCAGTGACGGCATCCGCAGCACGTCCTTGTCGTAGATGACGCACTCCACCTTGTCCGCGAAGACGTACACCGTCACGCGGGTCTCCTGATCGAGTTCCCTCGATCGGCGGGCCAGGTACGCGATCTGCTGGTCGGCGACTTCGACGACCTTGCGGCTCAGGTGCGACATGGACGAACTGGCATCCAGGACAAGAGCAACGTGGTTGATGTAGTTCTGGGTTCCGGACAAGACAGCTCCCCCTCGTTCCGACTCGATGCTCCTACCGTCTCACCCACCACTGACAATCGATCGTGGCTCCAGGACCGCTCGAAGAGCCCACCCCGAACGGGGAGCGAACGGGACGTGCCGAGGAGCCCGCTCCCTACCGAATACCGGGCCCCCGTGTGCGCCCGTTTGCCGGACTGGCAACAGAAGTGGCGTGAACGGGAAGCGATCGGCGACCGTGGTCTCATGACAGACGACAGCACAGCAGGCTCGCTCACGTCCGATACCGATCCGCTTGCCGACGGATACCGCGGTGACCCCGGGGTACGGGCCGACTGGGACAGCCGGTACGCCGACCGACAGCAACTGTGGAGCGGCCGGCCCAATGGCGCGCTCGTGGCCGAGGTCGCCGGGCTCACGCCCGGGCGGGTGCTCGACGTCGGATGCGGCGAGGGCGCGGACGCCGTCTGGCTCGCGCGCGGCGGCTGGGACGTGACGGCGCTGGAGGTCTCGGGCGTGGCGCTGGAGCGGGCGGCCGGGCACGCGCGGGACGCCGGCACCACGGTTCGCTGGGTCCACGCCGCACTGACGGAGGCGGGGCTCCCGCCGGCCTCCTTCGACCTGGTCTCCGCGCAGTACCCGGCCCTGCTGCGCACGCCCGACGCGGCAGCCGAGCGAGCGCTGCTGTCGGTCGTCGCGCCTGGTGGTGTGCTGCTGCTCGTCCACCACGCGGGGATGGACACCCGGCCGGCGGATGAGAGCGGTTTCGACCCGGCCGACTACGTCTGGCCCTCGATGGTCGCCGCTCTGCTCGACGACGACTGGGTGGTGGAGGTGGACGAACAGCGGCCCCGCGTGGCCCCTGACGGAGGCGCGGGCGCGCACCACACCGACGACGTGGTACTGCGCGCACGCCGACTGCGCTGAGCCCGGACAGGTCCGACGGGCACCAGGGCCGGGCTCATCCGGAGCTCGGCCCCAAACCCACGAGGCGCCGCCGCCCGGTCCCGCGGCGGCGCTGCGCGAGACTTCAGTACGTGTGTCCCACGTGCGCGAGGGCCTGCTTCAGGAGCACCCCGCGGCCGCCGGGCATCTCGTTCTGCACAGCCGGGGAGGCTGCTTCCTGCGGGCTGAACCAGACCAGGTCCAGCGCGTCCTGTCGCGGGCGGCAGTCGCCGGTCACCGGCACGACGTAGGCCAGGGACACCGCGTGCTGACGCGGGTCGTGGTACGGGGTGACGCCCGCTGTGGGGAAGTACTCGGCGACGGTGAAGGGCTGCAGAGAGGCCGGGACGCGGGGGAGCGCCACCGGGCCGAGGTCCTTCTCCAGATGGCGCAGCAGCGCGTCGCGGACCCGCTCGTGCTGCATCACGCGGCCGGATACCAAGGTCCGGCTGATCGTTCCGTCCGCGCCGATCCGCAGCAGCAGACCGATACTGGTGACTTCGCCGCTGTCGTCCACGCGCACGGGCACGGCCTCGACGTACAGGATCGGCATCCGGGCCCGGGCCATGTGAAGCTCGTCCGTGGTGAGCCAGCCGGGCGTGGTCTCGGTCATGTCAGACATCGCTTGATCATACTTTCCAGGCTGCTCCTCTGCCCAGATCGCGTGTCTGCCAGCCGGGTGGGAGTGTGGGCGGACCGCAGAAGCGGACGCGAGGTCAGTAGGCTACGCCCTACCCCTCCGGCTCCCAGTCGCAGAGCAGGTCGATCAGCCCTGTGTCGCCGTCGATCCGCAGGGACTCCGCCGGGATGCGGTCGTAGATGAAGAGGACCAACTCGCTGGCCGTGCCCCGGACGGAGACGCCGGCCGCGTCCAGGCCCTCGTCGGCAGTGACAGCGACAGAGGCAGCGACAGCGGCGGGCAGACGGGTGCACCGTGCGCCGTCGCCGTCGGCCGTGAGGCGCCAGGAGCGGCCCTCCTCGGCGTGGAAGTCGAAGGCCGTGGGCGGCAGGGCCTCGCGTTCCCCTGGCGCCGCCACTGACCGCTCGGCAGCGGCCTCGGCCGGGGGAGCGTCGGCAGGCCCCGCCGCGACGGTGGCGGCCCAGAAGCGGCGCCCCTGGCCCAGATGCTGCGCCAGATCGAACAGCGTCCACTCGGGACAGGTCGGCACCTGTACGTCGAGGCCGGGTGCGGAGGCGACCGCGGCCCGGAAGGCGGTCGCCCGATCGTCGATCAGCCGCAGTATCTCGGCGAACTCCGGAGTGTTTTCCACTTCGGTTGTCTATCACTGCGCTCCGGCAGCCGGACAGTGATTTCGAAAGTCGGAGCGGTGGGCGCGCGGGCGGGCCGCGCGCCTCGGAGGGCACGGATCAAGAGAACCGGTGGGCGCGTGGGTCCTGCAGCTGTCCGCCCGTGCCCGATGCGTGAAGTCAGCAGTCGCCACCGTGGAAGACGCAACCGACCGTGGCGCCGCTGCCCATGCTGACCACTCCCACGGCCGGATCGGTGCTGGCCCGTACGAAGCCTCCGCCGTAGCCGTCGTCGTCGACACCGCGTGCCCCCAGGTAGAGGCCCCAGTTGAGGAAGAGTTCCTGCAGGCCGCCGGCACTGTCGGGAAACGGTTCTGCGGCGGGACGTACACGGTGCTGGAGCACGAACGGGCCGTTCATGGCCGAGGCGACCTTCTTCTCCCACTCCGCCGGCTCCGCCTCCCATCCGGCGGTGATCCCGTGGCCACCGTGCAGCAGCGTCGGCTTCAGGATCAGCTCGTCCTGGTGCGCCAGCGCGTGGGCGAGCATGTCGACCCGGGCGCCGCCGGGGTCCGTGGCGCGCGGGCGCACGTACCGCGTCCACGGCAGGAGCCGGTCGATGCACGCCAGTTCGGCGGAGTCGAAGAGGTCGCGGTGCTGCTCGTCGGAGAGAATCGCCAGGGTGCCCTTGTTGCCGTACAGCTCGGCGTCCAGCCGGCTGAACAGGCCCACCTTGCCCTGCTCGACCGCGACCAGCAGCGGCTCCAACTGGGCGGCGGAGACGGGGTCGGTGAGGTCCTCGGGCAGGAAGTACCGGAAGACGACGTCGACGTCCCGGCCCGCGACCGTCGGACGGCCGTTCCGGTACGTGAGTTCGCCGAGGGCGCAGGCGATTCCCTCGGCTCCGTAGTCCGCCAGCTTGGCGGCGAACACCCGCAGCCGGGGTCCCACGACGGCGAAGTTGTCCGCCGTGTCCACCACGGCGACGACGGGCGCCCGGTCGGTGGGGATGTTCGCGGCGCACTCGGCGAGCATGGTCCGCACCATGCGGCCCAGGGTGTCCCGGTAGCGGAGCCCGTGCCGCTGTACGAACTCCTCGAGCGGCGGGTACGCCAGCATCGCCCGGTTGATGTCGGCGTTCTCGAAGCCGCCCAGCGCGCTGGTGAGATTGAACTCGAGAAGCTTGAACCCCGTACCGTCGTGATAGAGATCGGCACGCCCCAGGGGGAGGAGCGACCCGGTCCGGGCGCTCCGCGTGATCAGCGCCGATTGCTGCGGATCCATACCGACCGCCGTGGCGAGTGCGGTGATGCTTCCGCCGAACACCCGCTCCGGCAGCGACCGCAGAAGCTCGTAGACCGTGTGGAGGTCCTCGACGACGGTGCTGCGCTCGGTCTCGCTGAGGAAGGCGGGGCCGTTCAGGAACCGGTCCTGGTACGCGAGCGTGAGTGTGGCCGACTCCCGGGCGGCGGCCGTCGGGTGGTGGCCCGTCGGCGCATGCTGCGCGAGCTGCTCCCCGTACGCGTGGCCCAACCGCGACCGGGGAGGCTTGGGCAGGCTCGTGGTCGTCATTGCATGTCCTTTCAGGAGCAGACCGGTGTCCGGTACGGCGTCGGTGCCGGTGCCGGTGCCGACACCGGCGCGAGGTGCCGCGACACCGAGGCGCCGCGGCACCGGGCGTAGGCCGCCCGCTCGCTCAGTTCGTGTCGGTGGGGAGCGGAGCCTGCTCGGCGCTCTGCTCGGTGCTCTGCTCGGCTCGGGTGATCCACTGGCGGCGGGCGCCCACGAAGAGCGCGACCGCGACGACCGCCATGGCGACCGCGCCGGCGCCGAACACGGCGCGGGTGCCGACCTCGGCGGCGACGATGCCGCCGGCCGCCGCACCGATGGGCAGTCCGCCCCAGGCGACGAGCCGGTACACGCTGTTCGCCCGCCCGAGCAGGTGCTGCGGTACCAGGGTCTGCCGCAGGACGACCACGACGACGTTCCACGTCACCGTCCCGCACGCGAAGATCGCGAGGGCCGCGCCCGCCGCGTACACCGAGGGCACGGCGGCCAGCACCGTCTCGCTCGTGGTGATCAGGACGGCGGTGGCGACCAGCGCCCCTTCCCGGCCGAGACGCTCGGTCAGGGCGGGGGCGAAGCGTGAGGCCAGGACGGCTCCCACGGCTTGGCAGGCGAGCAGGACGCCGTATCCGAACGGGCCCAGGTGGAGCACCTTCCCGCTGTACACCACGAGCACGGCGAGCATCGCGTTGCCGGCGAGGTTGATCAGACAGGACACCAGGGCGAGGCTGCGCAGCAGATGATGCGAGAACAGCCACTTGGCGCCGGCCATCATCTCCGACATCACGCCGGCCCTGTCCGGTCCGCGCTCGATCGGCCGGGTGCGGCGGATACGGCTGACCAGGACGGCGGAGCACAGGAAGGTGGCCGCGTCGACGCCGAAGGGCAGCGCCATCGCCACACCGAACATCAGCGCGCCGAGGAGCGGCCCGACGAATCCGGTACCCGCCTCCTGCGCCGCCATGATGCGGGCGTTGGCGGTGGAGAGCCCGGCCTTCGGGGTGATGAACGGGACGAGTACCTGGGCGGCGTTGCGGCAGAGGACCTCGCCGACGCCGAGCAGGAACATGCACACGTAGAGCAGCGGCAGCCCGCCCCAGCCGCCGAGGATCCCGACGGCCAGCACCGCGAGCAGGACGGCGCGCGCGATATCGACGCGGACCATCATCTTCCGGATGTCGAGGCGGTCGACCAACAGCCCTGCCGGGATGCCGAACAGGATGAACGGTGCGGTGAAGGCCACCGAGGCCGCGCCGATCAGGCGAGGGTCGTCGGTCAGCCGGGAGGCGAGCAGGGGTCCGGCGGCGATCGTGGCCCCGTCACCGAGCGAGGAGACGGCGGCGGACCACCACAGTCGGGAGAAGTCGCCGCCCAGGCGCAGCCGTTGTGAGCTGGCCTTTTCTGTAGTCGACGCGCTCATGACACCGCGTGGCAGTGCAGCCGGCAGTCCATGGTTTCCCCCTTCGAGATGCTGCCCCGTAGCCGACGCGTCATCAGTCCGTCGTCGTTCACCGGGGCCCGTACGGTCAGGTGCACGGGGTTGCCGACAATAGTCGGCGTCCGCGGCGGCGTCGAGGAAAAGATCAGGTCCGTCGGTGGATTGCGCACCTGTCGCGCGGGTGCCCGGGCCGAACCGGCCGGGCGCCTCGGAGGAAGATCAAATTCCATCCGGCCGGAGGGGGTTGTGTCCCGCCGTCTTCTGATATGTTCGCCGCCGCTGGGCGCTGAATCGGTGGTCAGCAACGTGCATGCATGGGAGGGCATGCCGGCAACGGGGCTTTCACACACTGCGTCAAGACCCCCGGTTCGTGCTTGCGGCCGATTGATTCGGCGCGACGCCCGGCGGCCGAGTGGTCTTGGCTTCTTCGTCCTCCAGACGCGCGACCACGCGTCGACTTCCTCACGCTTCGCCTCACGGCGGCCCCGTCGGCAGGCAGGCCGGCCGACGGCAGCACCAGAGGCAGCGCGACCGAACCGCGTCGGCGCACGGTACGCAACGGAGGACATCCCGGTGAGGCACCCGCATGCCTGCAGTCAGGGCTGCCAGGAAGCAGCCGCGCGCACATCGAAGGATGAGGACAACGTTCATGGGAACCTGCGAACCGGATGCGGCGAGACATACCACCGTCACTCGCCGTTGCCTCTCACGTCATCAGCGGACCTGCCACCTCGGGTCCCACGGAGGCATACGTTGAGTCTCACGGCGAGTCTGACGAGCGCCCGTCCGGAGGTCGTCGAACCGGTGACGGTCGCCGTCATCGGCACCGGGGCGATCGGCCGGGATCTGGTGAGCAAGATCGACCGGTCACCGGCGTTGGAATGCCGGCTGGTCGCCGGACGTAACCCCGAGTCGGCGGGCCTCCGGTACGCCGAGAGCCTCGGGTACGCCACCACCGCCGGCGGCATCGAGGCCCTACTGGCGGCCCCGCGACCGTTCGACGTCGTCTTCGACGCCACCAGCGCCGCGGCCCACCGGGACCACTGGCCACTGCTGGAGCCGCTCGGGACGCTGGTGATCGACCTGACGCCCAGCAAGGTCGGGCAGATGGTGGCGCCCACCGTGACCGGGGTGTCGCCGGCGACCGGCCGCAACGTCAATCTGATCAGCTGCGGCGGTCAGGCGTCCGTCCCGGTCGTGCACGCCCTCGCGGCCCACTTCCCGGTGACGTACTTCGAGGTCGTCTCGACCGTGGCCAGTGACGTAGCGGGCCGCGCGACCAGGCTGAATCTCGACGAGTACGTGGCGACCACCGGTCACGCGGTGACGATGTTCTCCGGCGTGACCGACGTGAAGGCGATCCTCAACATCAGTCCGGCGGTGCCGCCGGCGACCTTCCGGACGGCCATCCACGCCCGCATGGCGGGCGCCGACCCGGTGGCGGTGCGCGCGGTGGTCGAACGGGTGGCCGAGCAGGTGCGGTCGTTCGCCCCCGGGTACGACGTCGTCGCCTGTACGGCGGTCGGCGACCTGGTGACGATCACCCTCCAGGTCATGGCGCACAGCGACGTCCTGCCGCCGTACGCCGGAAACCTCGACATCATCAACTCCGCCGCCGTCATGGTCGCCGAGCAGTACGCGACCCGGCCGGACCGGGCGTCCCGGACGGGAGTGACCTCATGAAGAACGTGGTGATCTACGACCCGACGCTGCGGGACGGCCAGCACGCGGTCCGGCACCAGCTCGGGCTGACCGCGCTGCGCCGATACGCCGAAGCGGCGGACGCGGCCCGGATTCCGGTGGTGGAAGTCGGCCACGGCAACGGTCTGGGAGCCTCCTCGCTGCAGGTCGGGCAGGCCGCGGCGAGTGACGACGAGATGCTGTCGACCGTCCGGGAGGCACTGCGCCACAGCCGGATGGGTACCTTCATGCTGCCCGGCTGGGGCACCTCGTCGGACCTCCGGCGGGGGATCGCCCACGGGGTCGACGTGTTCCGCATCGGCGTGCACGCCACCGAGGCGTCACTGGCCGAGCGCCACCTGGGCTTCCTGCGGGACGAAGGTGCGGAGGCTCACTGCGTCCTGATGATGAGCCACATGGCCTCCCCGGCCGAGCTGGCCGAGCAGGCCGCGCGAGCCGTCGGATACGGGGCGCAGGCCGTGGGGATCATGGACTCCGCGGGCCACTTCCTCCCCGCGGACGTCACCGCGCGGATCGGCGCGATCGTCGAGGCGGTCGACACCGTCCCGGTGATCTTCCACGGGCACAACAACCTCGGGATGGCCGTCGCGAACTCGGTCGCCGCGGCCGACGCCGGCGCCCTGATCATCGACGGCTGCGCCCGCGGCTTCGGCGCCGGAGCGGGCAACACCCAGCTCGAGGTGGTGGTTCCGGTGCTGGAGCGGAGCGGGTTCACCACGGGCATCGACCTGTACGCACTCCTTGACGCCGCCGAGCTCGCCGAGCGCGAACTCATGCCCGCGCCACCGGTGACCGCCTCGATGAGCATCGTCAGCGGCCTGGCGGGAGTGTTCTCCGGATTCAAGCACCGGGTCGTCGAACTCTCCGCGGCCGCCGACGTGGACCCGCGCGACGTCTTCTTCGAGCTCGGTCGCCGGCAGGCCATCGCCGGTCAGGAGGACCTGATCGTGGACGTGGTGGCCGAGCTGAGCGGCCGTAAGGCCGACGGCTGACAGCTGACAGCTGACAAAGGCATGTGACCCGGCTTCAAGGAAAGGAGGACAAACGACATGGCAGTACCGGAAGCTGTGCCCGAGTCGAACGGGACGGCGGGTGTGGAAGTCACCCGTATGTCGTTCGACGAGTTCATGGCCATCGGCCCCCAGGGGCTGTACAAGGCCGACCGCCCCGTGGTGATCAAGCTCCCGAGCAGCGTCCAGGGACTCGGCCGGGACGAAGTGGCGGCCCGTCTGGCCGAGATGACCGTCACCCTGTTCACCGAGCCGGGCGACAAGAACCACCCGGGGCGCTGGGAGACCCGCGACATCAAGCTCCGCGAGTTCTTCGCGGACGAGCGCCACCTCACCAACACGGACACCTGGCACCGGGTGGTGTCGAACATACGAAGCAGTCCGGCCGACGTGAACGCGGTCATCGGCTTCGACGCCGAGGAGCTCTTCGGCTACGGCAACAGCCTGTACGCGGCCAACCTGTGGATCAGCCACCAAGGCGTGTTCACCAAGAGCCACTTCGACGAGTTCGAGAACTTCAACATCGCGCTCGAAGGCCGCAAGCGGTTCATCATCGCTCCCCCCGGTGTACGCGACTACTACCCGAGGTCGGTACTGCAGGGGTACGGGGACAAGTCCAAGGTGGTCGACCTCGACGACGTCGACCTGAAGCGTTACCCGAAGCTGGCGGCCAAGCTCGCCCAGCGCCGTGACTTCGTCCTCGAACCGGGCCACATGCTCTACCTGCCGCTCGGCTGGTGGCACCAGGCCGAGTCGCTGGACGACATGAACATCAACGTCAACTTCTGGCTCAAGTCCAAGAAGATCCTCCGTAGGCCGCACGTGCTCGGCGTCGCGCTGTACACGTACGCCTACCGGAGATTCAAGGGCGTCTACAGCTACAAGCCCACCGAGGTGAACTCCTGATGACCGAGCGCAAGAGCATCACTCCCACCCACCTGTACCGCAACAACGACAGGCTGATCGGGATCGGCAACGCCTTCTGGAACATGTCCTACGAGAACGGGGTCGCCGGCATCGTCGGCGACCTCCAGGACGGCGTGTTCCACATGCCCGACGGGCACGAGTTCGTCAACTTCACGGTCTGCTCCTACCTGGACCTGGACACCCACCCCAAGGTCATCGACGGTGCGGTCGACTCACTGCGCCGCTTCGGCGTGCTGGACCACTGCATCCCGCGCACCCGCGTCCAGACGCCGGTCCTGCTGGAGCTGGAGGAGTCGCTGGGCGAGCTGTTCGGCGCGATGGTGATCAGCGCCGTCTCCACCGCGGCAGCCAGCACCGGCCTGCTTCCGCTGATCGCGTCGGGGCACCTCGGCAACGGCACCCGCCCGCTGATGGTCTTCGACAAGAACGCCCATGTCTCGATGGCCAACGCCAAGCCGAGCTGCGCCGACGAGACCGAGGTCGTGACCAGCCGTCACCACGACCTCGACTTCCTCGAGGACATGTGCCGCACCTACGAGCGCGTCTGCTACGTGGTGGACGGCTCGGACAGCCTCGGCGGCTACGCGCCCGTCAAGGAGCTGGCCGAGCTGCAGGACAAGTACAACCTCCTGGTCTTCTACGACGACTCGCACTCGCTGTCCGCGTACGGCGAGCGCGGCATCGGCTACGTCCGCTCGCACTCCCCGGTGCTGGACGAGCGGACCATCACCGTGGCGACCCTGAGCAAGGGATTCGGGGCCGGCGGTACGGCGATCCTGCTCGACGGCTACACCGAGGAGACGCGTCGGCTCATCGAGCGGTTCGCGGGCCCGCTGGGCTACTCGCAGAAGATGAACGCCGCCGGGGTCGGCGCGGCGCTCGCCTCGGCCGAGATCCACCGCACCGAGGAACTCACCCAGCTGCAGGGGCGTCTGCGCTCCAACATCGCGCTGTTCGACTCGCTCGTCACGACCGAGCAGGCCGAGAGCACGTTCCCGATCCGCGTCGTGCCGATGAGCGACGCGACGGTCGTCGAAGCCGCCAAGCAGGTCTTCGCGGCCGGCTTCTACACCTCGCCGGTGTTCTTCCCGATCGTCGCCCGCGGCACCGCCGGACTGCGGGTCATGCTGCGCGCGGGGCAGACCGAGGAGCAGATCAGGCGGCTCGCCGCCGCGCTGATCAAGGCCGGCGCGCTTCCGGCGGCCGCGCAGCCCGGGTCGGTGCCCGAGTGACCGGCTCGGTCAGGGCGATACCGCGCAGCATCCTGTACACGCCTGCCCTGTCGCTGGAACGGGTGGTGAAGGCCTGGTCGTACGACGCGGACGTCCACCTGATCGACCTCGAGGACTCCGTACCGCCCGCCGACAAGCCGGCCGCCCGCGCGGTCTGCCGGGCCGCGCTGGAGAAGTCGCCGCGGCCGGCGAACGTCGCCGTGCGCATGAACGAGCTCGGCAGCCTCGCCGCGGTGCACGACGTGCTGATGCTGGCCGACGCCCCGGTGAAGCCCGGCATCGTCATGATGACGATGGTGACCTCGGCGGACGAGATCGACCTGCTGCGCCGGATGCTGGCGTCAGCGGGCGCGTACCCGGAGATCTACGTGACGGTGGAGACGGTCGAGTCGATCACCCACATCGACTCCATCGCGCGCTCCGCCGACGGTCTCGTGCTGGGCTCGGCCGATCTGGCCGCCACGCTCGGCGTCGACATCACCTGGGAGGCCATGCAGGCCGCCCGGCAGGCGATGGCGATGGCCTGCGCGCGGTTCGGCACGGCGTGCATCGACACGGCCAACTTCCGGCTCGCCGAACCGGCGGTCCTCGCCGAGGAGACCACCCGGGTGCGGGCGCTCGGCTTCCATGGCAAGGCGACGGTGCACCCGGGCGAGCTCGACGTGATCAACCGCATCCTGCGGCCCCGGTCCGACGAGCTGGGGCTGGCCCGCCGGGTGGCAGCGGCCGTGTCTTCCGCCAACGGTGGGATCGCCGTCCTGGACGGCAACATGGTCGGGCCTCCGTTCGCCCGGCTGGCCCGCGCCACGGTGGCGCGCGAGGACGCCTGGACGAGCCGATTCGGTCGAGACGGCAGCGATGCCGGCGACGACAGCACTGCCGGTGACGACAGCGCTTCCGGCGAAGCCGCAGACGGCGGAACGCCATGACCGCCGCACCGGTGATGGTCCAGGCCGCCGACATGGCCGGTCCCGGGCCGATGACCCGCGTGATCGACGTACTCGGCGAGATGTTCGTGGACCTGGCCGCCGGCCGGACCCGGTCCCCGGCCCGTACCGTCATCGAACACGGTGACCAGCGCGTCCTCCTCGTCAGCCCCGCCGTCTGGGAGCAGCGCGGGGTGGGCAGCGTCAAGGTCACCACGCTCACCCCCGACAACCCGACACGCGGGCTGCCGCTGATCCACGGGATCGTCGCACTCACCGACCTGGAGACGGGGCAGGTCACCGCCCTCCTCGAGGGCGCCGAGCTCACCGCCGTCCGCACCGGCGCGGTCGCCGCTCTGGCGACCCGCTGGTGCACTCCCGACGACGCCGACGACCTGGCGGTGATCGGCGCGGGGGTGCAGGCGCGTGCCCTGATCCGGGCGGTGTCGGCGGTACGCCCGATCCGCAGCGTCCGGATCCACTCGCGGACCCGCGCCGGCGCCGAGACGTTCGCGGACTGGATCCGGGACACCGCGGGCCGGCCCCTCCGCGTGACGGTCTGCGACACCGCTAGGGAAGCCGTCACCGACGCGCCGATCATCTGCACGGCCACCTCCACCGACGACGGCACACCCGTGGTGGAGGCGGACTGGGTGGCCTCCGGGGCGCATGTGAACGTCATCGGCGGCACCCACCCGGACGCCCTCGAACTCGACCCGGTCCTCCTGGCCGATGCCGTGACGATCGTCGAGGACCGGGCCGCAGCCCTGGACGGTGCGGGTGAGATCAGGGCGGCCCTGGCCGGCGGCCTGATCAAGGCCGACGACCTGTACGAGCTGGGCAGGCTGGTGAGCGGCGAGGTCGCCGCCGTCGGCCGGACCTCGGTCCTGCGTACGGTCGGCATGGCCATCGAGGACACCGCCGCCGCGGTGGCGCTGTTCGAGCAGCGCCGTGCGGCCCAGCAGGGACCGGGCACCCCGTCCGCCGTTCCGCCAACGAAGGAGGGAGTGTCGGATGGACACGCATGAGGACCTCGGTTCCGGAAACGGGCACCCGTGGTTCGGAGACCACCGGCTGCGGCCCGCCGCGTCGGCGGACACGATCCGGCAGATGCTGAGGCACGAGCTCCGGGACACCGGCTGGCCGTACCAGAAGGTCCTTCCCGCGGCACCGATGGCGATCCCGCGCGCGGCCTACGCCGAGATCTTCCGGGTGAGCGTCGCGCTGATCGAGCTGCTGCGCCGTACCGCCCTGGAGACCGGACGCACCACCGCCGACAGGCTGAAGGCCTACGACATGCCGGCCACCGAGGACCGGCTGTGGATGCGCGACCCCTTCATCGAGGAGCGGTACGCCGACAGTGTGGTCCGTCCGGACCTGGTCATCGGGCCGAACGGGCCGCAGTTCCTGGAGTTCAACGTCAGCGGGGCGCTCGGCGGCGTGGTGGAGACACAGAGCCGTCTGGCGGTGTGGCGCAGGCTCCACGCCGACGAGCAGGGCCGGACCCCGTACCACTCCCCGAGCCCGTTCGCCGTACGAGCCGAGATGTTCCGCTCGCTCGGCGCGGAGCTGGGGCTGGCACCGCGGGTGGCCGTCGTGGGCAGTTCCCGGGTGATCGGCGTGGAGCCGCGGTACTTCGAGATGGAGACCGACTACTACAACAGCCACGGCCTGACCGCTCGCTTCTTCGAGCCGGAGGATCTGCACGAGGCGTGGGACTGCGCCCCGCACCTGCGTCATCAGATCGGACTGCGGAACTTCACCATCCCGGACTGGCTCGAAGTGGGGCTCGACACCACGCCGGTCCAGGACGCCCTGGACAACGACTGCGTGCTCGTGGGCACCCAGACGTCGACCTTCATGCACAGCAAGCTCACCATGGGCCTGCTGTCCGAGGGGCGGCCCTGGATGACCGAGGCCGAGCGCACGCTCGTCGCGCGGTACCTGCCGTGGACCCGGATCCTCTCGGAGCGGAAGACCGACCGCGAGGGCGAGCAGGTCGACCTGCTCCCGTTCGTGCTGGGCAACAGGCACCTGCTGGTGCTCAAGGCCGGCCTGGGGGAGAGCGGCAAGCAGGTGGTCATCGGCCGCGAGGTCGACCAGGCCGCCTGGGAGTCCGCCATCGGTGAGGCCGTCGAGGGCGGTGACACCAGCGTGGTGCAGGAGTTCGTGCAGCCGCAGACCTGCCGGGTCTCACTCATCGCCGACGGCTCCGACGAGCCGCATGACGTCGATGTCGCCCCGGTGCTGGGCCCCCTGGTGTTCGGCGGTCGCCCGGCCGGCCTGTTCTGCCGGTTCTTCGGCGACGGTTCCGCCGGGATCGTCAGCGTCCGAGGCGGGACGAGCAGCTCCGACAACGTGATGGTGGCGATCTGACGGAGCACAGGCCGCGCTCTACCTCTTGTACCGGCGTGCCGCCCGCGCCGACCCCTTTCAGCGACATCACCGGAGTGGAACCGCATGACCCTGCGTCACGTCAAGGACAACGAGTACGTCGAGGAACACGGCGGGGACTTCGAGGACTTCGAGCCGGGCATGGTGATCCGGCACTGGCCCGGCCGTACCCTCTCCGAGGCCGACAACACCTGGCTGACCCTGCTGACGATGAACCAGCACCCGCTCCACTTCGACCAGCACTACGGCGCGGGAGCCGAGTACGGCAGGGTCCTGGTGAACAGCGGCATCACGCTGTGCCTGGTCGGCGGGATGACCGTGCAGGCGCTGTCGGCACGGGCGGTGGCCAACCTGGGCTGGGACAAGGTCCGTTTGAAGGACCCCGTCTTCGTCGGCGACACGCTCTACGCGACGAGCCGGATCCTCGACAAGCGGCTGTCCCGGTCCCGGCCTGGGCAGGGGATCATCACGGTGGAGACGACGGGCACGAAGTCGACGGGAGAGCCCGTGATCGTCTTCGAGCGGTCGTTCATGGTGCGCTGCCGCGAGGCGGCCGACCCCGCGGAGGCTCCACGCCCCGAGGGCGCGGCCACCGCTTCCGCGGCCTCTCCGACGCAAGAATCTTGAGCGATCATCAGTTTGATCGACAGGGGTTCGCATAGTCGGTCGATCTGACAGGATGTACGGCATGACCAGCGAGAATCAGCCCAAGGCCGGCCACCGTGGCACTCCCGTCAGCACCGAGTTCCGCGAGTTCATGGCCTCAGGATGGGCGACCGACGACCGTGCGCCCGCCCCCCGTGCCGAGGTTGCCGATCATGCGGCCCGCCGCCGGGCGACCCTGTCCCAGCGGTTCCCCGGCGAGCGGCTCGTCATCCCCGGCGGCGGCCTGAAGGTACGGAGCAACGACACCGACTACACCTTCCGGCCGCACACCGCCTTCGCCCACCTCTCGGGGCTCGGTGCGCACACCGAGCCCGACAGCGTCCTCGTACTGGATCCGCTGCCCGAGGGCGGACACCATGCCGTCCTGTACTTCCGCCCGCCGGCCCCGCGGGACACCGAGGAGTTCTACACCGACTCCCGGTACGGGGAGTTCTGGGTCGGCTACCGCCCGACCATCGCGGACGTCGAGTCGGAACTCGGCCTCACCGCCCGCCACATCGACTCGCTCGCCGCCGACCTGGCCAAGGACGACGCCGCCGCCCGGCTGCGCGTGGTCCGGTCGGCCGACCCGCAGCTCGCCGAGGTCGTCGACGCCGCCCGCACCCAGGCGGGGACGTCCCTGACCGGTGAGCAGCAGGAGGAGGCCGACGACGAACTGGCCCGCGAGCTGTCCGCGATGCGGCTCCTCAAGGACGAGTGGGAGGTCGGCGAGATGCGTAAGGCGATCGACGCCACCCACAAGGGGTTCGAGGCGATCATCGCCACCCTGCCCGAAGCCGTACGCAAGGGCCGCGGTGAGCGATGGGTCGAGGGCATCTTCGGCCTGTACGCCCGTCATGAGGGCAACGGCGTCGGATACGAGTCGATCTGCGCGTCCGGCGACCATGCCAACACCATCCACTGGACGAAGAACACGGGCGAGGTCCGCGAGGGAGACCTGATCCTGGTGGATGCCGGGATCGAGATCGACTCCCTGTTCACCGCCGACATCACCCGCACCCTTCCGGTGAGCGGCCGCTTCACCGACGTACAGCGCAAGATCTACGACGCGGTCCACGCGGCACAGCAGGCCGGCCTCGAAGCGGTGAAGCCCGGCAACAAGTTCAGCGACATCCACGCCGCCGCGAACGAGGTCATCGCACGCCACCTGCACGAGTGGGGCCTGCTGCCCGAGGGAGTCACCCTCGAGCAGACCCTCGCCCCGGAGCACGGCGGCTGGCACCGCCGCTGGATGGTCCACGGGACCTCCCACCACCTGGGCATGGACGTGCACGACTGCCAGCTGCTGCTGCGCGAGGACTACATGGACGGCGAACTGAAGCCGGGCATGATCCTCACGGTCGAGCCGGGCCTGTACTTCAAGGCGGACGACCTGCTGGCCCCGGAGGAGTTCCGCGGCATCGGGGTCCGCATCGAGGACGACGTCCTGGTGACCGAGGACGGTTACGAGAACCTGTCCGCCGCGATGCCGCGCGGTTCGTACGAAGTGGAGGCGTGGATCGCCCGGGTGTCGGGCCCCACGGAAGACCGCTGAGGCGGATTCCGGTGATCGTCACGACAGGTGATCACCGGAATCCACCGCGGCGGCGTCGGTGAGCTCGCTCACTGGAAGGAGGCGTCTGCAGCCGTCGGGCCGCAGGCGCCTCGCCTCACGTAGAGCACATCAACTCTCCTCCCCGACAGCGACTTTCCTGGGTGAGGGGGAGTCATGGTCACGCCACGGCTGCTGGTTCGTGCGCGGGCTGTAACAAACGTGCGATGCCGGTGACCCGGCTTCCCCACGCGGCAAGAATGGTCCTGTCGCTTGAACATCGGCCGGCTCCGGTTCGGTCACGGGGGAAGAGGAAACGTTATGAACTCGAAGACGGCCAGGGCCGGTTCGTTGCGTCGGGGGCTGCGTGGCACCGTCCTGGGCGCGACCGTGGTCGCGGCTCTGCTGACGGCCACCGCCTGCCAGCCCGCTGGGGGCGACGACAGCGCCGCCGCTTCGCCGACCGCCGCCCCGTCGGGCTCCGCGTCGCCCGGGGCGAGCACGCCTGAGAGCACCACACCCCCCTCGAACGACTCCGGGACCGGCAGCAGCAGCCCGACGGCCGCGGGGACCGGGGACAGCGGTGAGACCGGCGGCGACAACGGCACCGCGTACGAGGACTGCGAGGCCACCGGGCTCAACACCGAGGTCGAGCTCCAGGACGGCCCCGGGGAGACCCCCCGCCACTTCCTGCTGACCGTCACCAACAAGACCAGGACGCCGTGCGTCCTCAACGAAGCGCCGATGGTACGGCTCAAGGCCGGCAACGACGCCCCGATCGTCGAGACGCTCGGAGAGCCGGACAGCGAGCCCGTCGTCGTCGAGGGCGGTGGCAAGGCGTACGCCGGCCTGTACGTCTTCGGCAACGACGAGGGCGGCGAGGCGGAGTACGACCAGTCCGACCGCTTCACGGCCACCCTGGTCGCCGGCGAGGGCACCGAACTGAGCGGCACGCTCATCTTCGACCTGCCCGACGGTCTCGACACCGTCTCCGTCGACGACGCGGCGCGGGTGAACGGCTGGGCCGGCACCGAGGGACTGGCGATGCGCCCGATCACCCAGCTCTGAGAAGTAACGCGGGCACCGCCGCACGCCCATCGCCGGGGCGTGCGGCGGACCCGCGGGGGGAGACGGTCCCGGCCGGTCTCCGTGCCGGGCGTCTGTCGCGGGAACTCGTCGACACGGCTGCGGCGAGCGGTCAGCTCATCGAACGCTCCCGGGCATCGGCGGCCCGGCCGATCTCGAAGGTCGAACCGGGTGCTGCGTACGCGACGGGGCCACCGAAGCGGGTTGAGGCACGGGCCACCGCTTCCTCCGGCGTGAGGAACCGGCCGACATGGGTGACGATCAGTCGGCCCGCCCGGGCCGCGCCGGCAGTGTCGCCCGCGTCCTCGGGGGTGTGGTGCACCTGGTCGCCCTCGACGGGCACCTGCGCGCTCTCGGCCTCACACAGCAGTACGTCGCATCCGTCGGCCAGACTCGTGAGGCCGTCACAGGGGGCCGTGTCCCCTGAGTAGACCAGTGTCCGGCCCGCGGCCTCGACGCGCAGGGCGAAGGCCGGGATGCCATGTGCCACGGCCCGGCTGGTCAGCTTGAGCGGGCCGACGGTCACCTCGTGTCCGTCGTGCAGCTCGGTGACCGCGAACGCGGACTCGATCGGGCTGCGGACCGGGGTGTTGGTGAGGAAGTCCGCAAGCCGGTCGGCGATACCGGGCGGGCCGTAGAGCGGGATCGGCGCGGTGAGGCGGACGTCCGCGTAGAGAGCGCCGTAATAGGCGGTGAGCAGATCGGCGCTGTGATCGGCGTGCAGGTGCGAGATCCAGATCGCGTCCAACTCATCCAGCGGAACGTGACGTTGCAGCGGCCCCAGCGTCCCGGTGCCGGCGTCCACCCACACGTGGGTGCCTTCGCTGGACACGAGATAGCCGGAGCACGGGTTGTCCACGCTCGGATATGGCGTCGCGCACCCCAGCACCGTGAGGCGAAGAAGCTCATTGGTCACCCCGAGAGCCTAGAACACCCGATCCACAGGAATCGACGACGGTGGGTGGCGTAGTGCCTTACTTACCGACGCGGGGTGGAGCAGCTCGGTAGCGCGCACGAGGCGCGCGACTCCTCGACTCGTGGACGCAGGCTGTCAGACTCGGCAGTTCATACTGTTGGTGACTTCGCGGTAGCCGGCGACTACGGGATTTGCCATGGATTCGCGGTAGATGACGACTACGCGTCCGTAGGGCCAGCTGATGTCGGTGCGCAGTTTGTCGTTGCCGCGGGAGCAGCCGGTGAACATCATGCTGCGCTGGAGCTCGGTGTAGTCACCGCCGTTTTCCTCCGCTGTCAGTGAGGGACCAGCGGTGAGGAACATGGTCTGGGCCTCGGGGTTGAACGTCACCTGCACACCCTCGGACAGTCCCCATTCGTCGCGGAGAAAGGTCCTGAGCTCCTTGTTGATGGCGTCGGCGATGCCTCGTTCGGAGGCTGTCATGGCGTCACGCGCGGCCGCCCACTCCCCGAGGCTGGGCTCGGCGTAGTCGCTGCGGGTATACGCCGGCTGCGGCTCGGCCGTCGGTGTGGCGACGGTGGGGGTGGCGACCGCGACGACCGCAGGTCCCGTACTCGCAGGTGGCGCTGAACTGGCAGCGGGAGTAGCAGGGGCAGAAGAGGAACGCGACGAGGACGGGGAAGCGGATGTGCCGGCGGGCGCAGCGGCGGCCGACGGCGCTTGCCGCTCTCGGACCGTGGACGTGTAGACGGCCGCGGCAGCGATGCTCAGGACACTGATCGCCGTAGCGGCGATGAGGCCGTACCTGCGGACCCGGCCGCTGGGCGGGGGCGTCGGCCAGATGTCCGCATGCGCGGGCGGTAGGCTCCAGCGGCCTGTGACCAGACCGTCGACCAGCGTGTGTGCCGCACGTGGCAGGACCTGGGTGCTCTCCTGGCCGAGTAGCCCTATGCATTCCTTGCTGAGGGACTGCGCGGTAGGCCGGTCACCGGGTTCCTTGGACAGCGCGCTCGTCACGATGCGGGCGAGGTCCTCGGGCAGACCGGTGAGGTCGGGATCTTGCGACATCACACGGAAGGCGACCGTGTCCGGGGCGCCGGTCCCGAACGGGTGGCGGCCGGTTGCGGCGTAGGCGACAAGCGCGCCCCAGGCGAAGACGTCGGACTCCGGGCCGACGCCGCCGGTGCGGTACTGCTCGGGACTGATCCAGCCCGGGGTTCCGGTCAGCATGCCGGTGCGGGTGACCGAGGTCCCGTCGAAGGCGTGCGCGATACCGAAGTCGAGCAGACGCGGACCGCTGGGGGAGAGGATCACATTGCCCGGCTTGATGTCACGGTGGATGACACCAGCCTCGTGGACCGACGCCAAGGCGGCGGCGGTGCCGGCGGCCAGGGCGTGCAGCATCACGTCCTGGAGGGGCCCGTGCGCCACGATGTGCTGCTGGATCGTGAGGCCCGGTATGTAGGGCGTGGCGAGCCACGGACTCTCGGCATCGCAGTCCGCCGCCACCACCGGCACGAGACACGGCCCACTCACCCTGCTCGTCAGAGCCACCTCACGACGGAACCGGGCGCGGAACTCCTCGTCGCCGGTCTGAGAGGGGTGGACGACCTTCACTGCCAGACGATTGCCACTGGTGTCCACGGCGGCATGGACGGTACCCATCCCTCCGATACCCAGACGGCCCACTATCCGGTACGGGCCGACACGAGCAGGGTCTCCGGGAAGTGCGGGGAGGAGGCGGGCAGTCACGTCGGTTCCCTCTCAGGCCGGGCATCTGGCGATGGATCCTACGCGCCGGCCTCAAGCGGAGAAGTACCACCCCGCAGCCGTATACAGGGGTGGGCCGGACTGGCTGTCGTCCCGTCTCAGCGGGGGCGGAGTTACCGAGATGTCGGACCGGTCGAGCCGAAGACTGCGCTCCGGCCCGGTGGCGGTGGGTGCCGGATCACCCGGGCCGCGTCCGCTACACCCTCGCGCCGAAGCCGGCGAACGATCTGGTCGAGTCAGCTGACGAGAAGCTGCTGAACAAGACCATCGCCGAGCTTCCCGGGCAGCTGCACAGTGACGTGGCCAGTGCACGAGTATCATCTGACATGACGTATGTGATCACCGCCGCTCACCCTGACGACGCTACGACGTTGGGGCCCTTGCATCTGCGGAACTGGCTGGAGAACTACCCCAACGCAGCCGCGGGTGTCGATGAGTCCTGGATCCGTGAGCACCGTGGTTCGTCCGCCACCGCGGAAGGCATCACGGAGTGGCGGGAGTTCATCGAGGTAGCGAACCAGCACCCTGCCCCGCACTTCTGCCGTGTCGTCCGGTCCGAGACGGAGATCGTCGGCTATCTCTGCGGTCACTGGGAGGAGTCGGTCACCCTCGGACCGATGTATCTGCTGAGCGATGCCCAGGGCCACGGGCTCGGCGACCGTCTGATGGCCGAGTTCTTCACGTGGGCGGGACCGGCACGCATCCGCCTGGGGGTCGCCGACTACAACGGACGGGCGATCCGGTTCTACCTGCGCCACGGCTTCGAGATCACGGGAGAGCGTTACCTCTGGCGAGGAAGAATGCCCACCCTGCCCATGACCCGCGAGGCACTGTCAGCCGCTGACCTTGGGTGAGCGCAGACATCGGCCCGCGCCGCAAACACGGGAGGCGGCGACGCAACAGGGCCATCGCCGAGATCCGTAGCGTCGGCGAACAGACCATGGCCACTCTCGAGAGTTGCCGCCATCTGCGAAAGCTCCGCTGCGGCACCAACCGGATCACCGATATCGTGAAAGCCGTCGTCGTCCTTCACCAGGCCTCAGCCTGAGGCGAGATAAGGCTCCATGAGTTTTGACATCTTCGTGTTGCGGTTCGAGAACGGTGAGCCGGCGACGCTGGACATGAGAGCAGCGCACGAGGTCCTCGGCCCCTATGTGGTGGCGCGGGACCCCCAGACGGGCTTCCTGCTGGTGAGTACGGCAGAGGGGGAGGAGGCGGGTGTGTACGTCAACAGCCCGACCGGCATCACCTTCAACCGTTTCGGAGGGGAGGGGATCATGGACCTCCTTGCCGTCCTGCTCCGACGCCTGGATGCCGTGCTCGTCGTCCCGGGCGGGCCGACCATGATCCAACGGGACGAGGACCGCGAGCTTCTGCCCGCCTCCCTCAGGGCCGAGTGGCCCGTCGTCGTGGCCCGTACCGGCGCGGAGATCGACCAGGCGATCCGGGCTTCCTGAACGAACGGGCGAGCGGCCTGTCCCTGCTGCGTGTCACCAGGAAGAAACGGCCCCGTCGGCGCAGCACGGGCACGGCCGCCGGCCGGCACGCCCCCGCCCCAGCACACACGCCGGATCCGATACATCGACAAGCGGGCCATGGCCACCTTCACAAGCCCGCGCCTCCTCCTGAGGTGGGGAAAGCTCACTCTGACGGTGCCTTGGATGTGGCCTTTCCGGTCGCCAATCGGCCTGTGACACCCGGTGACCGATGTCGTTTCGGGGGCGGGCGCGGCATCTGATGGAGGTTCCGGTCGGCCGGCGCTTGACCTGAACCTAGGTTGATGTATGAGAGTCGTGTCATCGAACGGCGAGACGAGGAGATTGCGATGACACAGCCCAGGATCCTGGTGACCGGCGCGACGGGAAAGGTCGGCGGTGCGGTGGTGGCCCAACTGCACGCGGCGGGTGTGCCCGTGCGGGCGCTGGTGAGGGGGGAGGCGGACTTCCCGGAGGGTGTGCAGGCGGTACGTGGCGATCTCGGTGATTCCGCATCCCTGGGCACGGCTCTGGAAGGTGTCGATACGGTCTTCCTGGTGTGGCCGTTCCTGAGCGCCGAGGGCGCGTCGGACGTGATCGACGTGATCGGGAAGCGCGCTCGACGGGTGGTGTACCTGTCATCCGCCGGGGTCGGGAGCGAGAAGGAGGAGCCGGACGAGGCGATCACCATGTTCCACACGGAGCTGGAGCGGCTGATCGAGGCATCGGGCCTGGAGTGGACGGCGCTGCGGCCCACGGGGTTCGCGAGCAACACGCTTGGCTGGGCGGAGGAGGTGCGTACCGGTGCGGTACGGGCACCGCTGGCAAGGCTCGCCCGCCCGCTGATCCACGAGGCGGACATCGCCGCGGTCGCCGTCCAGGCGCTGACGACCGACACCCTGCTCGGCGCCCGCCCCCTGCTCACCGGTCTCGAACTCATCACCCAGGAACGGCAGGTGGCGCTGATCGGCGAGGCGATCGGGCGGCCGGTGCGGTTCGAGGAGGTCTCGCTGGACGAGGCCGTCGAGCAGATGAAGGCCGCAGGCTACCCGGCGGAACTGGTGGAGGCCGTGTTGCCGGCCCAGGCGAAGATGCTCGAGAACCCTGAGCCGGTCAACGATGCGGTGGAGCGCATCACGGGCTCCCCGGCCCGATCCTTCCGGGAGTGGGCGGTGGACCACGCGGCGGACTTCCGCTGAGAGGGACGCCAGTACAGCTCCTGCGCGCCGATCCGGCCGAGCAACTCCTCGAACCCGTAGGCCACATGGTTGTCCGATCAGCAACCCGACACTGATCCACTGCCGGGTCACCTCTCCCAGCCCGCGGGCCACCATCTCGAGCGCCGTGGGGGCTTTCTTGATCGTTTGACGGGCGTGGGACGTGGCGATCTGACCGACGAGAAAGGGGCTCGACTGCTGCCGCACCTACCCGCGAATGGCGGGCGGTGCGGGCAGCGGAGCGACCACCGGCGTGTGCTCAACGGCACCTACTTCCGCGAGGGCACCGGCGTACCGGGGCGCGACCTGTCCGCGCGCCACGGGAACTGCAGGACGGTCTACGAAACTCATCGGCGCTGGTCTCCGGACGGGACCCGGGACCGGATCCCGGATTCTGAAAGCTGTCCCGACCCGCGCCGATGAGGAGGGCCGTCTGGACTGGAGCGAGGTGAGCGTCGACTCCACCACCCGCCGGGCCCACCAGCACACCGCAGGGGCGCGGAAGACCGTTCCGACCAACGGTTTCAACGAACGGGCGGTCCCTGCCCGGCACCGCACTGAAGAAGGGCTCGTCCGGTCCCGCGGCGGGCTGACGAGCAAGATTCATCTGGCCGACGAAGGCAGCCGCCGTCCACTCGGCTCGCTCATCACTCCCGGTCCAGCCCACGACGGGAGTGCTTTCGAACACGTCATGGCCGAGGGAGAAGAAGGAGGGCACGGTCACAGCTGCTGCCGCTGCCGTCCGACTCTGGTCAGTCGAATGACCAAGACTGCGGTTGTCGCGAGTGAAGCCGGCGTCCCCGATGCACATGCGAGCGCCGCGTCCGGGCCGCACCCGGCACAGGTCCGCACAGGTCAGAAGCGCGACGGTGGAGCGACCTCTGCGAACTTCCACCGCAATGGGCACACTTCGGGAAACAACTGCTCGTCGGCGAGGATCAACGCGCCTCGCAACTGAGCTGCGCGGCCCAGGCAGATCACCGTGTGCCGTTGATCCAGCGTCCGGACCTGGTAGATCGGCTCATCGGATTCTATGCATCCTCCTTATGTCGCCTCCGGTCTGCCTGCCGGTCGGACCGCTCGCTCACCGATGGGACATCTACGAGCAGGCGGGTGATTTCACGAGCGGCCCCCAACCTCGCCGTCAAAGGGGCTGCACCCAAAGACCATTCACCGGACACGGCCCAGTGCGCCCCGCTTGCTCGCGTTCGAGAGCGCCACCGGAGAAGGGGGCGGGATCCATGGACGTGTTCTGCGCGATCGACTGGGCGGAAGGCCACCACGACGTCGCGATCACCGGCACCACCGGCAAGCTGCTGGCGAAGTGCCGGACCGACGACGACCTGGACGGCTGCCAGTTGCTACTGGACCTGATGGCCGACCACGGCGACAGCGCGGAGACGCCGATCCCCGTGGCCACCGGCCAGCCGCCCGAGCTCCGTAGACATCGACGGGCAGGTCTCGCACGTGCAGGTCAACGGTCGTACATGCCGCGGCAGAGTTCTGCGGCGCCCATCGGCGCACCGATCCGTCGAGCCTCGGCGCAGAGGGTCCGCATCTCAGGCACCTGCCCGGACGGCGGCCCCTGTCGGCGGACCGGCGCGGGGATCCGCTCCTTCTTCGGTACGGCCCGGGGCTTCGCGCTCCCGCCGCCCTTGCGCGCGGCGGGCTTCTGCGGCTTCTTCGGCGTGCTGCTTGGGCGCTGCGGGGCACCTGCGCGCCGGGCCGGGCGGAGGGGTGGTTCCTCCGCCGTACGATCCGCCGCCGCGGGCCGCGCGGCCGGAACCGCCGGTGGAGCGGGCGTCGGGGGAGTGGGCGCCGCGGCTGGCGGGAGAGAGGCCGGGTGGGGTTCGGCGGCGCCGAGTTCCTCGCGCGGTGCGGCCGGGGTGGGATCCGTCCAGGTGGGCAGCGGGGCTGGGGGACGCTCGGCAGCAGGGGCGAAGTGGCCCGGCCGGTCCACCGGTGGACGAGGCGCCGGGGCTGGAGGGACGGCCACGCAGCCGCTTGCGACGAACACGGCCAGGGCGAGGAGCACGGTACGGCGAGGGTTCATGACCGCCACGCTGCCGGAGACAGGAAGGGGCCGGTGGGCGGCGCGGCCCGCGGCCACCGGGACGAGTGACCCGGCGGGCCTGGATGTGACCGGTCCCAGGGGAGGACGGGGGACCGGGGCGGAGAGAGGCACGGCTGGGTGTGATGCGCTGAACAGGCGCCCACCGCTCCCCACTCCACGGGAGAGTGATCACTAGCCTGCCTGTTGGAACAGGCAAGGCGCGGGGACATGGCGTTGCTCGGCGACTCGGTGTTCACGCTGGGGAAATGGGCCGGTCGGCCCAGCACTCGGGTGCAGAAGGACTCCGGCGCTCCCGCGGTCGGTCGGGTTCGGGAGAGCACCGCGGCCGGGAACTGGATCGCGGTGCGCTGCTCGGTGAAGCGACGGGACCGGCCGCCTCCACCCTCCCCCACCTGCCGCCCCCTGCTCCCTCTGCCTGCCCGTCTCGACTGGCCACCCATCGTCGAACTCCACCTGCGGTCCTGCACGCCGTCCGCGGTGACGGAGCTCAAGCGGCACGGGTGCTCGAAGTGCGTCCGATTGCATCCTGTTGTGCGGCAAAAGGGGAGGTCAGAGGGGAATATTTCTGGTTGACCAGGGTTCCGGTACGGGCGATAGTGACGGTCGCGGCCGCGTTCGTCCGGCCTGCTGCACCAGGGGTGGGGACTCTTGAACGACAACAACGACAACAACGACAACAACGGCAACAACGACAACGTGCGTGACGACGTGCGGGGGCGGGCCGACGCGCTCGTCGCCGCGGGCCGGCCGGCCGAGGCGCGGGCCACCGCGCGGACCGCGCTTGACACCGCCGGGCCCGACGCCGGGCTCCTCCTCGCGCTCGCCCGCGCCCATATGGCCGAGGACGACGACGACCATGACGACGACGCCGAGCGGGTCTTCCGTGAGGGTCTGGACGCCTTCCCGGACGACATAGGCCTGCTCGCCGGGTACGCGGAACTCTGCGCCCGCACCGACGCACTGGACCGGCCGGGGCGACACTCCCGCGGCCCCGTCCTCCTGGCTCGTCTGCGGGAACTCGCGCCGTATTCACCGGAGTTGCTGCGGGCCGAGACGGCGGGAAGCTCCGTTTCCACGAGCGCCAAGGACAGGGTCTCGGTGCGCCGGGTACAGTCGTTCGACGCGGCCCGTGCCTTCGCCGAAGCGCCCACGCCTCAGGCTGCCGCCGCTCAGGCGGCACACTGGGCAGCCGCGGCCCCGCACGATCAGCGGCTCGCCGTGCTTGCCGAGACAACGGCCGCCCTCGCCGCCACCGGCCGGACTTGGCCGCGCCTGCTGCTGCGCCGCGGTCTCGAATACCGCTTCGCCGCAGGTGTGGTCGTCGCTGTGCTGATCGTCCTGCGCATCACCGTTCTGCCGGCCATGCCGTACGGCATGGCGGCGGGAGTGTGGCTGCTGCTGGGCCTGCCGTTCCTGGGTCTCCGCAAACAGCTGCGGGCCGCCCGCGAGCGAGCGGCCGAGCGGATGGCCGCAGCCGTGCCCGAGGCCGTACGGGACGAGGAGGCGGGTGCCGGGGACGACCGGTTCGGACCGCCGGAGCTGCGGCCCGTGCCGCGCGTGACCCCGCGCGAGTACGCGTTCGCCGGGGCCGGAATCGCCCTCCTGCTGGTTGTCGGCGCCGCGGCGTACGCCTCCTCCCTCGCCTACCCCCGCTACGACATCGTCGCCCACGACACCTTCCGGGGTCTGCAAGGCTTCGACCTGCGCGAGGAGTTCGACCCGTTCGGGGCCGTGCCCAATAGCGAGAAGAAAGGGTCGACGGCGCGGGTGTACGTCGCCGAGGACGCCGGTCCTGACGCCGCCGCCGAGTACCTGGTGGCCGTGACGACCGGAGACTTCCACGAGATGCGGGAGTCGTACGTGTACGACGACGGGATCCTCCCCGAGGGAACGCAGCAGTTCGGCATCGTCCATGACACCTGGCGGGCCGAGGCCGGCCCGCACGGCGCCTGGATGCGGTGCCTCACGTACACCGAGGTGGCCACCGGCACGAGGCGGGCGACGTGTCTGTGGGGCGACAAGGGCAGCATCGGCATGGTCTTTTTCACGGCTGCGGACAAGAACCGCGACGCGGTCGAGGACACAGCCCGGTCCATCGGCGCGGACTTCCTCCAGCCCGCCGAGGACTGACCCGACGCAACGAGACCGGAGCGACGAAACAGCCGCCACCCCAACCCCACCCCGTGATGGTCTGCGGGGGAGTGTCAGTGGAGGCTCGTCCTCTGGTTGTCAGCGGTGCAGCCCCAACGACCTGGTGGTTCCCACGGACGAGGTGCGCCGTGTCCGCCCTCGCCGCAGGGGGCCGCGAAGCGCACGCCGCCCGCGTCCGGCTCCGTCCCGGACGTCCAGGCCAGGCCTTACGCCTGGTCGAGATGGGCGCGCTGAGCCGGGGTCAGATCCAGCTCGACGGCGTCCAGGGCCTCGTCGAGCTGGGCGACGGTCGAGGCCCCGACGACGGGCAGGACGGGGAGGTCGCCACCGAGCAGCCAGGCGAGGACGACTTGGTTGGCGGTCGCGCCGGTCTCGGCCGCCACGTCGCGCAGCGCCGCCAACTGGGCGGCTGCGCCCGGGTGATCGAAGCCGCTGGGGAGGGGCTTGGCGGGGTCCGTGTACGCGCCGGCCAGCAGGGAGGTGTAGGCGAGCAGCGTGACGCCGGGTTCGCTGCGGATGTAGTCGAGCAGTTCCGGCGTCGTGTGCTCGCAGGAACCGAAGGTCGCGCCGGGCCGGGGTCGAAGGTAGGTGTACTGCTGCTGTACGACGCTGTATTCGGCCACTGCCTGCTCGCGGGCCAGCGCACGGGCCCGGTCGATGCGCCAGGTGGCCTGGTTGCTGACGCCCAGGACGTCCACGGTGCCATCGGCGACGAGTCCGCCGAACGCCGCGACCGTCTCGGCCAGCGCCGGCCGACGGTCCTCCATGTGCGCGTACAGGACGTCGAGCCGGTCGGTGCCGAGCCGCTTGAGGCTGCCTTCGACGCCGGCCTGGATGGCTGCCGCCGACAATCCCTCTGCGGTGCCCGGCCACTCGCCGGGGCCGGTCGGCCGGGCGCCGACCTTGCTGGCCAGCACGACCTCGTCCCTGTTGCCACGGGCGGCGAGCCAGCGTCCGATCACCAGCTCGCTCTCGTCGCCGTTCGCGCCGTCGAGCCAGAAGGAGTAGCAGTTGGCGGTGTCGATGAAGGTTCCGCCACGTTCGACGAACCGGTCCAGCAGGTCCATCGCGCGCTGCTCGTCGATGCGGGTGCCGAACGGCAGGGTGCCAAGGCAGATCGTGCTCACCGTGGGGCCGGGGGTGCCGTCCGCGCGCAGGCCAAGGGTACGGAAACGCATGGGAGTTCCTCTACAGAGACACAAGGGAGTGGGGTTGGGCCTTCGGCGTGGGGCGCCGGGAGCCATGGAAGGAACGGTGCCACCTGGAGCGCGGTCCAGGTCAAACCACTCGGCTGGCCCTTTAATGGCCCATTCTCTTGGTCCATGTCGATCCGAGAGGGACTCAGTCCCACCAGAAGGACCACATCTGCTTGCCCATGATGTGGTTGGCTGCATACGCGCGGAGGGTCTCGTCGTCGCCCTGGGTGATGCTGTCGGATGAGAACGCGAAGTGTTCGGCGGAGATGGATTCTGCTTCACTCATCGTCCTGACGGGTGCCGCGACTGAGACAATCAGTCGGTCGTACCCCAGTCCCACAAGCCGGGCACCGAAACGCTCTTCCCAAGACCGCAGGACTACGCGCATCTCCGACATGTCATAGGGCCAGCAGCCGGCGCCTGCCAGACCGCGTTCTTCCGCCAGGGCAGGCAGCTCCGTGCTGCAGTAGGCCCTGTCTAGGAGGTATGGCTCCCAAGCATCGTCCTCATCCTCTGTTAGCTCGGCCAGCACCTGCGCCGCTACTTGCTCGGCGTCCGGCCAGGGTTCGGACGGCGTGACTGCCAGTCCGGGCTACTGAACGCCGAAGGGAGCGACCACATCATCGAACGAAGCGGGTTCGCCGAAGAGGTCGACGACACTGTCCCGGCCGGGGTAGTACTCGTCGGCATGTGCAGTTTCCTCCTGAGCGTAGTTCCCCCAGCTCTCGCCCAGGATCTGGTCCGCTGTGCGTTCGTGCATGGCTAGTCCCCACCCTTTATGTGAAATCGCCGGGAAGTTACCAGCTGCCTCTGACAGCACCAGGGATGCCTGGCTCCCGGACGCATCTCGCCACGTCGTATAGGCCCACCCCGCCATCCGTACCAGGGCACAGGCCGCCGTCGGCGAGTACCAGGCCGCGAGGCACTGGGGGAGGGAAGGTCGCCTACGACGTCGGCAAGCTCGGGTGTCCCTTCCAGGCTCTCAAACGCCAAGGTGTCATTTCACTTGGTGAGTCGGCGGTAGCTGATGCGGAGCCATCGCCGCAGGTGAGGGTAGTCGTGGCCCTTATCGCCATGGAGCTTGTCGGGCCGTCTACGGCGGGGTCCGCGGCGGCTGCGGATCGGCGGTATCGACGCGACGAGCGGCTTCAGCGCGAGACTGTCATGGGTGTCGGCCGTGGAGATGGCGACCGCGACGGCAGGCCGGTCCGGTCGGTGATCAGGTGAATCTTCGATCCGGTCTTGCCGCGATCGGTCGGATTCGGTCCGGCCAATAGCCCCCTTTGAGAGCCCGGACACTCACTGAGCATTTTCAGCGTTGACGCTCAAGGGTGAGGATGGCTGCGGCGATGGCGGTCATGCGGTTGGGGCTGCAGCGGGCCCGGCGGAAGATTCGCCAGGACTTCAGCCTTGCGATGCTTCGTTCGACCGGCGCCCGTGCCGCCGACAGGGCCCGGTTGATCGTCTGCTGGGTCGTGGTGAGGTCCCGGCCGGGAAGCCGTCTGATCGGTGTGGTCACCCAGGGGCCGGCGCCGATGTAGGCGCGGTCGGCGAGGACGGGGACGCCCTGGCGTTCGCAGATCCGGATGATGCGGTGGGTACGGGCCGCGGTCAGGTCGTGCGTGCGGCCGGGCAGCGCGGGCGAGATCCACAGCAGCTTGCCCGCGGCATCCGCCACGACCTGCACGTTCACGCCGTGACGGCGGTGCTTCTGCGAGAAGTCCGCCCGGCTGTCGCCGACCCGGTCACACTCAGCGAGCGTCCCGTCGAGCAGGACGTAGTCCGGATCGGCCTCGCGCAGGACCCGCAGGAGACCGGGCGCCCGGCCGGACAGATGCTCGACGACGGCCGTGACGTAGGCGTGGGCGGTGCCGACGGATATGCCGAAGCCGGCGGCGATCTGCGCGAGCGTGTCGTGCCGGCGAAGGTAGACCAGGCCCACAAGAGCACGCTGGTGGGGCGGCAGCTTGCAGCGGCGGTCACCCTCACGGGTGACGATGAGCATGGATACCCACTCGACCAGAGCATGAGGCAGGTCGAGTGCGGCAGGATAGGGAACCAACGAGGCTCCTGCGCTGATGAGTTGAGACGTCGAACACCTCTCTCAACGGCACAGGAGCCTCGTGCGTTGCGGGACGCTGGCCCGTCACCCGATCAGTGGCCACTCTGAAAGAGCTCACTGAGCCAATGGCAAAGCGCGACCAGTCCAGATCGCCCTGGGCACCGAGTTCGTCCAGGATGACTCGGTGGAGACGGGCCCAGACCCTGTCCTTGCTCCAGCGGGCGAAGCGCCGGTAGACCGTCGGCCAAGCCGGCCCGAACAGCGGCGGCACGTGCCGCCGCGTGCAGCCTGACGTGGCCACGAACACGATCGCAGCCAGACACTCACGATCCCCGGCCCGCCGACGACCACCTCCCTGCGGCCGCACCACCACCGTTTCCGGCACCACCCTGCGGAAGAACTTGCACAACTCATCCGGCACCAACGGCTTGGCAAGACTCGTCATGCCCAGCGTGACGCGCCAAGCCACCTAAGGAAACGGCGCCTTACCGCCGATGGCATGATCCCCGCATGAGCGCACCCACGACCGAGTACCTGACCCCGGCCGAGACGGTTGAACGGTCCGGCTTCAGCCTGGACACCCTGCGGTACTACGAACGCATCGGCCTGCTGGGCACCGTCCATCGCTCGCACACCGGCCACCGTCGCTTCACCCAGCACGATCTTCAGTGGCTGGCCGTGCTGCGCTGCCTGCGCGACACCGGGATGCCGATCGCCGAGATGCGGCGCTTCGCCGGACTCGTCCGCGACGGCGACGGGACTTTTGCCGAGCGCCTGGCCTTGCTGGAGCAGCACGACGCGCAGGTGGAGGAGCACATCGTCCACCTGCGCGGCCAGCAGGCATACGTCCGCGAGAAGATCGCGTTCTACCGACGGGCATTGAACTGACGCATTCTCAGTTTCTGCTTCCCGATCCGCACGACGGAGTCGGCATGGCATACGAAACGTGACCACCCCGGCCGCCGACTCGACCGACTCCACAACCACACCGGCCAAATGAGGCGGCAATCGTCCCACGAAGTGCCGTGCATCGACCTCCTGCCAGGTGAACAGCACCCGGTCGCCGACCTCCACGGCGTCCGCATACGTGCCCAGGCACGGCTTCACCTCGCCCCGCCCGCATCTCCGGAACCTTCGTGATCAGGCGTGCGGCCGCGCGGTCCAGCGGCTCCATCGCCCAGACCACCGCCACCAGGCCGTCCACCGCCACCAGGCCGTCCACCGCGACAGCGGCCCGCAGCCGCGCACGGTCCGACGCCGGCGGCCGGCGGTGTACGAGACGCCCTACCGTGCCGAGAGTCCACGGGCGGCTCGCTTGGCGTGCCTGTCGGTGGTCATGACCGGTCGGTCTCCCGGCAGCGGACCACCGCATCTGCCGCCGTGGCATGGCTGGACCACGAAAGGAACTACGGAGCAGTGCTGACGCCGCGTGAGGCCTAACGACTCCTCACAGAAGGAGGGTTCTGGATCTTAGGGAATGACGGTGTGCCGGTTTTCGTGGATGTCGGCCGAAGGGGGTGCGAGCCAGTCGAGATGAGGAAGACCGCTGCCAGACCGTGGGAGATAGACGACGAGTTGTGGGCACGCATCGAGCCGCTGCTGCCGGCCGTCCCGCGTAATCCGCGGCGTCCAGGTCGTAAGCGTCTGACTCGAGCCACATCCGGGCGATGAAGGGCGGGTCGGCCACCGGTCCGTCCCCGGTGGACCGGGGTAAGGCCGGCAGCAAGCACCATCTGATCGTCGAGGCGCACGGCATCCCGGTCGCCGCGATCACTACCGGAGGCAACCGGAACGACGTCACTCAACTGATCCCGCTGATCCAGGGCATCCCGCCGATCCGCGGCAAGCGCGGCCGGAGGCTCTACGCCATGCCGGAACCCCCGACGAAGAGGTCCCGTGACAGCCGCATCCACCTGACCGCCTTCGACCTGGCCACCGGTGCCCCCGTCTGGGGCGGCACCCCCGACGACGACCGCCTCGACGGCGACAGCGGGTACCGCCTCCTCGTCCAGGACGGGACGCTCACCGTCCTCACCTCGCGCCGCAAGGGCCCCTACCGCGTCCGTGTCCTCGACCCGGCCACGGGCGAGCAGCGCGAGATCCGCGACCTCCCGGACGACGCGGACTCCAGGGACGAGATCTTCATGTACCAGGGCCGACTCGTCGTCGCCCGCTACGGCGGCGCCTACTCGACGGGGTCCAGTCTCTTCACGGCCTACGAACGTCGCTGACACGCCGCGGCACAGCCGCCACCCGCGCGTCGCTCCTGATGCGGGCGTGACTTTTTAAGACACCTCCTTGGCCGCATCCTGCGCCTCGGCAGGGTGGCATCGGTGGGCTGTGAGCAGGTCGGCTGCGGTCGGGCCCGTAGCTGTTGTTGATGTCTTCCGTGATCTGGTGGGGGGAATGCCCCTGGGGCACTGTGCGGGTGCCCCAGGGGGTGTGGGTCACTCTCCGGGGAAGGTGACGTCGATGTCGCGTCGGATACCGTCCAGGACATGCATGATGCTCAGTGTCTCGGCGAGCGGCATCAGGTCGGATTCCAGCTGCCCGGCGCTGATGCAGCGGGCGGCTTCGGCGGCTTCGTAGCAGAGCCCGCCATCGAGTTGCGGAGGGACGTAGCTGTCGATCAGCTCGTTGTCCCGGCCGATGAGCCGGACCGCGGCGGGTCCGTAGAACGGGCCGTCGATTTCCAGGCGGGCATGTGTTCCGGCGATCGACGCCGTGGTCGGAGTACGGCCGAAGAGGGTCGTGTTGAGCAGTGCGTGGGCTCCGGATTCGGCGGTGACGAGGATCGACGCCTGGCCGTCGACACCGGTGGATGTCTTTGTGCCCACCGCCTTGACCGAGGTGAACGGCCCGAGCACCATCGAGGCGAAGGAGACCGGGTAGATACCGAGGTCCAGGAGTGCTCCGCCCGCCAGTTCGGGCGCGAAGTGACGGTGCTGCACCTCGGGGGTCATCGGCTGGCCGTGATCGGCGATGACCGTGTGCACCTCGCCGAGCAGCCCGGCGTCGAGTACCTGGCGGACCACGTCGATGTGGGGCAGGAAGCGTGTCCACATCGCCTCCATGAGGAACACCCCCCGCTCCCGGGCGGCTTCGATCAGCTGCTCGGCCTCATGGGCGTTGCGGGTGAACGCCTTCTCCACGAGTACGTGCCGGCCGGCCTCGATTGCCTGCAGGGCCTGCTCGAAGTGGCCTGAATGCGGCGACGCGACGTAGACGATGTCCACAGCATCGTCTGCGACGAGTTCGGCGTAACTGCCGTAGGCCGCCGGGATGCCGAAGCGGTCGGCGAACGCGCGGGCACGCTCGGCGTCACGCGAGCCGACTGCCACCACTTTCTGCTCGGTGTACCTCTGCAGCGCTTCGACGAAGTAGGCCGCGATCCAGCCCGGGGCTATCACCCCCCAGTTCAGAGCCGGTGCGTCATGAGGAGAAGGCGTCCGGGGTGCGGGCAGCGCCCTGCGGGCCGCCTCGTGGGTGTTGCCTGAATGGTCCTGCGTCATGGGGTTCCTTTTCGGCTCGGGTGCGAATGCGGTGTGCGCGGGAGCGGCGATGCTGCCTCGGATCTCGCGGTGCGCATCTCCTCGTGCGACCTGCGGCGGACACCCGGCGTCCGCCCTGCGGGGACGCTGAGCAATCGGTGTGGAGACGTGGGAGCGGTCTTGCCTTCTTCGTCGGAGGCAGCCGGTCCGGGGAGGCAGCCGGGATGGCTGGCCGTCCTCTCGCGCAATCGATTGCGCAACGATATGTCGGGTGCGCCGCAGGTTGTCAAGCCCGACGGCCGACTAGCTGGGGTGCGGTCCCGAAGAGGATCAGACGGACTCGCGCAGGACGAACCGCGTGCGCAGAGCGACCTGTGACGGGCTGACGCGGCCTTCCAGACGTTCCAGGAGCAGGCGTCCGCAGGTCGATCCCACCTCGTAGGCGGGATAGCGGATCGTGGAGAGCCGGGGGCGCACCAGGGAGGCGAGCTCGATGTCGTCATGGCCGATCAGCGCCACGTCGGAGGGGATCGCGAGGCCCATCTGCTCCGCCGCTTCCATGGCGCCGATGGCGGTACGGTCGTTGACGAACGCGACCGCGGTCGGCGGCTTCTTGCGGCTCATCAGCCGACGCAGGCCCGCGGCACCGGCTTCGCGGGTGTGCTTCCCGCGCACGACCAGGCCGGCCGGCAGATCCAGCCCGTGACGCCGGGCTGCGGCGCGGAACAGTTCGAGGCGAGGGTCACCGCCCGGTGTGCCCGCCGGCCCGACCAGCATGCCCAGTCGCTCGTGGCCCTGCCGTGCGAGATGAGCTACGGCCTCGTCGACGGCCTCGCGGGAATCGGCGCGCACGTGGTCCAGGTCGCTCCACTGACTGTCGGCGCTGATGACGACAGGGATGTCCGCTGCCCGGATGGCGTCGAAGTCCTCCGTGGTCAGCCACGAGGGGGTGATCACCACTCCGTCGAGCCAGCGCTTGACCGCGTCGTCGAGGAAGTGCAGTTCTTCCGCGCGCTCCGCGTTCGTGTTGCAGACGACGACGTGGTAGTCGCCCGGGCGCAATGTGTCCTGCAGCCCGCGTGCCAGCTGGGCGTAGAACGGGTTGGCGATGTCCGGGATGATCAGGGCCACGGTGCTGGAACGCCCCGTGCGCAGGCTCTGCGCCACCGTGTTCAGCCGGAACCCCAGCTCGGCGATGGCAGCCTGCACTGCTTCTCTCTTGGCGGGAGCCACCGGGCGTTTGCCACTCAGCACGTAGGAGACGGTGGTCACCGAGACCCCTGCGGCACGGGCCACATCGCTCATCGTCACAGGCTGGTGTTGCATCGTCGACCTTCTCCTTCTGTGCCTCGGACGCCATGGGCCCTGCCGGACGCAGTGTCGGCGTTACAGCCCTAGGCATGCCGCAAACGATTGCACATCCTCGACGGGCGACGACAGGCGCATCACCCAGCGTAAGAGGGCCACCCGGGAGAACGCTGCGCCATCCAGTACGCCGACGGCACCACCGAGCACGTCGAGATCAGGCACTGGCGACGTGCCGTCCAGGGCCTTCCACCCGCACGCGATTCAGGTACCGGCTGCAGCGCGGAGGGCGGCCCTTGCGGCCTGTGCACCTCGGGAGGCGGCGCCGAGGCTCCGCCACCCCGGCCGAGTACTGGGACAAAGCCCTTCAGCGGAGGGGGAGCCCAGCCCCGGCCGGGGCTTTCGACGGGACGGGGCTCGCCGACGGCGGGCCCGGCGCTGAGCTCCTCGGCACCCCGGCCACGGCTCTGGACTTCGGGCCGGCGGAGGGAGAGAACGCCGCCGTCCTCGCCCGCACGGGGGTGGAGGTCACCGCCGTGGACTTCTCGGCCGTGCAGGTCGAGCGCGCCCGACTGCTCTGGGCCGGCGAGCCCCGGCTCACGTTCGTGCACGCCGAGGCGTGTGCGTTCCTCGATCAGGAGCCCCGCCGGTTCGACGCGATCTACTCGACCTGGGGAGCGGTCTGGTTCACCGACCCCGAGGACCTGTTCCCGCGTGTCGCCGAGCCCCTCGCCTCCGGCGGCGTGCTCGCCTTCTCGCACCGCGAACCGGTCGCCGGACACTATGGCGCCCAGCAGATGGGCGGGAAGTGGCTGGAGGGCCGCGAGACCGAGCTGACCGTATGGCGATGGCAGTACGGGCCCGAGCAGTGGGCCGACACCCTCGAGTGCCACGGCTTCACCGCCGTCGAGGCGAAGGTGCTGCCGAACCCGGACCCGACCGCCCTCGGCACGCTCCTGATCACCGCCACGACCGCGCCCTGACCCACCGCGCAGCAGTGAAGCTCCGGCGCGTGCCGGGGCTTCGCTGTGTGGCCGTAGGGGAGGATCGGAACGACCAACCTCTGGGAACGCCCCCTCGGGCGTAGCTCCCAGCAGCTGCTCGGCGGTGAGCGCAACGGTGGCCACGTTGGGACTGATCCACGTACCCACCTGATCGGCGAAGCCCCGCTCCGCCAGGTACACAAGGAACAAGCCAAGTTCCTCGCGGGGCGCCGGCCCAGATGCTTCCGCCGTCACTTCACCCCTCCCTTCTCGGCGGCCGCAGCACCAAGGTCCTGAACACGGTCTTCGATCCACGTCACCTGGCTGGGATCACGACGCAGCCAACCATGCTCCCGATCGGAAGTCCGGAAAGGCTGTGCACCGTGCGGGCGGCGAATCCGTCGAACAGATCCAAGCCCGGCTTCGCCGCCCGTCGGCACTCAGCGACGACACCCGCCAGTGGCTCCCGGAGTCGCTACCAGGCGGTCCGATCCTCCCCAAGAGGCCTGTGTGAACCGGCCACTCCCCGACACGGACTGACGGGCCGTACGCGCCGATGGCCTCCCGTGGGGAGCCGGGAGGCGGGCGCGGCCAGGCTGCCGCGGGGCGGTGCGGGGCCGGGCCGACGGCCGCGCACCGCAGGGCGGGGCTGCGGGGGCCGCTTGTCGTTCACCCTGCCATCGCGCCGGCCGGGTGCGCCAGAGGCGTGCACGGACCAGCCACCGGCATATGCGGCAAGGGGAGCGGCGGTCTGCGAGCCGCCGGCCGACGCCACGGAGATCCACCGCGACCTCGGACGGCCGCACGCCGCCTTCGCCTGGAACACGCAGGCCGACGCCATGCCCTCCGAATCCTGAAACGATCAGTTAGCCGCGTTGGAAGCCGTCGACGGCCATGTAGACGTTGAAGGCGAAGAGGGAGAGGCCGACGAGGAGGAACGCCAGACAGAACAGGGTGCGGAGCACCTTGCGGATCCACGAGTACGCGGCGAACGCCTCGCCGGGCCTGTCCGGGTGGTAGGCGACCCGTCTGGTCGGGGCGTTGCCCGGGACGGAGGCGGTGCGTGCCGTGCCGTGCAGGTCGGTGTAGGCGTAGCTCCGGGGGCCGCGGTACACCGCCTCGACGGTGATGCCGTACCGGGGCAGGTACCACTCGTAGTACGGCATCCTCGTCGCGTAGAGACCGAGCACGGCGATTCCCAGGGTCACCGGGGTGCCGATCAGGAAGAGGACCGCGAGGAACCCCGACCCCACGATCGCCATCGCCACGGCCACCCCGACGGTCACGATGCCGACGGCCCACGCACAGAGCTTGAGCTTGTGCCAGTACGCCTCATCCTCGGACTCCGCCGGATCCCCTACGGCGCCCGCTATAACCCCGGCCACCCCCGCCCCGAGTTGCCCGGAAGGGCCGGACTCTCCGGGTGACGTACGTCGCCGCTGCCGAGCAGGACGCGGGCCCGGACCCGCATCGGCCCGTCGCCGCGCCGGGAGAGGAGGACCAGCTCGTCGACCCGGGCCGTCATGGGGCCGAGGAGGGCCTCCGCCTTGCGGGCGAGAGGGTGTGGGTCCGGGGTACGGCCGAGGGACAGGTGCGGGGTGAAGCCGTGCGCGTGCGATCCGCAGAGCGGGAAGCGGAGATCCAACGACTCCCGCAGCCGCGCCCAGGGCTCGTGGCCGGCGGCGGCCGGGTCGATCCAGACGGTGGCGTCCTCGCGGTGTCCGAACCAGTGGACGCCCGCAAGGCGGGCGGTGAACGGCGGCGTCTCGGCGAGCGCCGCGGCAACGAACGGCAGGGCCCGGGCGAACTCGGCCTCGGGAACGAACCCGAAGAGCACGTTGACGTGCGGCGGCCAGCGGTGGATCTGCCGGTCGTGTTCGCGGCGAATGTGCTGGATCGGCGGCCACAACTCCGCCGGCGGCAGCCAGGCGACGGCGGTGCGGTTCGTCGACGGGACGGCGAGGACATCGCCGGGTGCCGGGGCGGGCACGGGACCGACCTGCCCGACGAGGGTCTCGTCGAGCCGGTCGACGCCGGAGGCGCGGTCCCAGACGACCTGGCCGTCCGCCTCGAAGAACACCACCCGGTGCCAGGGAATCTCCCCGCCCGGCACGAAGTCGCCGAGCAGGACCCGCTTCGGCGGGGCCCCGCGCTCGGCGATCCCCATCACGAACCGCTCAGGGTCGAAGCGCGGGTCCCAGAGAACCCGGTGGTAGATCTCGTCGCTGGTGTGCACGTCAGCACCTGCCCTCGACTATCAGGGTGACGCGCGCCCGGCCGGCCCCGCAATTCGGCTGGGAGGTGTCTCGGGCACCAAGATCAATCGCGCCGATAACCACGGATCGATTGATCCCCGAGGCCGGAACCTCGCGGGGTATGGCCTTGGGGTACATCGGAAACGGGCCGCCCCGCCCCCTGCCGATCCCGGACCGGCGCCAGAACCCGTTCTCACTCAGAGCGGGGCGGCCTCTTTGCCCGAGGGTGGCCCGCCCCGTCCCCGCCGTGAGCGGACCGAGCGTACGCTCCTGCCGGGGATCGCGGATGTACGGATCTGCGGCGACGAGGCGACCGTCCGGGCGTACGACGACGGCCGGCGGGCCTATCTGCAGCTGGACGCCGGCTGCACCGACCCCGGCAGTGACTGATCGCGATGACGGTCCGGGCGATGGCCACGCCCACTTCCAGGCGCAGGGAGTCGCCTTCACGGAGCACCTCCAGGAGGATCCGGCCGAGCGCTTCCAGGTCGAAGGAGTCCGCGTCCGGTTCCTGGTGCTGGTCGTCCCCAGCGGTGACCGGGACGATGACGCGTTCGGCGACATGCGGGAGCAGCCGGCGCAGCTCCGATCCGAACTCCGGCTCGACCGCGTGCGCGGCGTCGACGTCTTTGCTCACGAGCCGTACGTCACCGCCTACCGTAACGCCCTCGTCGGCGCGGACCAGATCCCGCCGGCACCCTCCGACTGTGCTCGGTGTCTTCCAGCGGGGCGACGGCTGACCAGCTGTGGCGGAAGTGCCGGGTTCTTCGTCCACGGGGGCGAGGCCTTATCGGTGCGGCGGATCTCTGGGCTCGCTCGCCCTCCAGTGGGCGGGGAACAGGTCAGTCCAGCTGCCGAAAACCGGTCAGATGCCGACAGTCCTCTGGCAACGGCAAAGTGCCCGACCTAGCGCATCGAGCGCATCGAGCGCATCGAGCGCGGGAGTCCGGCGTTCAGGGGGACACGCATGGCCATGCTTCTTCGTTCAGCTTCCAGGCGGAGCGGGCTCGTCTTTGCCACGGTGGGTCTCCTCTGCCTCACTGGCAACGGCACAGCCACTGCGGCACCTTCCTCAGGTGAGATCAAGAACCTGAAGACCACCTGGTGCGTTGACGACAGCAACCTCGGCCTCCGGGCCCACCCCTGCAACGGCTACCCGTTCCAGAACTGGATCTACAAACCGGCCTCCAACGGCAACGTTGGGCTGAAGAACGCCGGCACGGACCGGTGCCTTGACGACAGCGTGAACGGACTCCAGGCAATCCCCTGCAATGGGCTGCCGTTCCAGCGCTGGAGGCTTGTCCTGGACTCGAAGAAGTGGGCCTTCACGTTCGTCAACGAGGAGACCGGCCGCTGCCTCGACGACAGCATCAACGGGCTCAAAACGCTCGACTGCAACTACAGCGACTTCCAGAAGTTCGCGTGGCAGGGCCAGTAGCGACGGACGAGAGCCACCGGCCTGGCAACGACTGGTGAGCGACCCCGCCCGTCGGTTCCCGCGCCGTCTCGGCGCGCGTCACAGACGAACACCCGGGGTCAGCGGTGAAGCGGGGCAGGGTCTCGAAGGTGGGCACGGTGGTCTTCCTCGGGCCGCACGGCGAAGCCCCCGGCGAGGTGCCCGGGGTCACCGAGCGATGGTCCCAACTGCCGTGTTTCGTACCGTCGTTCGCGCTCAGACACGCAAGCCAGTAGCCTGATCGAACGGAGCCCGTGAGTCATGGGGGTGGTGAGTGCAGGCGCCTGCGACCGTCGTGCAGCTCGCTCTACTCGTCCTTCTGGTGCTGCCCGGGGTCACCTATCAGTTCGTCCGGGAACGCCGCCGTGGGCCGGTGCCCGGTGAGCGTGATCTGGGTGAGCGGGTGCTGCGGGCGATCGTCGCGTCGATCGCGCTGGACGCCTTGTACGCCGTGGTGGCGGGGCCGGCGCTGGTTCGCCTGGCGCGAGGCACCGGCGGAGGCTGGGACGGCTTCGTGGAGCGGCCGCGAGAGGTCGGCTTCGTCGCCGTGGTGCTGTTCCTCGTCGTGCCGGCCGTGGCGGCGGTCATCGTTTCCCAGGTGGATCGGCAGCGGCGCAAGGCTCGGTTCCTGCGCACGCCCAGCGCCTGGGACCACGCGTTCCGCGACCGCGAACCGTGCTTCGTGCGCGTGCGGCTCAAGGACGGCAACTGGGCGGGCGGCTGGTACGGCAACCGGTCGTACGCCTCCTCGTACCCCCACCCGGCCGAGCTGTACCTCGAATCGGCGCGCGTGATGGGTGCCGACGGGTCGTTCGGCGCGCGCGTGCACGGGACGGCGGGCCTGCGGCTGCGGGCGGAAGACTTCGACGTGCTGGAGTTCGTCGAAGCCGGAGAACCGGCGGTCGTGCCGGGGGAGGAGCGATGATGGCGGACGAACCCGAGCTCTCGCCCGAAGAGGCGGCGCTGCTGCAGGAATCCGCACAACGCGGCTACACCCCGAAACGCACGGTCGCCGAGCCGGACGAGGCGCCCGACGGCCCGGCCGGCACCTCGAACGGCAACGAGGACTGACGCATGGGTGGCGGGCCCGCGAACGGCCTGGCCGAGCGGTTCTGGGAGGCGTTCCACGTGGCCCGGCACAGCGCGGACCCCGCGTCGGTCGAGAAGGCGATCGGCCTCGGCCATGCCCTGCTGGCCGCCGAGGACGTGGCCGAGCGCCGCTCGGTCCTGTCGAATCTCGGAGGCCTGCTGCAGACCCGCTACCACCAGACCGGCGACTTCGCGTTCCTGCAGGAAGCCGTCCGGGCAGTCACGGAGGCCTACCTCCTGGCGTACGGAAGTCCGGAGGCTTCGGCGGGCTACGCCAACAACATCGGCATGCTGCTGCACACCGCGTTCCGGCGGAACCAGGACCGCGAAACCCTGGCCGACGCGCTGGACTGGAGCCGGACGGCCGTCGAGGAGGAACCGTCCACGAAGAAGGCGTTCTACCTGGGTAACCTCGTTGTCGCGCTGCGGACGGCGTTCACCGTGACGGAAGACCTCGCCGCCCTGGCGGAAGCAGCCGAGCACGCGCGGGCCGCCGTCGCATGCTCCCCCGATGACGTGTCCACCGCCAGGAGCCTGCACTTCCTCGCCGTCGTCCTGCGCGACTGGTCCCATGAGACAGGGGAGACCGGCGTCGTGGAGGAAGCCGTCGACGCCGCGCGGCGAGCGGTGGAGCTCACGCAGGCCGGGTCGTCCGACGTGCTCGACCGGTTGAAGAACCTCGCGTACCTTCTCGACGACCGCTACCGGGCTCGCGGAGCGCGGGATGATCTGGCCGAGTTGCTTCGGGTCCGGAAGACGCTGGTGGCCCACACTCCGGTCACCGATCCACGGCACTCGCAGAACCTCTCCGAGCTGACGACCACGGAACGAGACTGGGCCACGCTCACCGGCGAGCGCCCGAAATCGAACCGTGGCTGGGAACGCGCCGATACCGAAGCCGAAGTGTGCGGCCGGTACGCCGCCGAGTTCAAGCAGACCCGGGACTCGGCCCTGCTCGACCGGGCGATCGAGCTCGGGCGTTCGGCGGCGGCGGCGACCCCCGCCGGACACCCCCGTCGGGGCGTGCGGCTGGACCACTTCGCCACGGCGCTGGCCACCCGGGGCGAAGAGTTCGGGGACCACGCCGCGCTCGCGGAGGCCGTCAGCGTCGAGCGGGAGGCGGTCGCGTGCACGTCGGCGGGCCATCCGCTGCGGGTCCAGTTCATGGGCAACCTCGCCATCAACCTGAACGCGTTGTTCCACGCGACCGGAGACCTGGCCCACGTCATGGACGCGATCGACGTCGCCCGCCGTGCCGCTGAGGCCACGGCCGGGCAGGGCGACCACCCGCGGTCGCTCGGGATCCTCGCCGTCGTGCTGCACAACCGGTTCCGGGTGACCGGCGAGCTGCAGGTGTTGTCGGAGGCGGTCGACCGTGCGCGGGAGTCCGTCCGCCTCGGCGCGAGCCTGGTCGCCGAGCAGGCCCAGCGGCTCTCCAACCTCGGCGCCATGCTGTCCGACTGGTTCACCAGGACGGGCGAGGCGAGCGTGCTCGACGAGGCGATCGCCGCGCACCGCGCGGCCGCGGATGTGACGGCGGACGACGACCCGGGCCGGGCCGTGCGGCTCGCCAATCTCGGCGGTGTGCTGGGGATGGCGTACGAGAAGTTCGGCGACCGGAACGCGTTGCGCGACGCGATCGCTGCGCGTCGCGCGTCCGTGGCCGCGACTCCGCAGGACAGCCCGCACTGGCCCGGGTACACCGCGAGCCTCGCCGCCGCGCTCGGCGACTGGTGCACGAACCCCGCCGCACCCGCCGTCGCGCGACGGGAGCCGCCGGATCCGCAACTCCTCGCCGAGGCGATCGGCCTGGCCCGGAGTGCGGCGCGGAGGCCCGAGCAGGACGCCTATTCCCGGGCGGGTTTGCTGACCCGCGTCGCCAACGTCCTGGCGCTCGGCTACCGGCACCTCGGCGACGGCGACGCGCTGACCGAGGCGCTCGGCTGCTACCGGGAGGCTGCGGCGTCTGCCGGATCGCCGACGGAGAGCCGGGCGGAAGCGGCGGACCGGTGGGGCGATCTGGCCGCCGAGGCCGGGCAGTTCGACGCGGCCGCCGAGGGGTACGCCGCCGCGGTCCGGCTGCTGCCCCGGCTCGCCGGGCGCCGCCTGGGCCGCGAGGACGCCCAGTACTGGCTCGGCCGCTTCGCCGGGGTCGCCGCCGACGCGGCCGCGTGCGCGCTGGCCGCCGGCGACGAGGTGAGCGCGGTGACCCTGCTCGAATCCGGACGCTGCGTGCTCGCCGCCCAGGCACTCGACAGCCGCGGCGATCTTTCCGACCTGCGCGAGCGGGCGCCCGAGCTGGCCGAACGCTTCCAGACGCTCACCGCGGAGTTCGAAACCGACACCACGAGCGACCGCGTGGCCCTCGCCGACGAGCTCGACGCGGTGACCGACAGGATCCGCGCGCTGCCCGGGATGGAGCGGTTCCTACGGCCCCCACTGCTCACCGACCTCACCGCGCAGGCGCACGAGGGCCCGATCGTGTACGTCAACGTCAGCCGGCACCGGTGTGACGCGCTGATCATCACTCCGGACGGGGTCCGGTCACGCGCGCTGGACCGGCTGAGCGAAGAGACCGTGAGTCACCGCGTACGCGCTCTGCACACCGCGTTCACGGAGGGGCGGCTGGCCGCCGAGCAGGCGATCCATGACACGCTCGAGTGGCTGTGGGACACCGTCGCGGGCCCTGTGCTCGGCGAACTGGGGCTGACGGCGCAACCGGCGGCGGATGGTCCGTGGCCAAGGATCTGGTGGGCCCCGGTCGGGTCGCTCAGCCTGCTCCCCCTGCACGCGGCGGGCCACCACCGCGACGACGGACCTGTGCTCCTCGACCGGGTCGTCTCCTCGACGACGCCGACGATCCGCGCTCTGGGCCACGCCCGCGCGGGCCGCCGCGACGACCGGAACGAGCCGCGGCTGCTGGTGGTCGCGATGCCGCGCACTCCGGACGCCCCGGACCTGCCTGGCGCACAGGCCGAAGCCGACCACCTGGCCGCTCTCGTACCCGGCGCCACGGTCCTGGTCGGCGCGGACGCGACTCGTGACGCCGTTCTCGACGCCTTGCCGGCCAGCGGCTGGGCGCACTTCGCCTGCCACGGGTACAGCGACCCGGACAACCCTTCGGACAGCCACCTCGCGCTGCACGACCACGACCGCGCTCCGTTTCGGGTGCTGGACCTTTCCCGGCTGCGCCTGCGGAACGCGGAGTTCGCGTTCCTGTCGGCCTGCGACACGGCCCGCACCACCGTGCGCCTGTCCGACGAGGCGATCCACCCGTTGGCGGCCTTTCAGATAGCGGGGTTCTCCCAGGTGGTCGGCACGCTCTGGCGCGTCGACGACGTCGTGGCACCAGTCTTCAGTCAGCAGATCTACGGCGAGTTGATCGCGGATCGATCCGGTGCGTTGTGCGCGTCGGCGGCGGTCCATCGCGCGGTCAGGCAGCTCAGGAAGAAGTATCCGAACCTGCCTTCGGTGTGGGCCGCGCACGTCCACGCGGGAGCCTGATGACGCGCACTCCGCCGTGGCGGAGGTTGATCCGCAGCCGACTCGGCCGGCTGCGTCGGTAGCGGTCATCGGCATCCGCTCATGGCTCCCCTTTGTGTCAAGCCTTGGGCTCACTTCGACCTCGGGCACGAGAGGCTCCGGGGCGGCCTCGCCGGCGCTGAGTCCAAGATCGGCCGGATCGACTCCGCGGCAGTCGGCGGGCCGGTTCTGCTGGAACTGCCCACGCCGCGGCCTGCCCGGTAGGGGTGATCAGGTCCTACGCGCAACGAAAGCCGGCATGCGCAGCCTGTCCGGCGAGTCACGAAGAGCTCGGCGATGCCCTCGCCAGCGCCAAGGGCATCTGAGAGCCTCGCTCAACGGCCCGTACCCGAACGTACAGGCGCTGCGTCAGGCGGGCTCGTTCAGGTGCGCGGTGACGTTGAGGGCGGCGAGAATCCAGCGGGTGTTGTGGTAGCCGTCCTGGCGTCGTTCGAAGCGGGTGAGGCCTGCGTGGGAGGTACCGAAGCCGATCGCCGGGCTCTGGCTGACCGGGATGCCGAGAAGGAGATGGCAGGCCGCATAGAGGGTTTCGCCGTGTGCGGCCAGCAGGATGTGCTGACCGTCGTGGCGTTCGAGGAGACCCGTGAGGTGGCGGGTGGCTCGGGCCAGATAGCTGTTCCAGGGTTCGGCGCCAGGCGCGTACGGGCGGTCCGGGTGGGTCTGCGGGGCTCCCTGGAAAGCTGCTTCGACCTCGCGCCAGAGCATGCCGTCCGCTTGGCCGTGCCGGGGGCCGTCGAGGCCCGGATCGGTCAGGAGGGGGAGGCTCAGGGCGGCCGAGAGGATCCGACCGCTCTCCTGGAGGCGTCGGCGGGGCCCCGCGTAGACGGCATCGATGCGGTCATCGGTGCTCTGCGCAGCGGCGATCCGGGCAGCCAGGCGTTCGGTCTGGTGCCGCCCGAGGTCGGTGAGTCCGGTGCAGGTCTTCGGTCCGCCGACGCGGCCTTCGACGTTGCACCGGGCTTGTCCGTGGCGGGCGATGGCCAGACGCGTGGTGACGGTCATGATCGATGTGCTGTCAAAGGCTTGCGGCGAGTTTGTCCGCCGTGCGGAGGGTAAGAGCGGCGAGCGTGAGGGTGGGGTTGGCGGTACTGCCGGTGGGGAAGACGGAGTTGCCGACGACCCAGAGGCCGGGGTGGGCGTGGGAGCGGCCGTCGGCGTCGACGACGGAGGTGGCTCGGTCGGTGCCCATGCGGGTGGTGCCCATGGGGTGTCCGGCTCCGTTGTACTTCAGGGTGGGCTGAAGTGGTTCGATCTCTTCCGCGCCGGCGGTGTCCTCCAGGTGCTGCCAGAGGCGGCGGGCGACCGAGTGCCCGTAGGCGAGGGCCCGCTTGGAGTAATCGTCGATCTTGAAGGCGATCTTGGGGCGGGGCACGTCGAGGCCGTCGCGCTGGTCGGAGAGGGTGACGCGGTTGGCGGAGTCGGGGAGCTGTTCGGTGGAGTAGCCGATGCGCGCCATGCGGGTGACGCGCTCGGCGAGCTTGTCCTTGAGGTCGTCGCCGTAGTGCTTGAGCGTCTTGCCGACGGGGTCCCACATCAGCTTGTCCAGGGCGGCGGCGGGTGATTCGAAGCGCCCCCAGCCGTCGTTGCCGATCGTCATGCGGAAGGCACCGGTGGTGCGGCGCCAGTCGCCGTCGCGGAAGGTCTCGATGCTGAGGGTGGACTGGGGCCCGCGGAAGGGGAAGACGGGCTGCCCGAACAGGCCGACGACCTCTTCGGCGAGGTGGTCCATGAGGTTGCGGCCCACCTGGTCGCTGCGGTTGTCCAGGCCGGAGATCAACCACAGCTTCGGGGTCTCGATGGCGTTGAGGGCCAGGACTACATGGGTGCCGTTGACCTGCTGCTCGGCCCGGTCGGTGGTGGTCCAGTCGCGGAAGGCCACGGTCGGCGAGGCGGTGCCTGGGCGCGGGATGAGGCGGGTGACGGTGCAGCCGGTCCGTACCTCTACGTCGAGTTCATCGCGTGCCTTGCGGACATGGATGGAGGCGTCGTACTTGGCACCCGAGGGGCACACCGGGATGCAGCTGGAGTTCCCCTGGCAGGCACTGCGGCCCTGATAGGTCTGGGAGTTGCGTGCCTGCGGGGTGGTGACCACCGTGACGGGGATCTCGTCGATCGGGTCGATGGTGGCGAGGGCGGCCCGCATGAGCTCGTCTCCGTAGCTGGCGACGATGCCGGGCATGGGGAAGTCGGTGCTGCGCGGAGTGAGGGCTGCCCATTCGTCGCGGTTGCCGGAGACCCCGAGTTCGTTCTCGGCCTGCGCGTAGAAGGGTTCGAGATCGTTGTAGGTCAGCGGCCAGTCGACGGCGACGCCGAAGCGGGTCTTCATCGCGAAGTCGCTGGGCAGGAAGCGGGGGCTGTTGCCGCGCCAGGCCCAGGTGCTGCCCCCGACCATGCGCTGGAAGCCGCTCTTGAACAGGTCGGGGCCGTTCTCCACGTAGTAGCGGTTCATGGCGACCGGGTCGCCGACCCCGTCGGAGGAGGGGGCGTAGCCGTCCTTGTTGTTGGGCAGAGCCGCGTACGGAGAGGGAACGTTCTTCGCGGCGGAGACCTGGTAGGCGTCGACGAACGCGGCCCGTTGATCGTCGTCGATCCCGTTGTCGCCGGCGTCGATGAGCAGGACGCGGGCCTGGGGCTTGGCTTCCTTGATCCGGCAGGCGCAGAGGGCGCCTGCCACGCCGGCACCGACGATGACGACGTCGTAGGCAGTGTCCATGGGGTGTCCTCGTCTTAGGGGTGCTGGGCCCAGTAGCCGTATCCGCCGGGCGTCGGTGCCGCGGAGAGCGGGTGTGCGCTGATCGCCTGCCACACCAGGGCGCCGCGGTAGCGGGCGGGGGTGTCGGGCCCTGCCTGGGTGTTGTCGGGCCGGGCGAACTGGGCGGTGTACCAGATCGCGAGCGTCTCGCGGGCGATGCGGGCGAGTTCGGGATCGGCGTTCACGGCGGCGAACAGCGCAGCCCCTGGGTCGGGCTGACCTGAGGTGGTGCGGTAGGTGTCGACCAGGCGGGTGAGCGAGGCCGGGTAATGGGCTTCGAGGCGGGTGCGATGTGCGTCCGCGGTGGCCTGGTCCAGTGGCGTTTCGCCGGTCAGGAGTTCGGACAGGGCGCGGAAGTCCGCGGCGTGGGTCATGGCGCGCTCCTCGTTCAGTTCTCGACGAATACGAGGTCCTCGGGCGGATGGGTCATCCGCACCTTGCTGTCGATGACGTCGACGACTTCGTCGAGGCCTGTCGTGTGGTGGCTGGTGGAGATGATCCAGAACTCGTCCGCGGCCTGGTCGAGGAAGGCCGGGAAGCCGGACAGGTCTGGGGCGTCGGGGTCGCCGAGGTACAGGTAGTCCACCAGCCGCCGGAACAGCTTGGGCAGGATCACGGCGTCGTCCTGGAGGGAGTCGATGCCGATGACGGTCGCGCCGTCCAGCGTGTCGTCGTCCTTCCACAGGCCCTTCTTGGGTACGGCCTCCTGTGCCTGGAGTACCGCGGCGGTCAACTCGTCGCGCAGGTCGGGGAAGAGGTTCGTGTAGTACGTCGGGTAGGCCAGGCCCTCCGCGAGCACGTGGTGATTGAACGTGGTGCGCAGCAGGGCCGCGTCGACGTGGATCTGTGTGCCGCTCGTGCCCGGGGGTGTGCCCTTGCCGACAAGGGCGATGCAACGCTTGTCGCGGGCCGCGCCGCGGGTGAGGATCCAGCCGGGTCGGGTCGTGGGAGTGGCCGCGGTGACGGTCTCGTCCTCAGTGCGCTCTACGGTGGTGAAGCCGAGCCAGTTCGTCAGCTCGTTCCGGGCCGCTCGGCCGTGGAGCCACGGCTGATGGACCTCAGGGTTGCCGTTGCGTGAGTAGTGGGTTTCCAGCGTGTCGATGGCGTCCAGCCGCAGCTTGGCCTTGCCGGACCCGTTGTGCTCGACCTTGTGGGGGCCGGGGACGAGGTTCCACTCCTCCTTCTTGTCCGGCTTGAAGTGGACGGTGTCCCCGTCCGACCGGCTTCCGATGAGGTGGTACGAACCCTTGATCAGCAACATGGGCATGACTATGCGACTCCCTGGCGGCGGGCACGAACACCGAACAAATCCTCACTCAGTGTCACATGATAGGGGTATCTTGTGCACAGAGAGTGAAGCCGCGCAAGGTGGCCGCTCGTTCAGCCCTTCTCGCCCCCGGCCCCTCACTCAGAGGCCACCATCAGGTACGGCACCCACCCCGCGAATTCACTGGCAGCCCCGGCCGCCTAGGAGTTGTCCGGCCGACGGAACCTGGCAACGCCTGCTCCAGCAGGTCCAGGCCGAGGCCGACGCGGCTGGCGAGATCGACGGGGACATCTCGGTGGACTCCACCATTCGTGAGGGCTCACCAGCCGTGCTAGCGGGTATGTCTGGCCATGGAGCACGGATCAGTCGCCGGTGAAGCCCCAGAAACACAGCTCTGTCGGGCGGCCCTCGGCGCCGTAGACGATCGTGCAGCAGCCGGAGCCACGATCGAGCGGCGGAAACCATCCGTCACCGGCCCGTTTCAGGGCCTGCTCGACAACCTCCCGCACGGGCTGCGCCGTCCCGAACAGTTCGACTGCTTCCGCCGCTTCGACCACCCTTACGTCGCCGGGCTCCTCCGTGTCCTCCTCGCAGCGGACCACGCGTTCGACGTCAAGCACCGAATGCGCTGGTTCCTCCTCCAGCCAACCGCTCGCCATCAGTACTGCCAGCGTCTCAACGCCCGCTTCCCGGTAGTACTCGGCATCGCGGGCGAAGACCGCCTCGCGAAGATCGTTCAGAGCGACTTGTTCACTCTGCTGGAAAGGCGTGAAGTACGACCATCTGCTCGCTCCCATGCCGGCGAACCCTACCGAGCACGTATGACAGGAGTACTTGGCATGCCGCATCGCGAGGTGATCGCCCGGACAGTTCCCGGACCCCCTGCCGTTTCCCCTGGTCAGGAGGCAGCGTCACCGCACCAGGATGCGCCGCATACCCGCGGGCCACGGAGGGGATCTTCATGAGCGACACCGGCTGGGGTACCGGACCGAGCGACATCGGCTGGGGCCTGGATGATCCCGGGTGGGGTGCGGCCGGCGACCCGATCTGGGACTGACCCGCCTTCCGGCCCCTGGAGGGGTGGCCCTCCGAAGGCAGTACGTCCCCGTCCTTCGAGGGCCACCCCACAACAGCTCACCGAGCCGGTCAGTGCCAGCCCGTGCAGGCCTTCAGCCGATCGCCCGCGTTCGCCGCGCACCCCCGGACCAGATAGCCCGGGCCGTCGTACTGCCAGCCCGTCGCCTTCTGCCGCGACGCCGCGTTCGGGTTGTCCGTACCGCCCTTCGGTACCCGCTTGAGGAACACCCTCTTCGCCGGCCCGCCGTTCTTCTTCACCTCCATCCAGACCGCGCCACCCTCCTCCACCATCCCGACCGCACGCGCGTGGTCGCGCCCCCGCATCGTCTGAATGTGCAGGTCCACCAGGGCCACGCCCCGCGCGGTAGCCGAGTAGCACTTCCGGTCGCCGTCCCAGCGCAGCTCCGCCGGACACGGTCGGTCCGCCGACGCCGAGACCGCCTGCCCTGCCGGGACCGCACCCACGAGTGCGGCGCCGAGAACTGCCAGGCTCAAGATCTTGATTCGCATGCCAGCCAACCCCCGCCGGAGCGAGGGCCGTCACGGGGCCATGCCCGCGATCACCCCACCGTGCGACAACGACCGCCCGCATGGACGAAGGGATTCGGCGCACGTGAGGCCTTGCCGAGCCCCGCTCGTGAAGTACGTCAGGCGAGCACCGGCCGGGCGCTGGTCGCGGTGAACTCCACCGTACGGAGAGCGTCCCATCAAGCAGAGCAGCCGCCCGGCGTGACCCCATCGAGCGAGGTGACCGCCGACCGAGAACACCCGGCTCCACCTCACCGCCGCCCGCACCGAGGGCGAAACCGAGGAGATCGGCAACGTCTGGCTCGACTGCCCCGCCTCCGACCGCCTCGCCCATCCGCACCGCAAGGAGGCTTGCGCCGCCCTCGCCGCCGTCGACGGCGACTTCGACCGCCTGAACGCCGAGCCGAACGCCACCTGCACTGCCGAGTACGCCCCCGTCACCCTGACGGCGCGCGGCACCTACCGCGGCCGCACCGTCGACTGGACCAAGTCTTACGGCAACAACTGCGGAGCGGTGCGTGACACCGAGGCGGTGTTCTACTTCTGACGGACGCCCAGGCCCGTACGCGGGTATGACGCCCGCACCCTGAACCGCGAGGCGGGCCCCGAGCCGAATGGTCCTCTGCTCCACGCACCGCCTCGTACTGGTTTTGTCGCGAGAACGGGTTCTGGCCCACCCCTTGTGGAGCGGCGACGCTCAGTGTTGTTGAACTACTCCGCGATGGTGATGTGCCACCACGACCGACGGTGTGTCGGTGGGCCAGCCGATAATGCCGGGCATGGCAGATCGCAGTCCGGTGCTCCGGATCATTACCTCGGCGGCGCGGGAGTCCCTGAAGCCGCTCGGCCTGGCCCAGCGCGGGCGGTCACGGCTGTGGGTTGATGATCACGGGTGGTGGCTCGGGGTGGTGGAGTTCACCCCGCCGCGGATTGCCGGCAGTGGTCTGAACGTCGGTGCGATGTGGCTGTGGCACGACGTGGACCACCTGGCCTTCCACGTGGACGCACTCCGGGTCGGCTCCGAGCTGTTTCGCACCGAGGAGCAGTTCACGGCGCTGGCACTCGAACTCAGTCGGCAGGCGGCCGCGAGCGTGACCGCGCTGAGGGAGAGGTTCCCGGCTCTGCCGGATGTCGCCCGATACCTGACGTCCAGGCCGGTGCGGCGGGGATTCCTCTGGGAGAGCTTCGACGCCGGGATCGCAGCCGCCCTGGTGGGGGACCCGGATACGGCCCGCGATCACTTCGAACGAGTCCTTCGCGAGGACGCACTGGTTCCGTGGATGGTCGATGCCCAGGAGAAAGCGCGTGAGCTTCACGGGATCGCGGCAGATCGCGACGCCGTGACCGCCTGGGTCACGCGGGCCGTCGACTCATGCCGGAGCAAGCTGGGCTTGGATCCTGTGCCGTTGGCGATCAGCTGAACGGACCCAATCGTCGAGCTACAGAGCTACAGAGCTGCGGGCAGGCAAGAAGGACTCGTTTTCGCAAGAGGCTGAACCCGGCCCGCCGTACATCTGGCGCTTGATCATTTTGATCCGGTTGACGTGGCCGCGGACTCCCGGGTGCCGCTGACCCATCGGGGACCGGAAGGCCTGAGCCGTCGGGTCCAGTACTTATTTGAGGCACGAGGCCTGCGTGTCCCCTCGCCCGGACGGACGACCCCACATGGACGTGTGGCTGGACCACGGGATACTCGCTGCGGAGATCGATCGCGCCCCGGCGTTTCACGATCGATGGCGTGGCATCGCCCTGCCAGCCCCCGCACATGTATGAGGGAGCCCGCGCATCCTGGGAGCTGACGCTTCCGACGCGGGTGAGGACGGAATGGAGCGTCGGGGCAGCCCCGAAAACCAGGTGCCCCAGCCGCGGCGCCTCCCTACGCTCCCCGCCATGGACAACACCTGGCCCGAGCACCTCGTCAACGTTGTGGACGTCGAAGCGACCTGCTGGGCTGGTTCCCAGCCGTCAGGCGCGGTGAGCGAGATCATTGAGATCGGACTGACCGTCATCGACCTGGACGCCGGTAAGCGCCTCGCCCGGCACCGAATCCTGGTGAGGCCCGTCCGGTCCACCGTCAGCGAGTTCTGCACGGAGCTGACCGGCCTCACCCCACACGAAGTCGATCAGGGAGTCAGCTTCGCCGAAGCGTGCCGGCTGCTGGCGACCGAGCACCGCGCAGGGACCCGGCCGTGGGTCAGTTGGGGCGACTACGACCGGCACCAGTTCACCCGGCAGTGCCGGGCCACACGGACGCCCTACCCCTTCGGCCGCCACCACGCCAACGCCAAGGCGGTCTTCACCGAGGCATACGGCCTGCGTAAACGCCCCGGCATGGCACAGGCGCTGGAGATGGCCGGACTGCGGCTTGAAGGCCGTCACCACCGGGGCGAGGACGACGCCTGGAACATCGCGGCCCTCGTGTTCCACCTGTCCGAACGGGGCGTCTGGCCGGCCACGGTCGAACACCCCGCCTGACGAACCCGCCTGGGCCGGCAGAACCACCCGATAGAAGCGGGTACGAGACCTTGTTGCAGGGACGTGAAACGCCTTCCTCGCAGACCCCGAGTACGGACCGCGCGTGCTGTCAGGAGTCGGCCCGGATGAGCAGGAGGTCGAGTTCCGGTGCGTCCGGGCCGGTCTTGTACGGGCCGGCGTACTGGTAGCCGAGCCGACGGTAGAGGTGCTGGGCGGGAGCGCCGGGCATCGCGAGCAGGGACACCCACGGGGGCGCATGGCGTCGAGGAGGCTCTGGTGGATGTGGGTGCCGATGCCGTGTCCCTGCCGGCCGGGGCGTACGGCGAGTTCGTAGATTCCGGCGAGGGCGGTGGTGGTGCGGGCGTCTTCGGGGGTGATGCGGGGGAGGAGGGCTTCGCCCTACCAGTAGGCGGGGGTGCAGCGGAAGCCGTAGCCGTAGCCGATGAGGTGGCCGTCGGCGTATGCGGCGATCAGGGTGAGGGAGTCGGGCATCAAGGGGGTCCTTCAGGCGGCTGGAACGGCGACACGGTAGGTGTCGAGGTAGTCGGCGACGGTACGGGTGCGCTGTGGGGCTGGAGGGTTCCGGCGACGTCGCGTTGGGAGCGTAGGAGCCTCTCGGAGCTTCGTACCGCTGACCGGCACCACCCTCGGCATGCGCGTCCAGGCCGGCGCCGCTGGGCTCGGCGAGCGCAACACCCGCGCGTACGACGGACGCGATGAGGACATCCCGGCGAACGTCGCCTTCAACACCACAACGGGGGGGGGGCACCGCAGGTGCCGCCCCCCGTTGTGGGCCGTCGAGCTGATGTCGGCCGGTGGTCCTACAGCTTGCCGTCGCTCACTGCGTCGAACGGGGTGGCGAACACCGACCGGGGCACGACCACGGTCAGCTGATCCTGGCGCTTGGAGACGCGCAGGCACGTCCACGTGCGGACCTGGGCGACCTCGACGCGAGTAATTGTCAAGAGTTGTGGATTGGGCCGGCCATTGATGTCTATCGGTGCTGCTCCCACTCGGTCCGGGTGAGTTCGTACTCGACTTCACCGTGCTCGGAGCCCTCGATCGCCTCCGGCCAGTCCCCGGTGAAGTTCCGGACGAAGGACAGGCCCGATTTCTCCATGACGCGACGGGAACGGGTGTTGACGGCCATGGTGTTTGCGGTGACCCGCTCGACCCCCAGTTCCGCGAACCCCCTGTGGACCAGGGCCCGGGACCCCTCGGTGGCATAGCCACGCCCCCATGCCGCCTGGTTCAACCGGTAACCGAGTTCGACCACGGCGGGGCTGTGCTCCTCCAACGGCCGGAACTCGAACCAGCCCAGGAAGGTGCCGGTGGGCTTCTCCTGCGCGGCCCAGTAGCCACGGGTCTTCCAGCACGGGTAGTCGTGCAGGAGCCGCGGGAGGGTCCTTGTCTCGATCGCCTCCCGGCTTGTGAGGCGGCCACCGTTGATGAAGCGCATGACCTCGGGGTCGTTGTCCAGGGCGAGCAGGTGGTCGATGTCGGTCGCCGTGAACGCGCGCAGCACGAGCCGGTCGGTCTCCAGGAAGTTGGGCATGCCGCGATCTTCACCACGGGCGGGCCGGGCCTGCCACTGGTTTTCTGACCGGGGGCAGGCGGTGGTGTTCATGCCGCGCGGACCTCGGATCGCTCGACCAGGAAGCCCCGCGCCCGGGCTGATGAGCCGCATGCGGTGAGGCGGATGACGACGCTCGGGTCGCTGCCGTACAGCCCGACCCAGCGGCGGTACGGGTCCAGCGCGGTGGCGTCGTCCGTCCACTCGCCGGTGGCGGCCGGGCCGCCCGACGCGAACCGGGGGCGTGACGACGTACGCGGCGGTCACGCTCCCTCAGCGGCCGCACCGAGCGCCCTGCGGAGCTGGTCGACGCCGGGTGCTCCGGCCAGGCCGTCGGGGGTGTGGCGGATCCGGCAGGCGAGCGACGGGATGGCGCCAGCCTCAGCGAACGGGTCGTGGCCGTTGACGAGGATCGTTGGAGGGCCGGTGAAGCTGGCCCGCTCGGCCTCGGCCTCGTCGGCGATCACGCGCGTGTTCAAGACGGAGGCGGTCAGGCTGGCGGCCTCGAGCGCCTGCCGTATCCGCTGCTCGGCGAGCTGCTGGTGGGGGCAATCGGGCACGACCAGGATCTCGATCTCCATACCTTCAGGATCGCGCGCCCCTGGCACCGCAAGGGCTCCTACCTGCGGTTTCTCTCTGATGTCCCGAGCGCCGGACGAAGTGTCGTCCTCCAGCTGCGGCCCGGCGGTTCCGGTGCCGGAACACCAAGTGCCCGCACCGGACGTTCGTGGAGCAGATACCCGGCCTGACCCGCAGGTATGGCCAGCGCACCGAGCGGCTGCGTTCCACCCTGGCCGCAGCCGGCCTCGCCCTGGCCGGCCGAGCGGGCATCCGCTCGGCTGCCGTGCTCGGCATGGCCACCAGCCGGAGTATAGTCCTGCGCCTGGTCGAGGCTCTGCCCGAACCGGAAGTGCCCGCGCCGCGGGGTGGTGGGCGTCGACGAGTACTCCGCCCGCAAGGGCCGCCACTACGGAACCGTCCTGGTGGACGTCGAAACCCGCCGTCCCATCGATCTCCTCCCTGATCGGGAAGCATTGAGCCTGGCAGCCTGGCTTGCCTTACGAGCTCGTGCATGGTTGGCGCCGGTGTGTTTTGAGGCGTGGTTCCGCTCGGTGTTCACATTCGCTGATCAGCCATGAGGATGGTGGTCTGCTGGTGAGACAGCAGCCAGGCGATGGCTTGGATGGTGTCGGTCATGTGCTCGCGGCGGTCGTGGTGGCGGGCGAGGGCTCGCCAGTTCTTCAGGTGCGCGATGCCGTGCTCGACGCGGATGCGGCGGGAGGAGTGAGCTTTGCGCTGGCGTTCGTGCATCTCCTCGTATCAGTCGGGGGCGTCCTTCTTGAACTTGCGGTGTGGCGGCGTCACGACTCGACCGCCGGTCTGGGCACCGAGCCCTTGATAGCCGGCATCGGCAAGGATTTCGACAACAAGCCCGTCCGCCAGGAGCTTGACCAGCCCTAACTGGCGGGCATGGGTGATGTCCGCACAACTGGCCGGCTGGGCCGGGCTGCAGAACAGCAGCCTTCCGTCGGCGTCCGTGACGACCATGGACTTCACCGCGTTCTGTTTGTTCTTGCCGGAGATGAACTTCTCCCGGTTTTTGCGTCCCGCGGCGGGTCTGCGGACCCGGATCTCGGTGCCGTCGATGATCCCGGTCTGCCCGCTCGCGCCGAGATAATCGACGACCTCGGCGAGACTATGGAGCCGGACGCCAGGCGAGATGGTGCAGCCTCTTTCGGAGAGCAGTGGCCGCACCTCACCGATTGCATGCGTGATGGTGGAATGGTCGACACCGAACCAGCAGGCCAGTACGTCATGGGTGGCGCCGTGGCGAAGGTGGACGAGCGTGGCCAGCAGCCGATCGACGAAGACCAGCTTGTGCTTCGCCCCGGCGTCCACCGCCCGGCGCCGTGGTCGCGACGCGCGCCCAGCCTGATGCCGCTCGTGCCACAACGGGCCGACCTCGGCAACGAGTTCAGCAATCACCTCAGGCGACAGCCCCGTGATCTGCCGACTCTGGATGATCAGTGCACGTGCCCGGTTCCCCACCATGCAGACCATGCTCAACGATCAGAGGTCCGACGCACCAGCGGCCAACCATGCACGAGCTCGTTACGAAACGCCGTAGGACAGCCCGCCGAAAGTTTCCGGAAAAGCCGCCAGGAACCGGGACCCGGCCAGCCGATCATGCGCATGCTCGCCGCTTTGGCACTGGCCGGGTCCGCCCGATTCAGGACTCGGCGGCTTCGGCCTCGGCCTCCGCCTTCTCCTTGAGGGGCTTGTACACCGCGTCCCACGTGGCCGGGCGCTTGTGGAGGTCTTCCACCAGGAGGCGGAACAGGCCCGCGTCGAAGTTGACCCAGTACAGTCCGCCGTCGATGTTGTGGCCGTTGACGACGATTGTGGGTGTGCCGGGGCCGATCGGATCGTCGCCGGTCTGCTGGTATGCCTGCTGGGAGGCGGTGACGAACGACCTGTACTTCATCGTCCTGACGGCCAGGTCGAAGGCCTCGTCGCGAAGCCCCGGAACCTTCCCGGCCAGCTTTTGCAGGCGCTCGGTGGTGAACCCGCCACTGCTCTCGACGGCAGCCTGGTTGGCGAAGAGCACCGCGTGGTACTCGACGAACTTGCCCTTCTCCAGCGCCGCGCGCAGCGCGTTCACGGCCCGCTTCGAGCCGTCGCCGCCGAGCCGGTCGTCCTTGAAGGAAGCGAAGGTGTACTCGGCCTTGATCTCCCCCGCGAGCAGCAGCTTCTGGAGTGCTTCGGCGCCCGTGCGCTCGTACTCCTCGACGACGGGGCAGCGCGGATCCTCATACACCTGCACCGTCGAGCGGGCCGAGGGATTCCCGACCACGATCGTCGTACCGTCCGCAGCCACTCCTTCAGGCAGCCGCTCGGCGGACGCATAGAGGGTCGTCTCGCTGCGTGCCGCCGGGCGGGCGTCGCCCGGCGACTGCGCCTTCGGTGTGACGTCCCCCGCCCGGGACCCGAGCGGTGCGCATCCTACGAAGGCTCCTATGAGGCCTACCATGATGGCCGCCCGGACCGTTCTGCTGATCTTCAATGGACTTTGATCCCTCCCCTGTGAACAGGCGGACTCTACGCATTCGGTAAGACAACCGCACCACAGATTTGGCGACGGCAGAGCATCGCTGAGCAGCCCGGCACGACGGCCGGACAGGCCCTCATGGCCGCCCGCCCCACCGACGCCGCCGACACAGCCCAGGCCATACGCCGGCCCGCGAGGCGAGCCGCGCGGTCCCGGCTCCGGGTGCACGTGGGCTGAAGGCGGACGGCCCCGAGTGCAGGGAGGCGGCCGCACGACACCGTCGCAGGACCCAGGACCTGACGGCGCGAGACGACACCGGGTACGCCCCTGTGGCCAGCATGAGTTCTCAACGATAGGGGGAGTGCGTGCTCATACTCGCAGGATTCGAAGTCGCCCACGCCGACCAGACGCCCAGGACGGAGGCGGCCGACGGCATCACAGCCACACGCTGATCAGAAAGCGGACTGCGGGGGAGTGCGGTCGAGCACCGCGGCGTAGGCGCCCGGGCTGTTGGGCGACTCTCAGCATGAGCAGGAACCAGCAGCTTGGCGACGCTCACGGTGGAGATGTTCCGGGGAGGGCCTGGGCGCTTGAGGAGTGCTTGGTGCGCGACGACACGGTGAACACGAACAGCAACTCGCGGCCTATGCCTCGGGCGGTGTCCACCGCTTGATGATGTGGGGCTGAGAGTGCGGTGCCGGCCATGCCTGGATCCGGATCGCCTCCTTGTCTTCGGGCTCGTCCTCGCAGTCGAGGTCGGGGAAGGCTGCGGCTTCGAGGTTCCGCCGCGATGTCCGGATGCGGATCCATCCGGCGGGCATGTCCAAGCGTGTTGCGTCGGGGATGTAGTCAGTGCAGCCCAGAACGACGAGTCGTCCCGAGGCCAGGTTGAGGCTTGCCTCGACGACGTGGTCGAAGTCGTCGCTGTCATCGTCCGGCTGGCCTGTGAGGAGGTCGATGGTGACGTCGACGGTTACGTTGACAGCCGTGCCGAAGGCCAGAGCGTGTTGAGCGACGCCGAGGCCGTCCAGGATGGCCTGTTCGGTCCACACGTCACCGACGCCGGTCTCAGTTGCCTCGGAGTCGTCGTCCATGACGTAGATCTGGAAGTAGTCCGCGAAGAGCTCAAGGTTTGTCGCCACGGACGCATCATCGCTGCTGTCCGATGAGGGCAGGGTGATGGGGGCGGGCTGTTGTCGGGTGAGGCCGCTGACCGGGTGACACGAACATGAATGCTGGCTCGTCCGGAGAGATTCCGGCTGATTACTGCAGGTCAGACGTACGTGCCGGTGCTGATCGTGGACTCGGACGTCCTGTTGGTGCAACGCCGGCTGCGGACTGGCGAACTGCTGTGTCCGTCATGCGGGGCAGTGCTCGCGCCGCGGGGCCACGGGCGACCGCGGGAGATCCGTGGCGATCGCGGGGTCCGGCGGTTCGTACGTCCTCGTCGTTCGCGCTGTACGGGTTGCCAGGTCACGCACGTGCTGCTGCCGGAGGCGTTGCGGACGCGGCAGCTGGATGCGGCCGAGGTGATCGGGGCCGGACGAAGCCCGCGGTAGTCAGCCGGGGCGAATCGTGTGAGTTCCCTCCGCATCGCGCGGATCAGCCAGCTCGGTCAGACGTCCGGCTCCGCGGAGGTTCGGTGGAAAACAGCGACCAGATCCTGCGGCCTTCACCGGAGGTATCAGCGCCACAGCTCACCGTGCCGGTGACGGAGGCCAGTGAGACCAACACGGTCTGGTCGGGCTCAGCCTCGGTATGGCTGAGGACCACGACGAGGACCATGCCGTCCTGGTCAGCTACGTGAACGCTGACGCGCTTGCCCGCGTCCCTCACGGCCGTGTCGACGAGAAGCCGTACGGACTCCTCCAACAGGCTGTCCCGGGGGTGACTGTACTCCCAGCCACGCACGGCTTGCGTCACGTTGCGGACCGCCTTGCAGGACGCCCAGGAGTCCGCGGGGAAGACCCAGTTACTGACTCGCCGGTTCCTGACGGCCATACGTGGGCGCCGGGTCCCGACGCGAGCCTGACCCGGCCCCGGCAGGGGGAGCGCCGTGCTGACCGGTTTCGTCTTCGGCTCGGGCCGAGGGAGCTCGACCGGTTTCTTCTGCGGCGGCGGCGTGCGAGGCGGATAACTTGGCGGGACCATCGGGCCCTTGTTCTCCGTCGACTCGTTCAACGGAACCTCCTCGCACTGTCTAATGCCCCTACCCATCGTGGCAGCAGTTCAAGGATGCCGGTTGCCACTTCGCTCCATTCGCCCCAGAGGCTGCGGTCGTGTTGACGCGTCTCCTCTGCCCTGTCAGTGCCGCGTGCGAGCCTGTACGGGCCCGGCGGCCCCCATGCCGATGCTGTCCCGGGCACCACCCCCAAGCAACGGAGGACGACGTGCAGAGCTACCGGCTGACGTGGATGCTGGAGGGACGGGATGAGCAGCAGGTCTCGACCGTCAGCTACGACGCGAACAGTGCCAAGCACTACAAGGCTCGGAAGGCCGCCGAGGACGGCGTCAGTGAGGTTGAGATCATCCCGGTGAAGCCCGGCCAGTAGCCGTTCGCCTCGGGCAGTGTCAGTGGCGGCTCGTAGCGTCGTGAGCAGGAAGGCCGTGAGCCGCCCGGCCGATGACGCCGGGGAGCGGTCATGGGTGAGATCACGGTCAGCGTGCAGGACATGGACCACCTCCTTTGCGATCCCGCGCGCGCGTACGGAACCCCGTACCAGCGGGCCTACGCCGAGCTCGCCGCCAAACACTGCGGCCAGCCGGTCACGGAGATGGTGCCGCTGCTGCGCGCGGCCGCCGACAAGGTGCTCCTCGGCTTCACCACCGCCGACCTCACCGAACAGGCCGAGGCGATCAGCAGTGGCGCCCGGTACGAGCTGAGGATCCGTGTCCGCGAGCTCCGCAGGGACACCCTCGCCAACCTGATCATCAGCATGCACTGACACATCGTTCCAGACGCCTCGAACAACCACCCGACCACCCGGCCACCTTGACCAAAGGCATAGGGGCACCCCCCGCTGCCGTGCGGCGGCGGCGCGGTAGCCGTCGTGGTGGGTCATGCTGCCGATGATGCCGGGCGGCCACACGGGTGCGCCGCGCCGCCCGCGAGATGGGGACGGGCCTTATGTGAGGCCCGCCAGCGGGCGGTGGTGGCCGGGGCGGGCTCCGGTGTCGTCCGCGGCCGGCGGGGATCCGGGGCAATTCGAGACCTACTGCGGTGGGGATCCGGCGTCCCGACGGTGTTCAGCTCGAACGGGATTCAACGGAGAACCGGCCCCGCGGAAAGGAACAGGGATTCCCGGGGACCTGGCGGGAACGGGTCAGCGCGGCCGTCGGCACGGCCGTCGGTCTGCCGTCACACGACCTTCGGTCCGTCTTTGAGACCGTCCGCAGGCAGGAACTTCGGCGGGACCCCCGGACCCTGCGGTTTTCCGCAGGGTGGGAAGTACGGAGAACAGTACCGGGGTGGGCGGCAACCCTCATACCGGCGCTGAGCAGCGATTTCTAAGTTTGAGGAAGAACGGGGCGCCCGCCCCCACCGCTCCCGCCAGCTTGGAGTCCCTCATGAACCTCACGACCAAGGCGCTCGCCCAGCAGCCCGCGGACGGCGTCGCCGGCTGGGCGGCCGACCTCGTCGACACGCTGGGCGGCCCCGGGGCCGGTCTCGCCATCGCCCTGGAGAACCTCTTCCCGCCGCTGCCCAGCGAGGTCATCCTGCCGCTGACCGGCTTCGCCGCCGGTCAGGGCGTGCTGAGCCTGACCTCGGCGTTGTTCTGGACCACGCTCGGCTCGGTGGTCGGCGCGGTGGCGCTCTACTGGATCGGGGTGCTCTTCGGCCGCGAGCGGATGCACGCGATCTGGGGGAAGCTGCCCCTGGTGAAGGCCTCGGACCTGGTCCGCACCGAGGAGTGGTTCGCCAAGCACGGCACCAAGGCCGTCTTCCTCGGCAGGATGGTGCCGATCTTCCGGAGCCTGATCTCGCTGCCCGCAGGTGTCGAGCGGATGCCGATGCCCCTGTTCATCATGCTCACCACCCTTGGCAGCCTCATCTGGAACAGCATCCTCGTGATGGCCGGCTACTGGCTGGGCGACCAGTGGGATGTCGTGGAGACCTACGTCGGTGTCCTGTCGAAGGCCGTCCTGGTCCTGGTCGTCGTCGCCGTCGTGGCCTACGTGGCGGTCCGGCTGCGCGGCCGCGGCCAGGCCCATCGACGCGCCTCGTGACCCTCGACTCCCGCCCCACCAGTACGGCACAGCTTCCCGCACAGCCCGGGCGATCTTGCTCGGCCTGTGCGGGCGCACTAGTCTCGGGCCCCGTGCAAGGGGACTTAGCAGGCACCGCGTCCGACCGACCGCCGGCCAAGCCCGGCGGCAACGTCTCCGGTGAGGACGAGACCGCCACCCGTACGACCACCCCGTCCTGGCCGCGACGCGGCCTGGGGACCCTCGTCGGCTGCGCGACCGCTCTGGTCGGCGTCCTCTACTTCCTCGGCGTCGGCGCGGCCCTCGGCCCGTTCCTGCTCTGGCCGCGCACCCGGGCCGGCGCCCTGCAGATCCTGATGGCCGGCGCCCGGCACCTGGTCACCCTCGAACGGGTCAGGCGTTCCGCCTTCTTCGGCGACCTCTTCCCGGAGCACTACAAGGCCTCCGACCAGAAGATCCTGCGCTATCTCGCGATCCGCAGCTACACGGGCCTGCTCTGCGGAGTCGTCATCGGACTCCTGGTCTTCGGCGCTGTCCTGGCCGGTCTCCTGGTCAGCGGAGCGGTGCGGGGCACCCTCGGCTGGGACGAGCTGCTCACGCAGGTCCTCCTCGGCAGCGTGCTGCTTTTCCTCGACGTCCAGGGTCTGTACTCGCTGGCCGCGCTTGACGCCCGTACCGCCCGGGAATGCTTCGGACCGTCCGAGCGGGAACTGCTCCAGCGCCGTATCGACGAACTCGCCACCAGCCGGGCCGCGGTCGTCGACGCCGTGGACTCCGAGCGGCGGCGCATCGAGCGCGATCTGCACGACGGGGTCCAGCAGCGCCTGGTGGCGCTCGCGATGCTGATCGGCCGGGCGCGCCGGGGCCGCAACCCCGAGCAGGCCGACGCGCTGCTGCTCCAGGCGCACGAGGAGTCCCAGGGCGTACTGACCGAACTGCGCGAGGTGGCCTGGCGGGTGTACCCGTCGGCGCTCGACAGTCTCGGGCTCGAAGAGGCGATCGGCGGGGTCGCCGAGCGGTGCAGCATTCCGCTGCGGACCCGTTTCGACGTCGGCACCCCGCTGCCCCGGCCGGTCGAGACCGCCGCCTACTTCGTGGTGTCGGAGTCCGTGACGAACGCGGCGAAGCACTCCTCGGCCTCGGCGATCTCCGTGGCGGTGGCGCTCGAAGGGGCGCGGCTCTCCGTACGGGTCGAGGACGACGGTACGGGCGGCGCGAGCGAGACCGGCAGCGGCCTTACGGGGCTGCGCAGCCGGGTGGCTGCGCTCGACGGCGTCCTGCACATCCACAGCCCCCTCGGGGGACCGACCACCATCACCGCGGAGCTTCCATGCGCGTAATCCTGGCCGAGGACTCGACCCTGCTGCGAGAGGGCCTGGTCAGGCTGCTCGCCGAGGAGGGCCACGAGGTCCTGGCGGCGCTGGGTGACGCGGTGACGCTGCTCAAGGAGGTCGAGGAGCAGCGGCCGGATATCGTCGTCGTCGACATCCGGATGCCCCCGACCCATACGGACGAGGGGCTGCGGGCGGCCGTCGAGATCCGGGAGCGCTTTCCCGAGGTCAGCGTGCTCGTCCTCTCGCAGCACGTCGAGCGCAACTACGCGGCCAAGCTGCTCGCGTCCAACGCCGAGCGGGTCGGCTATCTCCTGAAGGACCGGGTGGCACAGGTCGAGGAGTTTCTTGACGCGCTTGAGCGGATCCACGCCGGTGGGGCGGCGATCGACCCGGAGGTCGTACGGCAGCTGGTCATCCGGACCACGCACGGCGACCCGCTGGCGCGGCTGACGCCCCGGGAGCGCACGGTCCTGGAGGCGCTGGCGCAGGGCCACACGAACACGGCCATCGCGCAGAAGCTGCACATCTCGCTGAGCTCGGTGGAGAAGAACCTCAACACCGTCTTCGACAAGCTGGAGCTGTCCCACACGACCGGCTACAGCCGGCGGATCCTGGCGGTGCTCCGCTACCTGGAGTCGTAGGCCGGTCGCCGCTGCGGAACGGGCCGTCCCCACCGTCCCCACCGTCGCCGATGGTGGCGGTGGGGACGGCCCGCGACACGCCTACGCGAAGGCGTAGGGGTTGAGCGCGTCCTCCGGCAGCTGCTCGATCTGGAGGTGGGTGCCCAGGCCCGCCTCGGCGGCGAGTTCGAGCAGGACACCGAAGGCCACATGGTCCTCAAGCGCGAACCCGGTGGAGTCGAAGACGGTGATCCCGTCCCGGTGCTCCGCCACAAACGCCAGTCGCGCGCACAGCTCCATGAGGTCCGGTCCGAGGTCGGACTCCACCAGGTGCTGGGCCTCGCCCTCGCGCTGGGCTTGGCCCCGGTGGTCCGCTGTGACGAACGCCGACTTCAGCACGCGCCGCGGCACCTCGAACTTGCCTATGAGGTCGGTACCGAAGGCGCTGATGTGCACGTGCGGGCGAAGGTTCTGGCCGAGCAGCACCGGGCCGTCGCCGACCGCCACCGAGGTGACCGTGCAGATGATGTCCGCCTCGGCCTCGACGTCGGCGACCGAGTATGCGTTCTCATTCTTTCTGCGATAGGTAGATGGCTCTGAGCTGCGATGCCGCAGATGGATGAGATGCTCCTTCGCCCTGCTCGCAGTGTGGTTGATCTGTGCTGCAGCAGGTTGGATGAGAAGACCGCAGATGTGGTGAGAACCCCACTACGGTGAGCGACTCTGTCGGGGATCTTCGGTTGTCGGGTTACTTGCCTTGCCGCCACCAGCATTCCCAGCTCAGGTTTCGGGAGTCGAGGTACTTCTGGAAGGCCGTGGGGGGTCTGGGGCTGTAGACGTGGACGGGTGCGCGTGAGGCGAGGCGTTCGATGTTGATGGCGATGCCGGTCAGCACGTGTTGGACGTGGGTTTTGCGGAGGCCGTGGTAGCGGCTGCGGCGGGCCCGGTGGCCGTTGACGAGTTCGCAGATGGTGCCTTCGACTCCGGACCGGGTGGCGTAGAGCCGTTTCCACCGGCGGTCCTGCTGGTCCGTGCGGTTACGGGCCTGGAGTTCGTGCAGGTGGCGGGGGAGGAAGTTCACTGTGCGCGCTGAGGTTCCCCGTGTGCAGGCAGGTCGGTCGGGGCACGGGTTGCACTGGGTGGGGCGGAACCGGGCGACCGTGTAGGGGGCCATGGCCGGGGCTTCGATCCAGATTCTGCTGGTCTGGCCGTTGGGGCAGGTGACTCGGCGCCGGTCGAAGTCGATGGTGAAGTCGTCCCTGGTGAAGCCGGTCTGTTCTTTGTGCTGCCAGGCGCCGCTGGTCTTGACCGGCCCGATGAGCTGGACCTGGTGGTCTCGTGCGGAGCGGTCGAGCAGGGCGATGGAGACGTAGCCGCCGTCGATCAGGTGCTGCCCGGGCAGTAGTCGACGGTGGCGGAGCCTGTGGTGGATGCCGGGCAGGGCCTCGGTGTCTCTGGTCGGGGTGGTAGTGGCGATGTCCGTGATCAGGTTGGCGTGGGAGTCGGCGTCGCAGGTCTCGGTGATATGGACCAGGTAGCCGCTCCAGCGGGTGTTGCCGCGGATGGCACGACGGGCTTCGCGATCGTTGGGCGAGACGATCCGGAGAGCTCCCTTGGGCTGTCCGTCCTTCTCGGTGCGGAGATGCAGGGTGCCGCGGGCATCGAGGAGGAAGTTCTGCACCATGATCTGCCGCAGAACTTCTGCGCGGGGACCACGCTGGTGGGGCGGCAGGCGTTCGAGGAGCCGGTGGGCGTCTGTCCCGGCCTGTTTGAGACGGGTGACGGGATGACTCGGCTGGCTGGGAAGGCGGACGGGCCGGCCGTAGCGGATGGCCCACTCGGCATCCACCAGCTCGTCCAGGATCTCCGGAGTGCGACTGGCAGCTTCTTCCAGTGCGGCGCGTACCGCTTCGAGGAGCAGTTCCAGGCGGGTGAGTTCTCGGGCTGCGGCAAGGACCTGGGTGGAGTCGGTTCGCTGTCTTCCGCGTTCCTTGACCATGCCGGCCTGCCGCATCCGGTCCAGGGCCAGGGAGAGGAGCTGGTCTGCGCGGTCGTCCTGGGACAGCCGGTCCCGGAAGTCCGTCAGCACACTGTGGTGAAAACCGGGATCGTCCAGTTCCATGGCCAGGGCGTACTTGAAGTCGATACGGCACCGGACGGCCTCGGCTGCTTGCCGGTCCGAGAGGTTGAGCAGGAACTGCAGCACACATACGGTGGCCAGCTGAGCCGGCGAGAGGCCGGGCCGGCCATCGCGCGGATACCAGCAGACGAAGTCCTCGTCGTCCCAGAGCCCGTCGAGATGGTCACGCACCCACATGGCCGTGGTCCCGCGGGGATTACTGGCCCGCGCCATCCGAGCCGTGAGCTTCGGCACCACCACAACAGACAGGGGACGAACGGACACTGGCCACCCCAGGAAGTCAGGACTGCACCGAACCACCCAGAGTGTCCCGAACCCCCAACAGCCCTGTCTCTGGAACCTCAAGATCCCCGACAGAGTCACTCACTGAGCGAGAAGCAGTTCGCGTAGCTGGAGGCGGAGCTGGCCAAGGGACCAGCCGCCCACGGCTGGGAGGACCAGCGATGGACGCTCGCGCGGATCAAGATGCTGATCGGCCGGCGCTTCCACATGAGCTCCACCATCCAGGACGTGCGGAAGCAGGCTGGTGCGTAACGGCTGGTCCTGCCAGGTCCCGGCCCGGCGCGCGATCGAGCGGGACGACGCCGCGGTGGCCGGGTGGGTCAAGGAGGTGTGGCCATGCGCGGAAGACTCGCGGCGTTGAGCGGAGCCTGGCTCGCCTTCGAGGACGAAGCCGGATTCTCCATGACGCCGCCGCAGGCCAAGACCTGGTCACAGCGCGGCCGGACACCGGTCGTGCGGGTCCGGGGCCGGTCCCGCAGACGGGTCTCCATCGCCGCGCTGACCTGGTACCAACCCGGCCACCGGTCGAGGCTGATCTACCGGCCGCGCCGGGACTACGGCCAACGCGACGGACGCAAGAGCTTCTCCTGGCGCGACTACCGGGACCTGCTGATCACCGCCCACCAACAGTTCGGCGGCCCGATCGCGCTCGTCTGGTACAACCTCAACGCCTACAAGGCCGCTGACCTGCGAAGGTTTACCCAAGGCCGGGACTGGCTGACCATCTACTACCTGCCGCCCTGCGCACCCGACCTCAACCCCGTCGAAGGGATCTGGTCCCTGCTGCGACGTGGCTGGCTCTCCAACGTCGCCTTCAGCACACCCGAACACCTCGTCCAGCGCATCCGACGCGGCCTACGGCACATCCAGTACCGCCGAGGACCAACACGATGAAGAGAGTTCTGCGGCGGCTTGTGCGCATCATGTGACGTCCATTCAGCAGGAGCTGAATTTAATCGACTTGTTGTTATTGTACGTGTGGTAGAGGTTCCCTCCGGAGTTCGGGTAGACCGGGTCGGCCAAACCTTTGTAACCGGATTTGTAGTAGACGACCGAGCAGTAGTCGCGGTACCAGTTGTAGGTCGAAGCGGAGTTGTTGGCCGCTCGCTTACCGTCACCGTTGCCCTTTTCGCACAAGATGAGCACTTGGCTGCTGCCGGTTCCACCTTCGCTCAGCGCCGCGAGGTCGTAGATGGAGCGGCCGATGTTCACCCATGCTCCAAAGTCGGAGTTGTAGTAGAACCGGAAGCGGAACTCTTCTGATGCGTCGGCGCACTTTTCCGGCGGCCAGTACGAGTCGAAGTCGGAGCTGGTCGGGGTGGTCGGATTCCCTTCGGCCATTGCGACGTTGGTCGCAGCGACAGGTAACAGGGCCAGGAGGCCGGCCAGTGTGGCGGCCCGCAGACGGCTCCGGGTGCGAACGGCAGATAACACGTCCAAAAACTCCCCACGTACGATGTGATAGGCAGGGCCTCTTGTTCACTGCAAATACTGGGCATACTGGGCAATGAAGAGACAGCTGCCGGCGAAGGTCGTTGCCGTAATAGGCCAGTGGTCAGCAGGGCGCGGCGGCGCACGCGCCCCCGTCTGACGCCTCCGGTGATAAGGCGGTCGAGGCCGTCGGGGCGCAGGTCGTGGCCGGGGTGGCGGTAGACAGCATCGAGCTGCTGCCGCATCGCCGTGTCGATCTGATGGGGCATGTTCTCTCGCTGGTCTCTTTCCCCAGGTGGTGGTGCTGGAGCCTTCCCGGTGTCCGGGAGCGTCCCTGGTGCCCATCAGCGGCGGAAGAAGCGCCCGATGCGTCTGACGATCGGTGAGACGCCCTCGCGTCCCAGTGTCGAGATTTCGTTGACGGCCTCGACGCCCTTCGTGACGGCCTTCTCCGTGAGGCGGGTCACTATCGCGGACGGGGCGATCGATTTGATGCTGCCCACCGCACGGGCTGCCTGCTCGATGAACTCGCGGCTCGTCCAGCCGTATTCGATTCCGTACAGGATCGCGCTGGCGGAATTGAACGCGGCGGCACCGACGCGGAGGGTGGTGCCGATGGAGACGAGGAGCGCACCGGCGGGTGGGAAGTAGAGGCCGACGCCGATTCCGACGATTCCGACGCCGGTCCCCAGCAGCCCGGCGATCATACCGGCCTGGCTCAGAACGTCCGCCCACCATTTGATGTCGGTGTCCCCTGCCGCAGGAGGGTCGACCTTGACGCTGTCGCTGGCGGTCGTGTCGCACGGGTTGGTTCCGGCGTCCTTGGACGCCTGGGCCGCCTCCGCGGCCTGCTTGGCCGCTGCCGCGACCTCCGCGTGGCGTTTTTCGCCCTCGATCTGCCACGCCTGGCTGGCGGCGGCCGCGGCGGTGGCCTTGTCCTGGTTGGCCTGGAGCGCTGAGGCACGAGCGGAGACGGCGGAGTTCTGCGCGGCGTTGGCCGAGGCGACGGCGCTGCGGGCCGATTGGATGGCTCGATTCACGGAGTAGTTCGCCGACCGCTCGGCGAGCCGGGCGCTGGCGGCTGCCTGACCGGCCCGGTCGGCCGAAGCCTGCGCGTCCTTGGCCGACTGCTCGGCGTCGGCCGCAAGGGTGTTCGCCTGCTGGGCGGAGGTGGCGGCCTGCTCGGCCGAAGCCCTGGCCCGGTCCGCCCACTGCAGTGCCTCGGCGGCGGCGGCGCGCGCCGTGGCCGCCGCTTCCTGGGCGCGGGCGGCGTCCTCCTGCGCCTTGTGGGCGATCTTCGCGGCGGCGGCGATCGCGCCCTGCATGGCGGCGATGTGGGTGGCCGAGTCGAAGTCGAGCTGCGCGCTCTCGAACTGCACCGAGGCGATGAAGTTGCGGCGCATCCACGCCGGGCCCTCCAGCGCGGCCTGGGCGTGGGCCTTCACGTAGGGGCCACCAGTCCGCAGGAGCGTCGCGGTGGCCACCGCGTCGTCCTCTTCCTGAGCCTGCTGGAGACCCGTGGTGAGGAACACGTACAGCGCCTCGGCGGTCCCGGAGTCCAGGGCGGCGTTCGCCGCCCGGGTCACCGCCGGGCCGGGGTCCTCGCTCAGGACCCGGGCGACCGCGACGCGGTTGTCCATGGCGGCGGCCCGGACGGCGCCCTCGCGGAGGAAGGTGCCGGCCGCGTCCGGGTCGTTGCTCTCAAGGGCCGCCGCGGCGGCGAAGGCGACGTCGGGCGGAGCGATCCGGGCGAGGAAGAGGACGGACTCCCGGTCGTCCTGCCGCTGGGCGATACGCCGGTCGACGTCGATCCAGGCGTGGATCTCCGCGTCCGTCCCGGCCAGGGCGTAGCGGGCGGCTTCCTGGGACCAGCCTCCCGTGGAGTCCAGCAGAGCGAGGGCGGCCTTGCGGCCGAGGTCGGTGGCGCTCGTGGCGTTCCCCGCGCGCAGGGCCGCTTCGGCCTGGGCGATGAGCTCCTTGGTGGCCTGGTCGGTCTGCTCGGCCTGGGTCTTTTTGAGGTCGTACGCGGCCCGCTCCTCAGCCTCCGCCTGGGCGAGCAGGCGCATCTCCGTGACCGCCCGCTGCGTGTCCTCGTTCAGGCGCTGCCACTCGGCCTCGCGGGCCGCCTTCTCTACCGCGACGGCCTGGGCGACCGCTTCGGTGGCGGTGTTCGCCGCCTTGGTGGCCTCGTCGGCGAACTCGGTCGACTTGTGGGCGTATTCGACCGCCTGGCCGGCATACTGGACGGCCCATTCGGCGGCCGCGGCGGCCTTGTCGGCGTGTGCGGCGGCGTTGTTCGCGGCGTCGCGGGCGGTTTGTGCGGCGGTGGAGGAAGCATGCGCGAGGGCCTGTGCGGTTCCGGCGGCGGTGGTGGCGATCGTGGCGTTGGAACTGGCGATCTCCGCCTGGTGCTTGGCCTTGGCGGCGGCGTTGCGCGCCGCACCGGCGGAGGCCGAGGCCCGGGCGGAGGCGGACGCGGCGGCGGCGGCGTTGCGCGCCGCGGACGCGGCGGCTTCACCGGCACCGGCGGCCTGAGCGGAGGCGGCCGCCGCCTGGTCGGCGGCCTGCGCTGCGCTGCGGGCCTTCGAAGCGGCATTACGAGCAGCGACGGCGGCGTCCTTGGCGGCGGCCGACTGGGAGGCGTCCCTGGACGCGGCGATCGCGGCCCTGTACGCGACGGCCGCGGCCGAACCCGCGCTGGCCGCCGCCTGGCTCGCGGCCGCGGAGGCGTAGGAGGCGCGCCGGGAGGCCTCGACGGCCGCGTGGGAGGCGTCGATGGCGACGCGGGAGGCGTCGGCGGCACCCTTAGCGGCGTCACCGGCCTTGCGTGCGGCCCGGCCCGCGGCGGCCACGTCGTCCTGGGCCGCCTGCGCCTCGGCGGCGGCGTTCTCGGCGGCCTCCCTGGCCTTGGCGGCGGCGCTCACCGCGCGGGCGGCGGCCTCCTCGGCCTGCCGGGTCCTGGCCTCGGCGTTCTTGCCCTCGCGCTGGACGACGGCGACGAGCTCCTCGATCTTCGCGCGCTCCTGGTCGCGGGCGCGGGCGATGTGCTGCCCGGTCTCCAGGAACCACACGACGTCGTCCTCGGTGCCGGACAGCGCCTGGCCGGCGTACTTCTGCACCTCCGGCCCCGCCTGGAACATCAGCTTGGAGGTCTCGACCCGCAGGTCCTCCAACCGCGCCGTGTACTGGCCGTCGAGGAGGAAGGCCTCCAGGGAGGCCTGGCCGCCGTCGTTCAGCGCTGCGTTGCCGGCCCGGTTCACGGCCTTGCCGCCCACGCTCATCACCGTGGCCGTCGCGACCCGCAGGTCCTCTGGCACCGAGGCCTTGAAGCCGCCGCCGAGAAACGCGGCGATGGCCGAGTCCCCGTTGTCGAGCGCAGCGGTGGCGTCACGGCGGGTGCCCTTGCCGGCCGCCGCCAGGCCCCGCATGACGGCGACCCGGTTGTCCTGCGCCGTCTCGCGGGCCAGCTGGACGTCGAGGAAGACCCGTACGTCGGCGTCGGATCCGGTGAGCGCGGCCGCGGCGGCGGCGCGGACGGCCCGTCCGCCCAGCAACCACGCCCGGACGACCTTCGCCCGCTCGGTCTCCGGAAGCCGGAAGGGATCGTCGCCGGCGGGCGGGGCATCCGCCGCCCGGGCCGGCAGGGGATTGAGTACGAGACTGGAGGTGGCGGCGACGGCCGCGGTGGCCGCGATGGCCTCCAGCACACGGCGTCGGCTCCAATAGGTGCTGTCCACAAAGGTCCTTCGGGATCAGCGTCCGGTGCGTGCCGCGCGGCACGCACCGGACGGAGAAAGAGGGGAAGGGGTGCGCCCGCGTCCCTGGCCCCCGGGGAGGCAGGGACGCGGATGCGCGGCTGGATCAGATCTTCCAGACCTGGTCGGCATACTGCGGGTCACAGCCGACCTGGAGCAGGGGAGCCCCCCATCCCGGAGTGGTCCACGAGACGTACATGCACTTGTCGGTCACCGAGTTGCGGAGGGAGAAGCCGCCGGCGACCGGCTCCAGCTTCCACACCTGGTCGCCGAACTCCGGGTGGCAGTCGTATTGGGTGACGGGGGCGCCGTCCTGGGGAGTGCTCCACGACACCACGAGGCAGCGGTCGGTCTTGTGGTTGCGGATCTGGTATCCGCCCTCGACCCGTTCGAACTTCCAGACCTGGTCGGCGTACTGCGGATCGCAGTCCACCTGCTGGGCCGGGGCATTGTTCTCGGGGGTGCGCCAGCTGACGTACGCGCAGCGATTGCTCAGGCTGTTCTGGAGGGATGCGGTGGTGAGGCGGACCTCCTGCAGCCAGTCGGAGAGGAGGTCGGTGCGGACGGAGAGGGCGCCGGTGCGGATCTCGGTGGCGGGGGTTCCGATGCATCCTCCCTGCCAGGAGCGGGAGTTGATGCCAACGATCTCGCCGGAGGCGTTGAGGAGCGGACCTCCGGCATCGCCCTTGCAGATCGCCGCGCCGTTCTTGCCGGTGACTGCGAGGGTGGTGGCCGTGGTGGCGGCGGGGTCGATGGTGAAGGTGCCGGTGTGGGGCTTGTCCGGTACCCACTCGGTCTTGGTGCGGCCGAAGCCGACGGCCGTCAGTTCGGTGCCGCCCGCCGTGGCGGCGGCTACCGAGAAGGTGGTCGACAGGCGGGCAGGTGTGGTCGTGATGACGGGCGTGGCAAGGCGGACGAGGGCGGCGTCCCGGTCCGCGCGGGGGGCGACCTCGACGACCTCGATCTTCTTGCCGTCGCTGAGCGTGGCGGTGGTCTTGAGAGCCGGCTTGCCGGCGAGGACGGTGGTTCCCGGGGTGGTGGCGAGGCAGCTCGCGGCGGTCAGGACCCAGAATCTGTCGACCAGTGAGCATTTTCAGCGTTGACGCTCAAGGGTGAGGATGGCTGCGGCGATGGCGGTCATGCGGTTGGGGCTGCAGCGGGCCCGGCGGAAGATTCGCCAGGACTTCAGCCTTGCGATGCTTCGTTCGACCGGCGCCCGTGCCGCCGACAGGGCCCGGTTGATCGTCTGCTGGGTCGTGGTGAGGTCCCGGCCGGGAAGCCGTCTGATCGGTGTGGTCACCCAGGGGCCGGCGCCGATGTAGGCGCGGTCGGCGAGGACGGGAACGCCCTGGCGTTCGCAGATCCGGATGATGCGGTGGGTACGGGCCGCGGTCAGGTCGTGCGTGCGGCCGGGCAGCGCGGGCGAGATCCACAGCAGCTTGCCCGCGGCATCCGCCACGACCTGCACGTTCACGCCGTGACGGCGGTGCTTCTGCGAGAAGTCCGCCCGGCTGTCGCCGACCCGGTCACACTCAGCGAGCGTCCCGTCGAGCAGGACGTAGTCCGGATCGGCCTCGCGCAGGACCCGCAGGAGACCGGGCGCCCGGCCGGACAGATGCTCGACGACGGCCGTGACGTAGGCGTGGGCGGTGCCGACGGATATGCCGAAGCCGGCGGCGATCTGCGCGAGCGTGTCGTGCCGGCGAAGGTAGACCAGGCCCACAAGAGCACGCTGGTGGGGCGGCAGCTTGCAGCGGCGGTCACCCTCACGGGTGACGATGAGCATGGATACCCACTCGACCAGAGCATGAGGCAGGTCGAGTGCGGCAGGATAGGGAACCAACGAGGCTCCTGCGCTGATGAGTTGAGACGTCGAACACCTCTCTCAACGGCACAGGAGCCTCGTGCGTTGCGGGACGCTGGCCCGTCACCCGATCAGTGGCCACTCTGAAAGAGCTCAGTGTTCCGGTACAGGCGCGGGAGTTCGCCTCGTCGCCGAGGTCGAGCCGGAGCACGGCCGGGTGTGTGCCTGCGGCGGCCTCGGGGCCGGGGACGGCGCCGGCCGGGGTAGCGGAGAGGAGGGCCGTCGACAACAGGGCGGTGGTGGCCAGGAGGCCGGAGATCCGCGCGGCACGCGGACGGAGTGCGGACACGTCTGTTCCTTCGAAGACAGGGCGCGGGCGTGGAGCCATGGCGATGCGGACGCCGGCGCGCGGGCCGACGCATCGGCCGGCAGGTTCAAGGGGTGCGGTGTAAAGAGCGCGGCAGGGGCGCCCTGCAGTGCTACTTGGACGTGCGGATCTCCATGAGCATGAAGTCGCGCCCCTGGTCGTCGGCGCTCTCGCCGACGGAGGTCCAGGCGTTCTTGTTCACGTCGAAGGACTTCTCCTCGGTCCCGGTGGTCATGTCGACCGTCGCCGAGTAGCTGTTGCCCTTCACCGCGAACACCGAGGGAATCTCCAGACTCAGGTAGCCGGCTATGCCGGTGACCCGGAAACAGATCTTGTCGTTGGCGCGGGACCAGACCTCCAGCAGGTCGGTTGCGCTCCCGCAGTCGGCCAGCGTGATGTGGCCGTCCCCGCGCTTCAGCGTGATGCCCCGCTCCACCAGGATCCGGTCGGCGTTCGGATAGCCGAAGTCCTCGATCGCGTAACCGGGCCCCGCCTCGGCGACCACCGCCATCGCGGCCGGGCGCTCCTGCGTGGATACGAACGAGGTCCCGCCACCGACGGCGAGCCAGGCCAGGGCGCCCGCGCCCAGGGCCGCGCCGGCGGTGCGGAGCATCATCTTGCGTGTCTTCAAGGGGCTGTCCTCGTCATCGGTTCGGGTGAATGCACCGAAGCGGTCGGCAATATGGATATGAAGGAAGCCTTCCGAAAGAGGGAGGCCTGCTCCTCGGCGGTCGTCATCTCCGCCCTCGATCCGAGACCCACTCTCCCAATTCTCGACAGGAAACGCATTGACGGAGGATGCACAGTGTCTTGACGGGCAGTCGACACCGCCGTTCTGACTGAACCCCTGAAGGTTTAATTCCGGATTACTGGCCGGAGGGGGAATGCCTGATTCGGGTGCCGGTCGCCGACCCCGTGCGCGCCACACCGCGGAACTCCTTGTCCGGGTGGCTTTCGCTGCTGTAGACACATGGGCATGCTGCCCGAGATGACGTTTCGCAGTTCCGACTTGCCGCCCGCCGAACGGTTCGAGTGCTGGCGAGAGCTCATGTCGAAGACTCACGCCCCCCTGGACCTGCAGAGCGATTATGCGGACGATTTCTGGGTGAACCAGCGCACGATATCTCTGGGGGAATTAACCGTCTACCCTTTGGAATGTAATCCCCTCGCGTGGCGACGCACGCCGAAACTGATAAGGCAGTCAGACCCCGAGGCCTTCCACCTCTCGCTCATCAAGCGCGGGACTGGAGTAGTCACCCGAGGAAAGGACAGCGTCGCGCACAACGCTTTCGAGTACCACACCAGCGACACCTCGCGCGCGTTCGAAATCACTTCCATCCGGGATTCAGTCGAGGTCATAGGAGTGGAAATCCCCAAAGATCTCCTTCCGTTGCCCCCGCGTATCGCCACCCAGGTCGTCGGTAAGCGCATCTCGTCCCGAGGCGGCATGGGGGCCCTGCTGGCAACCTTCCTCGACCAGATAGCCAGGGACAGCCACTCCTACCAGCCGGCCGACGGCCCACGCCTGAGCACCGTGCTGGCCGACCTCGTCGCTTCGCTCTTCACCGGTGTCCTCGACGCCGACCGGTCTCTGGCCCCGGAGACCCACCGACGCACCCTGACGCTCCGCGTCATGGCCTTCATACGAAGCAACGCCGACGACCCGCGGCTGGATGTCTCCACGATCGCCGCCGCCCACCACATCTCCGTCAGCTACCTCCACCGCCTGTTTCAGCAGGAAGGCGACGGGGCGACAGTGACAGGGTTCCTGCAACAGCAGCGACTCGCGCGAGCACGCCAGGACCTGGCAGACCCCCTGCACCAAGGGTTGCCCGTGTACGCCGTCGCCGCCCAGCGCGGCTTCACCCATGCGTCCGCGTTCAGTCGGGGCTTCCGGGATGCCTACGGCATCACCCCGGCGGCCTTCCGCGCTCAGTCCCTGGCCCTCCTGCACACAGAGGGCGACGCACTTCCCGGCCCCAATGATTCTCGTGCACTGGCCACGTCACTGTGCAACTGCCCCGGGAGGCTCAGCCGGCTTTGGTGGGCTCCTCGGCTCGTGCGCGGGCGAGGCGGTAGGAGTTGGTGCCGAATTCGATGATGGGGCCGTAGAAGGTGAGGCGGTCGATGATGGTCGCGTGGAGCCTGGGGTCGGTGAAGGTCCTCGGGCAGGAGCGCGGGCATGTCGTAGACCTCGGCTCCCAGCACGCGGTGGTAGCTGTCGAAGAGGTTCCGCTGTCCCAGGAAGTTGGCGGGCACGCTGCCGCAGAGGCGGGCGGAGAGGGTGTCCTTGGCCGAACTCACCTCCGTGCTTGGGTGGACGACCACCTTGCGGCGGGCAGATCGACGGCACCGGAACGGGCTTGCGCATGACCCGGTCCGGCCAGGCAGCTGCGCGGACATCACCCATGTCCGCCAGTTGGGCCCGGTCAAACTCCTGGTGGACTGCCCAGCGGTGGAGATCCTCGCCGACGCCAGCTACCAGGGCCTCGGTGTCCAGACCGGTGGACGCGTGGTGACGCCACCACACCGCAAATTCAAGAAGAACGCCGCGGGCTGGTACGAGGAAAGACGCGAGCGACAGCGCAAGGCCCATTCCTCACGACGGATCCCTGTCGAGCACAGCATCGCCCACCTCAAGAACTGGTGGGCACCGGCCCGCCACCTCGGCCGCCGCGAGCATGCGAGCGATACCGTCCAAGCCGTTGCCGGCCTGCTCTTCCACCGGCAGACCGCGGACCTGGGCCCTCAACGACAGAGGTGAGCGGCGGTCCCACCGATATTCTCGCCGTCTCACCGCTTACCGTGCATGAGCTCGCCAGGGCCGTCCCGTAAAGACCTTGGAGTCGCCTCGGGCGCACGGGGTGTCCGGAGCATGACAGTCGGAGCCGCTCACCATCCCCGCCGGGATCACTCCACCGGCTCTCGCCGGTTTCGGGTGGCTACCGGCTGGCGCCGGGCAGTGCATCGACGGTGATTCGACTTGCTGTGTAAATCTGGATAGTGCGTCTAATGTGGGCGGGCCGGGTGCCCTTCGGGCTGCGAGACCCAGCGACACGACAGCACGTCGAGCGAGTTGAAGCCGGAGCCGCCCATGAACGCCGAACAGCACTCAGCCGTTACCGCCCCCGACCTCTACGATCGGTCCGGGAAGCGCTACTCGTTGGACGATCCTCGCTGGCGGGGCGAGGACGGCAGCCCCCTCGCTGTCAGTGCACTCCAGGGCCTGCGTCCCGAGCAGATCGACATCGCCGAACGGTCCCTGTGGCGCTACCACGCGGCTCTGCCCGTCCCGGCCGCCCGACGGGTGAGCCTTGGCGAAGGGTGTACGCCGATGGTTCCGGTCGACTGGGGCGGCCGACGTGTCCACTTCAAGCTGGAGTGGTTCAACCCGACCTCCAGCTTCAAGGACCGGGGCGTATCGGTGATGATGTCCCACCTTGTGGCGCACGGCGCCGACCGCGTACTCGAGGACAGTTCGGGCAACGGCGGTTCTGCGGTGGCCGCCTACGCCGCCGCCGCCGGCATCCGCGCCAAGATCATCGTTCCCGCCGCCACGTCAGCGGCCAAGATCCTTCAGGCCCGCGCCTACGGAGCCGAGATCGAGCTCATGGGCGGCACCCGCGACGAGGTCTCCGACGAGGCGATCCGGCAGTCCGAGCGGATCCCCTACGCCAGCCACAACTGGCACCCCATGTTCATCCAGGGCACCAAGACCATCGCCTATGAGATGTGGGAGTCCCTCGGCTTCACCGCGCCCGACAACGTGGTCCTCGTGGCCGGAGCCGGCAGCAACATCATCGGATGCGACCTGGCGTTCGGCGAACTGCTCGACGCCGGCCAGATCGACAGGCGCCCGCGCCTTTTCGTCGGGCAGCCCGAGCACTGGGCGACCATCGCCGACACGTTCAGCGGCGTCGACCCGGCCGGCCGCGGCGAGCGGATGCCGACGATCGCCGAGGGCGCGTCCATCGCCCACCCGGTCCGGCTGCCCGAGGCGGTGGAGGCCATACGCCGCTCCGACGGCGCTGCTTATGCCGTCCCCGAGGCGGAGATCCACGCAGCGGTCCGTGCACTGAGCGCGCGAGGCTTGTACGCCGAACCGACCAGCAGCGTCGCCGCGGCCACCCTCGATCACTTCATCGCGACCGGAGACATCGCTCCGGACGAGACGACCGTGGTCGTGCTCACCGGTGCGGGGCTGAAGTCCACCGAGAAGATGGCCGCGGTGTTCGCCGGGCACTGTGACGGCGCTCAGGAAGCGAGCAGCGCTCGATGACACACCCCACCGGCCGACGAGATGACAAACGCGCCGACCAGCCCGACGTACCGGAAGACGGGCGCTACCTACCGGATGACGAGCACCTCGTACGGGAAGCCGAGCGCATCGCTGTCGCCGTCGGGCGCATGTTCCCAGGCCTGTGCGAGGTCGTTCTGCACGATCTGCGCCGACCCGACAGCGCCATCCGCATCATCGAGAACAACCTGTCGGGACGGCAGGTCGGCGATTCCGCCACCGAACTGGGCCTGCGCCGCATCGCGGACCCCGACTACCCCGGCGTCATCCAGAACTACAGCAACCAGTTCCCCGACGGACGCCCGGCCAAGAGCACCTCGATCGGCATCAAGAACGCCGAGGGACGTTACGTCGCGGCCCTGTGCCTGAACCTGGACGTCAGCACACTGTCCCCGCTGGCCCTGACCCTCGCCAGCCTTGTGGCCACCGATGTCGAGCACCAAGGCGAGGCCCTGGAGACACTGCGCGACCGCACCGGACGCGAACTCCGCTCGGCCATCGACTCCTTCGCGGCGCAGCGCTCCAGCACCCCGCGTGGCCTCAACCGTGACCAGAAGCGCGAGCTGGTGCGGCAGCTGCATCACGAGGGCTTCTTCGAGACCCGGAGCTCCGCACAAATCATCGCCGACCAGCTCGGCGTCTCCCGGGCGACCGTCTACAACTACACGAAGTAGCCATACCGATGAACGCCCTCAGCACCGGCCGCGATATGTCCCAGGAAGAGCATCCATGGCCAACTCCCCGACCCACCGGACGACCGCCTCCAGCAACATCCGCCTGGCCAGCAGCACGGCCATGATCGCCCCACTCGGCCACCACTCGCACGTCGCGGTCCACAACGGCGTCGCCCACGTATCCGGCCAGCTCCCATACGGAATGAGCACGCTTGTGGCGCACTCCTCTTAGATGGCTCCTCAGTGTGCGGATGTCTGTACGAATCAGCGGATCCGAGGGAGCGGGCGCCCCGCGGACATGATTCCGCCGTGGAAAGACCGGGCACGACGAACGTGGACAGCCTGCTGCGTCGGAGGACCAGGACGAAGACGGCACCACGACGGACAAGGCCGCCCCTACGCCTGCCTAATGGCCTGGAGGTCTTGGGCAAGAGCCGCCGACGGCCACCTGGCACACGCGCCGGGGCCGCGTCGGGCTTCCGCGGGCACTCTCGGAAAGTCCCCATCTAGGATGGGGACCGCTTCTGGATGGCGCATGCGGCAGATGGCACGTGCGGTCGTGCCGGTGATGCGGCGTCCGTCCGTGGGCCGTCCCTCCATGGGGCGTCCTAGCGGATGCGCCTGGGTAGATGTCCTGCGGGGGAGATTGTCGGTGTTCGGAATCATCAGACCATGCCGCCATCGGCTGGGCGAGGGCTTGCGTACCGAGTGGATGGCGCACTTGTGTGGGCTGTGCCTGGCGTTGCGCGGCGAATACGGGCAGTTCGCGAGGGTGGCCACCAACTACGACGGCCTGATCGTCTCGGTACTGACCGAAGCGCAGTCGGAGCGAACGGGCGATTGGCGGCGAGGGGCCGGTCCGTGCCCGCTGCGCGGGATGCGGTCGGCGGACGTGGCACAGGGCGAGGGTGCGCGGTTGGCTGCGACGGTGTCGCTGGTGCTCGCCGCCGCGAAGATACGCGACCATGTTGCCGACGGTGACGGCCTGTTGGGGCGCCGCCCGGTGGCGATGGCGGCACGCCGGATCGCCCATGGCTGGGGTCGTGCGGGTGCGGCGGGCGGCGACCGGCTCGGCTTCGACACCTCGGTGCTGCTCGAGGCTGTCGAGCGCCAGCCGCAGATCGAGCGGTCGACCGGCCGCGGCGGCTCGCTGCTGACGGTCACGGAGCCCACGGAAACGGCGACCGCCGCGGCCTTTGCGTACACCGCCGTACTCACGAACCGCCCGGACAACGCGGAACCGCTGGCGGAAGCCGGTCGTCTTTTCGGTCGACTGGCTCATCTGCTGGACGCCGTGGAGGACCGGTACGCGGACGAGGCGTCGGGTGCGTGGAACCCGATCGCCGTGACCGGCGCGGACCGTGCTGAGGTGCGCAGGCTCTGCGACGACGCCGTTCACGGGATCCGGCTTTCCTTGTCCGACGCCGTGTTCGTCGACGGGCGCCTGGTACAGGCCCTTCTGGGCGGCGAGTTGGAGCGCGCTGTCGATCGGGTCTTCGACCCCCGGCATCGCCACCATCGGCACAGCAATCAGGCGCGTGGCCTGCGCATACTGCCTTGGGTGGGGCGCCGTACGGCGACGGAGGAGCCCTTGCAGACCGGCACGGGCGCGGCTTGCGGAGTCGGAGCGCTTGCGGGTACGGCCCCGGAGGGTGCGCCGACGGCATCGGGCCGACCGCCGGAGGGGGAGTGTCGGCGGTGTCGCGAGCAGCGCCGACTGTGTGCCGATTGCAGGCTCTGCTACAACTGCTGCCGCTGCGACGATGACGCGGATTCGGGTGATGGAGAGCCGTGGCGGTTCGGCGACGGCAACCGCCAGGGCGGCTCAGGCCGGGACGCTTCCGGCAGGGACGGTGCCGGAGGCGACGGCTGGTTCGGCGGGCATGGCGGCGGTAACTCGGGAGGCTCCTCCGGCGGTTCAGGCGGAGGCCACGCGTCCGGTGGCTCCGGTGGCTCCGGTGGTTCAGGCGGGGGCTCGGGTGACGGCTGTGGCGGAGGCTGCTGCAACCCCTGCAAGTGCTGCTGCGACTGCTGCGACTGAACGGCGGATGAACCACGCGGGGCCCCGAGGGAGGGAACCGGGCCCCCGTCGGCCCTCAACTGCCTGGTCCTGGCCAGGGCGTCGGCGAGCTCGTCGTGGTTCATGTTGGATCGGCCGCGGTTGTCGGCCTTGGTCGCCTTCTCGTACAGCTCCACCTTGGTCAGGGACCGAAGTGACGGGGATCGGGCGGGTCCGGAAGAGCCGGTCGCGCGCTTCTTCGCCGCAGCAGGCTTCTTCCCGGCCGCTTTGGCGCTTGCTGCGGAGGTGCCGGCCTTCTCTCCGGTGTCCTTCGGGCTGTGGGCCCGCTCGACGCTCGATCGCAGGGCCTCCATGAGGTCGACGACACCGGTGGGCTGGGCGGCCGGCTCGGCCTTCTCCGTGCTTTCGCCCGCTGCCTTGGCTTCGATCAGCGACGTGACTCCTCCTGCAAGGTGTCGTGGAAGTCCTCTGGATTCCCTTCGGTGGTCAGGGCATCGATGAGCTGGTGGGGCCATCTGCACCTCGGACGCGGTCGGCTCCGTCTTGCCCGGCAGATCGGGGACTTCCTCGTGAGGTCACGGATCTCGTCGGCCCAATGCAGGGTGTGCAGGTCACCCTCGGCCTTGAGCGCGACAAGGTACTCACGGCCGCGCATCACGAAGGTCGCGATGCCGGCCTTGTTCGACTCCGCCGGCACTCGTTGCAACAGGGCGTACGCCTGGCCGTACTGCTCACCTCGGGGCCCGAGGTAGTACGTCTTGTCGAAGAAGATCGGGTCAACGGTGTCGAGAGCGAGGAACTCTGACACCTCCAGTGCCTTGGAACGCCCTGGTGCGATGTCGTCGAGCTCCTTCGGTTCGACGATCACGTACTCGCCGCCCGTGTCGAAGCCTTTGACGATGTCGTCGGAATCGACCTCATGGCCGGTGCGTTCGTTGACGCGCCGGTTGCGGATCGGTCCGCGGTGCCGCGCTGGAGCTGAGGGAAGGGGATCGTGTGACTGTCGGTCGCGGTGAACAGGGCAATCGGCAGCGAGACGAGCCCTGCCGCCCCGCCACTCCACCCACCGCGGATCATCGAGAGCCCTCCCGGCCCCCGGAAGCCCGGTACGGCTCAGCAACTCGATGAGGTTCTTGTCCTCGTAGGCGAGACCGAGATTCTCACCGCGCGCGGTAACGTGACGACCTCCGGTCGGGGACGGCAGGTGAACGACGATCGGTGCTCCCATGCCCGGCGAGCGCCCCGCACCTGCTGCGCCCGGCGGGTGTCACCTGGTTGCGATGGTGGGCGGACCGAGATCAAGCCCTAACGCGAACCGTTGCCGACCGGATGGTCAGGCGGCAGGCAGGATCGCACCTCGGGGTGGTCCGCGTTCAGGTGGTCGAACGGTGTCTGCCGGGCGTCGCGCAGGTGCTGGTCGAAGAGGGCGCGCAGGTAGGTACGGGTGATCGTCATGGTGCGCAGGCCTGAGGTGGCCGCGCCGAGCGGCATACCGAACTGGTCGGCCAGCAGGCCGAGATCGGTGAAGGACGGGTGCTTGGCGCCCGCCACCACCAGCCAGCGCTTCCAGCCGGTCAGTAGTGGCCAGTCTCGGGCCCAGGTGTCCGCAGCAGGCCCGTCGCCGGGGGAGTACTGGCCGTCCCGGCCGAGAAAGAGGAGCGGGCGGTCCAGGCCCGTGTGCGGGATCAGAGGGCCGGTACTGCCGTCCACGTTGCTCCCCACGCGGATGCGCTCGTCTGCAAGCATCGCCGCGATGGTGGCCGCGCCGCCCGCGGAGTGTCCGGCCATGCCGATCCGGTCCGGGGCCAGCACGTGCGCGCCTGCCCACGGCGGGTTGTTGCCGAGCAGCTGGTCCAGCACGAAAGAGGCGTCCCGGGCGCGGCCGGTCTTCACCTTGTGCCAGAACTCGGCGTTGCGCGCAAACCCGTGGCCGAGGGCGAAGGCGGCCACCCGGCCGTCCGGAAAGGTGGTGGCCGCGGTCTCGTAGGTGTGGTCGATCGCGACCGCGACATAACCGTGGCTGGCCAGGTCCTCGCCGATCGAGGTGAGTGTGGCGCGGGGCCGGGTGAAGCCGGGCGAGAGAACGATCAGGGGCAGTTGCCGCAGCCCGGGGGCGAGAGGGGTGTCCGGGAAGGCGTTGGTGCGCACCGAACTCAGGGCGTCGGGCGCGATGGCTACCTGCTGGCCGGCCAGGGTTTCCGCCGACTCGGTCTGCGTGAGGTAGCGGGCGCGCGGACCGGACGAGCGTGCGGCCGGGTACCAGATCGAGATCATCAGCTCGCGCGTCGGCGCGTCCGCGACCCACGGGTCCGGTCGGGAGACATCTTCGAGGTACACCGATGTGGTGCCGACCGGATGAGACCCGGTCGGCGTCGGCAGGGTGGGTATGACCATGCGGTGCATGGTTGTCGGCCGCGCCCGACTGCGCCATCGGGGAGATCCCCGATTTGTGAGTCCGGGGTGCTTGCAGAGCCCGCGCACCGCGGGGCGGAAACCGTCCGCTCGGATACTCGGATACGTCGTCGAACTTCAGTGGCACGGACCGTTGCCCGGGCGAAGCATCCACCTCAACGGCTACGCCGTTCCGACCTCCCAGGCCCTCTGCCACCCGACGGTACCGAGCACGCCCTGCGGGTCCAGCTGAGGGAGGACGGAGCCGAGGCGACCTTGCGGGTCATCGTGACGATCTCCGGCTCCCCGACTGCCGCGGGGAGCCGGAGACCCTGGGGGCGACTTTGCCCCCGCGCGACCAGGATGACCTGGCCGCCGGGAGCGTCGGTCTGGTGCAGGCGGACCCGAAGGGACCTCAGCGCTGTCGGACCGGGAACTCAGCCCACGGTCCACTTCTGTGGCGCGGTGCCGTTGCAGGTCCAGATCTGCAGCCGGGTGCCGTTCGCCGAGTTGCCGCTCGGGATGTCCAGGCACTTGTCCGCCGCGACGTTCACGATGTCGCGGGCCGCCTCCACACGCCATTTCTGGGCGCCGGTGCCGTTGCAGTCGTACAGCTGGAGTTTGGCGCCGTCCGTCGTGGATCCGGCGGTGACGTCCAGGCACTTGCCGAGGGCACGGATCGATCCGTCGGCGTTCACGGTCCATCGCTGGGCTGCGGTGCCGTTGCAGTCGTGGAGCTGGACCGGGGTGCCGTTCGCGGGGTTCGCCCCGGCCACGTCGACGCACTTGCCGCCGAGGCCGGTGATCGGGCCGCCGGTGCCGGTCGGCGGGGCCGGCTGGTCGTTCGTGACCCGGACGTAGTCGACGGTCAGAGTGTTCGGCATCGGGGTGCTGCCGTCCGGGTCGCCCGGCCAGTAGCCGCCGACGGCCAGGTTGAGGATGAGGAAGAACGGGTGGTCGAACACCCACTGCCGACCGCCGAGATCGGCCGGTGTGCGCGTCTGGTAGGTGACGCCGTCGACCTTCCAGACCAGCTTGTTCGGCGCCCATTCGACGCGGAAGGTGTGGAATCCGTCCGCGAACGGTGCGCCGATCGAGTAGCCGGCCCCGATGCCGCCCGAGCCCGAGTAGCCCGGACCGTGGAGGGTGCCATGCACGGTGTTCGGCTCGAAGCCGACGTTCTCCATCACGTCGATCTCGCCGCTCTGCGGCCAGCCGACGCTGCCGATGTCGTTGCCGAGCATCCAGAACGCCGGCCACATGCCCTGGCCACGCGACATCTTCAGCCGGGCCTCGAAGGTGCCGTACGTCTGGGTGAACTTGCCGGACGTGTTTAGCCGGGCCGAGGTGTACTCGCAACGGCCGTACCAACAGTTGTAGTTGTCCGGGTTCTCGCGTCGAGCGGTGATGACCAGGTTGCCCTGGCCGTCGTGCACGGCGTTGCGGGTCGAGTTCGTGTAGTACTGCCGCTCGTGGTTGTTCACGTTGTCGCCGGTCTCCAGGTTCCACTTGGAGCCGTCGACCGGTGTGCCTGCCGGGGCGTTGAACTCGTCACCGAACGTGGTGGCCTGGACGCCGATTTCGGCCGCGACCGTTGAGGCCGAAGTCGTCGCCGCGATCGCGGACGGCTGGGCGGCGGGGCTCACCAGAGCCGCCACCGTGGCGCATCCGAGGCCGAGGGCCAGGAGAAGTCGTGATCGTCGAGAAGGTAGTGCGGACATCGATGTCACCGCCGACGGTCGAGTGTGTCGTGGACGGCAACGAAGAGTGCCATTGTCTGGACCAAGCCGACAAGACCTTGAGTCGAATCCGTTCCCAACCGGGCTTGTCCGTTCGGGAGTTGTATGCGGGAGGGGTTGACGTGCACGAGGCGTCTCCATAGCTTCACACCTTAAAGAAAGACCGAAGGTCTGCGTCCTTATCGAAAGGTCTGTCAGGTGCACTACAGAAGCAGCTCCTGGTTCGGCCCCCGTCGCGGGCGGCGCCCCCGCCGTCTCGCCGCTCTCGTGACCGGTGCCCTGCTCGGGAGCGGCCTGGTCATGACCGGTCCCGGCGTTGCCGAGGCCGCCGGCGAGCGCGTCGACGTCTGGCTGACCACCACCTCGGACGCGGGCGGCCGTACCGTCACGCGAGGTCTCGCCCCGCAGACGCCGATCGCCTTCGGCCCCGCAGGCGGCAGCGCGAACCGCACCATCACCGTCGACGAGAACACCACCTACCAGCAGTTCGAGGGCGGTGGCGCGTCGATCACCGACACCACCGCTCACCTCCTGCGCGGCGGCGCGATCAGCACCGCCACCCGCGACGAGGTCATGCGCAAGCTGTTCTCGCCGACCGACGGCATCGGCCTTTCCTTCGTCCGCAACCCGATCGGCGCGTCGGACCTCTCCCGGCCCGGCAACGTCTCCCTCGACGACACCTGTTGCGACCTGAACGACTTCGGGACCAACGGCTACGACACCGATGTGCGGCTCCTCACCGTCCAGGCCAAGCAGCTCAACCCGGCGATGCGACTCAAGGCCGTGCCCTGGAGCGCCCCCGGCTGGATGAAGGACAACGGCCGGATGGACCAGATGGGCTGGCTGAAGTCGGAGTACTACCCGCTCTACGCCCAGTATCTGGTCAAATATATCCAGAGCTATCAGGCGGCCGGCGTCAAGGTCGACTACCTCTCCGTGCAGAACGAACCGAACTGCTGCCAGGCGGGCAACCCCACCGCCATGAACTACCCGGGTATGAGCTGGAACCCGTCCGGCCTCGTCGAGTTCACCAAGAACCACGCCTACCCGGCCTTCCGGGCCGCCGGGATCACCACCAAGGTCCTGGTGCACGACTGGAACTACGGCGATTACGCGAACTTCGGCTCCGGCGTCCTGAACGACGCGGGCGTGCGCAACGACCCGCTCTTCGGCGGCATCGCCTGGCACGGCTACGCCGGTGACCCCGCCGTCGGCAGCCAGGTCCACGACCAGTACCCGACGGTCAAGCAGTTCAGCACCGAGCACTCCGGCGGCACCTGGGTCGGCAACCAGCACAACGAGGACCTGAAGGACATCGTCGGCTACGCCCGCAACTGGAGCAGCAGCCTGACGAAGTGGAGCCTGGCGCTCAACCAGGACATGGGCCCGCACAACGGGGGATGCGGCACCTGTACGGGGCTGATCACGGTCCAGGAGGGCGGCCCGCGCGCCGGGCAGGTCGACTACACGGTCGAGTACTACACGACCGGCCATCTCACCAAGTTCGTGCGCCCCGGCGCGTACCGCATCGCCTCCACGGCCGACTCCACCGTGCAGAACGTCGCCTGGCGCAATCCCGACGGCTCCAAAGCGCTCATCGCCCACAACGGCGGCGCCTCCGCGCAGTCCGTCCGCGTCGACTGGGGCGGCCAGTCCTTCACGTACACCCTGCCGGCCCGCACCACCGCCACCTTCACCTGGTCCGGTACGACGACGAACGCACCGGCCGGACCGCTGACCGGTCTCGCCGGGAAGTGTCTGGACGTGGCAGGCGCGGCCACCGTGGACGGCACCCCGGTGCAGCTCTACACCTGCAACGGCACCACGGCCCAGCGGTGGACCCTCGCCGCCGACGGCACCGTCCGGGCGCTCGGCAAGTGCCTGGACGTGACCGGGGGCGGGACCGCCGACGGCACCAAAGTCCAGCTCCACACCTGCAACGGGACGGGTGCACAACGCTGGTCGTACAACGCCGCGACGCACGACGTCGTCAACACGGCGGCCGACAAGTGCCTCGACGTCACAGACAACACCTCGACGGACGGGACCCGCACCCAGATCTGGTCCTGCACGGGCGCCGCCAACCAGAAGTGGACCCACCAGCCCTCCTGACGTACCGGCAGCCACCACCCGTACCCCTCTCTCCAGGAGACCATCGCATGCCACATCCGCACCCCCTCCGTCGCAGGAGGGCCGGCGGCGCCCCGCCGCTCGCCGTCACCGCCGTGACCGCCGTCCTGGCCGGACTGCTCGCCGGAGCCGTACCGAGCGCCACCGCGTCCGCCCCCGGGGCCGACCCGGCGCCCCGGGCCGTCGACCGCTTCGAGGGCGAGATTCCCTTCGCCGGACCGCCCGCCGAGGGCCTGTTCACCTGGGGCAGCGACACCGACGACCACCCGGAGCTCACCCTCGCCGAGCGCGCCGACGCCCCCGAGGGCGCCAAGGTCCTCGAAGGCCGCTACGACATCAGCGGCTGGGGCGGTTTCACCCACGACTTCGCCTTCGACAAGCCGGCGCACGACTGGACCGCGTACAAGGGCATCCGCTTCTGGTGGTACGGCCAGAACACCGCCCCGCTGCCGCCCGGCTCCGGCAAGCGGATCAACTTCGAGCTCAAGGACGGTGGCGCCAACGGCGAGGCGTCCGAGCTCTGGACCACCTCCTTCACCGACGACTGGGAGGGCTGGCATCTCGCCGAGATCCCCTTCTCGGAGTTCCACTACCGAGCCGACTACCAGCCGGTCGGAGGCATCGACCAGGTCCTCGGCCTCGACAGGATGTGGGGATACGCGCTCACGCTCCCCACCGGCGCGCCGGGCGGCCGCTTCGCCGTCGACGCGATCGAGCTGTACGGCAAGGCAGAACCGGCCCTGAACACCCAGGTCGTCACAGGTGCGGTGGTGCACCCGGTCGACGAGGGCGGCACCGCCCGGATCGACGTCTCGGTCGCCACCACCGGCTCCCAGCCGACCGGCGACCCGGTCACCGTCGCGTACACCACGGACGACGGCGGGCCCGCGCAGCCCGGTACCGACTACACCCCGGTCAGCGGCACCCTCGTCTTCCCCTCCGGGACGCCCTCCGGGACGACCCGCTCGATCACCGTGACCACCCTGAAGGACGAGACCGGCGAAGCGGCCGAGACGATCCCGGTGAGACTGACGGTCGACGGCGCGAAGGCGCCGGCGGAAACGCCTGTCGTCGCCGTGAACGCGCACGGACTGCCCTACCTGGACCGGCGGCTTCCGGTGAAGAAGCGGGTCTCGGACCTGCTCTCCCGGATGACGCTCCAGGAGAAGGCCGGCCAGATGACGCAGGCCGAGCGCAACGCCCTGCGCTCGCCCGGCGACATCGCGGGCTACGGCCTCGGCTCGCTGCTCTCCGGCGGCGGCTCGGTCCCGACCCCCAACACGCCCGAAGCGTGGGCCAGGATGGTCGACGCGTATCAGCTGCGCGCCCAGGCCACCCGCTGGCAGATCCCGCTGATCTACGGCGTGGACGCCGTGCACGGGCACAACAACGTCATCGGCTCGACGATCATGCCGCACAACATCGGCATCGGCGCCGGACGCGACGCCGCCCTCGCCGCCCGCACCGGCGCCGTGACGGCGAAGGAGGTCCGGGCCACCGGCGTGCCCTGGGACTTCGCCCCCTGTGTGTGCGTGACCCGGGACGAGCGCTGGGGTCGCTCCTACGAGGCCTTCGGCGAGGACCCGGCGCTCGTCACCGCCATGGAGACCGTCATCGACGGGATGCAGGGCGCGAGGGACGGCCGGGACCTCGACCGGAACGACAAGGTGCTGACCACCGCCAAGCACTTCGTCGGCGATGGCGGGACGGCCTTCGGCTCGTCGACCACCGGCTCATACACGATCGACCAGGGTGTCACCCGGGTCACCCGCGAGGAACTGGAGGCAGTGCACCTCGCGCCCTTCGCCGAGGCCGTGAAGCACGGCGTGGGCACCGTCATGCCCTCGTACTCCTCGCTCGACGTCCTCGGCGACGACCAGGGCCCCGTGAAGATGCACGCCAACGCCGAGATGATCAACGGGGTGCTCAAGGACCGGATGGGCTTCGAAGGCTTCGTCATCAGCGACTGGCAGGCCATCGACCAGATCCCCGGCGACTACCCGAGCGACGTGCGGACCTCGGTCAACGCCGGTCTGGACATGATCATGGTGCCGACGAACTACCAGGAATTCACCAGGACCCTGGTCGCCGAGACGGAGGCGGGCCGCGTACCCACCGCCCGGATCGACGACGCCGTCGCCCGGATCCTCACCCAGAAGTTCCGACTGGGCCTCTTCGAGAAGCCGTACGCGGACACCACGCATCTGGCCACCGTCGGCTCGGCGGAGCACCGCGCGGTGGCGCGCGAGGCGGCCGCCGCCTCGCAGGTACTCCTGAAGAACGCGGGCGGCGTGCTGCCGATCAAGCCGACCCAGAACGTGTACGTGGCCGGCTCGAACGCGGACGACCTCGGCAATCAGGCCGGTGGCTGGACCGTCAGCTGGCAGGGCGCCTCCGGCCGGACGACGACCGGTACCACCATTCTGGAGGCCATGCGGAAGTCCGCCGATCCCGAGGCCACGCTCACCTACTCGATGGACGCCTCCGCGCCCACCGAGGGCCACGACGTCGGAGTGGTCGTGGTCGGCGAGACGCCGTACGCCGAGGGCATGGGCGACGTCGGCAACGGCCACGACCTGGAACTGAGCGCGGCGGACAAGGCCGCCGTCGACCGGGTCTGCGCCGCGATGCCCTGCGGGGTCCTCGTCGTCTCCGGCCGCCCGCAGCTCATCGGGGACCGGCTGCCGGCGATCGACGCCCTGATCGCGTCCTGGCTGCCGGGCACGGAGGGCGACGGCGTGGCCGACGTCCTCTATGGCCGCAAGCCCTTCACCGGTCAACTGCCGGTGAGCTGGCCGAAGTCGGACGGCCAGCTGCCACTGAACGTGGGCGACACGCGCTACGATCCCCAGTTCCCGTACGGCTGGGGCCTGACCACGCTCCGCGGCACCCCGCAGGGCGGCGAGCCGGCCCTGCGGGCGATCGGCCTGGCCGCCCGCGCCCTCCAGAAGGCCGGGCACGGGAAGTCCGCCGCGGCAGGCCGACTCGTGGACCGAGCCCGGCTGATCGTCCAGGACCGCATCGGCCAGAACATCACCGAGCGGTCGGCGAAGCCCTTCGCCGACGCCGACCATCTGCTGCTCGTCGGCGACCCTGCCGGCGCGGTCGGCAAGCTGACCGAGGCATTCCGCGCGGCGCGCTGATCGTCCCGGAAAACGGGTGCGACCCGTGGCCCCGCACGAGGCGGAGCCACGGGCCGCTTCCGTTTTGGGCGCCCCGAGGCGATCGAACCGCCGTCGCCTTCACCTACGAGGCCCTGGTCCGCAGGACCGCAGTCGGCACCGGCTCGGCCACCGGCTCCGAAGCCCGCACTGGGCGTCGCGTCGGACAACGCACCGTGGCCGATCTCCGGCCTCACAGGCCTTCCGATCCTTCTCCCGAGCGCAACCCCTGCCACGAACCTACGAAGCCCTCCGGCCCACCGCGCTTCAGCAGGCCCGTCCGGTTGACCTGCCCGAACACCCGGCCACTTCACTGCGGTGGCCGGTTGGGCGGGGTGGGCGTTGCATGGTAGGCAGCGCGGTCCACCCGTCTCGTCGAATGGGCGTTCACAGAGTGCGTCTGTGCCCACCAGACGGACTGTCATGCCCGCCCCGTTTCACTCTGTCCATGGCGGGGATGAAACCTGTCCCGTACCTCTTCCTGTCTTTCCTTCTCGTCGAATCCGACACCAACCATCGGCGCGAGCCTGATGACTGCGGTGTCGTGCTGGCGAATTGGCTGCTACCAGCCCGCACATCTGCACCAACAGAATCCCTTCCCGCCATCGAGCCGGCGTGCTGTTCGAGGGCGATGAACTGGGTGCCTCGCGAGGTGCGCACCTACGGCTGCACGTAGTGTGATGTCACCGTCTTCGCTCCTGCTTGCTGGGCGAGGCTGACTGGGGCCTTGACCCCGGATTTTGAGCGCGTCTATGCCGCTTGGGCCAGGGTAGTTGCTGTGGGTTGGACGTCGTTCTCGTAGGCGATCGGAGATCGCTGGCCGAGGCGGGAGTGCCGGCGTCGGGTGTTGTATCGGGTCAGCCAGCGGAAGGCTTCGAGTCGCGCTTCACGCTCGTTCGCCCAGCCTTTGCGGCCCTTGAGCGTCTCCCTCTTGAAGGCGGCGTTGAAGCTCTCCGCGGCGGCGTTGTCCGCGCTGGACCCGATCGCACCCATGCTCTGCCGGACCCCTGCTGACCTGCAGATTTCCGCGAAGGCCCGACTCGTATATTGCGAGCCGTGATCGGTGTGCATCACCGCTCCGGCCAGGCTCCCGCGGGTCCGCTCGGCGGCCGCCAGGGCGTCGATGACGAGCTCGGTGCGCATGTGCTCGGCGATCGCCCATCCAGCCAGCCGGCGTGAGGCGAGGTCGATGACGGTCGCGAGATAGAGCGGCTTGGAGTCGCTGACCGGCAGGTAGGTGATGTCGCCGACGTACTTCGTGTTCACTGCGGCCGCGGTGAAGTCACGGCCGATCAGATCCGGCGCCTTCGAAGCCGTCTGGTCCGCGAGGGTGGTGCGGTGCCGACGCCGCAGACGCACTCCCTCGAGCCCGATGGTCCGCATGATCCTCGCGACCCGCTTGTGGTTGTCCACCGGGCCGCCCTCGTCACGGAGCTCGGCGGTAACCCTGGGGACTCCGTAGGTGCCGTCGGAGTCCTGGTGGACCTTGCGTATCCGGGCCGCGAGCTCGGCCTCGGCGATCTGCCGGGCCGTCCGCGCGGCTGCGGTGCGGCGCCAGTAGTAGAAGCTCGAGCGGGAAACCCCGAGGATGTCGCAGAGCCGCTTCACGCCGTGACGGCGCTGGTGATCCTCAACGGACTGGCAGCGGTTCACCAGCGCGTCTCTCCCGCGAAATACCGAGCCGCCTTGTGGAGGATGTCGCGTTCTTCCTCCAGCTCACGGATCCTCTTGCGTGCTGCGGCCAGCTCCGCCTGGACGTCGTCACCGCCGGCCTGCGATGCGGAACGGTTGCCGGGGCGGCGCCCGTCGGCGGCCCGGATCCAGTTCCGCAACGTCTCGGTGTTCACCCCGAGATCAGCCGCAACCGACTTGATCGTCGCTCCCGGCCTCGACCGGTACAACGAGACCGCGTCCGCTTTGAACTCGGCGGGGTAGTGCTTCATCCCCACAGGGACTCCGTTCTCCTGGACCATCAAGATCCAAGTCTCTCCGGTGTCCAAAATCCGGGGGCAAGGCCCGGACGTACTTGACCCGGAAGCCGGCCATCGCGGCCTCGGTGCCAAGCGTGATCAGCAGGTGCGGCTTGCCCGTGCCGGAGTCGCCGATGAGGCGGAGCGGCAGGCCCTTCTCGATCCATTCGCACTTGGCGAGGGTGTGGACCATGGCCGGGGCGATGTTGGGGTTGGCGTCGAAGTCGAACTTGCGCAGCGACTTGTCGCGGGGGAATCCGGCGGCCTTGATGCGCCGCTCGGACCGGCGGCGGGCCCGGTCGTCGCACTCGGCCAGGAGGAGCTTGGAGAGGAAGCCGAGGTAGGACATCTGCTCGCGGCCAGCGTCGCCGGTGTCTGACGCCGTATCAGGACAGGGCCTGTGGGATGTGCTGTCCGACGCGGCGACGGATTGGCCCTTGATCCACCTCCTGATGTACAACACTTCAGCGATCGAACGTGATCGCGAAATCGTTTCAGTCATCGGGGGATTGACATGAAGTCAACTCAACGCTTCATCAGCAGCTTTGCGGTCGTCGTCATGCTCGGGGCAGTCGCCGCGTGCGGCCCGGAGGACACCACCGCCGACGGCGCGTCCGGCGGCTCTACGGCCTCCGCCCAGCCGTCGGGGAAGCCGCCTGCGGGCGGGAGCTCCTCGGGCGAGCCTGTCAACGACTGCGGGAAGTCGCCCACGCTGCCGGTCGGCCGCAAGATGGTGGAGATCGCCGCGCCGCCGTCGAAGGGCTCGATGTCCGCGCGGGACGCCCGGCCGACTTGCACGCCCAATGACTGGATCTACCAGGGTCAGGGCGAGGCTAAGTACTACCTGTTCGCGCAAGAGGTGAAGGCGGAGCTGTCCGCCGGTCCCGGCTCCACGAAGACGGTTCCCGTCGGCGAGCTGTGGACGCATGCCGGTGACTGCATGACGAACCAGGCCGCGGTGAAGTCGCCGTACAGCTGCTCCGGGAACATCTACGACATCACGCTGGACGGCGAGGGCAACGTGAAGACCATCAAGGAGGTCTGGCACCCGTAGCCCTCCCTGGCGCTGTGCGGCTGGCCGCTCGTGTGCAGTCGGCTGCACACGAGCGGAATCGGGTGCCTGTCAGCCCGAACGGGCACTCCTCCAGGCCCGTGGCCGGACGCCAGACCGACGGGTGCGGCGGGTCGGCGGCCGGCTCCAGACCCGCCGCCGTGCGTCGGGCATCGAGCGCGTCCAGGTGGTTCCGCGCCGGCTCCTCCTGTGCTGCTCTCAGTGTCATGATGCCTGGGACCAGCGGCTGACTATGTCGGTCGGCTACAGCACGGGTTCGTAGTGGACGATGCTGGTGGGGCGCTTCAGGTGGTCGTGTCGGGCGCTGGGGCCTGGCCGACGAGGTAGATCCGGTTGCGGAGTTCCGTCTCGGCCCAGTCCAGGTCAACGCGTAGGTCGAGCCAGACCTGGTCCTTGCGGTTGCCCGGCTGGTCGAGTCTGACGGCGACCCAGGAGAACACGCCCTGGAGGATCTCCCGTCTGCGTCCGGGGCTGGTCACTGAGAGCGCAAAGGGCAGGGCGATGCCGGCCCGGGTGACGATCAGGTGGCTCTTATCGTCCGGTTGGGGGCGGCCTCCGGTGAGGTAGCGCGGTGCATCGACTACCTTGATCCATTCCAGGGCCGCGCCGGGCACTTGCTGGTCAAGGATCTCCGCGATGGAGTCGCGCACTGCGGCGGCAGGCTGTTCGCCAAGCCAGCCCAGCCAGTGGTCGGGCTCCGTGAGTTTGGCGAAGTCGTCCTTGGGTGGGCCGTAGTTCGGATTTTCCACGAACTCGCCGGTCAGCTTCCCGTCTTGACCGACCCGCCAGACGCCCTGGACAGCTTCCCCGGGGACGTAGCCGTTGGGATCGCCGATGAGGTCGGGGTCGATCACCGCAACCGACCCGCCCGGGTTCGCAGCTGCCTCCGCGACGAGCTCGGGCGGAGGCGACTGCAGGATGCGACGCCGCTCGGCCGATATGTCCCCCATGTGTACTCCTTCACCTGGTTCGTTCGAGGAGGGCAGCACCGCCCCGCCTGGGGAATGTTTCCATGAGCGCTGTCGGCCGACGTCCCAGGGGTTGGATTGAAGCGGGTTCTCGATGCGGATCCGTCAGCAGTGCGTCACAACCAGCAGATATCCCGCAGTCGCACGAACTGGTGAGCCCTGTGCATTTCCCCGTCGTCGACGGCCGACTCGCCTCTCCCTTCCGTCTCGCCACGGACGCACGGCGCCGCCCGCTCGGACGCACGGCGGGTGACCGGGGCGGCATAGGAGACGGTCCCTGTGGTGAGAGCGGTGAAGGTGCGCAGACGAGCGCGGACAGGCAGCGCCATGGCCATGGGGTCGTGGGCAGAGGGTTCCCTTGCGGCAGGTGAGTGGAACGGTAGAGGGGCCGGTCCCGCGATGAACGCGGGACCGGCCAGGTGTCACCCCGAGCGGTGAGCGGCGCGCGGAGGGATCAGCGGCGCGCCCGGGGAGCTCGCGCGGCGGGGGTCAGCGCAGGCGCAGTGTCACTTCGGCGACGTTCTGGTCGTCGAAGGTGACGCTGAACGTCTCCCGCGTACCGGATCCGCAGGCCTCGAACTCCCGGTTCTGGCCAACGACCGGGCCGATACGGACGACGGCGCACTTGCCGTCCCTACGGGTGTCGTCGACCCAGCCGTACACCTTCACGTCGCCCATGTCGCAGGCGAGAGACCATTGCGCGTGGGCGCCGTCGATCCAGGGGGAGCGGCTAGAGGGGCAGCGGTCCGCACTCGCTGTCGCGCCGGTGGCGACGACGAGGCTGGCGGCAAGTCCCCAGCGCATCTTGGTGGCGACCCATTCGGAGACGTACCGGCAGTGCGCGTCGGGAAGCGGCGGCATCCACTGGGCCGGGTCCTGATCGGCCTTCGACCGGTTCGACCTGGCAGTGACCGCAACGAGTGAGGTGGCAGCATCCTGGTCGTTCGCGTACGCCTCCCGCCGTGCCGTCGTCCACGGGCTCGCACCAGCTGGTGGGAGGCGTCATTCGAGGCAAGCCATATTCCCGAGCACCGGGTGGCGCCCAGTCCGGGGCGGGTGGATTGATTGCTCAGCAGGTCCGTCGGACCTGCTCCATGCTCTGGCCGTTCACTCCTGGTAGCACGGGAGGATGTCGCCGTTCTTGACGAACGTCAGGGCAGCGGCGACGTCGTATGCATGGATCGCAGAGGCGAGCGGTGCCAGCTGGTTGGTCAGGCCCTCGACGGCGTCGCCGGTGAAGAATGCGTCCCGTGCTGCGCTGTCGCTGAACCCGAGGACGAGGGAGGCATGGAATCGCTGGTCGTGGGGGTTGTCGTGGGCGACGTTCGGAGTGTCCCATAGCTTTTCGCTCCAGGGCAGGAACGTTTGCGTGCGCAGTTCCTTCAACGCTGCAGTGTCGGCGAGTGCGTAAACGAGCTGCTGGTTGACGAACTTCCGGAACTCGCCTGCGCCGACCCCGTCTCTGCGGCGCAGGTAGATCAGGGTGCGGGCACCGACCGTCTCGCCGGGGGCGGCGACGTCATACCAGCGGGAGGAGTTCGGCGGGCCGGCGTAGAGCAGGGTGCGGCGGAACACGTTGATCTCGTCGGCGTGGGCCAGTTTCGTCTGCTTACGCCCTTTCAGGGGCGCAAGCGCCGATTGGAAGGTGACCTCGGCGACGCCGTCGATCTTCCGGTCCGCGGGGATCGAGGTCTGCACCCCGCCGGCCACCGGCCCGGGTTGTGCTCGGCGAGGTGGATCTGTCGGTACTCCTCCAGGCCCGGGGTGGCGGAGATGATCCCTGAGTGCGGTCCCTTCCAGTGGTCCATGCCGGTCTGGCGGGGCTGGTCGGTGCGTACCCACAGCAGGATCGAGGAAGTGAGGTGTTTCTTCTCCACTCCCAGCTGAGCGGTGGACGGTGAGGTGCTCATGGTGCTGCTCTTCTCTTCCTGGTCACCGAACGTGCAGTTGTGGTGCTCGCCATAGGTCAACGGGCGAGGAACTCGACCGCGAGGGGGGCGAACTGCTGGTGGTACTGGAAGATGCCGCCGTGGCCGGAGTCGGGGTAGATGATCAGCTCGCTGTCCTTGATGCGTCGGTGCAGGTCCTCGGAAAGGACCGAAGGCACCATGCGGTCGTTGTCGCCATTGGCGATCAAGGTGGGCTGGGCGAGCTGCGACAGGTCGTCGGGGGTGGAGCGCCCCCATTTCTTGATCGCCTTCAGCTGCGTCTGGAACGCTTTGATCTTGATCTTCGCATCGCGGTCGGCAGTGCGTTCCTTGAGCCGGTTGACGAACGCGCGTGCGGCGAGCTTGCCGGTGGTGTCGCGGTTGAAGAACAGGAATTCCTTGGGGTCCGACCGGGTCAGGGTGGCACGCAGCATGTCCCAGTACGTGATGCCGGCGACCTTGTCGATGTCCTTGCCGCCCTTGGGGCCGGTGCCGGTGAGGACGAGTTTGCGGACGAGCTCGGGGTGCTTCACCACCAGGGCCTGGGCGATCATGCCGCCGAGGGAGAAGGAGAAGACGTCGATCTTGTCGAAGCCGAGCGCCGTGATGAAGGTGTAGGCGTCGTCGGCCATCGCCTCGATGCTGTCCGGCACCTGGCCCGTGGAGGCCCCGACACCGCGCTGATCGAAGGCGATGACGTGACGGTCCTTCGCGATGGGGTCGACGATGCGCGGGTCCCAGTTGTCCAGGGTCGCGGCGAGGTGCACGAAGAACACGACGGGGACACCGCCCGTGGGCCCTAGCTCGCGAAATGCGTAGGTGACGCCGCCGGCGGTGACGGTGCGGGTCGGGGCGTGGGCGTACGAGGTGATGACGGGTTCGTTCGGGGTGTCGGTGCTGCTCATGATGGTTTCTCCCGGTGTGTGTCCGGTCGCCCGCCGCGGGGTGGTGGCGGGTCCGCTGGGGCCGATGACGGCCCTGCCGAAGCCGGGCGCCAGGCCCGTGACCAGGCGCATCACGCCTTACTCAGCGTGGACGGTGAACTGGTGGAGCTGGTCGATGTCGGCGGGCCTGCCCTACGTCATGGAGACGACGACCTTGCCGGCCTTCGCCCGGCCCTTTTCGACGTACTCCATGGCCCGGAGGGTGTCGTCGAACGGAAAGACGGTGTCGACGACGGGGCGGATCTTTCCGGCGTCGATGAGGGGGGTGAGTTCCCGCAACTGGTCTCCACTGGCCTTCATGAACAGGAAGGAGTACGTCACGCCCAGGCGCTTGGCCTGGCGCCGGGTCTTGGAACTGAGCGCGGTCATGGCCAGGCGGAGGATCGGGTTCGCGCCTAGTTCACGGGCGAAGGCCGGGTCGGGCGGGCCCGCGACGCTGATGGCGATGCCGCCGGGCTTGAGGACACGCAACGACCTGGCCAGGTTGTCGCCACCGAGGCTGTCGAGGACGACGTCGTAGCCGTCGAGGATCTCGGTGAAGTCCTGGGTCCGGTAGTCGATGACTTCGTCCGCGCCGAGGTTCTTGACCAGGTCGACCTTGGCGGTGCTCGCGGTGGTGGCCACGTGCGCGCCAAGTTCCTTGGCCAGCTGGACGGCGATGGAGCCGAGGCCGCCGGCGCCCGCGTGGATGAGGACCTTCTGACCCGGTCGCACGCGGGCGCGCTCGACCAGTGCCTGCCATGCGGTCAGGGCGACCAGGGGCAGGGAGGCGGCCTCGGTCATGGTGAGGGTGGCGGGCTTGGGCGCCAGGTCGTCCTGGTGGACTGCGAGGAGTTCGGCGAAGGTGCCGATGCGGTCCTTGTCGGGCCGGGCGTAGACCTCGTCGCCCACCGCGAAGCGGGTGACGGAGGACCCGACCTGCAGGACCTTTCCGGCGAGGTCGTTGCCCAGGACAAGGGGGAGACGGTAGGGCATGAACGCCTTGAAGTCCCCGTTGCGGATCCTGAGGTCCAGCGGGTTGACGCCCGCCGCGTGGATCTTGACCAGGACGTCGTCGGCGCCCATCTGAGGGTCGGGCATCTCGGCGGCGCGCATCCCGGCCTGGCCGCCGTACTTCTCGACCATGAAAGCCCTCATCGTCGTCTCCGTTCCGTGTCCCGTCCGTGGAAGGGGGCGGGGTCTGTGCTCGCCCCGGGCTTCTCCCAGTACGAGATACTTTGTGTTGTTTTCCTGGCTGCGGCATGGGCGCACTGCGTCCTCAGTTGCGTTCACCCATCAGGCCACCGGCACGACCGGGGCGGTGACGCGATCGGCGGCGCCTCCCTGGAGGCGGTCCAGGGAGGCGCGGATCCCCTCGTGGGGCGCGCCGAGCGGCACCGCGCTGACCTCGGTCAGGCGGGTGTACTGCGCGTCGGTCAGCTGGACGTCGAGGGCGCCGAGGTAGCTGTCGAGCTGGGCAAGGTTGCGCGGGCCGATGATCGGGACGAGTGTGGCCACGGAGCGGGCGGCGCGCTCGCGCACCCAGGCCACCGCTACCTGGGCGGGTGTCACGCCGGTCTCCTCGGCGATCGCCAGGACGGTGTCGACGACGGCGGTCTTCTGGCCGGTGCTCTCGGTGTGGATGACCATGCCCAGGTCGCTCAGACGGCCCTTGGCGGAGCTGCGGTATTTGCCGGTGAGCAGTCCGCCGCCGAGCGGGGACCAGAGGGCGGCACCGAGTCCGAGACTCTCGGCCATGGGCAGGAGTTCGCGGTCGGCGGTGCGTTCGACGAGGCTGTACTCATGCTGGATGCCCACGATCGGGGCCCAGCTCTTCAGGTCCGCGAGGGTTACCGCGCGCGAGACACGCCAGGCGGGGAAGTTGGACAGTGCCGCGTGGTGGATCTTGCCGGCGCTCACCAGGTCGTCGAGCCCGCGCAGGAGTTCCTCCATCGGAGTGAGCTCGTCGGGGAAGTGCACCCACAGCAGGTCGATGTAGTCGGTGCCCAGGCGCTTCAGGCTGGCCTCCACCGATGCGACCATGTTCTTGCGGCTGTTGCCCGTCTTGGAGATGTCCGGCTGCGGAGCGGCGCCGAGGGCGAACTTCGTGGCCAGGACGAAATGGTCGCGGTCGGCGGCGATCAGCTTTCCGGTCAGTTCCTCCGACTCGCCGAACTGGTAGCCGTCCGCGCTGTCGAGGAAGGTGCCGCCGGCCTCGGCGAACCGGTCGAAGATCCGGCGTGCCTCGTCCGGCTCGGCTCCTGCACCCCAGCCGGTGCCGAAGTTCGCGGTGCCGAGCGCGTACTCGGATACGCGCAGTCCGGTCCGGTGTCCGAAGGTCGTGTAACGCATGAGAGGTGTCCTTGCACGAGGGGTGGGAAGGGGGCGCGCCGCGGTGGCAGGGTGAGCGTCAGCCTGCGTTCGGCTGGGGTGCCGCGGCCAGGCTCTGCTTGACGTACCGGCTGGTCTCGTCGGCGAGGATCTCGGGCAGGCCCGTCTCGATGCCGTACAGGGCCTGGGCCGCGACGTCGTCGGCGGCGACCTTCTGATCGGCGGGTACGCCGGCGGCCATGTCGGTGTCCATGTAGCCGACGTGCAGCGCTGAGACGGCAATGCCCCGGGGCGCCAGCTCTTCGCGGGTCGCGTCGCTCAGTGCCCAGGCGGCGGCCTTGGATGCGGCGTAGGAGCCGAGGGCGGCCGGGTGGAACCAGGACAGGGCGGACAGGACGTTGAGTACGGCGCCGCCGCCGTTGCCCTCGATGACGGGGGCGAAGGCGCGGGTCGCGGCGAGCGGGCCGTAGAAGTTGGTCTCCATTTCCCGGCGCACCTCATCGATGTCACCTCCGACCAGCGTCGCGCCGGTTGAGACACCCGCGTTGTTGATCAGCAGGGTTGTATCCGACGCGATGCGGGCGGCCTCCCGTATCGATGCCTCGTCCGTCACGTCGAGGCGTAGCGGGATGGCGCCCGGCACGTCGACCGTCTCGGGGCGGCGGGCCGCCGCATACACCTTCGCGCCGCGCTCCACGAGCTGGGCGGCGAGGTGCCTTCCGAGGCCCCGGTTGGCGCCGGTGACGACCGCGACCGCGTTCTTCAGTTCCATGCCTACTCCTGGCCTTCGCTAGGCGCCGTCGAGTCGTGCGCCCCATTTTTGGATTACGACCACAATCTAAACATGGAGGTACGATAGATGCCAGTCGACATCCAAATGGGAGGTGGCCATGGGCCGCGTATCGCAGGCGCAGGCGCAGGAGAACCGCAGGCGGGTGGTGGAGACCGCCTCCCGGCTGTTTCGGGAGCAGGGCACCCACGTGAGCGTTGCCGACCTCATGAAGGCGGCCGGCCTGACCCATGGCGCCTTCTACAAGCAGTTCGCCTCCAAGGAGGCGCTCGTCGACGAGGCGACCGCCCACGCCTTCGCCGAGCTCGCCCGGCGCCATACGGCCGGGCTTGAGCAGTACGACGGGCAGCGGGATACCGCTCAGCGGGCCCTGATCGACGCCTACCTCTCCGTCGAGCACCGTGACGACCCGGCGGGCGGCTGCCCGGTCGCGGCCCTCGCCGTCGACGTCGCACGCGGGGGTGAGGACTGCGAGGCCCGTCGCACCTACGCCGAGGGGGTGGCGGACTTTGCCGCGTTCCTCGCCCCGGCCGGGGCCGCCGGGGAGGGCGAGGACGGCATCGCCCGGCTGTGCACCTTGTTCGGTGCGCTGGTGCTGTCCCGGGCCACCGTGGGTTCCCCGCTCTCCGAGGAAATCCTCACCGCCGCGCGCGCGGCCCTGACGGAAGCCGGCTGACCGGGGTCGGGGCCCAGGCGCCGCGCGGCGTGTGCGCGCCGGTCGCACTCGCCGTCGAACATTGCGGGCACCCCGCGAGGGGCTGTGATCGCCCCCGATCGGCCGTAGCGCCGCCGGCCGGAGCGCCACCGGCGTCAGCCGGCAGTACGACCGCCAGCTCGTCTCGGATGTCACGGAGGATAACGGTGACGCCGCGGCTCTCGAGGAGTTGCAGGGCTTCCTCGAGGTAGGTGAGCTTTCCGCCATGGTCGAGGGTGAAGTTCAATGTATGGCGAGCGATGTCGGCGTCGTGCCAGATCAAGGTGAAGGGCCCGATGACGCCGCGTTGGCCGCCCAGGCAGTCATTGAGATCATCGAGCCCTCGGTCGAACCAGTGGCCGGGGCCGATGAGTGCTTCGCCTAGGACTTGTCCGGCCGATCATTCACCTGTGATGGAACGTGCATGATGTCGCCCAGGTCCTGGCATCTGCGACGCCACCACGGCCAGGCATCTGGAGCGTGAGGGTCGGGCAGAGTGCGTGCCAGGAAGGCGGCGTCGATTTCTTTGACGACGGACGCGATTTCGCGGGCTGCTCGTCTGTCGAGAGCGCCGATGGCTCGCTCTATCAGGAGGCGGTCGTCCCAGATGTCGTAGCCGGGCAGGTGTGGTTTGGGCAGGTAGAGCGGCCATCCTGGTCGGCGTACGAAGCCCCGCCGGCAATGGACGGCGTGACCGACGCGAGCGCCAGGCCCGGCACGAACGGCCGCGGGGTGCCGACCGGTGCTGCAGGCGGGCGGAGACCTGGGCGGAGGCGTTCCTGCCATCGGCAGCAGGCCAGGCCGATTCGGGCCGGGGGCAGCCGAGTGCATCCACACGACCACATCGTCGGCCCGCCTGGCGCATTCGCCGGACTGGTCGTGCCGAGCGCCCTGCCCGGCCCTATGGGCGGCCCGAGACTCACCCGTGACCTGCGGAAAGATTCACGACGGGGGTTACCTCGGGTGTCGTCGCCGCACACAGGATCGTCACCGAACCGACATACCGAGCGGTCGGAAACCCTCTTACGCAGGAGCTATACCCACGAGTAACGTACGCGGACCACCAGCGCCACCCGCCCGTTCCCCGGGGCGGCAAGGAGCGAGATCGATGTCGTACCACCAGCCTTTCCCCGGCCCACCGCCCGTACCGCAGCACCGGAATGCCGGGCGGCACCGCCAAGAGGCGGCGTCACAGTCCTGGGAGGGTGGATCGCCGTCCTGGGACACCGATCCACAGGCAGCCTGGGACTCGTCCCCGCGAGCCTGGGACTCGTCCCCGCGAGCGTGGGACTCCTCGCCGCAGGGCTGGGACTCCGCGCAGCAGCCCTGGGACGCGTCCCCGCAGCCGCAACCGCCCGCCGCCACCGACGATCGTGATGATCTGCGCCGGCTCGGATCTGCCTACCGCAGGCTCCGCCGCGTCGCCACCTTCACCGCGCTCGGCTACTTCGTTATCTTCCTTTTCCTGTCCGGCTACGCCCCCTCGATGATGACCAGCAGCATCACCGGTGGTCTCACCACCGGTCTGGTCCTGGGGCTCCTCCAGCTGCCTGTGGCGCTGGCTGCGATCGCGCTGTACGAGCGGATCGCACGCAAACGCGTCGACCCGCTCGCCGCGGCGATCCGCGAACGCGCCGAGCAGGCGGCCGAGGCAGCCGCGCCCCGGCCAGAACGCCAGAGCCGCTCCGGACGTCCCGTGTGGCAGCAGCCCACCGGAGGTGCGCGCGCATGACCAGCTTCAGCTCCGGGGCCCAGACCATGTCGCTGATGGCGCTCATCGCGGTCATCACTGTCACGCTGCTGCTGTGCGTGATGACCGGCCCCGACCGTGACGACCTGGGCGAGTTTTACACCGGCTACCGCTCGCTCTCCCCTGTGCAGAGCGGCCTCGCGATCGCTGGCGACTACATCTCCGCCGGCACCGTGCTCGGCACCATCGGCATCATCGCGCTCGTCGGCTACGACGGCGTCACGCTCGCCCTGAGCACCGTGCTCTCGCTGGTCCTGATGATGTTCCTGCTCGCCGAACCGCTGCGTAACGCCGGCCGGTTCACGATCGGCGACGTCTTCACCCGGCGTCTCCCCGGCCCCGCCGTGCGGATCACCACGGCCGCGGTCACCCTGACCGCACTGCTGCCGCTGGTGATCTTCCAGCTCGCGGGCGCCGGCGATCTCCTCTCCGTCATCCTCGGCTTCGACGCCGACGGCTTCAAGACGGGGGCGATCGTGTTCCTGGGCCTGCTGATGATCGCGTACGCGGCGATCGGCGGTATGAAGGGCACCGCCTTCATCCAGATCGTCAAGACCGTCGTCCTGCTCGGCGCGTCCCTCGCGATCGCCGCGCTCATCCTCAACCGCTTCGACTTCAGCCTGCCCTCCCTGCTGGACGCCGCCAAGCGCGGCAGCGGCGCGGGAGACGCTTATATCACCTCCGGTCTGCAGTTCGGCGGCAACGAACTCGACATGATCAGCACTCAGTTGACGGTCGTGCTCGGCGCCGCGGTGCTGCCGCAGATCACCATGCGCATGTTCACCGCGCGCAGCGCGGCAGCCGTGCGACGCTCGATGTCCTGGGCCGTGTCGACCGTCGTCGTGACCTGTCTGCTGATCACCATCATCGGCTTCGGCGCGGCGGCGATCGTCGGCCACCAGGGGATCGTCGCCGGCGACCCGCAGGGCAAGACAGCGTTCCTCATGGTCAGCCAGGCCGTCATGGGCACGGACCAGACGACCGTCGAGACACTGCTGTTCACGGCCGTGGCGACAGCCATCTTCCTCACCCTGCTGGCCTCGGTCGCCGGGATCACCCTCGCCTGCGCCAACACCCTGGCGCACGACCTCATCACGCACGGGCTGCGCCGCAAGGCGCAACTGAAGGACTCCGCAGAGATGGCCATCGCCCGGACCGCCGCGGCGGGCGTCGGGCTCGTGGCGATCGCGATCGCCGCCGGTGCACGGCATCTGAACCTTCAGGCACTGCTCACCCTGTCGTTCTGCATCGGCGCGTCCGCGGTCGCACCGGCCCTCATCTACAGCCTCTTCTGGCGCCGCTACTCCCGTACGGGACTGCTCTGCACCCTCATCGTGGGCAGCGCCTCCGCGTTCATCCTCATGACAGGCAGCAACCTGGTGTCCGGATCGCCCCAGGCGATCTTCCCGGACCAGGACTTCAACTGGTTCCCGTTCACCACGTCGGGCATCCTCTCAGCCCCGCTGGGCTTCCTCGCGGGCTGGCTCGGCACGGTGCTCTATGAACGCGACCCGGCCGACCAGCGCATGCGGTACGAAGGGGTGGAGGGGACGATCCTGGCCGGCACACCCGCGGCGAACAGCGCCTCCGCGTCCTGACGCGCACACCCGACGAAAGGGCGCCCCGGCCTGAAGTGCCAGGCCGGGGCGCCCTCTGCTCCGAGGTGCCTAAGGCCTCTCATTTGAATCTTGCCGGGCATGCGTGCCCTGGTGCCCACCTCGCCGCGTTGTCGTCGGTCCGCATGGCGCTCCGCCATGCCTCCCTGCTCCGCCTTACGATCCACGGCCCAGACCCCGCTCACTGATCCGGCCTGATCCAAACGAAAGACCTAGGGGTGCCCTCCTCGTCGGTGAAGGGGCGGTGGGCGATGCTCTGCGCAGCGCCGGGGCCCTCGGCTCGGATGTTCCTGGTGAGGCTGAGATCAAGGGGCCAGGTCAGTTGGTCGTTCTCCCTGCGCCCGTAGGCGATTGCTCGCAGGGTGGGCCAGAGCATGGCAGAGGTTCCCTTCGGCAGGTGGGTGGGAGGCGTAGTAGGAGTCATAGAGTGCCTGCTGCCGCGGTGGGCGCCAGGTGGATGGGGTTACTCCAGGCTCGTCCGCCGGTCTCGTCTTCGACGGTGACCCGGCAGAATCCGTTGCCGAACATCGCCAGGGGCAGGGCGCAGTCCGTCAGGTCTTTGCCCTGCACGACTTGCGCCCCGGGGGCGCTGCCGGTGATCAGGACCTTGCGGACGGGGGAGCAGCGGACGGTGATGTGCTCGCTCGTCATGCTGACGTCGAGTAGTTCGGGGCCGGTGGACGAGTAGTAGTGCCCGGCCTTGAGCGCGGCCAGGAGCTGGTCCGGGTCGAGGGACTCGGCGCGGACCTGGACCCAGGCGGCGCAGCCCGGCGGGTCCTGAGGTTGGAGGTGGGCGTCGTCGGCCGCGTAGGCGTGCAGCCGGTGGCCCCGGTTGAGGAGGACGTCGGTCAGGTGCCAGCTGTCCCCGCGGTCCTCGCGGGCGGCGAGCGCGTTGTAGACCTCCACCGCGTGCGCGGCGTCCAGGCTTTCGGCGTCCGCAGTGCTCAGGAGAGAGGCGGCGGGATGGGCCATGCCCACGTACGCGCCGGCGGCTCGTGCCCTGCGGGCCAGCTGCGGTCCGGTCTCCTCCGGGGTGGGCGGTGTGAAGTCGAGCGGGAGCCCGACGGCGACGATGTGCCACGACGGTCCGGCCTCCGTGCGCGGCGCGTGCAGCTCGGCGCCGAGCAGGGTGGTGAATCCCTCCGTGCGCAGCGGCCTGGTGTCCGTCAGCGGGAAGCCGTACTCGGATCGGAAGTGGTCGGTGACAGCCAGGAAGTCGTATCCGGCGTCCTGGTAGTACTGCGCCGTAGCCTCGGGGGACAGGGCGCCGTCGGACTGGTCGGAGTGCGTATGGAGATTCCCTCGCCAGAAGCGGCCCGGTTGGTCAAAGGGCAGGCTCTGCATCCAAGTCCTCCTGGGGTTGGTCAGACAGGTTGTCTGGCGAACGCGTCCGGTCCATGCCCATCTCGTCCCAGACATCCGCGCCGCTCAGGCCGCGAGAGCGGGTGCCTCTGCGCAACCAGGTCGGCCGGGCGTACTGGACCAAGAAGCCATGTCCGCGTTGTGAGGCGGGCCGTGGCCAGACTTGCGTCGTCTTGGGCAGGGACCGTACCGGTCAGGTACAGCAAGCGCCGCATGACGAGCGGTTGCAGCTCATCATTGACGAGCGGGAAGAACGGCAGAGGGATGCCTGGCCTGTGTGGCAGGTGCACGACGTGACCTGCTCCGCCTGCGGCCAGGAAGCCGGGGCCTGACGCCTCACGTCTGACAAACCGCATCGCCCGCGCTTCAAACGGGCCGAGGAATTCACCCGTCGGCAAGAGCCTCGTCCCTGAAGCCGCGGTCCGGTCGGCAGCCGAATTCCCGTCCTTGCGGATCTTCACCGTCTTGCATATGCGAGGACCAGCCACCGTTGATGCCGTGCGGCAGAAGCCAGCTCCGCTGTCACTGCCCTCGTTGAAGCCGAGGCAGACGTGTGCCTGTGATGCGGTTTCCAACAGACCGGCAGGGCTTCATGGGCGTGGCCTGCTTGACCGGCTGGGACGCCGCACAGCAGAGTCGGGATGCGCACCGTAGCAACGCCGCCTCCTTCTGTCGGCCGGTCCCTCGTCCACGAGCGGCGGGCGACCCTGATATCCGGGAGTGACTGGTCCGATGGCCCTCGACCTGGTGGTGATCGGTACGGCTATCACCTTGGGACCTTTGCACAACAGCGCTTTCATCCTGCTGCTCTCCTCTCGGCGCGGCGTTCGTCAGGGTCTGGCGTTCCTGTTGTCGTGGCTGGCCAACCTGGTTGCGGTGATCGCTGTCGTGGTGGTGCTGACCGGCGGGCAACCCCCGGCCCGTCACAGCGTGCCCTCGACCGCCGCGATCGTCGTGAAACTCGCCATCGGTCTGGCGCTGGTGGTGTACGGGGTGTATCGGTACCGCCGGCTGCCCCGCCCGCACGGCCCGCCACGCTGGACGGCCCGGATCGACAACGCCTCTCTGGTCGCGGCAGCCGGTCTGGCGTGGCTGCTGCAGCCCTGGGGGCTGGTCGGCGCCGGTGCCGCGACCGCCGTCGATGCGAACCTCTCCACCGCAGCCGACTGGCTCGCACTGGCCGGCTACTGCCTCCTGGCCACACTCAGCCTCATCGTTATGGCGATCTACAGGCTCTGGGCACCCAGGGCCGCGAACGCGCGGCTGAATGCCCTACGGAACTGGCTGGGAGACCACCAGGAGCAGCTGATCGTCGCCCTTGCTCTGCTCGCCGGCCTCTGGCTGACAGCTCGGAGTATCTACGAGCTGGTCGCCTGACGCAGGCGGCGCCAATGGTGATTATCTACCCGGTGATCCTGCGGCTGCCGCTCGCCGAGCGGCGGGCCGCGGCGCCGCGAGAGCTGCCCCGCACAATCGCGGTATGACCAGCATCGTCGAGGCAGCCTGGCACGACACCCTGACCACTTACGGGGAACCGTCCCGGCCGGAAGAATCACCGCTTCTGGAACCGTTTGCCAAGCCCGTGCGGGTAGCGCATGCCGAACCGTTGCTTCGTCATCTCTCCCCGTGGACCGGTATGTGGGAGCTGCACTTCAGCAGGTGCACGGAGATGGACTACACCTGGGACATCCCGTACATCGGCACGCTGAGAGACGGCCGGTCCTACGTCGAAGGACCGCATCGGAGCAGCCCTCGGATCGCCGAGACCGACAGCGCGCAGGCCGCAGTTGCGATGGTCATCGATCGCCTGCCGCCACGGTGCGGCCCGGCCAGCATCGGCAATGCGGGGGAACTGGCCGCTTACGAGAAGGCACGAGACAGCAGGTAGGGCGGGCTCACCGACTTGACGTAAACAGAAATCGGGACCCAAAACGGCGTTGAAGACGGGCCCTATTGATCAGAAACTCATGGGGCTCTCGTCCAGGACGTAGCGGACGTGCGGGCCGCTGAAATAGCCGCGGACGATGTGCGGTTGGCGCTGGCGCTGGCGTCTGCGGAAGAAGCGACGTGTTTCCGCGGCGAGTTCGGCCTGGAACCGGCGATCGGGTACGGGGCGTGGGGGGGTGGGAGCGCTCGCGCTGGTGTACACGTGCGCGTACCGGCCCCGCGCCCCTCGGGGGCAGCGGAGCCGGTACGCACGGTGTGACGCACGAGCCTCAGGCCACGCGGGTCAGTTCGCGGTGGCCGGCAGTGCGTAGCCGCCTCGTCCGGCGTAGACGCTGTCGTACACCGGGCGTTCTATTCCCTTCCCGTCCTTCTCGTCGGAAAGCACGTTCTTGACCTGACCGTCGACGACGAACGTGGTGGAGCCGCCTCCGTCCAGGTTGAGCGCGTCGACGGCCCCGAGGTCCTCCATGATCTTCGCCAGGTCGTAGATCGGCACACCGAGCCGATCCTGGGCCTTGGCCGTGACGGCGACGAGGATGGTGCGCCCCCAGCCGTCCACACCGATGGCGGTACGGGGGTCCAGGTCGTCGTTGCCTTCCGTGCTGGCCACGACCTCGCCGTTGTGCAGCAGTTGGTGGGTGCCGTTGATCACGTCGACGGACGGATACGCCGGGTTGAGAGGGATGTCCTCGTCGTCGGTGGTCTCGTCGGTGAAGCCGATGTCCTTGACGCTCTGCCTGTAGCTGAGCTTCGTGCCCACCTCGACGTTGTCGGTGAGCCACTTCGCTCCGCCGTCGGCCTGCGTCTGACCGATCCCCTGGAGCACCATGCCGTTCGGAGGGATATCCATGCCGCCACGCGTGGACTTCACCGCGATGACGTAGCCGTCCTTGTCGACGGCGACCTCGACTCCCTGGGCGTTGTCCGCCGCGACGAAGGGCGTGTGCTCGGGAAGCGGCGTCTTCTGGCCGTAGGCGGAGGTGAAGACGACGATCTCACTGTCGTCCTCGTAGTAGGGGCCGCTCTTGAGCGCCCGGCCCTTCTCGTCGTAGTAGGTGACGTTGCCGGCGGCGTCCTTCGTGAAGGGAAGGTACCTGTCGCTGAGTTCCTGCCGGCAGAACGGGATCCAGCCCGGGTAGCGGTTGACGCCGTCGACGGAGCGCTTGACGTCGTCGGTCAGGCCCGGGGTCGTCTTGTCGGACGTGATCTCCAGCGAGGTCGTGATTCTGGTGAAGTGAGGCCGTCCGTGCTGGAGGACGACCGCGTTCTGTCCGTTCATGCAGGACGCCCCCTGGACGACGTCCTCCTGGACGGAGGCCACCATCGGGACCGACCGATCCTCGCGGATCGGCTTCCCGGCGGCGTCCTGGTCCATGGCGGCGACCGAGAAGCTGCCGTTGACACCGACGTAGGGTGCGTCGTTCCCGGTTGTTCCGACGGTGTCCAGCATCGCGGTGGTGGTCTCCTTCACGCTCACCGCCGTGCCGAACGTGCTGCCCAGCGAGATCGCGCCCATGTCGGGATCGATGACCGCCACGCGGACGACGAGATCGGAGGACGCGCTGGAATACGTCGTCCGCTCGATCCCCTCCGTCACCGTCAGGGGGCTGGCCGTCAGACCGTCCAATATCGACGTGACCTCGTTGGCCGCCGGGTTGTTCGCGGCGGTCGCCGTGGACTGTGTCAGGGCGAGCGTCGCCAAGGCGACGGATACGGCCGCGATACGGCGCGTGCGAGGACGGCCCCTGAATCGGGTGGTGTCGTTCTCCATGGTCAGCACTTCGATTCCGCGTCGGCGAGCTTGTGGGAGCTGATCTGTCGCTGGTGGAGCGTGGGAAGAGTCGTTTCCTGCCCGGGCGGAACGACGTACGCCCGCATGGTCCAGGTGCCAATGTGCCACGCTCCGTAGCCGGCCGTGTCGTAGAAGCAGGCGAACTTGTCCGACCGGTTCGAGACGGACACGACCTTGTCGTCCCAGGTCACCGAGTAGTCCTTGTTGCCCAGCACCCCGTTGGGCAGAACATCGGGCTGGGTCGTCCCCGCGGCCACACCGCGCCCGCTGGGACCCTGGAAGATGCACACACGGGTGGCCTGGCAGCGTTCGAACCCGGTCCTGCAACCCGGCTTGGACTTGGCGAACTTGTGCGAGGCGGGAACCACCTCCTGAACGCCCTCGTCCTTGGGCAGGTCACCCCCGAGGTGCCCGGGTCGGACGGACTGCATCTTGTCCCCGCCGTAGCTCGGGCCGTCGTACAGACAGGCCCACGAGGTCGTGTTGTTGCGGAAGGACACGAAGGTCTTCCCGGTCAGGGCAGCCTCAGTCTTGTAGTCCAGGACGGGACCGCCTTGGAGGGAGAACGAGACCATCTCGCCGTTCCCACCGGCCTCGGTGTACAGACAGAAGTTCTCGGTCGGGCAGTTGTCGTACGCCGCTTACGCCGATCCTGCCTGCAACCACACCAACGATGCGGCCAGCATCAGCACCGCCAGCCCCACTGCGGGCAGACGGCCGAAAGAGTTCTTGATCGTATTCACGCCGAGACCACACGTGCACCGGCCCCGCGTCCCTCCGGGGGGCGGGGCCGTTACGCACTGCGTAGGCGTCTCAGGCGACGCGGGTCAGGAACTCCGTCCAGGCGGCCGGGGCTAGGGAGAACTGGGGGCCGGTGGGGTTCTTGGAGTCACGGACGTGGACGGCGGAGGCGCAAGGGGCGACCTCGACGCAGTCGCCACCGCCGCCGCTGCTGTAGCTCGACTTGTGCCAAGACGGGGCGACTTCGATGCAGTCGTCGCCGCTGCCGCCGGTGTAGCTGCTCTTGAACCAGGCCAGGTCAGTGGTGCTCATAGCGTTCCCCGGATCTCCCGCATCAGGCTCACGGACTCCTCAGGGGACAGAGCTTGTGCCCGCATCCTGGCACATTTCCACTAGAGGATGCTGACCACTTTGGGGTCGGAAACGAACTGGCCCGTCTCCTGTCCCTCGCAGTACGCGTACCAGGCGTTCCCCGGAGTCTCCAGGAGTCGCATGGGCCCGTGGAGGCCCGAATGGTGCTCACGTGACAGTGAGCGTTTTCCCACCTCGCGCTGATGCGTGGTGAAGGACATCGAGGCGCTGCTGAGGGACGAACCGTCCCCGGCTCCGCGCACGGACCGGGAACGCACGCTCATGTACGCCGTGCTCTACGAGATCCACGACGCGCACCACCGCAACCAGGCCCGGGTCGAGGAGACCTGCGACATCGTCAACCGGTACGGCCTGGCAGTGTTCTTGCGCCGGTGCGAAGCGGAGCTGTCCCCCGTTGAGGCCCTGACCGCCCACTACGCGGCGACGCACGCCCATCCCGCCTGGCGCCACCGGCTGGTCCCGATGGACGCCGTCGTGCTGTTCCAGGCGGTCCGGGAAGACCTGCGGGCGCAGAGGCGGGGGCAGGGTTCGCCCTCGCCCTCTTGCCCGGGCTGCCTGCCGAGTACGCCGCGGCCGAGGGCGAACTCCGAAGCCGCCTCAAGCGCACGGCGCCGCCGGCGCGGTCGGGGAAAGACGAGAGCCGCCTCTCCTGCTGACCGGGCGCAGAGGCGGGGGGCAGGGTTCGCGCTCGCTTTCGGCCGGGGCTGTCGCACCCTCGTCGTACGCTGTCGTTCATGAGTGTCTCCCTCTACTACAGCGCGCACCGCGCGACACCGCTGACCGAGGCCGAGCTGGCCTCCGTCGCGCGGGTCGTCGCCGCGCACATGGCGTCGTTCCCCTACGACGACGAGGAAAGCCTGTGCGTGTATGACGGGGACGCGGTCGGAGCCGGAGAGGTCCTTGCCGGGTCCACCAAAATGCCGCACGACTCCGGTCGCCTGATGCCGGTGATCGCCCATGTGTTGGATTCCGTCACGGAGTTGCGCCGGGCCGTGCCGGGTGCCGAGTGGCGAGTACACATGGACGACCTCGACGTTCCGTGGGACGAAGCCGAAGGCTACGTCCTTCCCGGGATGCGTGACGCGGACCTGATCGCGGAACTCGCTGCGGTCATGGACGGAGTGGCGGAGTAAGCAAGGAGGGCACGAAGAGCTCCGCGGAGACCCTGCTGTCCGGGCCGGGACCCAGAGGCGCGGCTGACGAGCTATGTCTTGCTTTCGGCATCGGTGAGAAAGACGGCGAGGCCGCGGGCAGCGGCCGTGAGCCCTTTCCAAGCCGGCGGTGCTGACCGCGAGTTGGACAGTCCTGCGCAACGGCGAAGCTCCTGGTAGACGGGTTCTCGACCAAGCTCGCCCGTGTCCGCCAGGAGCTTCGCGTGCTTGTCTATCCGTCCTCGATTGATCTGTCCTGCCGCACCTTGCGGTTCCTGATCGGACGGCTGGAGACCAGGCGGCTGGAGCTCGGAACGTGTTGGCGGCGCCTTTCCGCCGCACGTCAGGCCCTGCTCGCCCTGGCCCACCTGCGGTGCGGTGACACGTACGCCCAGCTGGCCGTCGGGTTCGGCATCAAGATCGCGACCGTCTACCGCTGCATACGAGAAGCCGTCGAGGCCCTGTCCACCCTCGCCCCGTCCCTGGCCGAGGCGATGCAGACGATCCGGGAGAAGGCGTTCGTCATCCTCGACGGCACCCTGCTGCCGGTCGACCGCATCGCCGCCGACACCCCCTACTACTCCGGGAAACACAAGCGCCACGGCATGAACGTGCAGGTCCTCACCGATCCGTTCGGACGGCTGCTCTGGGCCTCGCCCGCTCTGCCCGGCTCGACTCGCGACCTGACCGCCGTGCGACACCACGGGATCACCGATGTGGTGAAGGCCGTCCTCGTCCTTCACCACGCATCAGCATGAGGTTGGAAAACGCTCAGTGTCGGTTTCCCGAGTGGAGCGCACTGTCATGGGTGCGAGAGATCGCGGCGATTCCACTGCCACAGGGCGGTATTGGTGCAGGTGGCGCACTGACACGAAACCGAGAGGTCGCAGCGGGGCTCGAAGAGGACGAAGAGGCGGTCTGAGCCCAGCCCCCGCCGGTCGGATTCTCAGGCTGTCAGCGAGGATCCCTGCGCATGCACCACGTGCGGGGGCCGTTGTGGGGGAGCTGGACATCGGCGGTGACCTTGAAGCCGAGGCGTTCGTAGAACTGCACGTTTGCCTGGCTGGAGGTTTCCAGGAACGCCGGATACCCAGCGCGCTCGGCCTCCTGGATGCCGGGAATCAGTACGGCGCTACCGAGGCCCTTCCCCTGGGCCTCGGGGGCGGTGGCCACGGTCTCCAGGAACCACCCCGGCTCCTCGGGCCGGTACGGGGCCATGGCCGTGTCCGCGGTCTCGGAAGCGGCGGCCCGGTCGCCGCTGAGTTCGCCGAGGAGCGGTCCGAGTTCGGCGAAGGCGGGCGAGGGGTCCTGGCCGGGAACGGCCCAGACGGCCACGGCGCGGCCTTCGTCGGCGACCCAGACCCGGCCGTACACCATGCCGATACGGGTCAGGCACAGCTCCTGGTAACGCCGAATCCGCTCCTCATGACCATCCGCCGCGATCACGTGCCGCGTGAAGGGGTAGTCGGCGAAGGCGCGGGCGAGAGTATCGACCGCAGTGGGAACGTCGGCGTCGGTGATGGGACGTACGGAAGGGGCGCTCCGGTGCTGTGGCATGTTCACCAAACGATCTTGACAGCAGGCTACTGCCTCGACAACGCATTTGACCGGGTACCTATGCCCTACCCACCGCCCCCGAGGAGCGATGACCTTCCGCCCAGGTGCCCAGTTCCTCGCCCTCTGCCAGCCGCTCGACGGCGCCCAGGGCGTCCCGGTGGTCGCGGCGCAGCGCAAGGCCCACCGCGAGTACGAGAACCGCGTCAACGCCCTGGAGTCCGGGGCCCGGCGCTGAAGAGCTGTCAGGGCCGCAGCCCTAGCCTTACGCAGCGCTACACGCCACCTGGCCGTAGCTATACGAGAACAGGGCCTCGAGTCCCGCGGGTTCAGCGAAACTGAGGGTTCTTCGTCGGGAACCGACGGGTGTTCAGGCTCTCTGGAGGGTTTCGACCCGTGTGTTCTGGATGAACTCAAGGTGCTGTCTCATTGGTTAAGACGGTGTCTCACGTGGCGATCTCGTCCCCTGCGGGGCGTAGGCGCTGAGGGCGGGCGGAGTCGTCAGGACGGCCGGCTGAGCCGGCCGTCCACAATGGTCGGGAGAGACGTGGGCATCTCGTCGGTGACCCAGGCGAATTCCAGGGCCGCGAGCGTGGCTCCCTGGTCCGTCCATACGAGGATCATGCCGACGCAGGAACCGGACGCGTCATACACGGGCGCGTCCACGGGAACGAGCTCTGTCGGCAATGCCGCATGCTCGCACGGTTCCCGGACCTGCAGATCGACGCTCACGGAGTCAGGCCCCCAGACAGCGGTCACCTCGGTGCGGTCCAGCTGACTCCGCAGTTGCGACGCGCCATCGAACTCCGCCGACAGGATGTGTTCAAGCGCTGCGCGCTCGTCGGCGTTCAACGAGCGCGGGTTGGTGGAAAGAGGAGCCATGCGCCCATTCTGAGGTGGACCGGGGTAACCAGCCCAACGCCCCGGCAACCGTGCCGGGCAGGCTGGCAGCGGCATCATTATCGTTCATGGGTACGGACCTGTCGCAGCGGCTCGTGCCGGATGATCTATGGGCCATGGTCGAGCCGGTATTGCCGTCCTTTCGCTCGCGCCCGCAGGGCGGTGGCACCACGCCGATCGACCAACGCGCCGTATTCACGGCCGTCGTGTACGTGCTGACCAGCGGGTGCGCGTGGCGGTATCTGCCATCGACATTCGGAGTGTCGTCGGCGACGGCTCACCGGAGGTTCTCTGTCTGGACCACATCCGGAGTGTGGCGTCGCCTGCACCGCGTGATTCTGGACGAGATCGGAGCCCGTGGCGGACTCGACTGGAGCTCTGTGATCGTCGACGCGGCCTCGGTGCGCGCGGAAAAAAAGGGGGGGCTGACGGGGCCGAATCCGGTCGACCGAGGCAAAGCGGGCAGCAAACTGCACGTTCTGACCGACGCGCAGGGGCTGCCCATGGTCGTTGGGGTGTCCGCCGCGAACGTCAACGATGTCCAAGCGCTTGGCCCGCTCGTCCTCGGGATCCCAGCTGTCCGCTCGCGCCGCGGCCCCCGTCGGCGACGCCCCGACAAGGTCCGGGCCGACAAGGCGTACCACTCGGCCGGCAACCTGGCGTGGCTACGCGAACGCAACATCACTCCACGGATCGCCCGGCGGGGTGTGGAGTCCTCCGAATGTCTCGGAAGGCACCGGTGGAAGATCGAGAGGTCGATCTCATGGTTTTTCGGGATACCGCCGTCTGATCCGTCCGCTATGAACGCAAGGGTGGTCACTTTTTAGACGTCATCTCATTTGGTGAGCCTGTGCGACGATTCGTCAGCCAGTGGGAAGCCATGAGCGGGGGCGAAGGTCGATGGAGTACGTCAATCTTGATGCGCAGGTTGGCGAGCTGTCAGGGGTCTTGGATCCGGCTCGCTACCTGAGCCATCTGCCCTCGATCTCCGGTGACCTGCCGCCGGGCGCCCGGACTTTCGCCACTGACGCGGACCACTACGACTTTCGCAGCAGTCGATGCGTGAAGGACCTGACGCTTCGGGCCGTCCGGGGCGCTGGTGGTGAGGAGATGGAGGTCGAGTTCCGGCACAACTGCTGGAAGCACGACCAAGACCTGCTGATCCACTACGCAGGGGTGTCCAGCTTCGTCATCGATCCCGCCGACGAGGACCGAGGAACGGACCTCGGGACGGTGATTCTCGACGAGATCCTGCCGCACAGGGTCGGCTGCAGCCACGAGATCGCCTGCTGGGACGGCACGCTCACCATTGTCTGCCGTGATCTCCAGGCGACCTGGACTGGGGCCGTCTGCTCCAGCAAGTCGTAGGCGCGACAGGTCGTGGGGATTGTTGAGCGGCTGGTGCCGGATGAGCTGTGGGAGCTGTTCCAGAGGGTGGTGCCGGAGGCTCCTTCGCGACCTCAGGGCGGCGGTCGGCGTCGGCATGGCGACCGGGAGGTGCTGGCGGCGATCGTGTTCGTGGCCACGTCGGGCTGCACGTGGCAGCAACTGCCGACAGCGTCCTTCGGGTTGTCAGGGGCAACCGCCCATCGGCGGTTCAGCGAGTGGTCGAAGGCTCGGGTGTGGGCCAAGCTCCACCGCGTGGTGCTCGACGAGCTCGGTGCCCGCGGCAAGCTGGACTGGTCCCGCTGCGCGATCGACTCGGTGAACATGCGGGCCCTGAAAAGGGGGACCTGACAGGTCCGAATCCTGTGGACCGGGGCAAGTACGGATCGAAGATCCATTCGATCGCCGAGCGGACCGGTCTGTCTATCTCCGTCGGAATCTCGGGCGCGAACCTGCACGACAGCCAAGCCCTGATCCCGTTGGTGAAGGGCATACCACCGATCCGCTCCCGCCGTGGGCGCAGGCGGCGCAAGCCGGGCAAGCTTCACGCGGACAAGGGCTACGACTGCCCCCACCTGCGACGATGGCTACGTGGACGCGACATCACCCACCGCATCGCCCGCAAGGGGATCGAGTCCTCACAGCGGCTGGGCCGACACCGTTGGACCATCGAGCGAACCATGTCCTGGCTTGCCGGCTGCTGCCGCCTCCACCGTCGCTACGAACGCAAGGCAGACCATTTCCTCGCCTTCACCAGCATCGCCTGCACCCTCATCTGCTACCGCAGACTCACCAAATGAGATGACGTCTTAGCCTTCCTCGGCTTCGCTGCGGTCATGACCTGCTACAAGAAGCTCTCCAAGATCACCACGTGAGACACGGTCTAAGCCCATTCGATGCCGAGTTCGGCGAGTGCGTTGAGCTGTTCCTGGGCGAGCTTGTCCCGCCTCGATTTGGTGTTGCTGTACCAGATGCCGAGCTTGGTCTGGCTCCCGTCGGGCGGGACCTCCACCGCCTTTCGGGGGTGGGAATGTGCGCATTGGTGGCAGTGGGTGGGCGTCAGCGTTGGTGTGTGCGGCGTGCCTGGTGGTGTGTGTGGGAGAGAGCAGCGGATTGGCTGCTCTGTCACGGGGTGACCCGCTGGCTGCCAAGGAGCGACTGCGCGCTGGCGAATTGGCTGCTACCAGCCCGCACATCCGTACCAATAGAACCCCTTCCCGCCATCGAGCCGGCGTGCTGTTCGAGGGTGACGAACTGGGTGCCTCGCGAGGTGCGCACCTACGGCTGCACGTAGTGTGATGCCACCGTCTTCGCTCCTGCTTGCGGGGCGAGGCTGACCGGAAGGCACTGGGAACATGACTGGGCAACGCGACCGTTGGGCGGAACTGACCGGCGGACAATCCGGAGAGGACTACGCTGAGCGTTTCGCGCAGCTCGCCGAATCAGGCCACGACATCCACGGCGAGGCCACCTTCTGCACCGCATTGCTGAAGCCCGCCGCCCGGGTGCTCGATGCCGGCTGCGGCACCGGTCGGATCGCGATCCGACTCGCGGAGCTTGGCCACCACTGCACCGGCGTGGACGTCGACCCCTCGATGCTCGCCGTGGCCCGCCGAGACGCCCCCACGCAGGAATGGCTCTTCGGTGACCTGTTCCGCCTGGACACCCTCGGCCTGGATCAGGGTTTCGACATGGCACTCGCCGCCGGAAACGTCATCCCCCTGCTGGCCCCGGGCACCGAACCCATGGTTGTTCGGCAGCTGGCCGCCGCACTGCGCCCCGGCGGTCTACTGGTCACGGGCATGGGACTGGACGCAGCGCACCTGCCGTTGCCGGAACCCACAGTGACCCTGACAGAGTTCGACCACTGGTGCACCCAGGCCGGACTGACCCTGCGGCAGCGCTACGCCACCTGGAGCGGTGATCCCTACTACCAAGGCTGCGGCTACGCCGTCAGCGTGCACTGCCGCCCCGCGACGTGAGTCCGCGCCTTCGTACGAAGGTCCGGCCCGGGCAGGCGCCCCACCGGTTCGCCCACCGCACCCGCGCCAAGCACGCAACCGTCCATGCGCTGCTGGCCGCCGGCCACAGCCGACGCTCGATCCAGTGACACCCTGCTCGCGGAGGCGGCCCGGACGGTCCCCGTCCGTCCGTCCGTACGCCCCGTCTCGTTGCCCGTTGCGTCTTCTCAGGGGCAACGGACAACTCCTGCCGGAGTCTTTATTAGGCCGGGAGGGTGGAGGCATGCAGACCACTCACCTGAACGGGACCGGCCTGGTTGCCACGGTGAAACCCCGTCAGCTGGGGAAGGAGAAGTAGAGAGCCTCGCTGTAGAAGGACGCGAAGTGTCTCTGCCAGTCAGCGCGGACCGAGGCCAGCCAGTCATCGTTCTGGCCGGCGATTGCGGCCTCGGCCTTGGCGACGGCCTCGGGGATGTCCTCGGACACCAGACGCCGCACGCTCGCTGCCGGATCGTCGTCCGTCATCGAGACAATCTCCCCGGTCTCGAGGACGAAGTACTTCGCCTGCTGCTTCTCAAGGTGGGCCGTGGTCCTGGCAACGCATTCGGCGAACTCGGCGTCGTCCTCCAAGCCCTTGCCGACCGCACACAGGAGGTCGCGGAGCAGGGCCGCCCCGTTGGCGTAGTCCCCGGCGATGCCGATCGGAGGGTTCCAGATCATGGACGGGACGATCGTCGTTCCACGCCCCACCATGAGCTTATGCGCGAGAGGGATGTCCCAGTTGTGCTCGGATATGCATCGGATCCGCTTGGGGACCTCTGCCTCGCTCGGCATCGAGTCTGCGGAGTAGAGATACGAACGGTTTGCCATGGTGGCGACGCTAGCACCGGAGACCGACAATGCCGGAAACGCCTGAGAATCTGCCCCCGCCTGTAGCCGCAGAGGATCCCCTCGGCGGCCGGCAGTGGGGTGATCCCGTTCAGGACCTCGTCGGCCTGGGCGGGGGAGGCGGGGCGGGTACGGCGAAGGCGAGGGAGCGTGGCCTGTCCCACTTAATTGAGTCAAGATTCGGTGCAAACCGCCGGTCCATCCCGGCTCAGCGCCTAGCGTCAGCCCGGGATCAACCAGGTTCGCAGTGCTCTGGGGTGAGAAGCCGTATCTCAATCGAACGTGATCCGTTGATTTCTGCTGGTCAGGCATGGTGTAGCTCGGAATGAGAGAGGCATCCGGCGTCTTGTTTCCGCTCCGTGAGCGAGGGGTGCGCGATGGCGTCGGTGCTGGGAATGCTGGAGGAGCGGGAGACAGCGGCCCGTGTGCGGGGGGAAGGGCTACGGGAGGAAGTCGCTCGGTTGGCTGAGGTGTTGGAGGCCGCCGAGGTCGAGCTGGACCAGCGGGTGATCGCGCGGGAAGAGCTGGTCGAGGCTCTGGAAGCCTGGTCTGCCGAGACCACGACCACCGCCGGGACCGAGGCCGAGGAGAAAGCGGTGCTGTCGCTCGCGCCGGTATCGGGTTCGACGGTGCGGCCCTGGCGGGAAGGGCTGCCGGTGACGGTTCCGGCGCCGGACTATCAGCGCATTCTGGGCGTGCTGGAACAGCGGCGATCCACGGGTCACGGACCGCTTCGGGCCAAGGAGATCGCGGTGGAGCTGGGCCTTGACGCGACGCCGGCGAAGGTCGAGGGGCTGCGGTCGAAAGCCCGGCGCCTGGCGGAGCGCGGGTGGCTCCTCCTGGAGGCGTCGGGGGCGTTCGGTGCCGGCCGGCCGGCGGACCGTGGCCGTCCCAGACGCTGGCTCATCCGCGTGACCGTCGGCCACCGGATCATCGCCTCGCTGGTGGCGGGCAGGGTCTCGTAGTCCCGGGCCAGACGGCGGGAGTTCATCAACCACGCGAACGTGCGCTCTGCCACGCACTGCCTTGGCAGCACCGCGAACCCTGCCATGTCGTCGGTGCGTTTGACGATCTCCAAGGTCAGGGCGAGTTTGTCCCGGTACCAGCCGACGAGGGAGCCGGTGTAGCCGCCGTCGGCCCGGACGAGGGTGATGTCGCGGTGCAGGCGGCGCAGCCGCATCAGCAGGCCCACGGCGGCGTCCCGGGTCGCCGATGCTCGCACCTGTGACCGCGACGGCCAGGAGCAGGCCGAGGGTGTCGGTCACGATGTGCCGTTTGCGGCCCGGCACCTTCTTTCCGTCGTCGTAGCCGCGTGAGGCGGCTGGCACCGTCGCGGCGGCCCGCACCGACTGCGCGTCGATGATCCCCGCAGTGGGCTCGGCCTCGCGGCCCTCGTGCTCACGGACCGTCCCGCGCAGCCGGTCGTGGAACTCGGTGATCAGTCCTTGCTCGCGCCAGCGGCGGAAGAAGGCGTAGACCCGGGCCCATGCGGGGAAGTCCGCGGGCATCGCCCGCCACGAGATCCCGCCCGCGACCAGGTAGCGGATCGCGTCCAACAGCTGTTAGTGGCAGTAGCCCTCGGGCCGTCCACCCCGCCCCTGGAACCAGGCCAGCACCGGCAGTAGCGGCCGGACGGCCGCCCACTCCGCGTCCGTCATGACCACGGATACCTGCGCACCCGGTTCGGATGGTCGGCCGCGTTGCCGTACACGTGCGCGAGGCAATCGCACGACACGGCGGGCGAGTTGAAGTCAACATGCTCAGGCACGTACAACAAAGACAACAGGGCCTTCGGGAACCACTCGGAATGGGATCGCACCCCCGAGGTACCTGGAGGCCCTGCTTTCACGCGCGGAAACCGCCGCAGTCACCCGATCGAGACTCCCGTTCGATCGACAGCCTTCGAGATCGGTACGGGCAACAACCACTTACGTGTCGGGATGCTCCGGCAGGGCGAGCCAGTCCGACCAGGAGATCTCGCGGCCGAGGAAGCGCGGCTGCTCGAACGGCCAGTCGGCGGCGATCCACTGCGGCACCAGCGCGTCGAGGGCCTGCTCGACCTTGCTGCCCACCAGCTCGTCCACCACCCACCAGGAGATCTCGCCGTCCGCGCCGGCCCTCTCCGGTGGGTCGATGTAGACACAGCCGAGCAGCGCTGTCTCCGCCGCGTCGAACAGCGCGTAGTTGAAGGACTGGTGTGCGGCGATCTCCTTCTCGTGCCGCAACAGGTCGGCCTGGTCGGCCTCGTAGGTCATGGTGGCCGCGGGCCAGCCCCAGGCCGGGCCGAAGATGGTCCACAGCCGCTCGCGCGAACCCATCACAGCCGGATAGTCGAGCGGGGTGTCCGCCTCCCGGATCGGCCGCAGGTGATGGCCACCGCCCGGCAGCGGTACCAGGACGGGGTGGAGGAAGTCATCGGGAAGCCAGCTCATGGCGCCCGACCGTAGCAGCGCGCGGCCGTCTGCTCCCCTGGATTTTCGCCGTATACCGCCAGGCCCGGCTCTCATGCCGGGCAGTGCCCGCGAGCACCCGATCGAGACTCCCGTTCGATCGACAGACTCCATGATCGGTATGGCGACGGCTTCTCATGCCGTAGATGGTGCCCACGAGCGTGGGAGCGAAGAGGAACGCCGCCCAACCCCGCTTGGTGTCCGGTCAACCGCCGACCGTCGGGCCGGCGAACGTAGCGGGCCGGGACCGGTGGCAGGATCACCGGTTCCGGCCCTCGCGGGTACCGGCTTGTTACATCGGGTCGGGGAAGATGTCGCTGATGCTCCAGGCGACGCTGAAGCAGGGGACGAAGGCGTCGGCCTCCTGCTCGGTGTCCAGGGCCTGGAGCGCGAGAATCTGGCTCATGGATGACCTCCTCTTTCCTGTCGGGTTGTATCGGTTGGTCACTGCATACCTCGGCACGGAGGTGTTCGCCGCCGTGCCGAGGGGTTCATGGGAGGCCCGTCCGGTGACGTCAGGAGGCTGCAGGGAGCCGGGGACGCGCATGGTGGGGCCCCGTCAGGAGCGGGCCGGCCAGCAGGCGGTGCAGGGCCAGCAGGACACCGGCCCCGCCACTGGACAGGTCGGCGGTGAACCGCTGTGAACCCGCCCCGAGGAAGCGGACACCGCGTCGGTACGGGACGGCGTATTTCAGCAGGCCGGTTGCAGCGCGTACGGCATCCCTGCGGGCGGCGTCCGTGCCGGTGAGCTCGGCGTGCTCGGTCAGGGACCAGATCAGTCCGGCCAGCCCCCGGTACAGGCCCGCCTCCTTCGTGGCGCAGGAGACCCGGATGCCGGCGACCAGCCGCGGCAGTGCCGCGGCGCAGCGCTCGTCCGGCGCGGTGGCCACGTAGCGGGTGAGCACCGCCGCGAGACCGGCCGCACCCGTGGCCAGGTACGGCATGGCACGGGTGAGCTGTGCGTTGTCGGAGATCGACAGGGTGCCGTCGTCCAGCGGAAAGGTGCGGTCCAGCTCCTGGTGGAGCAGCAGACGGCCCGCCTCCAGGAAGCGGGCCTCGCCGGTGTCGCGGGCCAGGCGGTGGAGAAAGAGGGCGAGCCCCGATCGGCCGTGCAGCAGGCCGCGGGCGTCGTACTCGCCAAGGGCGGCCGGCAGGTCGGGGGTGCGCAACAGGCCTTCCCCCGCCGCAGCGGCCCGCTCCAGGTGGCTGCTCTCCCCGGTCAGCCGGTGCAGGGCGAGCCAGCCCAGGCCGACCCCGGCCCGCCCGCCGGCCAGCGTGCCGCAGGAGGCGGTGAGCGGGTGGCCGTCGGCGTCCCGGAGCAGGTCGACGGCCTCGTCCAGCCGGCTGAGGCCGGCCAGCACCTGGGCGATGCCGGCCGAGCCGACGAGCAGTCCGGGGGACAGTGCGTCGCGCAGCGCCAGCGTGTCGTGGCGCAGCCGTTCGCGGATCTCCTCCGGCACCGCAGTCCCGGTGCGGTGGAGGGCGTGCACCACCCCGGCCGTGCCGTAGGCCAGGCACACGTTGTTGGTCCGGAACGCCTCGGGCGAAGGCGGGAAGGCCCAGTCCGGCCGGTCGGCGTCAGCCATCTCCAGCAGCCCCGCGGCCACCTCCTCGGCCAGCCGGGTGAGGCAGGCGCGCGGATCGGTGTCCAGCTCGACGGGGGAGGGCGGGCGGTCGGGACCGTTCTGCTCCTGCGCCCGGTCCTTCGCCAGGTGGAAAGCGGTCGCCCGCTGCCACAGGTCCTGCGGCGGAGCCACGTCCGCCAGATCGCGACGCAGTAGTGCGAGGTTGGCGGGCGCGTGCTCGGCGATCTCGTTGAACGGGGCCAGGAAGGCCAGCGCGACTGCCGACGTGCCGTACCGGTCCTGCAGCAGCGGATCGGCGTCGGCCCGGCGCAGGCCGGGCGGCGGCGTGAACCCCGGAGTGCCCATCCCGGACGGGGCCGCGGACAGCGCCGAGGCCGCCTCGAAGTCCACGAGCCGGACCCCGCCCGAAGGCGTGACCAGGACATTGCCCAGGCTGAGGTCACCGAACCGGTAGCCGGCGGCGTGCAGCCGGTCGAGCGAGGCGTCCAGCGCGGCCAGCAGCCGCCGACACGCCTCGTAGTACGCGGCGACGGACTCGGCCGAGCGGTCGGCGCGGGCCAGCGGGGATGACCGGCTCAGCCAGCCCACCAGCGGCTGCCCCGCGACGTGCTCGGTGACGAGGAAGTCGTGCTCCCACTCCGTGAAGTGGTCCAAAGGCTCCGGGCCTACCCCTGGGGCCGCCGCGTGCAGCTCGCGCAGCACGTCGTACTCGTGCCGCAGCCGCTGCTGCGCGTCAGTCCCGTCGAAGACCAGGCCGTTGTGGGCGCGGGCCTCCTTGAGGAAGACGGTGCGGCCGGTCCGCCGGTCGCGGGCCTGGTAGGCGCCGCCGGCGTTGCTCAGGCGCACTGCGCGGGTCACCTCGTAGTCGCGGATCAGGATCGGGCCCGCGTGCGGCTGCTCCTCCTGTTCGACGAAGGGGTCCGTGATCCCTGCGGGCAAGTGGAAGGCGGGCAGTCGCGAGTCCACGACTTCGCGGCCGGAGCCGTCGCGGATCATCCCCTCCCGGGTACCGTCGGCCCGGACCCGGCTGCGGGCGCCGTCGAAGGAGCCGTAGCGGTAATGGACCGTCCGCGAGTCGCGAAAGCGCCGGTCGGTGAGGACGTACGGCCCCTCCTCCCCGTCGAGTGCGTCGCGCAGCTGTTCCAGCAGCCGATGGGCGGTCGCCGTGTCCGGTGGGTAGACGGTGCAGAACTTGCCCGACTGGGCCCGCACGGCGTGCTTGTGATGGAGGAACAGGAAGAAGAGCCGGGCGCTCAGGTGCTTGAACGGCACACCTTCGGAGAAGCAGATCCCGGCGACCGTGTCGAGCACGTGCTGCGCCCGGTCCAGCCGCGCCGACACGTGGATCTTCCAGCCCTGCTCGGCGAGCCCGGTCCGCGGACTGCCCCAGACCGTCCAGATGCCCTGGGCGGATCCGCGCAGGCCCGGCGGCACCTCGCCAGGAGCGAAGCGCGGCCCGGGGTCGGCCACGCTGGGCAGCGGCAGGTAGTACTCCCGGTCCGCGAGTGCCTCGCCGAAGCTTTCGAGCACGGGATCTCCTCACAGGGTGGTAGTGGGCCGCCATAACGGTCTCGCGCGCCAGACGCCAGGACCGGCAGGTACGGAGGCGGTTCGGGCGGCGGTATCGACCGGTATCAGGCGCTGTGAGCTCTGGCGGGACCGTGCCGTATGTGGAGCGGCGGGTGGAGGAGAACGGTCCCGCGCAAGTCTCGGTGAGTCGGAAGGCGAGGGTGCTGTAGGAAACCGCACAGGGTGCCCTGGAACAGCTCACGGCCGAGCGGGCGCCGAGCTGGTACGGGGTCGCCGCCGCGCAACCCGATACGCGACAACCCGATGCGCGCGTGTGCTCGGGATCGTTGTCCGTCTGCCGGGAACACCGGCGCGCCGGTGCCTTCCCGCGGGGAAGGCAGGCCGCGCGCGCTGTCCACTTCGTGTTCCCCGCCCCTCGCCCGGCGAGTGGGCCCTTACGGAAGGCGGAGAATGACCACACGCAGAAGCTTCCTCGGCCGTACCACCGCGGTCGGCGTCATGGCGGGTCTCGCGGCCTCACCGGCGGCGGCCGAGGACGGGAGCGGGGCACCCGCCGACGCCCTGGCCGGTCGGCGTCGTGGGGCCCGCGACGCGATCGTGGCGGTCAACAGCGGTATGCGGTCGCACTACGCCGCGCTCAAGTCGGATCTGATCGCGCAGCTGAGTCCCGTCCTCGTGGTCCAGAACGACGCCAAGGGCGGAAGGTTCACCCTCGTCCACGACGGCACGCAGGAGTCGCTGCATCCCGTCGGGGAGGTGTTCGAGCTGGCGAAGTCCGTCAGCCATGTGCCGCTCGGCGTCTTCTCGATCATCGCGCCCCACCTGAGCGGCAGGATTCCGAACGTCCCCGGCGCGGACCGCATCGATTCGCACGACCTCGCCATGGTCGCGTTCAAGGACACCGCGAACACCGACTGGATCACACCGCTCCGGCAGTACGCGGACACGCTGGCCGCCGCCCGGCGGGAGCTCGACCAGGCCGGCATCCCGCCGGAGATGGTGGTCTCGTGCGAGCGGGTACTCGACGGCGCACTCTCGTTCATCCAGGTCTCCACAGAGGCCCGGTCCTTCGACATCAGGTCGTTCGAGGACTTCTCCCACAGCGTGTACGCGGGCATCCGCACCAACATGAGGTACGCGGCCGAGGCCCAGATCGCGGGTGTGCAGGACATCCTGCGGAAGTGGCGAGCCCGGATCGGTGAGGAGGCGTGGCGGGACCTGTACACGGTCGTGCTTTCCCAGTGGGCCACGTCCGAACTGAACCAGAACTCGATCATCATCCGGCCGTGCATGAACCCGGCGAAGGTGTCCACCCATCTGATCGACCTGCCAGCCGCCGAGCCGCTCTCGGACCCGGTGTCCGTGGCCCTGGACAACCTCGCTCGCATCGTGCAGGACAACATCGCGGCCGAGCTGGTCTTTCCTTCGGACCGGGCGGCCGCCGATGCGCTCAAGGGTCCGCAGGATCTGCTCGCCGACGAGATCCTGGACCAGCTCAGTGCGGCGACGCCGGGCGCCGCGGCGCACTCCGAGCCTGTCGGGGCCGGGAGGGGTGTCTGTCCCGTCACCCGAAGGGGCTCGGCTTCTCAGCAGGGCGGTACGGCGCATGACCTCTGAGGCCGGTTACGCCTCCGGGGCTGCCTCCGCTGGCCGCAGCCGCAGCCGCAGCCACGGGTCAGCCGGTTGAGGTCGCTCGTGCTCGACGGCGCCGCCCCGTGAGGGTGCCGACGAATGCCGGGGCGAGGACGGTCGCCGTACCGATCCGGGTGTCCTCCCGCTCGTCCCCGGTGACCTTTCCGATCACGGCGTCACGTACCGCCGGTGAGATCTCAGAGCCCCCGAACAGGTCGGGGAACGACCATCGTGCACACGCCTACGTTGGCGGAGAGGATCGACCTGATGGTCGGTGGGGGAGTGGGAGTGGGGATTCGTCCTCTGGTTGTCAGCGCAGTAGCCCCAACGACCTGGTAGTTCACGCTGGCAGGCCGTGACGCACTGGGGCTGACACGAGTGACGAATAGCGCCGTCATCCACACGCCGACCATCACCCGGAAGCCTGGCCAAGTGGGCCGCTCGGACCCCTCGCCCTGAACGGCGACGCCACCGAGCGCCGTCAAGCGCGCAACCGAACCAGTTCGCTGCTGATCGCTTCGCGGAGCACGTCGTGCCGGGAACCGAGCCTGAAACGCTCGTCGCTCCACCGGGCACGCGGGTACAGCCAGACCGGAGCTCCCACAACATCGGCCGGCTCCCACTCGAACCGCGGCCACACATGGGCGTGCAGGAACGGGTCTTTGTTCCCCAGAATCTCCAGGTTGACCCGCCGGAAAGCCGGGTCCAGGTGCCGGCAGGCACGTTCGACTGCCTCACCGAGCTGGTCCATGTCGGACAGGAACGACAACCGCTTCGCTCTCGGCAGGTCCGACAACTGCTGCACACCCGGTTCGTCTACGAGAAGGACTGAATATCCAGGCAGGAACTGCACGTCGCCGATCACCGCGAACCCTGCTGTGAGGCGCCGCAACACGGTCGGGTTCTCTCCTCTCAGAGCAGCCCCGACCCGGTCTTTCCGCCAGTCATCAACCATGAGCCAAACCTACATAGTCCGGGCGCGACGGCCGGGACGGTGAGCAGGAGCACCATGCCACGATGACGCTCTTTGAAACGTCCCCACCCGCGTACGGATGAAGGGACAGTTGTTGATGCGTTGAGACCTGCTGCTCGGCACTCTGCTGCTTGGCCGGTGAGAGGCGGCGGAAGGCGGTCGGCGGTGGTCTGCATAGCCTGGGGGCTGTAGGGTCTCAGACTTCATGGCATGGGTCGGGCTTCTGGCCGGCAATCTTCGAGCCGTCTCATAGTGATGGCATGCGGTGCAGTCTCACGAACGTGGCATTTCCTCGGAGAGAGCCCTTGCTGGGCGCCGGTAGGCCGAGCGGCTACATCCCGGCCCACACTCGCTCTGACGGAGGCCGTGACGCTGGCCGGAGCCTGACCCATCTTCGGGTACTCCTGCTCGGCCTCCGAGGTCGCCGCGATGACGTCGCCAGGGGTTGATGGCTGTGTGGAGAGTGCCGAGCCAGCGATCGGCGACTACCCGGACGCGGATGAGCCCCGCCTGCCCTTGCGGCTGCTGGAGTCGCTCGACCTGATCCCCCCTGGGCAGGCCGCCGACCAGCTCGCCGCAGATCTGGCGCGATGGCTCCGCACGGATTGTTGATGCAGCGTTCGACGGTGCTCCGCTGCTTGTAGGCCTCGTGGTCAAAGGCAGGCGAGTCTTGCTCGGCAGAGGTCATTCATCGATCAAGCAGATACGGCCCGTCCGAAACCCACGTCGTCTGGCTGAATTTGTCGTCCAGGTTCAGGCGGCGCCTCAAGGGACTACGGTCGACCGTCACGTCACCCGGTCGGCAGCCCAGGATATGCACCCACGCAGCGGTTTCGCTACAGCTCTGGGACCTCGTGCAACGCCTGGCGGGCGGCGCTGCGGAACCGCTCCTGGTCCTTCCGATGGCTGCGCTTCCCTTCGTGGATGTCGGCGCCCGGTACTACCTTCCCGCGCACCGCTAAGCACACGAGCAGCTCTCTAGGTGACGCGGAGAAGACACCTGCCGAAACGGCGGCGGCGGCCGCATCGCGCGCGCGGGCCAGGGCACTGTCGAACGACGCGGAGACGTCGTCCGACGGCAGGACATCGCCATAGACGCGCAGGAGATCCCGCCGTCCAAACTGCGACTCAGGGTTGTTAGCCCCGACGAGGAACCGCCTCCACTTCCGCCAGTCCTCGAACCCTCCCTGATTGCTCGCCGTCATGACCGCCGCTTCCATGGCGGAGATAGCCGTAACCAATTCAGCGGCTGCCACCTGCTGCCCGGCGGACCATGACGGATCGGGGTGGTTCAGTGCCTCGACGCTCCGCGCAAGGCGGTCAGCGGTATCGCGGTCCCATTCCCACGAGGTCAGGCTGCGGACGACCTCCAGGGCGGCTTGCTGGACCTCGTCGGGTCCTTCGATCTCCACTTGGGCTTGAGCCTCCCCCAGCACCCGGTGAGCCTGGCGAAGTTCCTCTTGCGGCCCGCGAAGTATCGCTTGCTCCACGACGCGGACAGCGTCCAGGAACCGGCTGTAGACATCGCGTCGGGCCTGGCGGGCCTGCTGATCCATCACCGCCCGGTACTGCCCCTTGGTGGCGTGCTGGGCGGCGGCAACGGTGGCATCCGCCTGTTCCCGCGCTCCCCGTGCTTGGATGCGGGCGGCAGCCAGCGGTCCAAGTATCCCGATGGCGACGCCGATCACGGCGCCTCCTGTGGCAATCAGCGCGGACATGACTTCGGGCTGCATGAGGGTCCTCCTCCTCAACGAGCCCAGGATCAGCCGTTGTCGGCGGGGCTCCACGCGCATTGTGCTGGGGCGAGCCCGCCCGTCATAGGGCGGCAGGATCAACGCGTGGGCCCATGACCCGTGTTGAGAACCCCGCCCGCGGCCCCTCGGCTTGTGTGCAGCGTCATGTCGGCCAGCCGCACTCGGGGCCGCAACGAGCGATCCGAAGCGTGCTGGACCGCCGCTTCCAAGGCTGAAGGAACCCTTGATGGCTGAGTGGCCCCGAATCTAGCGCAGCGAACGAAATCCAGCCCTGATTGACGGAAGCAGCCAACTGGGGAGCCAAGAGCAACACTGGCCGATTTGGCGGCTCTGGCCGGAGTTTCGTGAAGGGCCGGGTCGTCGGAGTGGAGGTGGCTGGGATCCAGCGGCCCCCTTCGTAGGTCGCTACCCAGCAGCCACAACCATGCCGGCCGTGACCTGAGGACGGTTGGGGAGCAGCGACGCGAGGTTGTCCCTTACGAAGTCCGCCGCCCGCTCGATCGACTCTTCGGCCCCGGACTGGTCTTCAAAGACGCTGGTAGAGACCATCACTCCGTCCCCGGCGTCCACCCAGTAGTAGGCCACGAAGCCGGGGACTCGGTGGAGGAGAGGCACGAATCCCTCATCCACTCGGCGTCCCGCCTCGGCAGAGTCAGTCACTCCTTCGTAACGCCGAATTACTGCGTACACAGCTGATCTCCTCACGGATCCCAAGGTCACCTTGCGCGAAGCGACCTACCCCCACCGAGCGTCTTTCGCTCGGGGGACGCCCGGAAGTGACCCGTATAGGCGCACCGGGGATCTGCTGTGGCCAGGGCTGGGCGAGCCGGGACATCACGAAACTCCGGCCAGAGCCGATTTGGCAGATCCTCATCAACCTGCGGCGATGCCACACGATGGACCTCTTCCGCTCTGCGTTGCACCCCGCGTTGCAGGGTCGGCCCTGGCGGAGCCACCGGCCGCCGACAGCACGAGGCCCCGGGAGCCAGCGACGTCCCGGGGCCTCTGTGCCCTTTGCTTGACCGTCAGATCCAACGACCGGCCGCAGCCTGTGTCACGCCCAGTGCATGCCCAGTTCCCGCAGGGCGTCGAGTTGGTCGGCGGTGAGCCGGTCTCTCCTCGTTTTGGTGTTGGAGATCCATACGCTGAGCTTCACGGCCACCGGCTTGGTCTCGCCGTCGACCACAATCTCCACGACGGCGCCGCGCGGGACTGGCCGGTGAG